>JBCBDU010000042.1:0-29991 GCA_038529355.1 Pseudomonadota bacterium
GATCGGGTCCGTAACCCGGCCCAGCAAATCACCCTCGGTGACGCGACTGCCCAATTCCACGTTGGCAATCAGGATGCCGCCCTTATCGGCGCGCACCCACGCTGAGCGATAGTAAATCTCTTCTCGCTCGGTCCACGGTTTCTCATGATTGACCATGCGCAGCCGGTGCATCAGTGTCTCGATGCCTTTAACGCCGTGGGTCACTTCCAGCGACTCAAGTTCCTCCGGCCCGCCTGCTTCAAGCGTGACGGTCGGCACACCGGCGAGCGTTGCCGCGTAGCGCAGCGTGCCGGCACGTGGCTGACTGTTGACGATGACGGTTGCACCAAACGCTCGCGCGAGCTCGTCGACGCCGTCGTCGGACAAGTCGGCACGCAGTTGTGGCAGGTTGGTGCGCTCAAACGAGCCTGTGTGCAGATCAATTAACGCATCGCAATTGAGCACGATGTTATTAAAAAATGAGCTTGCGATGCGCGACGCCGCTGATCCGGTTGTTGTACCGGGAAAATGCCGGTTTAAGTCGCGTCGATCCGGCAAATAGCGCGTTCCGCGCCGAAAGCCCTGAATATTTACGATAGGCACGCCAATGACGGTGCCGCCTAGCCGACTGGGCTGTAAACCGTGCAACACGCGGCGCACGATTTCGATGCCGTTGAGCTCATCGCCGTGGACCGCAGCGGTCAGGCACAGCGTTGGCCCGGGTTGGCGCCCGTGTACGACCAGCACCGGTGTGTCAACGGGCAAACCCTCGAACAACTCCGTCGCCGACCAGGTCAGTTGTCGGTAGCTGCCTGGCGGAATCGTTTCACCGAGCAATGTCATCGGACCATGCTCGGCGAAGGTCTGGCCGGCAAACAAGCCCAGACCCGTGCCTTGCGGTGCCGTGCCGAGGCGTTCGTCCTCGGTAGCGCCCACGACGTTTTCATTGCCGAACGCTGTCTGCGAGCAAACAATAACAAGTGCAACTATTAGCTGGGGCAGGCGTTTCATCAGTTCAGGGTTTCCGGCAGCATTACTGCGCAAGTGGTTGCGTAAGTTAACATATCTCAGTCTACTTTCACGCCTGCTGTTTTTCTGTGAGCGATGTCTAGGAACGCTATGAATTCCCGTCTGTTAGCGCGGCTTGTGCTCATTGTCGCCACCGCGGCATTACTCACTGTCGGTGTCATCATCGTGCGCGGTAACCCGACCGGTGCTTTTGTCGGTCGCAATTTGGCTGCACCGATCGGCGCTTGGCTAGGTATGGTTTTCGTGTTGCTACGCCATCCGACCGAGCCGAACTGGTGGTTAGCCTGGGCTGGGTTTGTGATCCCGGCTTGCGGCTTGAGCTGTTATTTGCACCTGGCGTTCGTCTATGACTGGTCCAACATTGCCAGCCAATCGGTCACTCCGGAGTTGCTGTTCCGGTTCTTGCCGGTATACGTGATCTTCGCCGGCGGTATTGGTGCCGCCATTGGCTGGATTGTCGGGCGAAACGTCATTGCATCGCGCGAGCGCTACGATCGTTAACGATGTAAGGTTTTACGCCACGCGCACGGTTGATTACCATTGCGAACAGGCGCGGGCGTTTGTCCGGCGCCGTTATCTTATCGATTAGGAGAGGATGGATGACCAAGCTGACTGACGTTGAGGGAATCGGCCCGACTTATGGCGCGAAACTGACCGCTGCAGGTTGCCGAAGTCAGGAACACTTGTTGGAACTGGGGGGCACCAAGGCCGGCCGCAAGAAAATTGCTGCGGATTCGGGTTGTACTGAAAACCAGATTCTCGAATGGGTGAACCGCGCTGATCTGTGCCGTATTAAAGGTGTGGGCAGCGAATACTCGGATCTGCTGGAGTGTTCCGGCGTGGATACCGTGCCTGAGCTTGCAAACCGCAATGCGGCAAATCTCGCTGCAAAAATGAAGGAAGTGAACGACGACAAAAAACTCGTCCGTGTGCTGCCTTCCGAAAAGCAGGTGACAGATTGGGTAGCGCAGGCGAAAACGCTGCCGCGCGCTGTTCATTACTGATACGCAGTTGCGCGACAATCGCGCAGATTTGCGACACAATTGCCGGACGTTATGCGTCCGGCTTTTTTGTAGCTGCCACTTTTCGGAGTGATCGTTGAGACGAACCGACAACCTGTGGTTACTTTATTGGTTTGCATTCGCACTTGTGTGTTGTGCAGCTACCCCGGGGGCATCCGCTGACGGGCCCGAGTTAGCCGACCGTGTCGTTGTCAACAAATCGGCACGGTGGCTGCGTCTGTACTCGGGCGACGACATTCTGCGCGAGTTCCCGATTGCCCTGGGCGCTGAACCGCAAGGCGACAAGTTTAAAGAAGGCGACAACAAAACCCCGGAGGGCGCCTACTCATTAGAGGAGCGCAACACCGAGAGCGCCTTTTTCCTGTCGATTCGTATTTCCTACCCGTCCAGTGCAGACCGGCAGCAGGCACAGGCGCTTGGTGTGAGTCCCGGTGGCCAGATCATGATTCACGGGCAACCTAATGTGCCGAAATACACACCCGGATTTTATGCCCGCAACGACTGGACGAACGGCTGTATTGCCGTATCCAACATCGCGATGATCGACATCTGGCTCATGACCGCGCCAGGTACCCCCATTGAAATACTGCCGTAGGTCTGCCGGAGATACCCAGCGTGAATATTGAAGTTGCCCCTGAAGGATCGATGGAGGTGCTGTCGCAGCTCGAAGTAGAGGCGTTGCGCAGCAAGAGCGAGAACGGGCTTTATCCGTTGCTACGGCGTTGCGCGCTGGCCGTTCTGACGAGCGGTTCGATGACGGACGATGCCACCGAACTTATGCGCCAGTATGAAGGGTTTGATATCGAGATCTTGCAGGTCGACCGTGGTGTACGCCTGGCGTTGACCAACGCACCCGAGACTGCGTTCGTCGACGGTCAGATGATTCGCGGTACGCGCGAACTGTTGTTCTCGGTGCTGCGCGATATTGTCTTCTACCACTCGGAATTTGCCGGCAGTGCGCGTTTCGATCTCAATCGCCCCGAACATCTGACCAACGTCGTGTTCCACATCCTGCGCCATGCCGGTGTAGTCAGCAAACGCACCGAGGTTGATCTGGTCGTGTGCTGGGGTGGCCATGCGATAAGCCGCGCTGAATACGATTACACGAAGAAAGTCGGTTATGAGTTGGGGTTGCGCCGTATGCAGATTTGCACCGGTTGTGGGCCCGGTGCGATGAAAGGTCCGATGAAGGGCGCAACCATTGGGCATTCCAAGCAACGCCTGCGCTCGGGTCGCTACGTTGGCATTACCGAACCCGGCATTATTGCTGCGGAGTCGCCTAACCCGATTGTCAACGAGCTGGTCATCATGCCGGACATGGAAAAGCGGCTGGAAGCATTTGTGCGCACCGCGCACGGCATCATCGTCTTCCCGGGCGGGGTCGGCACTGCCGAAGAGATACTGTATCTGCTGGGCATCTTGCTGCATCCGAACAACGCGGGGCGCGAGTTTCCGCTGGTGTTCACCGGTCCGGCAGATAGCGCGGCCTATTTCGAGAAAATCGATCACTTTATTGCGTCGACACTGGGTGAGGCTGCGACGCAGCGCTACCAGATTGTGGTCGACGATCCGCCGAAGGTAGCCGTGCTGCTGCAGGATGGTCTGGATCGCGTCGAGATGCGTCGCAGACGCGATGGTGATGCGTTTTACTTCAACTGGCGTTTGCACATCGACCCGGACTTTCAACAGCCGTTTGAGCCGACACATGCGTCGATGGCAGCACTGGATCTGTCCGAGACGTTGCCCAACCATGTATTGGCGGCGAATTTGCGGCGCGCATTTTCCGGCATTGTCGCCGGCAACATTCGTGAGCAAACGGTAACGGCGGTGCGCGAGCACGGGCCGTTCGTACTACGCGCATCGAAACGCATCAGCGGCCTGCTTGATGATTTGCTGCGTTCGTTCATCGCGCAGCGCCGAATGAAGATCTCCGGTGAATACAAGCCGTGTTTCAAGGTTGAGTCCGCTTCGTGATTGAATGATTTTCCGTAATCCTTTATTACGTAAAACGCAGCGCTAAACCACTGAAAAAATAGGCTTTGTCGATACTTCGCGTTGTGAAGCAGTTCCTCGTGCCGGCGCCCAAATGTGGCTACAGTTATGCCTCATCAAGCACTTCACAAGAGCGCGATCATGCATGACGACAAACACTTCAATTGGCCCGGTGACGATAACGCCGCTGCTGATTCGGATGAGCCAGAAACCGGCGCACAAGTGTTTCGCCATTGGTTGAGCCGTTCGCCAGCGACCGGCCGTCGCGCATCGTTCGATCCGAGCATCTACACGTGGAAAGGCTATCGTCAATGGAAGGATGGTGTCGATAAGCACTGGATCGACGACAAAGAGTGATTGCGGCAGCCGCCTGAATACCGGTGCGGCAAACGAAGCGCCGGCCGACATATCCACTGAGCGGCCAATCCAACACATTCCCATTACGTGAGTGCAGCACAAACAATGACCAGCAACGCGCGCAAACAAACAACCGAAACAACTTTCCAGAACCCGGATACCCGCGAACGGTGGGAGTGGGTTCAACAGGCCATCAGCGTCGCCGAGGATGACTCGCAGCGCGCGTTTGAGATTCGCTCTGACAACGATGTTGCAGCTGCAGCATCGCCTTTTTCTGACTAACAGGAAGTTCACACATGGAAGTGACAATGCAATGGTGGGATAACCTTGACGACTTGTGGTTCGCGGCAGGCATGAAATTGTCCGCGTGGCATTTTCGTGCGGCGCCGTTGGCGCGCGCATCGGTCGTTGTCTGCGCGCTGGCACTGACCGTCGGAATCTAGCCGCACCGTCCAATTAGGCGGGTCATGCCTTGAAAAGGCGCTTTGCGCATCCATATACCGTCCGGGTACATGATGCGGAGGCCAGCCGAACATGGCGGACCAGACAGAAAAAGAAACCTTCGGCTTCCAGGCGGAGGTTAAACAGCTGCTGCAGCTGATGATTCACTCTCTTTACAGCAATAAAGAGATATTTCTACGTGAACTGACCTCCAATGCGTCTGATGCGTTGGACAAACTGCGATTTGAGGCGATTGCTGCCCCCGAATTGCTCGAAGATGATCCGGATCTGAAGATTTCGCTGGATTTCGATGCTGATTCGGGCACCGTGTCGATCACCGATAACGGCATCGGCATGACGCGAGACGAAGTTGCCAGCAACCTTGGCACCATTGCGCGCTCGGGTACAGCTGAATTCATGAGTCAACTTGGCAAAGATGCGAAAAGCGACGCACAGCTGATAGGCCAGTTTGGTGTCGGTTTTTACGCCTCATTTATTGTCGCAAGCGATGTCGTTGTCGAAACGCGGCGCGCCGGTGTTCCGGCCAGCGAAGCGGTGCGTTGGCAATCCGCCGGCGACGGTGAGTACACGCTCGAATCGATTGAGCGTGCAGTACGCGGTACGACGATCACGTTGACGCTGAAAGCGGACGAGAAAGAGTTCGCAGATCGTTTTCGTCTGAGTCACCTGATCAAGCGCTATTCCGATCATATTGCGTTCCCGGTCATGATGCCGCCTGCTGACGGTGATGGTGAGCCGGAAGCAATCAACAGCGCAACGGCGCTATGGACACGCTCGCGCAACGACATTAGCGACGAGGAATACCAGGAATTCTACAAACACCTGTCACACGATTTCGAAGCGCCGCTGAGCTGGAGTCACAACCGCGTCGAAGGCAAGCGTGAATACACCAGTCTGTTGTATCTGCCCAAGCGTGCGCCGATGGATTTGTGGAATCGCGAAGCGCCGCGCGGGCTCAAACTGTATGTGCAGCGTGTGTTCATCATGGACGATGCCGAGCAGTTCCTGCCGCTGTACCTGCGCTTTGTCCGCGGTATTGTCGATTCCAGCGATTTGCCGTTGAACGTATCGCGCGAGCTGCTGCAGGCTGAGCCAGCTACCGATGCGATGCGCGCGGCGCTGACCAAACGCGTGCTGTCGATGCTCGAAAAAATGGCCAAGGATGACGTCGAAACCTACAACGGTTTCTGGGATGAATTCGGCGAGGTGCTCAAGGAAGGTTTGGCCGAAGACTTTGCCAACCGTGACAAGTTGATGAACTTGTTGCGCTTCACGACAACCGTGGCACCGACTGAGGCGCCGCGCCAGACGCTTGCCGGCTATGTCGAGCGCATGGTCGACGATCAGGAACACATCTATTATCTGACGGCAGACTCGCTGGCAGCTGCCCAGGCTAGCCCGCATCTGGAGAGCCTGCGTGCGCGCGATATCGAGGTGCTGCTGCTGACGGACCGGCTCGATGAATGGATGATCGGTCAACTCACGGAGTTTGACGGCAAGAGCTTCCAGGACATCCGCCGTGATGGTCTGAAATTGCCCGGAGACGAGACGCCGGACAAAGATACCGACGCGAGCGATGAGACACCGGCCGAGGTGGTCGAGCGGCTCAAGAAGCGCTTCGGTGAGCGTCTGGCCGATGTGCGCAAAAGTGAGCGTCTCGTCGATTCACCAGCATGTCTCGTCGTCGCGGCCGACGATATGGGCTTGCAAATGCGGCGCATGTTTGAGGCCGCAGGTCAGGAGGTGCCGGAGAGCAAACCGACGCTTGAAGTGAATTTGTCCCACCCGCTGCTGACCAGGCTTGATAGTGAGAAAGACGATGCGCGCTTTGACGATCTGGCCGAAGTTATTCTGGGTCAGGCACAAATCGCCGAGGGTGGTTTGCCGGAGGACCCCGGTGCTTACGTCGGTCGCCTGAACAAGTTGCTCGTGGAGCTAGCGGGCTAGTCAGGATGTACGCAGGTGCGCCGGCACGAGCCGGCGCTCCAGCGCATCGAATGCAAGGTCCGTGGCAACCGCCAGCGCGGCTGCCGGGATTGCGCCTTGCATGATGAGTGTGCTGTTGTTCAACGCCAAACCGGTCACAATCGGCTGACCCAGACCGCCGGCACCAATGAACGCGGCGAGCGTAGCGGTGCCGATGCTGATGACCGCGGCTGTGCGCAGCCCGGCAATGATATGCGGCATCGCCAATGGCACTTGCACATAGCGACGTTTTTCAGCCGGCGACATGCCTAGTGCGTCCGCGACCGTGATGTGCACCGGATCAATCGCATTGATTGCCGTGAGCGTTGCGCGCACGACCGGCAACAACGCGTACGCAAACAATGCGATCACTGCCGGTACAACGCCGATGCCGAACAACGGAATCATCAGCGCCAACAGTGCGATCGATGGCACGGTCTGAATCAGGCCACAGACGGTGAGCAGTGCCGCCGTCAGACGGGCAAACGGCTGCACGCAGAGTGCCAGCGCAATGCCGGCAACGGCGGCTAGCACCAGCGCAACAACGGTCAATTGCACATGTCGCCACGTATTGCTGGCCAGTTGCCGCGTCCAGGCATCGCTGGGCGCGGTCGATGACACCGCGACGCCGTCAAGGCGCGCCAGAAATTCGCGGGCGACGCTGGCGATCGGCACCTCATCCAGTACCGCACGAGCATTGAGCGCCTGCATTTGCGTGTCGTCAATCTGGTCGGCCAGAGCGCCGAGGACGTCAGTCACCTGCGGCGGCAACGCTTGCCGTCCGAGCCACAGCGCATCGTAGCGCGGGAAAAAATCCAGGTCGTCGTCGAGCAATCGCAGGGCGTAGCGCGACAGCTCGCCGTCTGTCGAATAAGCGTCGGTCAAGTCAATCTGCCGCGCGGCAATGGCCTGATAGGCGAGTCCGTGTTCAATGCCGGTTGCCGGTAATTCGAATCCGTAATGCTGTTGCAGCGCAGCCCAACCATCGCCGCGGGCGCGAAATTCATGACTTAACGCGATGCGCAGATCACTGTGTGCGGCCAGATCCGAGATGCGCCGGATATTGCGTTGCGCTGCTGTTACCTCGCGAGCGGCGAGCACATAGGTGTTGTTGAAACCCAGAGGCGCATAAGTTGCCAGACCGAATTGCGCCAATGTTGCATCCATCGGCAGCGTACTATCTTTGATGATCGCCTCGCGAACCGTGCCGTTGTACTCGGGATACAAGTCAATTTCGTTGTTTCGTAAGGCGTCGAAGCACACTTTCGTGCCACCAAGCCCGAAGCGACGCTCGACGCGCAACCCTGCCTGCTCCAGACGTTGCGAGAGCATTTCGGCGAGTAGGTAGCTCTCTGTGAAGTTCTTGCTGCCAACGCGCACCGTGGCCGGGTCAGCGCGACCGACGGCCGCCGTCAGCGCAAGACCCAGCAGCGCTGCCCACCACCAGCGGCTCATGCAAACGTCTCGATCAGCTCGCGCGCATAGTCGTCTTGCGGATCTTGCAACACCGACTCGCACGGCCCTTGCCGGACAATCCGCCCGGCTCGCATGATGACCAGATCATCGGCCAGTTTGCGTGCTTCGGTCAGGTCGTGGGTGACGAGCAAGCAGGCGTTTATCTCGCTGCCGCGCAGTTCGCTGAAACGCTGATGGGTAGCGTTGCGTGTGATTGCATCCAGCCCCGAAAATGCCTCATCCAGCAGCAATAGATCAGGCTGCAACGCCATCGCCCGGCACAGGCCAACGCGCTGCTGTTGACCGCCGGAGAGTTGCGACGGATAGCGCGCCAGTTGCTGCGCGCTCAGTCGCAGACGCTCGCTGAGCTGATCGATGCGTTGTTGCGTGTCGTTGTCGAGCCAGCCAGCCAGGTGCATTGGCAGGGCGATGTTGTCGCGCGCGGACAGGTGTGGCAGCAGACCGATTTGCTGCAACGCATAGCCGGTGTTCATGCGCACCTGGCGCAGATTCGATGTGTCCAGCGCCTGACCGGCGCGCAACACCTGACCGGCGCTGGGTGCCTGCAAACCGTTCAGTAGTCGCAGCAGTGTCGATTTGCCGCTGCCACTGGCCCCGACGACAGCGACGATCCGCTGCGCGTCCACGCGCAGATTGATGTCATGCAGGATGTGCGTGGTGTCAATCGTGACGCCGACGTTCTGCAGTTGTGCGACCGGTGCGTGTTGTTGCACAGGATGTTCTTCCGTCAAGCGAGTGCGGGCGCGACCAGCGTGGCCGCCCTCTCGCTGGTCAGTGTCACCGACCGCTGGCACGCGCGCAAGCCGGTGGACCGGTGTGCGTTGCTGCACGCTGTGTCAGTGCGCCGATTCACGTACAATCGCGATCTGACGGAGGAATAGACCATGTCTGAAGCAACACGAAAACACGGTGCCGGCAGCGACGATCTCGACGCGCGGATTGCGGCGCTGACGCCAGAGCAACGCGCGGTGACGCAGGATAAGGGCACCGAGCGGCCATTCACCGGCGCGTATCTGGATCATAAGGCGAATGGCGATTATCACTGCGTCGTATGCGACACACCGCTATTCAGTTCCGAACACAAGTACGATTCGGGTTCGGGCTGGCCGAGTTTTTTCCTGCCGTTGGCCGGTGACAACGTACGCGTGGAGCGCGATACAAGCCACGGCATGATCCGAGAAGAAGTATTGTGCGCGCATTGCAATGCCCATTTGGGGCACGTATTTCCCGATGGTCCCGGACCTGAGGGCATGCGTTATTGCATCAATTCGGCCAGCTTGTCATTCAGTGGCACGCCCGCAAACGAGGATTAGAACATGTTCAGAGTTACCCACGCGCTGCGCCTGTGCGCGGTCGCCATAGCGAGCTTGCATCTTGCCGCTTGCGACAAATGCGTACAGACAGACCAGGAGATAAACACCGTGCAACCGAGTATTCCGCAGAACGTGACGGGCCTTGAGGCAACCATGAAGCAGGCAGGTCGAGATCAGGCGGTCGGGCAGGGCGATATCGCTGCAATGCACTACACCGGTTGGTTGTTTGACGAAAACGCCGAAGGTGGTCGGGGTACAAAGTTTGATAGCTCGAAAGATCGCAATCAGGTGTTTGAGTTTCCGCTCGGCGAAGGGCGTGTCATTCCCGGTTGGGATCTGGGCGTTGCCGGGATGCAGATCGGTGAGGTGCGTGAGCTGAAGATTGCGCCTGAGCTTGGTTATGGTGAGCGCGGCGCTGGTGGTGTCATTCCGCCAAACGCGACACTGTTGTTTGAAGTGGAACTTGTCAGCTTCAAACGCTGCGAGGTGTTCGACTAGGCTCTGGAGCGCAGCCGCGTTTTGACCGTCTTTGCTGCGAGTGCGCTCGCAGCGACCCTAGCGCCGACGGATGCGATGCGTATAGCCGCCAGCCACCAGGCGGCTGCTGCTGATTGCGGTGTCTCCGGTGCGGAGGCATGGCTACCCATGATGACAATCAATCCTTTGGCGACTGGCCGCCGGCTTCAAACGAAACGGTAATCCGGCGATTATTGCGGCGGCCGCGACGTGTCGCGTTGTCGTCGACCGGCTCGCGACTGCCCCAACCCTCAGCGCGGATGCGCTGTGCCGCGATGCCTAGTTCTGCGATCGCATCCGCGACAGCACGCGCACGGGCAAGACTCAACGCGACATTACGGTGGGCGTCGCCGCGATTGTCGGTGTGCCCGCGCACGACCATTTCAGTGTCCGGACACTGCAGGGCAATTTCAGCCAGACGCTGCAGAACTGGCTGCGCGCTCGTGGGCAGCGCGGTGGTTGCGCTGTCGAAATGGATAGGCGATTGAATCAGTGCGTAGCGCGCCTGTTGGTTGCACCCGTCGATCAAAGCCGAAGGCGCTGCGGCGGCTGTTGCAGTTGCTACAGTCAAACACGCAGCCAACCAACAGCGACGGATCACGCCTGTGCGCTGTCGTCCTGTTGCAGCAAGGCTTGTGCTTGCGCTACCCATTCGTCGCGACGAATCCGGCCACGGAACGCGAGTTGTTTGTCGAGTCGGGCAATGGCGAGCTCATCCAGTTCTGCGATATCAGTCAAACGGGCGACGCCCATATCGCGAAGCTTAGCCGCAAGCGCCGGTCCGATGCCACGTATCAGTTGCAGCTCGTCGGTTGCGCGTCGCCGGTGCCCGTTATCAACGCTTTCGCGTTCGCGCGCCGCACGCTCGTCTGCTGTACGTTGGATTAACAGTTTCAGCTGGCGCGCCAAACCCTTGCGCTCTTGAATCAGCGCGCTGGTCGCATCGGCCAGCTTGCCGTTCTTGCTCAGCAGTTTGCGCTTGTCGCTGGAGAGCTCGTCGATGGCTTCCTTTAAGCTCTGCAGCTGGCGTTTGTGCCGATGAATCATCGCCTGCGCTTGCTGATGGCGTTCACGCATCTCATCACGTTCGCGTGCTACGCGATCAATCAACGCCGCTTGGGCGTCCATCTGTTCGCTTTTGCGTTCGGTGCTCACGCCGTGGGTGCGCTCTGCCTGCTCACGGCGCAGCAGCCAACCCAGCCATGTGCCGGCGGCGAACGCAACCGCCAGAATGGCGACCAATTGAATATTGAAGTGAGGCATACCGGTTCCTTCCCAGCTTACAGTCTGACTTTAGGGCAAGTTGCAACCGCAAAACCAAGAACCAGCCAACAGATTTGGCGATTGGTTAGCGGCGGACCACATAGGGAATCGATGCACCAGGCTATGGAACCTGAGATCCTGCGCCCGATCAGTGCTCTCAGCATGTAGAATACCGCCACAGGGAAGGCAGGCGTTCATGCACGAAGATTACATTTCCATTGGCATCGTTTTCGTTGTCGGGCTAGGCATCACAGCACAATGGTTGGCGTGGAAAATGCGTTTGCCCGCGATCGTGCTGTTGGCCGCGGCCGGCATTCTGGCCGGGCCAGTGTTCGGGCTCGTTGATCCGTCCGAGCAGTTGGGTGAGTTGCTGCGGCCGCTGATCAACCTGTGCGTCGCGATCATTCTGTTTGAAGGTGGCCTGAGTCTTAACCTTGCCGAATTGAAGCATGCCGCGAGCGGCGTGCGGCGGCTTGTGTATCTCGGCGCGCCGTTGTCGTGGCTGCTGGCCAGCTCGTGCGCGTACTTTATTGCTGGTTTGGATACTGCAACCTCGCTGGTCTTTGGCGCCATCATGGTCGTTACCGGTCCTACGGTGATCATGCCGTTGTTGCGCCAGGCGGCACTCAATCGGCGCACAGCGTCGTACCTGAAGTGGGAAGGCATCGTCAACGACCCGATCGGTGCGCTGCTTGCGGTCTTCGTGTTCCAGTTCTTCGTTTTTACCGGCCAGGGTTCGGGGTTTGTCCATGTCGCGGAGTCGTTGAGCCTTGCGCTGGCATCGGGGCTGTTGTTCGGCGGATTGGGCGGCTGGCTGACGGGGCAAGCATTTCGTGCCGGTCTCGTCCCTGAATATCTGAAGAGTCCGGTCATGCTGGGGCTTGTGCTCGTCGTGTTCGTTGCATCTAACCACATGCAACATGAGGCAGGTTTGCTTGCCGTGACGATCATGGGCATCGTCATCGCGAACATGAATTTGCCGGGCTTCGGTGACATGCGGCGCTTTAAGGAATACATCACGATCATGTTGGTGTCGATTGTGTTCGTGCTGCTGACGTCCGATCTGGATGTATCGTCACTGGCGT
The DNA here is from genome assembly GCA_038529355.1 of Pseudomonadota bacterium. Taxonomy (GTDB): domain Bacteria; phylum Pseudomonadota; class Gammaproteobacteria; order Steroidobacterales; family Woeseiaceae; genus CALBPI01. The sequence continues at coordinate 12,460 of JBCBDU010000042.1, forward strand.
CGATCGGTTGGCGTGGCGGTGCGTTGATCGCCGCGCTGCTGTTTATCGCGCGACCACTGGCGGTCATGGTGGCGACGATCAACGCCGGCATGGAGTTTCGCGAGCGCCTATTCCTGGCCTGGATTGCACCACGCGGTATCGTCGCCGCGGCGACCGCCGGTGTTATGGGGCCGCGCCTGGTTGACGAAGGCTACAATGCCGAGGTGTTGCTGCCACTGGTGTTCGCGGTGATTTTCACGACCGTCTTGCTACATGGTTTTTCGTTGAACTGGTTGGCGGCGCGTTTGGGCCTGGCATCGCGTCACCGCGACAGCGTGGTGATCGTTGGTGCGTCGCCGTGGTCGACGGAACTGGCGCGCACGCTGCGCGATCTGGACGTCAACGTGCTGATTTCCGACTCTTCCTGGCACGCGCTGCGTGATGCGCGGCTGGCTGGTATTCCCGTTTTCTATGGCGAAATTCTGTCGGATTTCGCCGAAGAGACGGTCGAGCTTGCGCATGTGCGCACGGTGTTGGCCGCGACCAGCAACGATGCCTATAACGCACTGGTGTGCATGTCGATTGCACCGGAAGTGGGCCAGTCGAAAGTGTTCCAGCTGGCGATGGGGCGCGCCGATGACGACGACCCGAAGGCCGTTGCGCGCGGCATGCGCGGCAACATTGCCTTCGACAAGGACGCCGTGTTCGAAAAGCTGTGGCGCAACCATGTGCGCGGCTGGCAGTTTGCGAAGACCCGCCTGACGGACAGCTACAGTTATTCGGAGTTTCTCGGCGACCAACGCAGTGACGCATTGACGGTGCTGGTTGTCAGCGATGGCAAAGTGCAGTTCGTGTCGTCGCAAACCGGTGTAGAGCCCAAGTCGGGCGACACCATTGTCTATTTCACGCCGCCCAAGTTGCAGCCTGCGCCGGAAGATGCCAGCGATGTTCAAGCCGCCCCTGCGTGACGCTGTGTTTGTTGACGGGCCTGCAGGCAAGCTTGAGCTACTGGTCGCCGAGGCGGCAGAGGCTGATGCGCCGGTAGCCGTCATTTGCCATCCGCACCCGGTGCACGGCGGTGCGATGACGAACAAGGTGACGCACACACTGGCGCGCGCCTACGAGCGCTGCGGCTACCACGCCGTCCGCTTCAACTTTCGCGGTGTCGGCCACAGTGACGGCGCATTTGACGACGGTGTTGGCGAACTCGCTGACCTGCTGGCGGTGATGGATTGGGCGCGTGCACAATTCGCAACGGAGCACGTTGCCTTGGGCGGTTTTTCGTTCGGTGCTGCGATGGCATTGCATGCATCCGCGCAGCGCGCCGTAACCCGCCTGATTCTGGTCGCGCCACCGGTAGGTAGAATTCTGGCGCCGGAGGCGCGTGTGCCAGCCGGTTTCCCGGTGCTCGTGGTACAAGGCGGTGCCGATGATGTCGTTGATCCCGAGGCCGTGGTGACCTGGGTCAACGATCAGGCAGCCGGCATTGAATTAGCGTGGATGGAAGAGGCCGGGCATTTCTTTCACGGCTTGTTGCCGGACTTGAGAACGCTGCTGATCGACCACATTACTGCAGATGCAGAATGATCAAAGGATGTGCAGGTAGATGTTGCGATCACTGAAAACCAAGATTGAAGCGTTGTTGACCGGCGGCGGCGAACAGACCGAAGCGCAACGTCAGGAGGGTATTCGATTGGCCACCGCAGCGCTGCTGGCGGAGGTGGCGAACGCCGATCGTGTGCTCGACGCGCGTGAATTGAGTGAACTGGGTGCATTGCTGCGTGACAAGTTTTCGCTGAGTAGCACGGAAATGCGCGACATCGTTAACGAAGGCCTGGAGGCGGCTGATGATGCCGTGTCGCTGCAAGGTTTTACGCGCACTTTGCATGAGGCGCTGACCGACGAGGAAAAGTCGCACATCGTGGGCATGATGTGGTCGGTTGCGTTCGCTGATGGCGAGTTGGACAAATACGAGGATGCGCTGATCGCCAAAGTGGGTGAGCTGTTGTACGTGCCGCGCAGCGAAGTGTTGCGTCTGAAATCGATCGCCGCCGAAGCCTGACCGCGCGGCAGCGCTGCGGCGACCGGACACAAAAAAAGGCTCTGGAAACCCAGAGCCTTTTTATTTAACCGGCAAACCGGCCATTGAGCGCGAAAATGCAGCTCAGACCATGTCTTTGAGGCCTTTGAGCGCTGCAATCTTGACGACTTTCGAGGCCGGCTTGGCTTTGAACATCATCTCTTCGCCGGTGAACGGGTTAACGCCCTTGCGTGCTTTAACAGCAGGCTTCTTGACGACGCGCATTTTCATCAAGCCCGGCACGGTGAATGTGCCCGGGCCGCCGCGACCACCGAGGTTTTTCTTGATCAGACCAGACAAGGTGTCAAACACTGCCGCGACATCCTTGCGAGTCAGACCTGTTTCTTCGGCGATGTGGCGATAGATCTCAGACTTCGTCGGTGCTTTCTTCGCGGTGGTGGTTTTTTTCTTTGCTGCCATCTGGTCGGTACTCCTAAACTTAAAAAACGCCTGTCCCCAGGCAATGTCAAAATGCGTTGCGGAACGTAGTCGCACTGTTGGCTACGCTAATCGGAAACTCAAGGTTCCGATCATGATGTTCTTGACGCATGTCGTATTTCAAATGCCAAAGAACGGGCTGACGCCCGCTCTTTAATCGCTGCAAAAGATACCACAGCTCAAGGCATTTGCACACTATAAAAATAGTGGTTTTTCGCGATCTGCGGCGTCACCATGCCAGTCACGGGCGCGGCATGCGGCTAGTCGGTGTAGTAAATTCGCTTCGTACGCACCTGGAATGATTCGCTCTCGCCGGCGGGCGTCACCGAGATATCAAAAATCAACGTCTCGCGATTGGCAACTGAGACTTCGCCGAGGTAGTAAATCGCATCGCCTTGTTCGACCTGACGCATCGTCATCGACTTCAACTGGCCGGTGAGATTGACCGTTTTGACGCTGACCTCGGCCGTTACTGCTTCCGTGGTTGCCGTCTTTTGCACCGACACATTCAGCAGCGCCCGATTGCGTGCGCGCACGACACCGACCGTCTTGGCAACATCAGCCGGCACTTCGTCGGTCGACAACGCATGAAAGTACACGGTGTAGTCGCCGAAGATAGCTGAGTTCTCGGCCGCGCTTTCTGCTTCAGGAACGGTGCGTTCACCGCCGCCACCACAGGCAACCAATAACGCGGCTACACTTGCCAATGACCATTGAATGACTCGTAACATGCTGTTTTCCCCCAGCGCTTGCGCCGCTTAAAAAGTCGTCACCTGAAGAATAGGCGAGCGCCTGCCCGAACGCCAGCCCTTGTCTGGCCTGTGCTTTTAGAACAGGAAACTGCGCGAGAAGCCGCCCATCAGATTGCGCGCAATGATCTGTAGCACGCCCAAAGCCAGAATCGCCAGCAGCGGACTCAGGTCGAGTCCGCCCATCGGCGGCACCTTGCTTCTGATCGGCCGCAACAGCGGCTCGACCAGATCGTTGACCAATGCGCTGGCAGGGTTGTAGTTGCCCGGTGCAATCCAGCTGATGATGACGCTGATGATAATCGCAAACGTGAACAGCTGGATTGATGCGAATACCAATGAAAACAGCGCTATCCACAACATGGCCGCATACGGCGGCACGCCCTGCAGCAGCGTCAGTGTCAACGTCATGACTAGCTGTACGACATAGGCGACGAGCAGCGTCGCGGTATCAAATTTGCCAAAGGCAGGTACGACGCGTCGCACGGGGACGACCAGCGGTGACGTGAGTTGCACGATCGCTTGCGCCAGCGGATTCCTGAAGTTGGCGCGCACCAGCTGCAAAAAGAATCGCAACAGGATGACGAACACGATGATGCTGGTCAGCGTAGTCAGTAGAAAGGTAGAGATTTCTCCGAGCATCAGTGTTCCTCGTCGGCGGCTTGTGCAAGCGATTGTGCGCGAGCAAAAGCTGTTTCGATAGCTCCGCCGACCAGTGCGGCGAAATCGTTCTGTTCCAGGTATTCAGTTGCTGCCGCTGTCGTGCCACCGGGCGATGTAACGCGCGCGCGTAACTCGCACAATGGTTCACCGCCCGCCGCAATGGCGGCCGCGGCGGTCGCTGTCTGCACCGTCATCGCATGCGCAACGTCTGGTGTCAGTCGCAGCGCCTCGCCTGCGCGTTGCATCGCTTCCAGCAACAGGTACACATAGGCAGGCCCACTGCCGGCCAGTGCAGTGACTGCATCAACCAGCACTTCCTCATCGACCCAGTGAGCCGCACCAATGGCACTCATGATGTGTTCTGCCTGTTCGCGGTCGCCAGCCGTACAGTGAGGGTTCGCGAATAGCCCCGTTGCCGACAGTCCCAGCGCTGCACCCTGGTTTGGCATCGCCCGAATAAGCGGTACGTTCTTGCCCAACCAGCGCCCGATTGCCGCGGTTTGCACGCCGGCCGCGATTGACAGCCATAGCTGGCGCTGGTCCGTGCGCGCGCGCAACTGCCGGCACAGCTGCGGCAGGATTTGCGGTTTGACCGCCAGCACGACGACATCGGCAGCCGCCACAACGGCCGCACTGTCGTCGCTCAGCTGAACACCGGCAAATGCCGTCGCCAATGCGCGCCGCTGGTCGGCGGATGGCTCGCTGATCATGATCGCGGTGGCAGAGAATCCGTGTCGCAGCATGCCACCTACGATCGCTGACGCCATATGCCCGCCGCCGATGAACCCGACGGTTTGCGTATCGTTTGCCAATGGACTGGTATCGCTGCTCATTAAACGATTATCCCACACCGGCGCACGCGGTGGGCAGGCTAGGTGCGCGCACCGAAGATAGCGGTACCGATACGCACGATACTGGCACCTTCGGCGATGGCTGCGCCGAGATCTGCGCTCATGCCCATCGATAGCGTGTCGAGCTCGGGATGGGCTGTCTTCAGTGTGGTGAATGCCGCGTGCAATGCCGCGAATGGCGCACGCTGGTCGCGGCGCGTTCGGCGACTGCGCGGTATGCACATCAGTCCGCGTAATTGCAGATGGGGCAGCTCGGCGATCGCTGCGGCGAGCGAGCTGATCTGATCTGCACTGACACCGGCTTTCTGCGGCTCGTCGTCGATGTTGACCTGGATACAGACTTGCAGCGGTCGCGCCGCGGCGCCGCGCTGGTCGCTAAGACGTTTGGCGATTTTTAGCCGATCGACGGTATGCACCCAGTCGAAATGGCTGGCGATTGCGCGTGTCTTGTTCGACTGGATTGCGCCGATGAAGTGCCAGCAGATATCGACGTTGGTCAGGGCGCGAATCTTCTGCACACCCTCATCGACAAAATTCTCGCCAAAATCACGCTGACCGGCCTCGTGGGCCGCAAGGATTGCGTCCAGCGGCTGGCGCTTGCTGACGGCCAGCAAACGCACACTGTCCGGGTCCCGATTTGCGAGACAAGCCTCATTCCGCAAGGTTTCGCGGACCCGTTGCAGGTTTTCCGTGACCCTAATCACGCTTTACCGGAAGTGCTTGGTTATACTCGACAGCCATGATTTATGGTAAATCCAAAAGCGGATTGGTGAAGGAGCCTGCATGGCCGTAGACGTTGCTCAATTGTTGTCTTTCACGGTGAAGAATAATGCCTCTGACTTACATTTGTCAGCCGGGGTACCACCGATGATCCGTGTTGATGGTGATATCAAACGGGTGAATATGCCTGCGCTGACCCACAAAGAGGTCAACAGCATGGTGTATGACATCATGAATGACAAACAACGCAAGGACTATGAAGAGTTTCTGGAAACTGACTTTTCATTCGAGATCCCGCAATTGGCGCGTTTTCGTGTGAATGCGTTCAACCAGGCTCGCGGATCGGGTGCTGTTTTTCGGACGATTCCGTCGGAAATCCTGACGCTGGACGACCTTGGTGCGCCGGCGATTTTCAAAGATATCTCGATGCAGCCGCGCGGCATCTGCCTCGTGACAGGTCCTACTGGTTCCGGTAAGTCGACGACGCTGGCGGCAATGGTTGACTACATCAATGACAACAAACCAGACCACATTCTGACCATTGAAGACCCGATCGAATTCGTTCACGAGAGCAAGAAGTCGCTGATCAACCAGCGTGAAGTACACCGTGACACCCTCGGCTTCTCCGAAGCGCTGCGCTCAGCATTGCGTGAAGATCCGGATGTAGTGCTCGTCGGCGAGCTGCGTGATCTCGAGACGATCCGCCTGGCGCTGACCGCTGCGGAAACCGGTCACCTGGTGTTCGGCACGCTGCATACGAGCTCTGCCGCCAAGACCATTGATCGTGTCGTCGATGTGTTCCCGGCAGCCGAAAAAGAAATGGTGCGGGCGATGTTGTCCGAGTCTCTGAAAGCGGTGATCTCGCAGACGCTGCTGAAGAAAGTTGGCGGCGGGCGTATCGCCGCCCACGAAATCATGATCGGTACACCGGCGATTCGTAACCTCATTCGTGAGGGCAAGATTGCGCAGATGTACTCAGCGATCCAGACCGGACAGGCGGCAGGCATGCAGACGCTCGACCAGAACCTGTCGGAGTTGATGCTCAAGGGTCTGATCACGAAAGAAGAGGCGCGCTTCAAAGCCGCCAACAAAGAGAATTTCTAGAACATCTGAAGTCGGCCAGCGCGCCGGACAGGAATGACGACGGTATGGATAGAGAACAAGCCTCTGCATTGATGCAAAGCCTGTTGCGCAAGATGAACGAGAAGAGCGGTTCTGACTTGTTCATCACGGCAGGGTTTCCGCCAGCAATCAAGATTGATGGTGAGATTCACCGTGCCAGCGACTCCATTTTGAAGCCTGAGCAGTGCTCGATTCTGGTTCGCGCGATCATGAACGACAAGCAGGCGCGTGAATTCGATGCCACACGCGAATGCAACTTCGCTATTGCACCGAAAGGTATTGGCCGTTATCGCGTCAGCGCGTTTGTCCAGCAAGGCAACGTCGGCGCAGTTTTGCGTACGATTACGACGACCATCCCGACCTTTGCCGATCTGGACTTGCCGCCGATCCTGAAAGACGTCGTGATGAACAAGCGTGGGTTGGTCATCATCGTCGGTGGTACCGGTTCGGGTAAATCGACCACGCTGGCAACGATGATCGGCCATCGCAACCACAATTCGCGTGGCCACATCATCACGATTGAGGATCCGGTTGAGTACGTGCATCCGCACGCTGGTTGCGTGATCACGCACCGCGAAGTGGGTGTCGATACCGAAAACTGGCACGCGGCACTGAAGAACACGCTGCGACAAGCACCGGATGTCATTCTGATTGGCGAGATCCGCGATCGGGAAACGATGGAATACGGCATTCAGTTCGCCGAGACTGGCCACTTGTGCCTGGCGACACTGCACGCCAACAGCGCCAACCAGGCGCTGGACAGAATTATCAACTTCTTCCCTGAAGAGCGCCGCTCACAATTGCTGATGGATCTGTCGCTGAACGTTCGTGGCCTGATCTCGCAGCGATTGATTCCGCGTGAGGGTGGTCTGGGTCGTGTTGCGGCGATGGAAATCATGCTGGCGACGCCGTTGATCCAGGATTTGATCTTCAAAGGCGAGGTTGCCCAGATCAAGGAAATCATGGCCAAGTCGACACGACTGGGTATGCAGACCTTCGATCAGGCGCTGTTTGCGTTGTATGAAGAGGAAGTGATTTCGTACGAAGAAGCGATGCGCAATGCCGATTCGAAGAACGAGTTGCGACTGAACATCAAACTGAACAGCAAGCGCGAGCGCAGCGAAGCGGACGAGCACGCGGCCAGCCTGCGTATCATGGAAGAGGAGTCCGGCGAGACGATGCTGTTCTGACAGCCCGCGAACACTAACGATGAATGTAAAACCGCTATTCCAACTGATGGTCGAAAAGCAGGCCTCTGATCTGTTTTTCGCGCCTTTTGCTCCGGTCAAAATCAAGATTGACGGCAAGATCATGTCGGTCAACAAGCTCGAGCTGACGCCGAAACAGGTGCGCCAGGCTGCGATGGAGATCATGACCGAGGAGCAGATGGAGGCGCTGGCCCGCGACCTCGAAATCGACTTTGCGGTGTCCGAAACCGGTCTGGGTCGTTTCCGCGTGAATGTCTTCCATCAGCGCGGCAATCTGGCGATGGTGTTGCGCTACATCACAGCGGAGATGCCAACGCTGGACGAGTTAGGTATGCCGCCGATTCTGGCTGACCTGATCCTGAACCGTCGCGGACTGATCCTGATGGTCGGCTCGACCGGCAGCGGCAAGTCGACGACGATTGCCGCAATGATTAATTATCGCAACCGCAAGACGGCGTCACACATCATCACGATCGAAGATCCGATTGAGTTTTTGCATAAGAACCAGAAGTCGATCGTCAACCAGCGCGAGTTGGGTTTGGATACCCGCTCGTATCACCACGCTTTGCGCAGTGCTTTACGCGCGGCACCGGATCTCGTCATGGTCGGCGAGATTCGCGATGTTGAGACGATGCAGGCGGCCCTGAATATTGCAGGCACGGGTCAGTTAGCGGTTGCGACGTTGCACTCGAACAACGCGCCGGAGACGCTGGATCGCATTATCAACATGTTCCCGGTGGCACAGCAAAAGCAAGTGTTTATCGATCTGTCGCAGTACCTGAAAGCGATTATCTCCCAACGTCTGGTGCGTAACCGCGAAGGCAAGCGTGTTGCGGCCGTTGAGTTGATGCTCAACACACCGCATATCGCCGAGTTGATTGAAAAAGGCGATATCGTGGGCGTCAAGGAAGCGATGAAAGGCTCGAGCGAGAAGGGCATGCAGAACTTCGATCAGGCGCTGCTCAAGCTCTATCGTATGGGCACGATTACGTTGCAAGAGGCGTTAGTCAACGCCGATTCACGCAGCAATCTCGAAGCGCAAATCAACTTCGGCTAGGCGGCACCAGCCGGATAGATAGTACGTGCCTCGAACACGGGGCCGTCAACACACACGCGCTTCATCGCTATGCCGTGTTCGCCATGTACCGGCACAACGCAGCCGGCGCAGCCGCCCACCGCGCAGGCCATGTACTCTTCCAGCGAAACTTTGCACACGACGTCGAACTCTTGCGCTAACGCGGCAACGGCCTTCAGCATAGGCGTCGGTCCGCACGAAAATATTTCGCAGCGCGCAAGTGTCGCGGCATCCTGTTGCGCAAGCCAGGCGCACGCAAGATCGGTGACGTAGCCATCGTGCGCACCGGCAAGCCCCGCTTTCGATGCCAGTCGCGATGCGATCCCCCAGTCCTCGACCAGCGCCAGCGCATGCGTGGCATCGGCCGGCATATGTGGCAAGCCAATGCCCGCTTCGGTGAGCGCGAACGGAAATGGGATTTCCGAGCCCATGAACATCATGACCTGCCAGTCATTGCTGGCGTCGTGCGCCAGACTCTCGGCCAGATAGATCATCGGCGGAATGCCAACACCGCCGCCGAGCAACAGCGTGATCGGGCGCGTCGGATCCGCTACGAACGGTTGGCCGATCGGTCCCATGACGCTTAACCGCGTGCCGGGCTGTTTGGTGCTCAGAGCCGTCAGTCCAACGCCGTGCGTCTTGAACAGGATATCAATCCAGCCGCGTTGCGCATCAACGCGCATTAGCGACAACGGTCTGCGCATCGGCAGTGATGCATCGCAGGTCAAATGGACGAACGTGCCGGGTCGGGCGTTGGCGGCCGTCCGGGGCGCAGCCAGTCGCATGATGAACTGCTCACCGGGAAAGCTGCGCACTTCGATCAGCGTTGCGTCTTCAACGAAGATGCTGTCTCTGTTGGTTTTGCTCATATTGCAGGTTGCCTTTGCGTCTCATGCACCATGTCGAGCAGCGCCATGCGGATCGCAACACCGTTGCGCACTTGTTCGGTGATCAGCGACCGCGCACCGTCGGCAGTCGCGCTGTCAATTTCGATGCCGCGATTCATCGGCCCCGGATGCATGATGCAGGCATCCGCAGCTGCGTATTTCAGATTGTCGGCGTTCAGGCCGAATTGACGCGCATAGTCGGCTGGCCCGGGCACATCGACGCCGGCGTCAATGCGCTCGTGCTGGATGCGCAGCGCCATGACGATGTCGGCGTCGGCGATGCCGTCCCGAAGTTTGTCGTGCAGCTCGGCGTGCGGAAAGTCGGCGGCGTCAGGTTGCAGACTGGCTGGCGCGACGAGGCGCAGCGATGCGATGCCGGCAATGCCGAGCGCTTGCGCGGCGGAGCGCGCAACGCGCGAATGGGCGATGTCCCCGACAATGCACACGCGCAACGATGCAAGATCCGGTTTCGCGCGCCGAATGGTAAGCAGGTCTAACAGCCCTTGCGTCGGATGCGACACATTCGCTTCCCCGGCGTTGAGGATGCTGACGCCCGGTCGCACCGCGTCGGCAATCATTTGCGGGACGCCGGCAGCGGCATCGCGCACTACGAAAATGTCAGACTGCATCGCCTGCAAGGTGTAGATGGTATCGAGGATGCTCTCGCCCTTAATGCGTGATGACGTGCTTACGTCGAGGTTCAACACGTCTGCACCGAGCCGCTTCGCGGCTAGCTCGAACGATGCGCGGGTGCGTGTGCTCGGCTCGAAGAACAAGTTCGCAACGGTGCGCCCGCGCAAACGGTCGTTGCGCACTGCAGCCTCGGTGGGCGGTGCCAGAAATGCTTCCGCGCGATCTAAAATCTCCATCAACAGCGCGCGCGACAACCCGTCCAGGGTAATCAGGTGGCGCAACTGACCGTTGGCGGTCAATTGCTGACCATGTGCGTTGTTGAGAGTTTCGTCAGGCATGCTCGCGTTTCGTCACTGGCGGCGTTGGCGCGGCATTCTAACACCGACAGCACCGCTAGCGCCGAACGCGTTGCCTCGTCAGGTCAGTTTCTGGACGTCGCGCTGACGCAGCCATTGCTCGGCGATTAACACGGCCGACAGTGCATCAATGTCACCTTTGCGCACTCGTCGCCTGCGCGCGCCGGACTGACGCGCCGCTTTGAGGTGGTTCGCCGCCTCACTAGAGGTCAGATGCTCGTCGATCAGCTGCACCGGCAGATCAAGCCGCGTCAGGCGGGTTGCGAAGTCACGCGCAGCATCGCACAACGCAGATTCGCTGCCATCATCCGACAGTGGCAGGCCCACGAGCAGCACATCGGGCTGCCATTCATCAATCAAGTGTTCGATGGCTACCCAGTCTGGCTCGTGATCGATTGCGTTCAGTGTGGTTAACGCACGCGCGCTATTGGTTACCGTTTGCCCGACGGCAATACCGATGCGTTGCAACCCGAAGTCGAAAGCCAGCAACGTGGCCGCGCGCAGTGTGTCAGGCATGGCCGGCGGGGCCGCCCAGTTGTTCACGGGTTACGCCGATCGCGCGCGCGGCCTGGTCCCAGCGCGCTTCGTATGGCACCTCGAACACGAGCCGTGCCGTTGCCGGCGTGGTCAGCCAGGCGTTGGCCAGAATCTCGGCCTCAAGTTGTTCGGCCTCCCAACCCGCGTAGCCGAGCGCCATGGTCGCGCTTTGCGGTCCGCTCTCGCTGATCATGGCGGTCAACACGTCGCGCGACATCGTCACGTGCAGATCGTCCGCGAGCCGCAGGGTTGCATCCCACTCGCCCGCTTCGCGATGCAGCACGAAGCCACGTTCGGGGCTAACGGGTCCCCCCTGCAACACCGGTTCTTTGCTCTTGCGCCGGTTACGTTCGTGTTCGGCTAGCGATTCGTACTCGGCTATTTGCTCGAACACATCGCCGTGCGTCAGGTCCATCGGCCGATTGATTGTCACGCCCATGGCACCTTCTTCGCTGTGTTCGCAAATCAGTGTGACGGTGTTTTCGAAGTGCGGGTCATCCAATTGCGGCATTGCAATGAGCAGGTGACCGGCCAGTGAGGGGAACGCGTCCATAGGCTCCAAGTATCGCGGCGCGCCGGTGCGCGTGCAAGGCAGGCGGCTAGCCGCCGCTGCTGAGCGTGGTCGAAATATCGCCACCGCGAAATTCGAACTTGTAGGCGAAACGCAGCAAGTCATAGCGCTCGCGCACGTGGTCGGGGAAGCGCGCGAATGGAGATGCGCGGTTGAGCACCATCATTGCGGCGCGATCCAGTGCATCATGGCCGGAGGTGCGCAGGATACGCACATCCGATAACGCGCCGTCGGGCAGGATCGACACCGCCAGCGTCGGGCTGCCGGTGAGCCCGGTCAAATCCAGCTCGCGGGGGAAATTCAATGTGCCAATGCGCTCCACGCGCCGTTTCCAGTTGTTCAGGTACGGCGCAATGTCAGATTCGGCGGAGTTCACGCTGACCACCAGATGGCGCGGATTGTCATCGGTAATGAGCAACGTCGGATTCTCATCTTCGGGCAGCGGCAGGGTTTGCTCGGCGCCGGCCGGCAATGCCTGCGCGACTTGTGTTTGTTCGGCGGGCGCATCGCTGGCGTCGTCGGGCTCATAGACAGCGCGCTCGGCGCTGCTGGTCGTCAGCAGCTCGGTATTGATCACCTCACTGACAGTTTGCTCAACCTGCACGGGTCCAACCCGCTCAAGGGGCACGTCGACCTGACCGGGCGCAGGCGCAGCAGCGCCCGCCGACACTTGTTCGCGGGTATTGCCGTTGCCGGTCTGGTTCGCCTGTGCCAGATAGTCGGCGTCTTCGGGGCGCCGCGTATTGCGTTTGCTGTCGGCAACGATGGTCACTTCGAGTGACGTCGTGTCGGGGGCTGAGAGGTCGATACCAAGATCGAACGACACGCCCAGAATGATCAGTGCGTAAAACAGCGAAGCCACAAACAACATCGGTGGCAGGTGATCACTGCGGCCATGACTGACAGGCAGCATGTCACGGGCCAGGACGGCATGGATTTCGCTGTCTGTAGTGCTCATCAGGTTACCGGTTGCAGGCGTTGTTGCATCGCCTTCGTGTTTACCATATTACCCAGTCTATCGATTAGCAGTGCGTTCGTGACGCCTAGTGCGTCACAAACTGACGAGAATTCGTCGGCGCCGCCGACCACCAGTGCGGTGGCTGCCACGTCCGCGAGAACCGGGTCATTGTGGATGACCGTCGCTGCGCGTGTTTCGACCGGGTAGCCGCTGCGCGGATCGATAATATGCTGATAGCGCTGGCCGTCAGCCTCGTAGAACCGGGCGTAATCGCCGGAGGAGAACACTGACTCGCCGGCCTGCAGAGTGATAGCCGCCAACGGTTTATCAGCGCGCGGGTCGCGCAGGCCGATCGTGTAAGGCTCGGCGGCATCGGTGCCATACGCCATCAGGTCGCCGCCAACATCGATCAGCGCGCGCGACACATCAAATAGCAATAGCGCAGCGATGGCATCGCGCAGCGCAGCCCCTTTTGCAATGCCTCCCAGATCCAGCACGACGCCGGGTTTCGCAACGCGAATCTGTTCAGCCGCAAGATCGACGTGCAGCTGGCAATCGATGTGCTGTTGCGCGGTGGTGACCGCGATCGCATCAGGTACTGGCGGCGATGGCTGTTGCTGCAGCGTATGCAGCCCCCAGGTCTGCGACAGATTGCCGGTGCAGGCGCTAAAACGGTTGCCGGAGCGCGCGCCGAGTGTGGCTGCATCAGCTAGCAGCGCGGCTAGCGGCGGCGAGACTTGGGCGCTGCGCGCGGTCTGAAGCGTTCGGTTTAAGGTGCCTAACTCGCCATCACCCCACGCGTACCAGTCACGGTTGATCGCGCCGAACAATCCGTTCAAGGCGGTCAACGCGGCTTGCGCGTGGCGTTCGGATCGTGCATCAAGCGCGACGCTGACCAGCGTGCCGAAGGTTTGCCAGGTGCGTCGATGCGTTTGTGCCGGACGCGAGCAGGCGGTCAGCGGCAGCGTCAGCAACGTGCCGATCAATTCGCGGCGTGTCTGCATGCCAGAGTGCCCGGACTACACCGCGGTCAGTCGAGTTTCGCGGCGATCGCCGCCATTAAGTCGCCGGCAATCGACGTGCCGAAGTGTTTGTCGATCTCGCGGATGCCCGTTGGGCTAGTCACATTGATTTCGGTCAATTTGTCGCCGATCACGTCGAGTCCGGCGAATACAACCCCGCGCTCGCGCAGCATTGGACCGACGGCCTTTGCAATGTGCCGTTCCGCATCGCCCAAAGGCCTGGCATCGGCGGTAGCGCCCATGACCAGATTGCCGCGCCCGTCCTCGGCGTTCGGCACTCGCGCCAGCATGTGGGGCACCGGCTCGCCGTCAATCAGTAGCACCCGTTTGTCGCCATCGGTAATTTCCGGCATGAACGCCTGTGCCATCGCGAATTGATGGCCATAGTCGGTCAGCGTCTCGAGCACAACGTTCGTATTCTTGTCGCCGTGGTGCAGCGTAAAGATCGAGCGACCACCCATGCCGTCGAGCGGCTTGACGACGATATGCCCAAATTCAGTCAAAAAATCACGTATGCGGCTCATGCTGCGGGTAACGAGGGTTGCCGGCGTCAGCTCGGGGAACCACGCAGTGGCCATTTTCTCGTTCATGTCGCGCAGCGCGGACGGCTTGTTAACAACCAGGCAGCCGGCTTTTTCGGCGAGATCGAGCAGATACGTTGTGTAGATGAACTCCATGTTGAACGGCGGATCCTTGCGCATCAGGATCGCGTCGAAGTCCCCAAGGTGCCACGTGCGGCGCTCGCCGGCCGTGTACCAGTCCTGCGCATCATCGCGCACGCTAACTGCGGTGGCATCGGCATAGGCGACACCGCGATCCAGATACAGATCACCCTGTTGCATCATCCACAACGTGTCGCCGCGCTCAGCAGCGGCGAGCATCATTGCGAGCGTTGAGTCTTTGGTGGGTGCAATGGAGGCAATCGGGTCCATGACAAAGCCGATGTTTCGCGAAATGGATGGCACTGAAGTCTCCCTGGGTTAGGCCGCTTTACAGAGGCAGAAAAAATGCTTGTCGTCGTGGCGTTCAGAGCCGCCGAGCATGGCGAGAAAAGCTGCAATATGTTAAAAGTTTGCGGTGCGAAGTTACAAACTGTGCACCACACCACATTTTGCCTGACCGCAAAAAGATGACAATAACGGTTATGTTCAAAGGAGTCGCGTTAGGTGGATATTGACACGCCGGTTGGCCTGAAGGGATTGAAGATTCTCGTGATCGATGATTCCAAGACGATTCGTCGCACGGCGGAGACCTTGCTGAGCAAGGAAGGCTGTGAAGTGTACACCGCGATCGACGGCTTCGATTCGCTGTCGAAGATCGCCGACCATCAGCCCGATCTGATTTTCGTCGACATCATGATGCCGCGGTTGGACGGCTATCAGACCTGTCAGCTGATCAAGAACAACAAGGCGTTCCGCGATACGCCGGTCATCATGCTGTCCAGCAAAGATGGTCTGTTTGATCGGGCACGCGGGCGCATTGTCGGCTCGGAACGCTATTTGACCAAGCCATTCACGAAGGATGAGCTTGTTGGTGCTATCAGCGAACAAATCGCAGGCTGAGACTGGCCGGAGCGCACGATGACACACATATTAATCGTTGATGATTCGCCCACTGAGTTGCATGTTGTCAAGAACATGTTGCAAAAACATGGCTATCAAATATCCACGGCGGACACCGGTGAACAGGGCATCGTGCAGGCGCTGCGTGATCGTCCCGACCTGATCCTGATGGATGTTGTGATGCCGGGCATGAACGGTTTTCAGGCCACGCGCAAACTGACACGCAATGCGTCGACGGCGCAAATTCCGGTCATTGTCATCACGACGAAAGATCAGGAAACGGACAAGATCTGGGCACTGCGTCAAGGTGCCAGTGATTATATGGTCAAACCGGTCGTTGAGCAGACACTGGTTAGCAAGATACAGGCGCAATTGGACGCGTCAGGATCTGCGCCGTGACGGCAGTAAAGCTCAAGTCATTGGCAGCAACGCCATTTGAGTTGCTGCAGGAAATGGAGCGACGCAGCCGCGCCGCAATAGCCGGCCACGGTGACAGCGCGCATGCGCGCAGCGAATGGGTTGGTGTCGGTTTTTCAGTTGCCGGCGAGTCGTTTGTTGCCAGTCGCGATGAAGTCAGCGAGGTATTGATGGTGCCCGACGCGATCACGCGCGTGCCTGGGTCCAAGCGCTGGTTGATGGGTATCGCCAACTTGCGAGGTCAGTTGCTGCCGGTTATCGATCTGTCGCTTTTTTTGGGCAGCGGTCGTACTGACAAGAGCCGCACGGCGCGCGTTATCAGCGTCAGTCATCGCGATGTGTCCGCCGGGCTGCTGGTGCCAGAGGTCAGTGGTTTCCGGCGCTTTGTTGATGGCGAATACAGCGAGTCAGTCGAAACCGGTGCCGTTAATTGTGAGCGCTATCTGAGCGGCGCATTCCGCCGCGCTGAGATGATCTGGCCGGTATTTGCTTTTGACCGCCTGCTGGAGAGTGACGAATTCCTGGATGCTGCAGAAGCAGCCGCCTGACATATTTATGGTGAAGTCGATGTCGAAGAGCGCGGAAAAAAATACCCTGTTGAGCGTCAGTTATCTTGCACTGCCGACCCTGTTACTACTCGCCGCTGCCGTGTTGTGGCTGACGCGAGCGCCGGCCGGGCCGACGACGGCGGCTGGCGGTGGCGCGGTGGCGACGCTGGCCGCTCACGCGGACGGCGCCGTTGGCGGCGATAACAGAGCGCTGGGACGTCTGGTGCAAATGGTACGCACTCAGGCGCCGGGTGGTGTGGCGGGTGATGCCGCGCGCACGATCATCGCCAGCGACCAGCGGTTGCGGGCATTCAACGACGCCTATGCCAGTTTGCAAACCGCAACAATGCTACTGCAGGAACAGTTAGCAGATGACGCGTTCGAGCCTGCACTGCAAAGCTTGCTTGGTGGTTTGCAGGCACTGCAAACCGAAATGCTTGCGATCCGCGGTGCGCCGGAACAAGCCGAGGCGCTGGCAGCGCAGGCGAACCAGACCGTAGGCGACTTAAGCGTGCTGACTGCGGCCTTGAGTGGCGAGCGAAATGATTTGGATGTCGCCGCGCTGGATGACGGGCCGCTAGCCGCATTGATCGGTGAGCAAATGATCATCATCCGCAGCTCTGCAGATGCGATGTTGGCCGACGCCGAAGCACTGGCGCGTGCCGCAGCGGCGGCAACGACGCTTGGCGTTGCCGCAACGCAACCGACGGGTAACGAGGCGACTCCCTCTGCAATCGCGCAACAGCTTGCGCAGCTGATGCCGTGGCTCGCGTTAGGTTTGCTCGGTGGTGCGCTGTTGTTCACGGCCGTACTGATTATCGGGCATCGCAAAGATGCTGCGTTGCGACGTATTGCTATCGCGCAGACCGACCAGAATGAGCGTAACCAGCAAGCGATTCTGCGCTTGCTCGATGAGTTGGGCAGTCTTGCAGACGGCGATCTGACCGTCGAGGCAACAGTCACCGAAGACATTACGGGTGCGATTGCAGACTCGATTAACTACGCTATTGAAGCGCTGCGAGAACTCGTCACGACCATTGATGGCACCGCAGCTATGGTCGACTCTGCGACCCGCCAGACCGAGAACACGGCGATTCACATGAATCGCGCCGCTCAAAAACAAGCGCAGGAGATTTCCGCGGCAACCGAATCCATC
>JBCBDU010000043.1:0-29537 GCA_038529355.1 Pseudomonadota bacterium
GTTGCCTATTACATGACACCGGAACTGCCATTGGCCGTGCGGGTGTTGTTCGTGCTGGGCGGCATCATCATTGGTGGGCTTGTTGGTATGACGACTTACAAGGGTCGTCAGCTGTGGAGCTTCATTCAGGGCTCGCGCGTCGAGATTCGCAAGGTCGTGTGGCCGACGCGTACCGAGACGACGCAAGCGACCATCGCGGTGTTTATATTCACGCTGCTAATGGGTGTGTTTTTCTGGGCACTGGATTCCGGGTTGCTGTGGGCAACGCGGCAGGCAACCGGTCAGGCGTAAGCGTTCGTCGCGACGTCAAACAGTACTTAAAAGGTCTACATATTCGTGTCTAAACGTTGGTACATCGTTCACGCCTACTCGAACTTTGAGCACAAGGTGAAAGGATTTCTCGAAGAGCGGATCAAGCTGGCAGGGCTTGAAGATCGCTTCGGAGAAATTCTTGTGCCCACTGAAGAAGTGGTCGAGATGCGCGAAGGGCAGAAACGCCGCAGCGAGCGCAAGTTCTTCCCGGGCTACGTGCTGGTCAACATGGAAATGGATGACGAGACCTGGCATCTGGTTAAAGAAGTGCCGAAGGTGCTCGGATTCATCGGCGGCAGCAGCGATAAGCCTGCACCGATTACCGAAAAAGAAGCCGATGTGATCTTGCAGCGTGTGCAGGATGGCGTCGACAAGCCGCGGCCGAAAGTATTGTTCGAGCCTGGCGAAGTGGTACGTGTTACCGATGGTCCGTTCAACGACTTTAATGGCGTTGTGGAGCACGTGAACTACGACAAGAGCAAGCTGCGTGTTGCGGTCCAGATTCTGGGTCGCTCGACACCGGTCGAATTGGATTTTGGTCAGGTCGAAAAGGCCTGATGAGATTGTCGGCAGTGATGCCGGCGCATAAACAGCACAGGGAGCCGGACTTAGCGTACGGCGTTTGCACCTGGGAGAAGTGACATGGCAAAGAAAGTAACGGCTTACATCAAGCTGCAAGTGGGTGCCGGTAAGGCAAACCCCAGTCCTCCGGTCGGCCCGGCTTTGGGTCAGCACGGCGTAAACATCATGGAGTTCTGTAAGGCGTTCAACGCTGAAACGCAGGGCCTGGAAGCCGGTTTGCCGGTTCCTGTCGTGATTACCGTGTACTCGGATCGCAGCTTCACGTTCATCAAGAAAACACCGCCTGCAGCGGTATTGCTGCGCAAGGCTGCTGGCGTACCGAAAGGCTCTGGCACACCGAACACCGTCAAGGTGGGCAAGGTTACCCGTGCTCAGCTTGAAGAGATCGCAACAACGAAAATGCCGGATCTGACGGCTGCCGACATGGACGCTGCGGTTCGTACAATCGCTGGCACCGCACGCAGCATGGGTCTGGAAACGGAAGGAGTGGTCTGATGGCACGTATGACAAAACGCCGCAAGGCACTCGAAGGCAAGATCGAGCGCGGCAAGGCGTATCCGGCCGATGAAGCGTTCAAGCTCGTGAATGAAGTTGCTGATGCGAAGTTTGCAGAAAGCATCGACGTATCGGTCAACCTGGGTGTTGATCCGCGTAAATCCGATCAGGCTGTGCGCGGTTCGACCGTGCTGCCGAACGGCACCGGCAAGACGGTTCGCGTCGCTGTGTTCGCACAGGGCGAGAATGCTGACAAGGCGACGGCGGCAGGTGCTGACATCGTTGGCTTCGAAGATCTGGCTGAGAAAGTCAAAGCCGGCGAGATGGATTTTGATGTCGTCATTGCGACACCAGACGCGATGCGTGTTGTTGGTCAGCTCGGTCAGGTGCTTGGTCCTCGCGGCCTGATGCCGAACCCGAAGGTTGGCACGGTAACGCCGGACGTTGAAACGGCCGTGAAAAATGCCAAAGCTGGTCAGGTGCGTTACCGCACCGACAAGGGCGGCATCATTCACTGCACGATCGGTAAAGTCGGTTTTGAAGTCGATGCATTGCGCGAAAACCTCGCAGCATTGCTGGCAGACCTAAAAAAAGCCAAGCCCGCTTCAGCGAAAGGCGCGTACGTGAAGAAACTGGTGGTTTCTTCCACGATGGGCCCGAGCGTGATTGTTGATCAGGGCTCTGTAGAGGCCTGATCGTTAGGAATTTGCGGCGCACCTTTCGAGGGGCGGCGCAGGTGTGACCGGCTTGTCCGGTCGAATCGTCGAAGACCGCAGGCGCGAAAGCTGGCAACAGTTTTTGCTTAATCATGAAAGCCAGCGCAGATGGTGTCACCCGAGTCAGGGAACTGGCGAAGGTCACCGTTCGACAAAACGTAATGATGGCGAAAGTCATCATGTTTGTGACCGAAGCCAGGAGGAATCTATGGCGTTAAGACTCGAAGACAAAAAAGCTTTTGTTGCCGAAGTTAATGCGGTCGCCGGTGAGGCTTTGTCTGCAGTTGCTGCGGAATATCACGGCCTCAGCGTTGAGGAAATGACGGCGCTGCGTAAAAACGCACGCGAGACGGGTGTTTACCTGCGGGTTGTCAAAAACTCGCTGGCCAAGCGCGCGTTCGAGGGCACGGATTTCGAGTGTATGAATACGACACTCGTGGGTCCGCTGATTCTCGCGTTTTCCAAAGACGATCCCGGTGCTGCCGCGCGGTTGGTCAAGGACTTTGCCAAGGAACACGATGCGCTGAAAGCCGTCTCGTTGTCCGTAGGTGGTCAGCTTCTCGAAGCTGGCGATCTGGGCAAACTCGCTGATCTGCCGAACCTCGACCAGGCACGTGCGATGTTGTTGGGCTGCCTGCAGGCACCGCTCAGCCAGTTCGTTCGTACCATTTCCGAGCCACAGGGCATGCTTGCACGCACCCTGGCAGCTCGTGGCGAGCAGGCCGCTTAAAGCATTACACCTCTGACTTGATAACTGATTTTAGGAATTACACACATGGCAATGTCAAACGAAGATCTGCTGAAAGAACTCAGCGCTAAGCCGATCATGGAAGTGGTCGAACTGGTCAAAATGCTCGAAGAAGAGTGGGGCGTATCTGCCGCTGCTCCGGTGGCTGTTGCAGCCGCTGCTCCGGGTGCTGACGGCGGTGCCGCAGCCGAAGAGAAAACCGAGTTCGACGTCGTAATGACCAGCTTCGGCGGCAACAAAGTTGCAGTCATTAAAGCGGTTCGCGGCATCACCGGTCTGGGCTTGAAAGAAGCCAAAGACATGGTTGAAGGCGCTCCGGCCACCGTCAAGGAAGGCGCTGGTAAAGACGATGCTGAAGAGATCAAGAAACAGCTTGAAGAAGCTGGTGCTAGCGTAGAGCTCAAGTAATCGGATTGCTTGCAGCACACTGTGCAGGTTGTGGTGGTCTGCCCCGGCGGGCCACCACAACCCATTCGAAAGTCCCGGGCGTAACGTCCGCGGCAACTGACCGGCTTGCCTGATTAGGCTTGCCGGTATTCGCGTTTCAGCCCTGACAAACGGGTAGCTGTTGCAGCGACAAAAAATTTTAGTGATGTGGCAGAGACCCGCTCAAGCCACACACAGAACGATTGAGAAAGGATCGAGGTAATAACATGGCGTACTCTTTCACCGAGAAAAAGCGTATCCGTAAGGATTTCGGAGAAAAGACCAGCATCCTTGATGTGCCGTATCTGCTGTCTATACAGCTCGACTCGTACCGCAAATTCCTGCAGGAAGGCCGGTCTGAGGAGAATCGTGAGGACATCGGCTTGCATGCGGCCTTCAAAACGGTCTTCCCGATTGTCAGCTATTCCGGCAATGCCGCTTTGGAGTACGTGAGCTATCGCCTTGGCGAACCGGTGTTTGACGTCAAAGAGTGTCAGCTGCGCGGCTTGACGTTCGCGGCGCCATTACGCGTGAAAGTGCGCCTGGTGATTTACGATAAAGAAGCCAGCGGCACACCGAAACCGGTCAAGGACATTCGCGAGCAGGAAGTCTATCTCGGCGAAATGCCGCTGATGACCGACAACGGTACGTTTGTGATTAACGGTACCGAGCGCGTCATTGTGTCGCAGTTGCACCGCTCTCCGGGCGTGTTCTTCGACCACGACAAAGGCAAGTCGCATTCATCGGGCAAGCTGCTGTTCTCGGCGCGCATCATCCCGTATCGCGGCTCATGGCTCGACTTTGAGTTTGACGCCAAAGATGCGGTATTCGCGCGTATTGACCGTCGTCGCAAGTTGCCGGTCAGCATTATCCTGCGTGCGTTGGGTATGACCAACGAAGAGATGCTCGCCACGTTCTTCGAAACGGTACAGTTCGAGCTGTCCGAGAAAGAAATCAAGATGGAGCTGATCGCATCGCGCCTGCGCGGTGATACGGCGCAATTCGACATCAAGGTCGGCCGCAAGATGATCGTCGAGGAAGGTCGCCGCATCACGGCCAAGCACGTGCGCGATCTGGAAAAAGCCGGCATCGAAGAGCTGACCGTGCCGACCGAGTATCTCGAGACACGTATTCTTGCGCACGACATCGTCGACGAAGAGACCGGCGAGCTGATTGCGAACGCCAACGACGAATTGACGGCTGAGTCTATCCAGGCGTTGATCGAAGCGGGCATCACAACCATCCGGACGTTGTACGTTAACGATCTGGACCGTGGCCCGTACATTTCGAACACGCTGCGGATCGACCCGTCTGTAACCCGTCTGGATGCGCTGGTAGAGATCTACCGCATGATGCGTCCGGGTGAGCCGCCGACCAAAGAGGCCGCCGAGAACCTGTTCCAGAATTTGTTCTTCAACGCTGACCGCTATGACCTGTCTGCGGTTGGTCGAATGAAGTTCAACCGTCGCGTCGGTCGCGATGTCATTACCGGCGAGGGCATTCTCGAGTCGGACGACATCCTTGACGTACTGCGGGTGCTGATTGAAATCCGCAATGGCTACGGCAGTGTGGATGACATCGATCACCTGGGTAACCGCCGTATTCGCAGCGTTGGCGAGATGGCCGAGAACGCGTTCCGCATCGGTCTGGTCCGCGTTGAGCGCGCCGTTAAGGAGCGTCTGACGCAGGCAGAAGCCGAAGGCCTGATGCCGCAGGAAATGATCAACGCCAAGCCGGTTGCTGCTGCGGTCAAAGAGTTCTTTGGTTCTAGCCAGTTATCGCAGTTCATGGATCAGAACAACCCGCTGTCCGAAGTCACGCACAAACGTCGCGTGTCTGCATTGGGCCCGGGTGGTTTGACGCGCGAACGTGCCGGTTTTGAGGTGCGCGACGTGCATCCGACCCACTACGGCCGTGTATGCCCGATTGAAACGCCGGAAGGCCCGAACATCGGCCTGATCAACTCGCTGGCCGTGTACTCTCGCACGAACGAGTACGGTTTCCTCGAAACGCCGTACCGCAAAGTGGTCAACGGCGCTGTCACAGACGACATCGAGTATCTGTCCGCGATCGAAGAAAGCCAGTACGTGATTGCGCAGGCAAACGCGTCGATTGATGCCAAGAACAAGTTCACTGATGAGCTGATCTCGGTGCGGCACCGCAACGAGTTCACGCTGGCGGCGCCAGACGCGATCAACTACATGGACGTATCACCGAAACAGATCGTCTCGGTTGCGGCCTCGTTGATTCCGTTCCTCGAGCACGATGATGCGAACCGCGCGCTGATGGGTTCGAACATGCAGCGCCAGGCTGTGCCTACGCTGCGATCGGAAGCGCCGCTGGTCGGTACCGGCATGGAGCGTGCGGTTGCCATCGATTCCGGTGTGACTGTCGTTGCACGCCGCGGCGGTTTCGTCGACTCGGTTGATGCGTCGCGAATTGTAGTGCGCGTCAACGACGACGAGACCAACGACGTCGAGCCGGGTGTTGATATCTACAACTTGACGAAGTACACACGTTCCAACCAGAACACCTGTATCAACCAGCGTCCGCTGGTGCGTATCGGTGACAGCATTTCGCGAGGCGACGTGCTGGCTGATGGCCCGTCGACGAACCTCGGTGAGCTGGCACTGGGCCAGAATCTGCTGGTCGCGTTCATGCCGTGGAACGGTTACAACTTCGAAGACTCGATCCTGATCTCCGAGCGCGTGGTGCAGGAAGATCGTTTCACGACGATTCACATTGAAGAGCTGACCTGTGTCGCGCGTGACACCAAGCTCGGCTCCGAAGAAGTCACCGCTGACATCCCGAACGTTGGCGATTCAGCGCTGGCGAAACTCGATGACGCCGGTATTGCGTTCATCGGTGCCGAAGTCGGCGCCGGAGACATTCTGGTCGGCAAGGTCACACCGAAAGGCGAGACCCAGCTGACACCGGAAGAAAAGCTGCTGCGTGCCATTTTCGGTGAGAAAGCGTCGGACGTTAAAGACTCGTCGCTGCGTGTGCCGCCTGGCATGGACGGTACCGTTATCGACGTGCGCGTGTTCACGCGTGATGGTGTTGAGAAAGACACCCGTGCATTAGCCATCGAGCGTGCTGAGCTGGTCAGCGTGCGCAAGGATCTGGATGATCAGCTGCGTATTCTCGAGGGCGACATTCTGGCGCGTATCGAGAAGCTGCTGATTGGCAAACAGGCAACCGGTGGTCCGGCAGGTCTGAAGTCCGGTGAGAAGATCACCAAAGCGTATCTGGACAGCCTTGAGCAGTCGCAGTGGTTTGAGATCGGTCTGAAGAACGACGAAGCCAGTGCACAGCTCGAGCGTGCCGCCGAGCGCATGAAGCAACAGCGAGAAGAATTCGACGCACGCTTCGAAGCGAAGAAAAACAAGATCACCGTAGGCGACGATCTGGCACCGGGCGTGTTGAAGATGGTTAAGGTCTATCTGGCGGTCAAGCGTCGCATCCAGCCGGGTGACAAGATGGCCGGCCGTCACGGGAACAAGGGTGTGATCTCGACGATCGTGCCGGTTGAAGACATGCCGTATCTCGAAGATGGCACGCCGGTCGACGTGGTGCTGAACCCGTTGGGTGTACCGTCGCGCATGAACGTGGGTCAGGTGCTCGAAACCCATCTGGGTTGGGCCGCCAAAGGTGTCGGCGCCCGCATTGATCGCATGCTCAAGGCGCAGGCGGCAATGAAGGATCTGCGTGACTTCCTCGGCCAGGTGTACAACACCACCGGTGGGCGTTCGGAGGATCTGGACAGCTTCTCTGATGACGAGATTCGCGAGTTGGCGGGCAACCTGAAGACGGGCGTGCCGATGGCAACACCGGTATTTGATGGCGCCGCTGAATCGCAGATCAAGCAGATGCTGCAACTGGCAGAGCTGCCGGAGAGTGGTCAGGCCGAGATGCGCGATGGGCGCACCGGCGAGCAGTTCATGCGTCCCGTTACGGTCGGCTACATGTACATGCTCAAACTCAACCACTTAGTGGATGACAAAATGCATGCACGCTCGACGGGACCATACAGTCTGGTCACGCAGCAGCCGCTGGGTGGTAAGGCGCAGTTTGGTGGTCAGCGCTTCGGTGAGATGGAGGTCTGGGCGCTCGAAGCGTACGGTGCTTCCTACACGCTGCAGGAAATGCTGACGGTCAAGTCGGATGATGTTCAGGGTCGTACAAAAATGTACAAGAACATCGTCGATGGCACGCACCAGATGCATGCCGGTATGCCGGAATCATTCAACGTCCTGGTGAAAGAAATTCGTTCGCTCGGCATCAACATCGAGCTAGAAACGGAGTAAGGTGAATCATGAAAGACCTGTTAAAACTCTTTAAGTCACAAACACCGGACGAAGACTTCGATGCCATCCGCATCGGGCTTGCGTCCCCGGACATGATTCGCTCGTGGTCGTTTGGTGAAGTGAAAAAACCGGAAACCATCAACTACCGGACGTTCAAGCCGGAACGCGATGGCCTGTTTTGCGCCAAGATCTTTGGACCGATCAAAGATTACGAGTGCCTGTGCGGCAAGTACAAGCGCCTGAAGCACCGTGGTGTCGTCTGTGAGAAGTGTGGCGTTGAAGTCACGCAGACCAAAGTACGCCGTGAGCGCATGGCGCACATCGACCTGGCGAGCCCGGTTGCACACATCTGGTTCCTGAAGTCTTTGCCGTCACGCATTGGTTTGATGCTCGACATGACGCTGCGCGAAATCGAGCGCGTGTTGTACTTCGAAGCGTTCGTTGTCGTTGAGCCTGGCCTGACGCCGCTGGAGCGCGGCCAGCTGATGTCTGATGAGGGTTACCTCGAGGCTATCGAACAGTACGGCGATGAGTTCGACGCACGCATGGGTGCAGAAGCTGTGCACGAAATGCTGTCGACGATCGACCTGCAGACCGAAGTTGCGACCGTACGCGAAGAGATTAGTGCGACGAATTCGGAAACGAAGATCAAGCGCCTGTCTAAGCGCCTGAAGCTGCTCGAGTCATTCATCGAATCGGGTAACAAGCCCGAATGGATGGTGTTGACCGTTCTGCCCGTGTTGCCGCCGGATTTGCGTCCGCTGGTGCCGCTGGACGGTGGCCGCTTCGCAACCTCGGATCTGAACGATCTGTACCGTCGCGTCATCAACCGCAACAACCGCTTGCGCCGTCTGCTGGAGCTCAACGCGCCAGACATCATCGTGCGTAACGAAAAGCGCATGCTGCAGGAATCGGTCGATGCGTTGCTCGACAACGGTCGTCGCGGTCGCGCCATTACCGGTACGAACAAGCGTCCGCTGAAATCGCTGGCCGACATGATCAAGGGCAAGCAGGGTCGCTTCCGCCAGAACCTGCTCGGTAAGCGTGTCGACTATTCCGGCCGTTCGGTCATCGTCGTTGGTCCGACGCTGAAACTGCACCAGTGCGGTTTGCCGAAGAAGATGGCGCTGGAGCTGTTCAAGCCGTTCATTTTCTCCAAGCTGCAACTGCGCGGCGAGGCGGCAACGATCAAGGCGGCCAAACGCCTTGTTGAGCGTGAAGGTCCGGAAGTCTGGGATATCCTCGAAGAGGTCATCCGCGAGCACCCGGTCATGTTGAACCGTGCGCCGACGCTGCACAGACTCGGCATCCAGGCATTCGAGCCGGTGCTGATTGAAGGTAAGGCGATCCAGCTGCACCCACTCGTTTGTACGGCATTCAACGCCGACTTTGACGGTGACCAGATGGCCGTTCACGTGCCGTTGTCGATCGAAGCGCAGCTCGAGGCGCGCGCTTTGATGATGTCGTCAAACAACATCCTGTCGCCAGCCAACGGTGATCCGATCATCGTGCCGTCGCAGGACGTCGTTCTGGGTCTGTACTACATGACCCGCGAACGCGTTGCCGCGAAAGGCGAGGGTCTGGTATTTGCCGACGTGCAGGAAGTGCATCGCGCCTATGAAGCGGGCGTATGTGATTTGCAGGCGCGCATCAAGGTGCGTCTGGATGTCAGCATCGAAGACAACGAAGAGCGCAGCGTACGCATGGTCGACACCACCACGGGTCGTGCCCTGTTGTCCGAGATTCTGCCCGAAGGCGTGTCGTTCAACCTGGTGAACCAGGACATGACGAAGAAAGCGATCTCTAACGTGCTGAACCAGTGCTACCGCCTGGTCGGTCTGAAAGAGTCCGTCGTGTTCGCCGATCAGCTGATGTACACCGGCTTCCGCTACGCAACGCGCGCAGGCGTGTCGATTGGCGTCAATGACATGGTCGTGCCGTCGTCGAAGGACAGCATCCTTGGCGTCGCTGAAGCTGAAGTGAAAGAGATTCAGGATCAGTACGCATCAGGTCTGGTCACCGATGGTGAGCGGTACAACAAGGTCGTCGATATCTGGTCGCACACCAATGACCAGGTGGCGAAGGCCATGATGGACAAACTGGGCACCGAAGACGTCAAAACAGACGGCGGTGAGACGGTCTCTCAGAAGTCGTTTAACTCGATCTTCATGATGGCCGACTCCGGCGCGCGTGGTTCTGCTGCGCAGATTCGTCAGTTGGCCGGTATGCGTGGTTTGATGGCCAAGCCGGACGGCTCGATCATCGAAACACCGATCACGGCGAACTTCCGCGAAGGTCTGGACGTACTGCAGTACTTCATCTCGACGCACGGTGCGCGTAAAGGCCTGGCTGATACGGCGCTGAAAACGGCAAACTCCGGTTACCTGACCCGTCGTCTGGTCGACGTCGCTCAGGATCTGGTCGTAACCGAAGTCGATTGCGGCACCAGCGACGGTCTGTTGATGACGCCTATGGTTGAAGGTGGCGACATCGTTGAATCATTGCGTGACCGGGTGCTGGGTCGCACGCTGGCTGAGCCGGTATTGATGCCGGGCTCGGACAAAGTGGCCGTTGATGCCGGTACGTTGTTGACCGAAAAAGGCGTGCAACTGCTCGATGACTTGCAGATTGACCAGGTCAAGGTGCGCTCGGCGATTACCTGTGAAACCCGCTATGGCGTGTGTGCGCAGTGCTACGGGCGAGATCTTGCGCGCGGTCAGCGTATTGCCATCGGTGAGGCCGTTGGCGTTATCGCAGCGCAATCGATTGGTGAGCCGGGCACACAGCTGACGATGCGTACGTTCCACATTGGTGGTGCCGCGTCGCGTTCAGCGTCGGTCAACAGCATCGAAATCAAGAGCAACGGTCAGGTTCGCTTGTCGAACATCAAGACTGTCAAGCACGCGAAGGGTTACCTCGTTGCTGTCTCACGGTCGGGCGAGATCATCGTGTCGAACGAGGCCGGTCGCGAGCGTGAGCGCTACAAAGTGCCATACGGTGCGCAGATCAGTGTTGAAGACGGTGCGACGGTTACTGCCGGCGATGTCGTGGCCAACTGGGATCCGCATACTCACCCGGTTATCACCGAGGTCAGCGGTACGCTGCGCTTCAAGGACTTCGTGGACGGTGTCACCGTCAACGAGCAGGTCGATGAAATCACCGGCTTGTCCAATATTGTGATTGCCGATCAGAGCCAGCTGGGTAGTGCCGGTAAGGACTTGCGTCCCGTTGCAATGCTGGTGGACGACAAGGGAGAGGAAATCTTCTTTGCCAACACCGAGATTCCGGCTGTTTACGCATTGCCACCTGGCGCGATTATCAACAACGAAGATGGTGCCAAGGTATCGATTGGTGACGTGATTGCACGTATTCCGCAGGAATCGTCGAAAACTCGCGATATCACCGGTGGTCTGCCGCGCGTCGCCGATTTGTTCGAAGCACGCAAGCCGAAAGAGTTCGCCATCATGGCCGAGCACACCGGTACTGTCAGCTTCGGTAAGGAAACGAAGGGCAAGCGACGTCTGGTCATCACGATGGAAGGCGGCGAGTCTTACGAAGAGCTGATTCCGAAGTGGCGCCACCTGAATGTGTTCGAGGGTGAGAAAGTCACCCGTGGTGAGGTGATCGCCGATGGTGAGCCAAACCCGCATGACATTCTGCGTCTGAGAGGTGCTGAGTCGCTGGCCGATTATCTGGTTCGCGAGATTCAGGACGTCTACCGTCTGCAAGGTGTGAAAATCAATGACAAGCACATCGAGGTGATCATTCGCCAGATGTTGCGCAAGGTCATCATTACACACGCTGGCGAGACGAATTACCTGCGTGGCGAGCAGCTGGATCGTGCGCGTGCCTATGAGGCGTGCGAGCAGATGCAGGCAGCCGGCAAGGAAGAGCCGACCTTCGAGTCTGTGTTGCTAGGTATCACGAAGGCGTCGCTGGCCACGGAGTCGTTCATTTCAGCGGCCTCGTTCCAGGAAACGACGCGCGTTCTGACCGAAGCTGCGGTGCGCGGGCTGCGCGACGATTTGCGCGGTTTGAAAGAGAACGTCATCGTCGGACGTCTGATTCCGGCTGGTACCGGTTTTGCGCATCATGCGGAACGCCGACGTACCCGGGAGCAGGAGCTTGCTGACGAGTTGGCAGGCCTCGATGCTGCGGCCAACGCCGAGAGCGAGACCGTTGTAGATGCTGAGGCTGCGGGCGATGAGTCTGCGCCTGAGAACGAAGCGACAGAGTAACGACAGGGCAACGGGCAGGCGAGTCGGTAACACGGCTCGCCTGCGCGACTGGCGCACAGACGGTTTCGCTTGACACTCAAGGTCTGCGATCCCTAAAATGCCCGCCCTCACCAAGCCAAGCCGTGTTTTGCACGGCGAGCCATTTTGGTGCAGCAAGCATGCGATTTTCCCTGCAGCCCAACCGGCGCGAGGGCTCGACGCATGACGACAGGATTTGCAGTTGGGCGCGAGGCGCCTGACTCAGCAGCGTGCGCTCCGGCGTCTACGCTTTTTTGTGTTTAGTTAAGACGAATTAAAGAGAGGGCCAATGGCCACTATCAATCAGCTTGTTCGCAAGCCACGTTCGACCAAGCCGGAGAAAAGCAACGTTCCGGCGCTGGAAGCCAGCCCGCAGAAGCGCGGCGTGTGCACGCGTGTGTACACCACGACGCCTAAGAAGCCGAACTCGGCGATGCGCAAGGTTGCGCGTGTGCGTCTGACTAACGGCTATGAAGTCACCAGCTATATTGGCGGTGAAGGGCATAACCTGCAGGAACACTCGGTTGTGTTGATCCGTGGTGGTCGTGTGAAAGATTTGCCGGGTGTGCGCTACCACACCGTGCGCGGCACGCTCGATTGCGCCGGCGTCAGTGATCGTCGCCAGTCGCGCTCGAAATATGGCGCGAAGAAGCCAAAGGGCTAACCGCACCTGCTACTGAATTTGTACGGCCGTCGTTGACGGCTATGACTGCCCGGACGGGCACTTGAGAAGAACGCTATGTCGAGAAGAAATCAGGCACCGAAACGCAGCATCCTGCCGGACCCGAAATACAAGAGCCAACTGCTGGCCAAATTCATGAACATGGTCATGAACGACGGCAAGAAGTCTGTAGCCGAGCGCATCATTTATGGCGCTTTGGATCGCATGAGCGAGCGTGGTGGTATTGCTGATGAGCAGTCTCTCGAAATGCTTGAGCAAGCGCTCGAGAACATCAAGCCGGCGGTCGAGGTGAAATCTCGCCGTGTGGGTGGTGCGACCTACCAGGTGCCAGTTGAAGTGCGCCCGCAGCGACGTCAAACATTGGCGATGCGCTGGGTGATTGACGCTGCGCGCAAGCGTAGTGAGAAGACTATGGCCCACCGTCTCGCACATGAGCTGATGGATGCGGCGGAGAATCGCGGCGCAGCCGTCAAGAAGAAGGAAGATGTCCATCGTATGGCTGAGGCGAACAAAGCGTTCTCTCACTACCGCTGGTAAAGCATCTCTTTACCTATCAGAGTTTTTTAGGACCTTCCGTGGCACGCACAACCCCGATCGATCGTTATCGCAACATTGGCATCATGGCCCACATTGATGCTGGCAAGACGACGACGACAGAACGCATTCTGTTCTATACCGGTGTTTCGCACAAAATTGGCGAAGTGCATGACGGTGCTGCGACGATGGACTGGATGGAGCAGGAGCAGGAGCGTGGCATCACGATTACCTCTGCTGCGACCACGTGTTTCTGGTCTGGTATGGATCAGCAGTTCGACCAACATCGCATCAACATCATCGATACCCCGGGGCACGTTGACTTCACGATTGAAGTTGAGCGCAGCCTGCGCGTGCTCGATGGTGCGGTAACGGTGTTGTGTTCTGTCGGTGGTGTAGAGCCGCAGACCGAAACGGTTTGGCGCCAGGGCAACAAATATGAAGTGCCACGCATGATCTTTGTCAACAAGATGGATCGCGCCGGCGCTGATTACCTGCGCGTTATCGAACAGGTCAAAACCCGTTTGGGCGCGAACGCTGTGCCGATTCAGTTGCCGATCGGCGCTGAAGAAGACTTTCTGGGCATTATCGATCTGATCGAAATGCGCGCGATCTACTGGGAAACCGAGAACATGGGCATGACCTATGAAGCTAAGGAAATCCCAGCTGAGCTTGCGGACGAAGCCGCAAAGTGGCGTGAAAATATGATCGAAGCGGCTGCCGAAGCCGACGAAGAGCTGCTCGACAAGTTCCTGAATGACGGCGAGCTGAGCGTTCAGGAAATCAAGCGCGGCTTGCGTGCGCGTACGCTCGCTAACGAAGTCGTGTTGACGATGTGCGGTACCGCGTTCAAGAACAAGGGCGTGCAGGCGATGCTGGATGCCGTGATCGAATTCATGCCATCGCCGATCGACGTGCCTGCGATCAAAGGCATTAACGATGACGAATCCGAAGGCGTTCGCGAGTCTCGCGACGATGCGCCGTTCGCGGCATTGGCGTTCAAAATCGCCACAGACCCGTTCGTTGGTAACCTGACGTTTTTCCGTGTGTACTCGGGCGTGCTCAATTCCGGCGACACCGTATACAACCCGGTAAAGAGCAAGAAAGAGCGTATCGGCCGCATTCTGCAGATGCACTCGAACAACCGGGAAGAGATCAAAGAAGTGCGCGCCGGCGATATCGCCGCTGCCGTTGGCCTTAAAGATGTCACAACGGGCGACACGCTGAGCGATCTGAAAGAAATCATCACGCTTGAGCGCATGGAATTCCCGGAGCCGGTGATCGCCGTTGCTGTGGAACCCAAGACCAAGCCTGACCAGGAAAAGATGGGTATCGCATTGCAGAAGCTTGCGAAAGAAGACCCGTCGTTCCGCGTGCACACCGACGAAGAGTCGGGTCAGACGATTATCTCCGGCATGGGTGAGTTGCACCTGGAGATCATCGTTGATCGCATGAAGCGCGAATTCAAGGTCGACGCGAATGTTGGTAAACCGCAAGTTGCCTATCGCGAAACCATCCGCGGCATGGTTGAGCAGGAAGGCAAATTTGTCCGCCAGTCTGGTGGTCGCGGTCAGTACGGCCACGTGTTCTTGAAAATCGAACCGCAGGAAGCGGGTGCTGGTTACGAGTTCGTCAACGCAATCGTTGGTGGTGTTGTGCCGAAGGAATACATCGGTGCCGTCGACAAGGGCGTTCAGGAGCAAATGGAAAACGGCGTCATCGCCGGTTACCCGGTTGTTGACTGTAAAGTTACGCTGTATGACGGCTCTTACCATGACGTCGATTCCAACGAGATGGCGTTCAAGATTGCTGGCTCAATGTGCTTTAAAGAAGGCGTGGCGAAAGCCAAGCCCGTATTGCTTGAGCCGATGATGAAGGTCGAAGTGGTCACGCCCGAAGACTATTTCGGCGACGTGATGGGCGACCTGAACCGTCGTCGTGGTTTGCCACAGGGCATGGAAGATTCGCCGTCGGGCAAAGTCCTGAAAGCGGAAGTGCCACTGTCCGAGATGTTCGGTTACGCCACCGATCTGCGTTCGATGACGCAGGGTCGTGCCAACTATTCGATGGAGTTCGGCAAGTACGCCGAAGTGCCGCAAAACGTTGCTGAAACGATTACCAAAAGGTAATCGTGCACGCAGCTACTGTATTTTTTAGCTCATACCATTAGGTTTCTGACCGGAGAGAAGGGTCGATGTCAAAAGAGAAATTTGAAAGAACCAAACCGCACGTAAACGTAGGCACGATTGGCCACGTAGACCACGGCAAGACAACGCTGACAGCGGCGCTGACCAAGTGTATGGCTGAGAAGCACGGTGGAGAAGTTCGCGCTTACGACCAGATCGATAACGCGCCGGAAGAGAAGGCTCGTGGTATCACGATCGCAACCGCGCACGTTGAGTACGAGAGCGACATCCGTCACTACGCGCACGTTGACTGTCCGGGACACGCTGACTATGTGAAGAACATGATCACCGGTGCTGCGCAGATGGACGGTGCGATCCTGGTGGTAAACGCCGCTGACGGCCCGATGCCGCAAACGCGCGAGCACATCCTGCTGGCACGTCAGGTGGGTGTTCCGTACATCGTTGTGTACATGAACAAAGCCGACATGGTTGACGATGAAGAGCTGTTGGAGCTGGTTGAGATGGAGATCCGTGATCTTCTGTCGACGTACGAGTTCCCGGGCGACGACACGCCAGTGATCACCGGTTCTGCGCTGAAAGCGTTCGAAGGCGATGAGTCAGACATCGGTATTCCGTCGATCTACAAGCTGATCGATGCGATGGACAGCTACATTCCGGAGCCAGAGCGCGCTGTGGATGGTGACTTTTTGATGCCGGTAGAGGATGTGTTCTCTATCTCGGGTCGCGGCACGGTGGTAACCGGTCGTATCGAGCGCGGTATTGTGAACGTGGGTGATGAGATCGAGATCGTTGGTATCAACGACACGACCAAGACCACGTGTACCGGTGTTGAGATGTTCAGAAAGCTGCTGGACCAGGGCATGGCTGGGGACAACGTTGGCGTGCTGCTGCGTGGTACCAAGCGTGACGAGGTTGAGCGTGGACAGGTTCTGGCCAAGCCGGGCTCGATCACGCCGCACACCAAGTTCGAGGCGGAAGTCTACATCCTGAACAAGGAAGAGGGTGGTCGTCATACGCCGTTCTTCAAAGGCTATCGTCCGCAGTTCTACTTCCGCACGACGGATGTGACGGGTGCGTGCGAGTTGCCGGAAGGCACCGAGATGGTGATGCCTGGCGATAACGTACAGATGGTGGTTGAGCTGATCGCACCGATTGCGATGGAAGACGGTCTGCGTTTTGCCATCCGAGAGGGTGGTCGCACCGTTGGTGCTGGCGTTGTTGCCAAGATCATCGAGTAGCTACAAACGCGGGATGTAAAGAACAACGCAGCGAGCTGTGTCGGGAACTCGACTTTTTCTCCATGGCTCACTTCGCTGCGCTTTACTTCCGAAAAAGCCAAGTTCCCGACACAGCTCGGTTAGGCTTGGTGGTAAGAAACATCTCGGCGTCATGCGGTCAGCGCATTGTCGCTGAGGTCATCCCGGACTTTCCGCACCAACGGTGCGGGATGTGGGAGAAGGTAAGGAGCTGACCTTGCGGTCAGCGGCTCATAGATCTGGGCTTGGAATACTTCTATTACGGAAGTAAAGCGCAGCGAAGTGAGCCATGGAGTAATAGAAGTATTCCAAGCCCAGATCGGCAACGAAGCTGCTGATCCAACAGCTTGGGGTACGACAAGGTTCCATGGCCTAGATCGGCAACGAAGTTGCCGACGCCAAGGTTCAGGAGCACAGGTTCGAATTTCGAACCAGGAACGAAGAGAATTTGAATACCGCTCTGTCTGCAACAGCGACAAGCGTTGAGCAGAAACGAGTAAAAGGCTAAGCACATGGCAACGAACCAGAACATTAGAATCCGCCTGAAGGCTTTCGATCACCGTCTGATCGACACGTCTGCACGGGAAATCGTCGATACGGCGAAGCGCACCGGTGCAACGGTCAAAGGTCCGGTGCCGTTGCCAACCAAGATGGAGCGTTTCACCATTTTGATCTCTCCGCACGTCAACAAAGACGCGCGTGATCAATATGAACTGCGTACCCACAAGCGCTTGATGGATATCGTCGATCCGACCGATAAGACCGTCGATGCGTTGATGAAGCTGGAATTGCCGGCGGGTGTGGACGTCCAGATCAAGTTGAACTAGCACGAGGTGCAGCAGGGCTAGCGCTGCAAGCGCAGTTTCTACTGAAATCTTGTTGTAATCCTGAATTTGCCCGCTATAATAGCGGGCTGCGCAATTGGCGTTGATCGAAAACACAGATTTTCGGCTGCTAACTGCGTCAAACCAGCGCCATCGGGTAAGGCTCGATGGCGCGGTCGTCTCTGGGCTCTGCGTATTGCAGTGTCATCGGACGATCTGATGGACCTTTTAAAGGCTTCCGGTATTGGCTCTTTCGCAACGCCGCCAGGTGGTGGGTTGTTGAGCTGCAGGCCGGAGCGGCCGCTCGCGAACCACTGGTCAGGTACCGGCAGGCGTGAATCAAGCGGCAGACAGCGCGCGCCAATTGCAGTGTGTGACTGACCGGACTTTTTGGATTTTTTTGTAGCGACCAATCGTAGTCGGTACGTAGGAAGAGAAACATGACGATTGCAATCGTTGGCCGCAAATGCGGCATGACGCGCATCTTTACGGAAGACGGAGCCTCTGTGCCCGTAACCGTCATCGAAGCCACGCCTAACCGCGTTACGCAGGTAAAAACCGTCGAAACCGATGGTTACCGCGCAATTCAGGTTGCTGCTGGCACCGTGAAAGCGTCTCACGTCACCAAACCACTGGCAGGTCATTACGCTGTTGCCAAATCAGAAGCTGGCAAGCGCCTTGTCGAGCATCGCCTGAGCGAAGGCGAGGGCGACGAGCTGGCTGTCGGTAGCGAAGTGACGGTCGATATGTTTGAAGCCGGCCAGAAGGTCGACATTATCGGCACGACGATCGGTAAGGGTTTTGCCGGTACCGTCAAGCGCCACAACTTCAGCATGCAGGACGCCACACACGGCAACTCGATTTCGCATCGTGCGCCTGGCTCCATCGGTCAAAACCAAACACCAGGTCGCGTTTTTAAGGGCAAGAAAATGTCCGGCCACATGGGTAACGTCCGTCGCACCGTGCAGAACCTCGAGGTTGTACGTGTCGATCAGGAAAAACATCTGATTCTGGTCAAGGGCGCTGTCCCGGGCCACGCCGACGGCAGCGTTATTGTTCGTCCGGCGATCAAGCAACGGAAAGGGGCGTAACCCATGGCGTTGAAACTCGATATCGTTGGCGCCAAAGGTGGCATCGAAGTCTCCGAGCAAGCGTTCGGCGTAGATTTTAATGAGCCATTGATTCACCAGGTCGTCACGGCCTGGCTGGCAGGTGCCCGCAGCGGCACGAAGCGTCAGAAGAATCGCTCTGAAGTTCGTGGCGGCGGTGCCAAGCCCTGGCGCCAGAAAGGCACCGGCCGCGCTCGCGCTGGTACGATCCGCAGCCCGATCTGGGTCGGCGGTGGTCGCGCGTTCGCTGCGCGTCCGCGTGACTACGAACAAAAAGTAAATCGCAAGATGTACCGCGGCGCGCTGCGTTCGCTGTTCTCTGAGCTGCTGCGTCAGGAACGTCTGGTTGTTGTTGAGTCTCTGACCGTCGATGCGCCCAAAACCAAAGAGCTGGCCGCGAAACTCAAGGACTTGTCGCTGGACAACGTGCTGATCGTCAACGAAGCGTTTGATGAGAATCTGTACCTCGCCGCACGCAACTTGAAGAACGTCGGCATCATCGACGTGACGGCAATCGATCCGGTCACGCTGCTGCGTTTTGAGAAGGTCGTCATTACCGTGCCGGCACTGAAACTGGTTGAGGAGCGTTTGTCATGAGCCAGACTTTTCGTGAAGAGCGTCTGCTGACGGTGCTGCTCGGTCCGCACGTTTCTGAAAAAGCACACATGGTCGGCGAAAAGGCCAACCAGGTTGCGTTCAAGGTGCGCGTTGATGCGACCAAGAGCGAGATCAAGGCGGCGGTCGAGAAACTGTTCGAAGTCAGCGTTGATGGCGTAACGGTTGTCAATCAGGCCGGCAAGGTCAAGCGACGCGGTCGCGGCTTCGGTCGTCGTGCCTCGTTCAAGAAAGCGTATGTCAGCCTTGCCGCTGGTAGCGAAATCGATTTCCTCGGCGCCGAATAAAGCGCGGGTAGAAAGGTAGACTTAACATGTCATTGCAAAAACAAAAGCCGACATCACCCGGTCGTCGATTTCAGGTCAAAGTGCTGTCCGAAGGGCTGCACAAGGGCGGCCCGTACGCGCCGTTGCTCGACAAGAAATCGAAAAGCGGTGGTCGCAACAACACCGGTCGCATTACCGTGCGCCATCATGGTGGTGGCCACAAGCAGCGCTATCGCATCATCGATTTCAAGCGCGACAAGATTGGTGTGCCGGGCGTGGTTGAGCGTCTTGAGTACGATCCCAACCGCAGCGCACACATCGCGTTGATCAAATATGCCGATGGCGAGCGTCGCTACATTCTGGCGCCGAAGGGTGTCAAACCAGGTACGCCGATCCAGTCATCGGACGATGCACCGATTAAGCCCGGTAACTCGCTGCCGCTGCGCAACATTCCGGTAGGTAGCCAGGTGCATTGCGTTGAGATGAAACCTGGCAAGGGCGCACAAATGGTACGCTCGGCCGGCGGTACGGCTCAGGTCGCAGCTCGCGAAGGCGCGTACGTTACGTTGCGTTTACGGTCTGGTGAGATGCGCAAGATTCACACCGAATGTCGCGCGACGATCGGTGAGGTTGGCCACGGTGAGCACAACCTGCGCAAGCTCGGTAAAGCTGGCGCCAAACGTTGGCGCGGTGTTCGCCCGACCGTTCGCGGTGTGGCGATGAACCCGGTCGATCACCCGCATGGTGGTGGTGAAGGTCGCACGTCGGGTGGTCGCCATCCGGTTAGCCCTTGGGGCACGCCGACCAAGGGTTACAAGACACGCTCTAACAAGCGTACAGATTCGATGATTGTTCGTCGGCGTAAGAGCCGCAAGTAACGGCTGACTTAAGCCAGAGACAGGAAGAAATTACGTGCCACGTTCACTCAAAAAAGGACCGTTCGTCGACAACCACCTCGCCAAGAAGGTTGAGGCTGCATCGGCTGCCAATGATCGTCGTCCTATCAAAACCTGGTCGCGCCGTTCAATGGTGTTGCCGGACATGGTTGGCCTCACGATTGCCGTTCACAACGGACGTCAACACGTGCCTGTGCTGATTTCAGAAAACATGGTTGGTCACAAGCTCGGCGAATTTTCGATGACGCGTACCTTTAAAGGTCACGCCGGTGATCGCAAGACCAAGCGCTAGGAATTAACGACATGCAAGTTGCAGCAAAATTGCGTTACGCGCGCATCTCACCGCAAAAATGCCGGCTCGTTGCCGACATGATTCGCGGCAAATCGGTTGACGAGGCGATCACGACCTTGTCGTTCATGCCGAAGAAAGGCGCCGGAATCGTTCGCAAGGTACTCGAGTCAGCGATTGCTAACGCCGAGCACAACCACGGTGCGGATATCGACGAGCTGAAGGTCGAGACCATCATGATCGACGAAGCGCCGACGTTTCGCCGCTATCGTGCGCGCGCCAAAGGCCGTGGCACTCGCATCATCAAACGTAACTCTCACATCACGATCCGCGTTGCGGACAACGCCGGCAAGTAGGGCAGCACGCTATGGGTCAAAAAGTACATCCAACCGGTATTCGCTTAGGCATTACCTCTGACTGGACCTCCAAATGGTATGCGGACTCGCAGACCTTCCCGGAGTATGTGCGCCAGGATTTCGAAGTGCGTACGTTCCTGACGAAGCGTTTGAAAGACGCCTCTGTCTCGAAAATCCAGA
The DNA here is from genome assembly GCA_038529355.1 of Pseudomonadota bacterium. Classification (GTDB taxonomy): domain Bacteria; phylum Pseudomonadota; class Gammaproteobacteria; order Steroidobacterales; family Woeseiaceae; genus CALBPI01. The sequence continues at coordinate 20,997 of JBCBDU010000043.1, forward strand.
TCGAGCGTCCGGCGAAGAAGGTCAACATTACTTTGCACACGGCACGTCCGGGTATCGTCATCGGCAAGAAGGGCGAGGACATTGAGCGCCTGCGTCGTGAAGTGGCTCGCATGGTCGGAATGCCGTTGCAGGACGTGCGCATCAACATCGCCGAGATTCGCAAGCCAGAACTCGACGCAACTCTGGTTGCCGAAGGCATTGCGCAGCAGTTGGAGCGTCGTGTGATGTTCCGCCGCGCGATGAAACGTGCGGTAACCAACACGATGCGTGTTGGGGCGTTGGGTATCAAGGTTAAGGCCGGTGGTCGTTTGAACGGTGCGGAGATCGCGCGTTCTGAGTGGTACCGCGAAGGTCGCGTGCCGTTGCACACGCTGCGTGCCGACATTGACTACGGCACTGCCGAAGCCAACACGACATACGGCATCATCGGTGTGAAGGTGTGGATCTTCAAAGGCGAAGTCTACGAGACCGATACTCAGGCAGCTGAGCCTGCTGAAGCCACGGCGCGCTAGGAGCTAACGAGCATGTTGCAGCCAAAGAGAACAAAATTCCGCAAACAGATGAAAGGTCGCAACCGCGGTCTTGCACATCGCGGCAGTACGGTGTCTTTCGGTGAGTATGCACTGAAGGCAACCGGTCGCGGTCGCCTGACAGCGCGCCAGATTGAGGCAGCGCGTCGTGCGATGACCCGTCACATTAAACGTGGCGGCAAAATCTGGATTCGTGTCTTCCCCGACAAGCCCATCAGCAAGAAGCCGCTGGAAGTTCGTCAGGGTAAAGGTAAGGGTAACGTTGAGTACTGGGTAGCCCAGATTCAGCCGGGCCGCATCCTTTACGAGATGGAAGGCGTTAGTGAAGAAGTGGCGCGCGAGGCGTTTCGCCTGGCCGCTGCCAAGATCCCAATGGCAACAGCCTTCGTTGAACGGCAGGTAATGTGATGAAAGCGTCAGAAATGCGTGAAATGGATCGCGAGGCTCAGGAAGCAGAATTGCTGAAGCTGCGCCGCGAACAATTCAACTTGCGGATGCAGAAGGCTACTGGCCAGGACATGCCGCAACAGGATTACCGTCGCGTACGCAAAGACATTGCGCGTTTGAAAACGGTGATGACGGAAAGTGCAGCCAACGCTGCGGCGAAAGGCGCATAAGGACAGATCATGAGCGAAACGAAGAACGAGAAAAGCGAACGTCGGCTGGTCGGCAAGGTTGTCTCTGACAAGATGGACAAGACCGTGTCGATTGCGATCGAGCGTCTGGTGCGTCACGAAGTCTATGGCAAGTACATTCGTCGTACGACCAAACTGAAGGCGCACGACGAGGCGAACGAATGCCGTACTGGCGATACCGTTGCAATCAGCGAGTGTCGTCCGGTTTCCAAGAGCAAGGCCTGGACCGTGGTCGAGGTTGTAGAGCGCGCAGCAGAGCGATAGTCGGTTGTCCGCTAACGTGCGGCAAACCCTAAAGGCAGGAATAAGCCAATGATTCAGATGCAAACCGTTCTTGATGCAGCAGATAACAGCGGCGCGCGCCGTGTGATGTGCATCAAGGTGCTTGGCGGCTCGAAGCGCCGTTACGCCGGTGTCGGCGACGTGATCAAGGTCAGCGTCAAAGACGCGATCCCGCGTGGCAAGGTAAAGAAAGGTGAGGTGTACAACGCAGTGGTTGTGCGTACTCGCAAGGGCGTTCGTCGCAAGGACGGCTCGTTGATCCGTTTCGACGGCAATGCGGCGGTGCTGCTGAACAGCAAGCTTGAGCCGATTGGCACACGCATCTTTGGCCCGGTCACGCGTGAGCTGCGTGGTCAGAACTTTATGAAAATCGTGTCGCTCGCACCGGAAGTGCTGTAGCGGCCGACAGGAAGTATTCGGATGAAGAAGATCAGAAAAGGTGACGAAGTCATCGTTATCACCGGCAAGGACAAAGGTCGCACTGGCACCGTGCTTGCTGTAAGTGCTGACGACAAAGTTCTGGTAGAGGGCATTAACGTGGCCAAGAAGCACGTGCGCCCGAATCCAAACGTCGGTGAGCCAGGTGGTATCCAGGACAAGACGATGCCGATCCATATTTCCAACGTTCAGGTATACAACCCGAAAACCAAAAAAGGCGACCGGGTTGCCATTGAAATCAGCGATAAAGGCGTGAAACGCCGGGTATTTCGCTCTAACAACGAGGCGGTCGACGTATAGCCTGCGGGCACGTCGAGAAGAGCTATGGCGAGACTGCAAGAACAGTACAAAGAGACGTTGATTCCGGCGCTGCAAGAGAAGCTGGGTCTGAAAAACGTCATGGAAGTGCCGAAGATCACCAAAATCACCATCAATATGGGTGTCGGTGAGGCAATTGCTGACAAGAAGGTCATGGATAATGCGGTTAAGGACATGACCGCATTGACGGGTCAAAAGCCGGTCGTGCGCAACGCGCGCAAATCGGTTGCCGGCTTCAAGGTCCGTGAAGGCTATCCGATCGGTTGCAAGGTGACGCTGCGTCGCGAACGCATGTATGAGTTCCTTGATCGTCTGATCTCGATCGCGATTCCTCGGATTCGCGACTTTCGTGGCCTGAATGCAAAGTCTTTCGATCGTCAGGGTAACTACTCGATGGGTGTGACCGAGCAGATCATCTTTCCAGAGATCGAATACGACCAGGTCGATGCGATGCGCGGCATGGACATCACAATCACGACGACAGCACGTAACGCGGACGAAGGCCGCGCACTGCTCGAAGCGTTCAATTTTCCGTTCAAGCGCTAGGCGCTGGTTAAGGATAGGTAAGCCTTATGGCAAAGAAATCAATGGTGGCTCGCGAAGTGAAGCGTGCAAAGCTGGTAGCCCGTTACGCGAAGAAACGTACGGCGCTCAAAGCAATCATCAATAACCCGGAAGCGTCACTGGACGACAAGGAAGCAGCGCAGCATAAGCTGAACGCGATGCCGCGTGATGCGTCGCCGTCACGTATGCACAATCGGTGTTCGATCACCGGCCGTCCGCATGGCTTCTACCGCAAATTTGGTCTAGCGCGCAACAAGCTGCGTGAGGCAACGATGAAGGGTGAAATCCCGGGCCTCAGCAAGGCCAGCTGGTAAGCGCAGGAACTATTACTATGAGTATGAGTGATCCCATTGCCGATATGCTGACCCGCATCCGTAACGCGCAAAAAGCGCGCAAAGTGGATGTCAGCATGCCGTCTTCCAACGCCAAGGTAGCTATCGCCAACGTTTTGCGCGACGAGGGTTACGTGGGCGAAGTCAGCGTCGATAAGGATGGCGCTAAAGCCAACCTGAAGGTCGAGTTGCGCTATCACGACGGCGCGCCCGTCATTGAAAAAATCAAGCGCGTTAGTAAGCCGGGCTTGCGTATCTATCGCCAAACGGATGAATTACCGAAGGTGCTGGGTGGTCTCGGCGTCGCAATCGTCTCGACATCCGCGGGTGTAATGAGCGATCGCCAGGCGCGTGAGAAGGGTATCGGTGGCGAGGTGATCTGCTTCGTTCAATAAGAGCGGGCGATCCGGGCAACAACAGATTTTGCAGGCGACCCGAGTCGCCAACAGATTGAGTAAACGACAATGTCGAGAATAGCGAAACAACCTGTGACCCTGCCGAAGGGCGTCGAATTGACGCGCAGCGGCAGCACCATCTCCATGAAAGGCAGCAAAGGCAACCTTTCAATGGATCTTCATTCGGAAGTCGAATTGGCCGAAGAAGACGGCAGCTGGCAGGTCAGTGCACGCAGTGGCTCGCGGTTCGCGAAAGCCATGTCAGGCACCACACGCTCTCTTTTGGCCAACATGGCCAAAGGTGTCAGCGAAGGTTGGGAGCGTAAGCTGACACTGGTTGGCGTTGGTTATCGTGCTGCGGCACAGGGCGACAAGCTGAACCTGACGTTGGGCTTTTCGCATCCGGTCGTCCACCAGATGCCAGCCGGCGTGAAGGTTGAGACGCCGAGCCAGACGGAAATCGTGCTGAGCGGTGTCGACAAGCAGGCGATCGGTCAGGTAGCGGCTGAGATTCGCGCTTACCGTCCGCCGGAGCCCTACAAGGGCAAGGGCGTTCGCTACTCCGACGAGCGCGTCGTACGTAAAGAAGCGAAGAAAAAGTAGGTTAACAGCACATTAAACCCACCCGGGTTGGCGGCCGCAGACAGTCGGTACGTGATCGGGGTAGTGAGTAACAACGATGAAACTGAACAAGAAAGACAACCGACTGCGCCGCGCACGCCGCACCCGCGCGAAGATTCGCGAGCTGCGTGAAATGCGTTTGTCCGTACATCGCACGCCGCGTCACATCTACGCGCAAATCATTGCCGAAGATGGCAGCACGGTCGTGGCTTCGGCATCAACGGTGCAGAAGTCTGTGGCGAAGGGTTTGAAAGCGACCGGCAACGTCGACGCGGCAATTGCCGTCGGCAAGGCGCTGGCTAAGCGTGCGAAAGACAAGGGCGTCGAGCGCGTTGCGTTTGATCGTTCAGGGTATCGCTACCACGGTCGCGTCAAGGCGTTGGCCGATTCGGCTCGCGAAGCAGGACTGAAATTCTAGACAGACAATACAGCAGTTAGTGCGCATCAACTGACGTTGGAGCTTAGAACGCACTCACAGCAGGAACCAAAAGCATGGCAAAGAACGACAAACAAAACAGCGGCGACGACCTTCTCGAGAAACTGGTTGCCGTCAACCGTGTCGCGAAAGTGGTCAAGGGTGGCCGCCAGTTCGGCTTCACGGCGCTGACCGTTGTAGGCGACGGCAATGGCAATGTTGGTTTTGGCTATGGCAAAGCGCGCGAAGTGCCGATTGCTATCCAGAAAGCCATGCAGGCCGCACGCAAGAATATTGCCAAGGTGCACTTGCGCGATGACACGCTGCAGTACGAGATCAAGGGTCGCCATGGCGCCACAAAGGTCTACATGCAGCCGGCCTCCGAAGGTACCGGTGTGATTGCTGGTGGTGCCATGCGCGCTGTATTCGAGTGTGCCGGCGTACGTAACGTACTGGCCAAGAGTTATGGCTCACGCAATCCGATCAATGTCGTGCGTGCCACGATCAATGGTCTGACGAACATTCATTCACCGGCGTCTGTTGCTGCCAAGCGCGGCAAACGCGTCGAAGACATTCTGGGTTAAGCCATGGCTGCTGCGAAGAACAAAATCAAGGTCACGCTGATCAAGAGCAAGTTTGGCCGTTTGAAGAACCACCGCGCAAGCATCGCCGGATTGGGTCTGCGTCGTATCAACCACACTGTTGAAGTCGACGACACCCCGGAGAACCGCGGCATGATTAACCAGGTGTCATACCTGTTGCGGGTAGAGGAAGCGTAATGCGCCTGAATACATTGAAACCGGCCGCCGGCAGCAAGCCGAGCGGCAAGCGCCTGGGTCGCGGTCACTCCGCGGGTCAGGGTAAGACCTCTGGCCGTGGTGTCAAAGGTCAGCACGCACGCTCGGGCGGCTATCACAAGGTCGGCTTCGAGGGTGGTCAGATGCAGTTGCAGCGCCGTTTGCCGAAAGTGGGTTTCAACTCACGCAAGGCTCACCTGAGCGCAGAGCTGCGTTTGCATGAGCTGGACCTGGTCAAAGAGGACGTCGTGGATCTGTTGTCGCTGAAAAGTGCGAACCTGGTGCCGGCGTTCACCCAGAAAGTCAAAGTCATCGACTCTGGCAAAGTAACCAAAGCCGTGAAGCTCAAGGGCATCGCGGTTACACCTGGCGCCCGTAAGGCGATCGAAGCTGCCGGCGGCAGCATCGAAGACTGAACCGGCACCCCAAGTAAGCGAAGCTGAATAGTAGTGGCAAAGAAAGGTCAAAAAAACCAGGCAGCAGTGGCGGCAGCCAGTAAGCCCTCAGAGTTGAGAAATCGCTTTTTCTTCCTGATTGGTGCACTGATTGTTTACCGCACCGGTACGTTTATTCCGGTGCCGGGTGTTGATCCGTTGCAGCTGGCGAATTTCTTCGAGCAGCAGGCAGGTAACGTGTTGGCGATGTTCAACATGTTCTCTGGTGGCGCTTTGTCGCGCTTCGGCATCTTCGCGCTGGGCATCATGCCGTATATCTCGGCGTCGATTGTGATGCAGATGGCGACTGTCGTTGTGCCGTCGCTGGCGAAGATCAAGAAAGAGGGCGAGAGCGGTCGTCGCAAGATCACCGGCTATACGCGTCAGGGCACACTGCTACTGTCGCTGGCCCAATCGATTGGCGCCGCGTACGCGATTCAGGCGCAGCCGGGTCTGGTCGTCAACCCGGGCATGTTCTTCATGATTATCTGCGTCATTACGCTCGTGACCGGCACGATGTTCTTGATGTGGCTCGGTGAGCAGATCACAGAGCGCGGCATTGGCAACGGCATCTCGATGATCATTCTGGCCGGCATTGTAGCTGGCATGCCGGGTGCGATTGCCGGTACTGGCGAGTTGGTCAGAAACGGCACGATGTCGCCGGCGCTTGCACTGTTGATCGCCATCGCAATTCTGGGCATCACAGTTTTCGTCGTGTATATGGAAAGCGCTCAGCGTCGGATCACAGTGCACTACGCACGCCGCCAGCAAGGTCGCAAGATGACGCAGGCGCAGAGTACGCACCTGCCGTTCAAAATCAACATGTCGGGTGTGATTCCGCCGATTTTTGCCTCGAGCCTGTTGCTGTTTCCTGCAACACTGGTACAGTTCGGCGCGCAGAGTACGGATCCGAACTCGGTTCAGCAGTTTTTGCAGACCGTAGGCGCGGCACTAAGCCCCGGCCAGCCGTTGTACATTGTTTTGTATGGCGCATTGGTCGCGTTCTTCTGCTTTTTCTACACAGCGCTGATGTACAACTCGCGCGAGACGGCAGATAACCTGAAGCGTTCCGGCGCATTCATTCAGGGTATCCGCCCCGGTCAGCAGACTGGCGAGTACATTGACCGTGTGTTGACGCGCCTGACCTTTTGGGGCGCTTTGTATATCACCGGCGTGTGTCTGGTGCCGGAGTTGGTGCGTATGTTCTTCCCGAGCATCCCGTTCAACTTTGGCGGCACGTCATTGCTGATCCTGGTTGTAGTGACCATGGACTTCATGCAGCAGCTGAGCGCGCACCGGATGTCGCATCAGTACGACGGCATGATGAAGAAAGCGAATTTGAGGAATTACAGCCGCACCTGACGGGCGGCGATCGCACTGGCGTTAGCGCCGGCAAGCGACTCCATTGGAGAGCGACTATGAAAGTTCGAGCATCGGTAAAAAAAATCTGCCGCAACTGCAAAGTGATTCGCAGGAACGGCGTACTTCGGGTGATTTGTACTGACGCCCGTCACAAGCAGCGTCAGGGCTGAGCCGCGCTTTTTTAGCGCTCATCCGTAAGGTAAAGAGGAAAGTAACGTGGCCCGTATTGCAGGCATAAATATTCCCGTCAACAAGCATGTTGTCATCGCATTGACCAGCATCTATGGCATTGGCCCGACGCGTGCGAAAGAAATTTGCACGATCACCGGCATTGCACCGGATTCCAAGGTCAAAGATCTGGCTGAGCCGGAAGTGGCGAAGCTGCGTGACGAAGTCGGCAAGTTTACGGTCGAAGGCGATCTTCGTCGTGAGACTTCCATGAACATCAAGCGCTTGATGGACCTCGGTTGTTACCGTGGCATCCGTCATCGTCGTGGATTGCCGCTGCGTGGCCAACGCACGCAGACCAATGCCCGCACCCGCAAGGGACCGCGCCGCCCGGTTCGTAAGTAACCGGCGCAGCCCAAACAGGATAAAGACACATGGCACAGACCAAACCAACACGTAAGAAGATCAAGAAACAGGTGCAGGACGGCATTGCGCACATCCACGCTTCGTTTAACAACACGATCATCACGATCACGGATCGCCAGGGCAACGCGTTGTCATGGGCGACAGCCGGTGGTTGTGGCTTCCGTGGTTCACGCAAGTCCACGCCGTTTGCAGCTCAGGTTGCTGCCGACAAGGCTGGCCGCGCCGCGCTCGACTACGGACTCAAGAACCTCGATGTTCGCGTGTGGGGCCCAGGCCCGGGTCGCGAATCTGCGGTTCGTGCGTTGAACGGCTGTGGCTACAAGATCCAGAACATTAACGACGTTACCCCGATTCCGCATAACGGATGCCGGCCGCCCAAGCGCCGCCGCGTCTGATCAGGTAGAAAGCAATGGCAAGATATATCGGCCCCAAATGTAAGCTCTCTCGCCGCGAAGGCACCGACCTCTTCTTGAAGAGCGGCGTTCGCCCGTTGGAGTCCAAGTGCAAACTGGAAGTCCCGCCGGGAGGCGCCCCAGCGCGGCGTCCGCGCGTTTCGGACTACGGCTTGCAGTTGCGTGAAAAGCAAAAGCTGCGTCGCATGTACGGCGTGCTGGAAAAGCAGTTCCGCAACTACTATAAGAAAGCGGCTCAGCGCAAAGGCTCAACAGGTGAAAACCTGCTGCAGCTTCTCGAAGGTCGTCTGGATAACACGGTTTACCGTATGGGTTTTGCGTCTACCCGCGCAGAAGCTCGTCAGCTCGTCAGCCACAAGGGCATCGAGGTGAATGGCAGTATCGTGAACATTCCGTCTTATCAGGTAGACG
>JBCBDU010000044.1:0-28521 GCA_038529355.1 Pseudomonadota bacterium
CCAATCGCAAGTACGGTGCCCGGGGGCACGACCAACTCGCGTATCGAAGGGCCGCCGCCATGGGTCAGATTTAGTGCCACCTGTTGTCCGCCAAAGTGCTCGATCGCGCCATCGTCTGGAGTCGCAAGCCGCTGACCGTTGAGCCAAAGCTGACCGTCGATGAGCGCAACGCGGTCGCCACCAACCGCGACGATGCGTTTGATCAGCAAGATACCTGTTTCCGGGGAGTCGAAGACGGCGACATCGCCGGACTGTGGAGTGCCAGTCGCAATGACGTCAATTTTGGTAAACGGGATCCGCAATCCGTAGGCGGTTTTGTCGACGACAACGCGATCGCCAGACATCAGCGTGTATTCCATCGAACCACTCGGCACATGGTAGTGATCGGCCAGCGATGAACGCGCGGCAAAAATAAGCATCATCAGGAGCGCGAGTTGCCCTAACTCAGAGCGCATCAGGCGAAGAATAGTTTGCATGCTGTGACCCTTCTGGCAGTCAATATCAAGCACATTGCATCACGATGTGTTGAGTGATAGACAACGGAAACGATAGTTGGTGCCGTCGACAGCCAGGTCTAACGGAGCAAGTGGGCGTCAACCCAGACGGCCAACGTCGATTTGTAACCTGGCGAACCAGACGGCGAACAGACTGATCGCCAGAAACGCGAACTCCAGCATGACCTGGGACGGACGAATCACGCTGGCGATATCTGCCAGCACAAATGCCCGGAACATCAGTAGCACCATGCAACCGAGTGACAACGCATACAACGGCAACGCCCATTGATGCTGCAGCAACAAAGCAACGGCACCCCCCAAGCGGGTAACGGCTGTCAGCAATGTAACCCACATGATCCAGACAGGGATCGCATGGATGTAGTCCGCATAGGCCTGCTTGATTCGTCCATCGGCAACCAGTGTTGCCCAATGATCAGTCGATGCGATGAAGAAGGTGAAGACGACCAGACCCGCATAGGCTAACGCCCATAGCAGCAGCATCGTCGACGTCAGCCAGAAAAGAACGGTGTGACTCATCAAATACTCAGATACCCGCACGTGCATGTAAACGTATTTCTGATTAAACACACGAATTTTGGGCAAAAAAAAGGGGCCATCTTGCGATGGCCCCTCTTCGTCTCGTGCAACTTAGAAGTTGTACTTGACCGCCGCTACGAATACACGGCTTGTGTCGAATACGGTCGGGTACGTATTACCGTTACCCAAAGCCGGACCGGCACTGGAGTAGATGGGTGGATCTTCTCCGAACAAGTTCAACACAGAACCACGGATCACGATGTCTTCAGTAACGTACCAGTTAGCAGATACGTCGATGTAGTTCGTGTCATGCAGTTCCGTCTCAACCGTTTCTGCTGCCGTATCAACGTCGGTGGCACCGAAGTGACGCCACGTTGTTGTTACGTCAACATCCCACGGCGTGTTCCACGTTGCCAGGAAGCGATGACGGTACTCAGGGCTCGGGCTACCGCAGGTGTTGCCGAAGAAGCCAGCACACTCGATAACGTCAAGACCTGGACCCGGTGTCGTGTCCAGCGTGTCGAGGATCGTTGCCGCGTAGTCGAAACGCAGTGAGTGCTCACCGAGATCCCAGTCATAGATGACCTGGACGTCGATACCCGTTGTTTCGAGTTCAGCGATGTTGATGTTCGTAGACTGGAAGCCAACGCCCGGTGAACCACCGGCCAATGTGCCACCAGCACCACGTGTAATCAGACCACAGAATGCGTCCAGACCAGTTGCCAGACACTGATCAAGTACCTGCTGTGCAGGCAGACCAGCTGAGATTGTGTCTTCAACAACGATGTTGAAGTAGTCAATGCTCACAGACAGGTTAGGTACGAACTCAGGTGTGTAAACAAAACCGAAGGTAAGTGTGTCGGCCGTTTCCGGATCCAACAGCGGGTTACCACCGGTGATTGCTTGTGTCTGACCAGAGATCACGTCGAAGATGCTGCCGTACTGTGCAGCTGTTACGCCCGTGTTCTGGCACGCTGCCAAAGAGGCAATCGGCGCACTTGAAGCACATGGGTCGAACAACTGGACGCCGTTGGCGTTGGTGCCAGCAGACGTCAGGTTAGGCAGACCAGTACCCTGACCGGTGAACAGCTCGATGACGTTCGGTGCACGTACCGCGCGCTGGAAACCAGCACGAGCGCGGAGATCGTCGTAAGGTACCCACGCGAGTGAGAAACCGTACGCGTTCGCGTCGAAGTCGTTAGAGGTGTTGTTACCTTCAGCGGTGTAGTCAGAGTAGCGGTACTGAGCGTTCAACGTCAGTTCCTGCGCGCCTGGCTTGTCGGCCAACAGCGGTACCTGGATTTCCGAGAAGAACTCGAACACTTCCAGTTCACCAGCTACCGGCAACGTTGGGCCACCGACACCGGTGAAGCCGCCGTCTGGCTGCTGGCTGATGACGTCAGGACGTGCGTCCAGCTCGTCTGTGCGGAATTCAATACCGAACAGAGCGCCAACACCGTCGTTAGCCGTCGGCAATTGGATGCCGTACTCACCGAGGTCAGCCTGGATAGAACCACCGTAGATGAACTGGCTGGTAGAACCCTGAGTGACACCAGGGCCACCGATGAAGTTCAACGCAGCGTCCGTTACGAGGCTTTCGCCATTAGGACCACGCTGGAAGATGTTGTACGGCACACAGCCGCCTGACGGATCGGTACAAACCGGGTTGCCGTTAGCATCTTCTGTAACGAGGATCGCCTGCTGGAAGTTAGCAATGATGAAATCTTCCGATGCGATAGACGTATCACGCGTTTCGCCAATCTGTACGAACGCTTCCCAGTTCCACACGTCAGCGATGTCGCCACGCAGACCTGTGATGACGCGGAATGCGCTGTTCTCAAGGCGAGAATTACGGTTGCCGCCTTCGACGTTACGGTGAGAAGCAGTGATACCGCTCACGATGTTGCCGTCGATGACGTCCTGAGCCGTACAACCGAACACGTCGGTTGCAAGATCCAGCGTACCCGGGTTGTTCGCGATCAACGGGTTATCACAGTTGATGTTGTAAGCGCCGAAACCGAATGAAGCACTCGGAGCGATCTGCGCATCACTTACGTTGTTAACGTAAGAGAAGTCAGCAAACGCTTCTACGCTGTCGTTGATCTCGTAGTAGCTCTTCGCGTACAGGTTGTAACGCTCTGAAGGACGCTGGAAGAAGTTGAACTGACCGAAGTTAAAGGTCTGCGACGGACCACCAGCGAAGCCGTTGATGTCGCCGTTTTCTTCCTGGAACGCGAAATTGTTGTTACCGAACAGACGGAAGTTGGCTGAACCTACGCAACCAAAACCACCGAAGCTCAGCGCACCATTGTCCTGCCCAAGCGCGCAACCAGAATATACGCGGTCGGCCTGAAGGATCTCTTCGCGATCTTCATAAGACAGATACAACGTTGCGTTACCACGGCCGTTAGGCGCGTTGATACCGAACATGGCGTAGAGCAGCGTTTCATCGCCGTCGAAGCCACTATCCGGCACCGGCTGGCCGCCAGCACGCAGGACGTTCTCGAAGAACGGGTCGTCGTTATCAGCATAAGATGTGCTGAACTGACCACCGATTTCAACGCCTTCGAAATCACGCTTCAGCTGGAAGTTGGCAACACCACCGATAGCGTCCGAACCGTATACGGCCGAAGCACCACCCGTCAGGATGTCCACTTTCTCAACCATCTGAATCGGCACGAGGTCGACGTTGGCAGATGCAATGCTTGATGAACCGTATGGCAGGCGACGGCCGTCAATCAAGACGAGCGTACGAACCGAACCCAGACCACGCAGGTTCAGGGTCGCAGTACCAGACGCGCCGTTAGAGACTTCTGACGCCTGACCAGCAAAAACCTGTGGCAGTACGTTAATAAAGTCTTCAACACGGACGTTACCGCGGATGATGCCTTCTTCACCGGTCACACTCAGTACGGGTGTGGCAGCGGCAAGGTTCGGGTTCGCCTGAAGGCGCGACCCGGTGACAATCACCTCGTCGATAGATTCTGACTCGTCATCGTCATCAGACGCCTGAGCAAATGCAGATGACGGCGTAAGGCTCGTCAACGCAAAGGCGGCGCATGATGCAATACCGAGCCGGCACAATTGCCGCCACGCATCTTCTGCGCGGTTTGCAAGGTTTGGCTTCATGTAATTAGCTCCCTAATGTTTATCTACACAACCCCGTGAAGGGCTATCCCCGTTTCGAGCGCATTAATCAAAAAAATCGTTGCGCCTGGCTGTAGCGCTTTTACAACACCTCGCCAAGTAACGTCGCCGGAGTTTCGCAAAGAGTAATACCGAATGCAACAAACCACCCGCTGTTGGTCTTTTGCAACACAACAGGGTTCTCGTGCAATCAGTCGCTTATTGGCTCAGCTCTCAGAGTGAAATACCTAATTTCCTCGATTTTTCAAATAGATAGCAATCTGATTTGATGGAGGATTCGTACTAATGCTGATCTATATCGGCAAAATCAGCGTTTTTATGCTGGAAACCAAGCGCAAACAGCCGTAGACGTTGACACTTGAAGCGCGCAGCTCAAAGCGCGGGTGACTGTATCTGACCGGGTGTTGCAAACACCGAGTCGGCGGGGAGCAAAATGTTGTGAAATCGCACCGACCTGCTTGGCAGCGTGCCAAAAACACAACACGGACATCGTTAGCTGCACATACGCAACAGTTCGCACCTGTGAAAAAGGCCAGGTGCCCGCCGAAAATGCCACGATACTGGGCAAGCGTCTTACGGCGAAGCCGCATCGGTCAGGATGCATTCGCACGAATCAGCAGCAAGGGCTGCGAGGCTAATCGCATATTAAGCACGCAGAAACAGCAACAATGACGACACTGCGAACCAGCGTCAGAAGGTGCAAGGGATTGCAGCGCTTGCATGGACATCTTTCGCCCATGACGAGACCATGGTGGTGTCTTCTCCGAGCGAGCGAATTCGATGACATTCCTTCAGCGCACGTATGCGCTTTTGCTTCTGGTGACAATGACTGCGTGTGCAGCGCAGCAGCAGCCCGCTTACGATCTGATCATTCGCGATGGCATGCTCTACGACGGATCCGGCGGCCCGCCAGTACGTGGCGACATCGCCGTCAACGCTGACCGCATCGTTGCCCTTGGCCGCGACCTCGGCTCGGCCAGACGCGTTGTTGATGCAACCGATCTAGCGGTCGCGCCAGGCTTCATCAATATGCTGAGTTGGGCAAACGAATCCCTACTGGTTGACGGGCTATCGCAATCCGACATTCGCCAGGGCGTCACGCTCGAGGTCATGGGCGAGGGCTGGTCGATGGGGCCGCTCAACGAAACAATGCGCGAGGCGCTGTCCAGCGATCAGGATGCGTTGCGCTTTGAGATCCCGTGGACGACGCTCGGCGAGTATCTAAACCACCTGCAGATTCGTGGCGTATCGACCAACGTCGCCTCGTTCGTCGGCGCGGCCACTGTGCGTATTCACGAGGTTGGGTTTGCTGATCGTCGTCCAACAGCGGATGAACTGGATCGCATGCGTGCGCACGTGCGATTGGCAATGGAGGAAGGCGCGCTCGGTGTTGGTGCGTCGCTGATCTATGCGCCCGCTTTTTATGCGGACACGGCAGAGTTAATCGCGCTCTGCGAAGTCGCTGCCGAGTACGGCGGTCGTTACATCGCGCACCTGCGCAGTGAAGGCAACAATTTTCTCGACGCCGTCAATGAACACATCACCATCGCGCGCGATGCCAACATCGGTGCAGAGATTTATCACCTGAAGGCTGCCGGCGCTGCCAACTACGGCAAACTCGATGACGCGATCGCCAGGATCGAAGCGGCACGCGCCGAGGGTATGGATGTGACTGCCAACATGTATACCTACACAGCCGGCGCCACGGGGCTCGATGCGTCGATGCCCCCGTGGGTACAAGAGGGTGGCTATGACGCCTGGGCCAAGCGGTTAAAAGACCCGGACACCCGTGCCCGGCTGCGCGTCGAAATGACCACACCAACGGATGCCTGGGAAAATCTCTACCTCGCCGCCGGCGATCCGTCGCGCGTTATTCTGGTCGCGTTCAAAAGCGATGCATTGCGACCGCTGACCGGCAAGACGCTGGCACAAGTCTCTGCGCTGCGCGGCACACCGCCTGCGGACACGATGATGGATCTTGTCATCGAAAACGGCAGTGACGTCGGCACGGTGTACTTCATCATGTCCGAAGAAAACGTCGGAAAGAAACTTGCACTGCCGTGGATGGCGTTTGGCTCAGATGGCAAATCGTTGGCACCCGAGGGCAATTTCTTATTGGAAAATCCGCATCCATGCGCGTACGGTAATTTTGCACGCTTGCTGGGCAAGTACGTACGCGATGAAAACGCACTGTCGCTCGCCGAAGCCATCCGCAGGCTAACGCGCTTTCCTGCCGACAATCTGAAGTTGCACAATCGCGGTCGACTTGAGGCAGGTTACTTCGCCGACATGGTTGTGTTTGATCCGAACACAATTCAGGATCACGCGACGTTTGCAGAACCACACCAATATGCCACCGGTGTCCAGCATGTGTTCGTCAATGGCGTCGCGGTGCTGGAGAACGGCGAGCACACCGGGGCAACACCGGGTCGGGTTGTGCGCGGGCCGGGTTACAAGCCGGCAGGGAACTGATTCGTTAAGCCGTGCGGTTGACGCCGACCTTCGCACGTCAAAAAGCGCTAGCGCGTTAATGCGGATTCGCGTTCTTCAGACACGCGTCGCTCAAGACGACGCTCGATACGATCGACATAGTTGCGACACCCAGCTTGATCCAGCAATCCGGTCGGTTCACTCAGTCGTCGATGCATATCGCTCGCGACCGGGTGCGGCGTCAATACGACATCGCATCGAATATCTACGAGCGTCGTGAGCGAAGCACGATAGGCGGCGAGGTAATCGGGATCGTCACTGAATCGATAATTGTTTCGACTAACGGGTGACAGACTGTCCAGATACGCAATATACCTGCATTGTTCCGACTCACAAGACGCCCAGGTCCAACTCAGCGCGCCTGGCGAATGCCCGGGTGTCTCAATAGCGGTGAGTGTCAGGGCGCCCAGTTTGACAGGCTCACCATCGCTGACCGTCGCCGCGACAACGACACCCGGAAAAGGCTCATGCATACGCGCCTGTGGATCATCATCGGCAACAATTCCCGAACGTAAGACAGGTGCGGCACGAACCGAGGCAATCACGCGTCCGCCTGAGCGCGCCTGCAAATACGCCAGGCCACCGACGTGGTCATAATGTTCATGACTGTGCAACAGGATCGCAACGTCGTTAATGTCGAAACCAAGCGCGGTGATGTTTGCCTCGACTAACTCGCCGCCGCGCTCGGTGCCACCATCAATCAAAACGTGCCCCTGATCGCCAGTAATCAGAATCGACGCAATACCACATGTGCCGACATAGTAGGTGTTACCAAAAACCTGAAACGGCGGCCCCGGCTTGTCCCACGAATCGTTCTCACCGCACACCGTAGTCCAAGTCTGCGCAGGTGGTGTAGTTGCCGACTGTTCGCCAATTGACGCCGAAGTGCAAGCAGCAGCAACCAACAAAAACCACATAACGAATGCAGCACGGTAACGCCGGATATTGCTAGAGAATAGTACGATGATCGTTAAACCCTTCGGCGTGTTGTCGCTAACAAATCGCGCTGTCACGCGTGTCAGTGCAATGATGCGATGGGCCAATACTTTGCACGACAACAACGTAATGCCATGCTAGCGGCCGCGCACCTTGAACCGAAGCCTGATGCAATAGCGCTGCTGAAAAACCCGACGCTGGCGACGCGCCATGCGTCGGCCAGCGCCGGATATTTTCAGCAAGAAACTAACAGCACCTTAGCGGCCAGGCGTCCACGGCACGCCGGCGGCGTCCATCGCTGCATTTAGCGCATCATGGTCGCGCGAGATCGCATCGAGCTGCACGACAATGTTGTCGTATAACGTGCGGCCAATGCGCAACGATTCACGTTGCGCCGGGGTCGGACCGTAGACGTTGGTGTTTGGACCGAAGCGTGCGTGCCACAGTCGATTCTGAACACTCATCATGTCCCAGTCATGATAGATCTCACGCGTCTCATTACCGAACAAACGCTCTTGCTGGTCAGCCAGTCGGTCTTGCAGCGACACGGCTTGCTGGTACAACGACTCGCCCGCGGTTGCACGTTTCAACGCAGCTTTCGCCGCTTCCAGCTCAGCGTGCACCAACATCATTGCGTTGCCAGTACCGTCAGCCACACGCAGCATCTCGTCGACCTGCTGCGCGAAAATCACGCGCTCGGCCTGCGTCGATCCGGGCAACACCGGATCCGGGCGAATCGACTCAACGGCAAAACGCTGCGTCTGGTTCAACGCCGTTGTGACGCCATCCACGCGTTTTGCCATCGTTACCGTGTACTGACCCGGCGCGACCATCACGCCCATATCCGGCTCATAGTCTTCTTCCGCTTCCTGCGGCGTCCATGCAACCAGCGACGGATAACGCAGATCCCATGCAACGCGATGGAACCCAGCCGTTACTGGCCCTTCGATCTGCCGCACAACATTGCCTTCGGCATCATTAACGGTAAACACAATGGCCGGCGCATCTTCACGCGCCTCGTCCAATAACACCGTCATTGGCGGGAAGCTCACATTGGCGTTATCAGCCTCGAGCTTCTCTTCCTTCTCACGACGCTGTTCTTTGCTGGTTTGAATGCCTTCCGCAAGATAGTAGGTAAACGTCGCACCAAACTCCGGGTTCTTCGCGACATAGAACGCATCGCCTTGCGACGCCTGACAACCGTTTTCACTACATCCCAGATCGCGCTTGGGGACATACCATGGCGCCGTACGTACCGGGAACAACACAGAGTCATCCTCCAGCATGTCAGCGGTCACGCTACGCAGCGCCGTGTAGTCGTCGAAAATATAGAAGCCACGACCAAACGTCGCACCGACCAAATCGTTTTCGCGTTTCTGGATGGCCAAATCACGGAAGGCGATGTTGGGCACCGCACCTTTGAGCTTCGTCCAATTGGCACCCGCATCAACACTGAAGAACACACCGAACTCGCTACCCACAAACAGCAGTTCAGGTTTCACGTGATCCTGCACAACACGCCACAAAACGTGATTATCAGGCAGGTTGTTCGAGATTTGCGTCCAGCGACGGCCGCGATTCTCGCTCTTCAGGATGTAGGGCGAGAAATCACCATTTTTGTGATCATCAACGACGACATACACCGTGTCAGCATCATGCAAGTCGGCCTTGATGTCGTTAACGAAGAAGCGATTCGGCACGCCCGGCAACCGATCAATACGACGCCAGTTTTTACCGCCATCCTCGGTCACCTGCACCAAGCCGTCATCAGTACCCGCGTAAATAATGTCCGGATCAATCGGCGACTGCGAGATGTTCACAATCGTGTTGAACTCCGACATTGCGTATAAATCCCACGGCGCGTCATAGCTCCAGGTACGCCCCATCATCGGCGCATCGACACGTCGTTCGTTACGCGTCAGATCACCGGAGATCGCTGTCCAGCTATCGCCGTAATCGTCACTACGCCAAATGCGGTGCGACGCGAAGAACAGGGTCTTCGAATCATGCGGGCTGATCAGAATCGGGGCATCCCAGTTGTAGCGATCTGGTGCTTCGCCTTCACCCGCTTGCGGGCGAATGTAAACCTGCTCGCCGGTACGGCGGTCGTAGCGGGTGAGGTTACCCTGCTGCCACTCGGCATAAATGATGTCGGGATTGTTCGGATCCACAGCAGACTGGTGGCCATCGCCGAACAGTGTGACAAACCAATCCCCATTCGTGATGCCGTGTGCACTCATCGTGCGGCTCGGGCCACCTTGCGAGTTGTTGTCCTGGGTGCCGCCATAGACGTTGTAAAACGGCTTGTCGTAGTCAACCGCGACTTTGTAGTACTGCGTGATTGGCAGATTCGCCGCATACCGCCAGGAATCTGCACCGTCGTAGCTCTCGTAGATACCGCCATCGACGCCCACCAGCAAGTAGTCGGGATCGTTCGGATCGAATGCCATTGCATGGTGATCGGAGTGCTTGGTGTCACTGTTGACCTTGGTGAAGGTCTTGCCGCCGTCTTCGGTCACATGCATCCACACGTCCATCTGATAGACACGGTCAAACTGGTGCGGGCTCGCGAAAATCTCGTTGTAATAGTGTGGCCCGGTGCCGCCAGAAATGTAGTCGCTGCGTTTTTCCCAGCTCTCGCCACCGTCTTCCGAGCGCCAGAACCCGCCCGTGCGATTGGCCAGTTCGATCGTTGCGTAAATCACATCCGGCTTTTGCGGAGAAATTGCCACACCTGTTTTACCCATAACGGTGTCCGGCAGGCCGCTGGTCAACTCGCGCCAGGTCTCGCCGCCGTCTTCGGATTTGTGGATACCCGTGCCCGGACCACCATCCATCAAAGCAGCAACACTCCGGATACGCTGCCACGACACCGCGTACATGACATCCGGGTCGCGCGGGTCCATGTGCACTTCTGAGACGCCGGTGTAGCGGTCGTCATCGTCGTTGTTGCCCAAACCGTCGCCCAGAACCTTGTTCCAGGTCTCACCACCATCGGTGGTCTTGTACAGGCCGCGTTCGCCGCCCCCGGACCACAATGGACCTTGCGCTGCAACGAACACGATGTTTGAATCACGCGGATCGACACGGATCATGCCAATGCGTTCGGACTCCTCGAGACCCATCTGCTCCCAGCTCTTGCCGCCATCGCGAGACCGGTAAACGCCGTTGCCGTACGACACATGGCGCCCCGATACATTCTCGCCGGTGCCGACCCAGATCGTGTTGGGATTACTCGGATCAATCGTGACGCTGCCGACTGAATAAACAGACTCGTCGTCAAACAACGGCGTCCACGTGGTGCCACGGTTCTCGGTTTTCCAGATGCCGCCGGAGCCAACCGCGACATACCAGGTGCTCTGGCGCTCCGGGTGGATGGCAATATCAGCGATCCTGCCAGACATGAAAGCCGGGCCAATTGATCGCCATTCGAGACCCTTGAAGGTCGCTTCATTAAATCCCGGGGTGACCTCTGCGTCATCCTGAGCCCATACCGGCACGGCCAGAACCGCGCTAACCAAAACACCAAGCCAGAGTCGCATGTGTTCGCCCTTATTTTTTTTGAAGACGCCGAGTATAGCGAAATTGTGTCTTTTGGGCGGCGCAATTGTTAAACGTTATTACGTCACTTTTGCAGTCATCCGCACGCGCGACTCATCGAGACCGGACAACATCGATGATCGCGATCGAATGCATCGGCACTGCCTGACACATTGAGTTGATAGACAATCAGCGACTCACTCCAGGGCGGATGAATCGCCTCGTCGCTCGAGACTGGTGGATTACGGATTGCGGCTTACGGCTTACGGCTTACGGCTTACGGCTTACGGCTCACAAAAAGACTAACGCGGTGCTCGGCG
This sequence comes from Pseudomonadota bacterium, assembly GCA_038529355.1. Classification (GTDB taxonomy): domain Bacteria; phylum Pseudomonadota; class Gammaproteobacteria; order Steroidobacterales; family Woeseiaceae; genus CALBPI01. The sequence goes on from JBCBDU010000044.1 coordinate 11,468, forward strand.
TATCGGCGTGAGTCGGAAGCTATGCGGCGTTAAAACTGATAGCGAATATCGACAACGCCGTAATGCAGCCAGCCAAAACTGAACACATCGTCCGTATCCGCACCCCCCTCCAGCGTTCGATAGCCACCACCAATCCGCCAGTGATCGTCGATTGCATAATCGAGCTTCAGGGCAACATCAAACAGGCGCCCGGGACCACCCGCCAGCCCATCAAAATCGAAGCGCATCATCCAGCGCTCGTTGACACGGTATTCACTCGACAGATGCAGCGTCGGTACGAAACCGACATTGTCATCGTTCGCTTGCAGCGCGCCTCGCCGCAATTCCACGTTCGCATCGCGAACAACCCCGGTGAAACCGACGCGCCAACGCAGACCTGGTCGATCGACGAACGTGTAGCGGTAAGTCAACTTGTAGGTATTGAACTGGTAGGTGCCATCGGTGAGTCCCGCGGGAAATTGCTCGCCAGCGAATTCGGTGTCATTGACCAACGTACCCACATCAGACACCTCTAGTGGTGCTGCCACAAACCGCAATCCGTGCCGGCTGTTGAGGTCTACCGATGCGTTCAGGCGCAAGAATAACGTCGGCCCGGACCCGGTGAGCTCGGTCATATCAAATTTTGTGCCGGTGTCGTTGGGGATTCGGATGTCGTTGCGCGAAAAACCGACGCCACCCGTCTCCACACTGAGCTGATACGCCGCGGCGTCCGCCAACGCTTGTGCCCATACGCCTGAGCTAAGGCACACCACAATAGCGATTAACGAGATTTTGATGCGCATGCGCTGTCCTTTGATACAACCAACGCATAGCCTACCGGATCTGTTATTCAGACAGCCCCGCAATGTTGTCGATACGGTTCACGGCTACCGGACGTTGCGTTCGCAATTAATGCCCCATTGCCTGCAACGCGAGAGGCAAATAGTGCGAGAGCGCTTTGTCTTCGATATCGCCTATCGTGTACAGCTTGATGTGGCGCCTGCCTTTGCCGCGACCCTCGAGGTGTCCTAACGTGTCATCGATGTTTGCACCTTGGCTCAACTCGACCGATACGTGTTGCTTGTAAGCGAATACGCCGCAAAACGGCTGCGCGGCGGCAAACAGGATACCGCCATATTTAACGCTTTCAGTCACGTTCGGGACGACGCCTCTGACCAGCTTGCGCACTTGTTGCACGAGCGCGTGTTGCTCACCACCAAGTAGCTGCAGATCAGCCACAAAAGCGTCGACAGTCGTTGTTGGCATATTCAATAATCTCTAACAGTAACGTTGTTCATGGTGCACGACTTTGAGCCTCATGCATTGCCTAACGCATTCCTTGTGCTTCAATGGCTGCACGCAGCGCCGATTTGCGACGCCGACTCACCGGCACAACCAGTCCCGTCTGCAATACGGCCTCGCAAGCGGAGCCCACCGAACGCACATCGGCAATCTGATCGAGCGCTACCCACCAGGAGCGGTGCGTGCGTAACCCCTCTATGCCGACGACCGCGCGAACCGCATCTTCGAACTTCATCGTGACCAGCTCTTTGCCAAGCGCAGTATGAACCCAGACATAGTGGCCCTCCGCGGCAAGCGCGAAGGGTCTGGTGCCTTTGAGGTTACCGGGCAATTTCTCGGTCAGAAAATGAATGGCGTCACTGCCGGCGGCCGTTTCAACGCGAAGCTTCAATTTGCCAACCAGGTGAATCGCCGGCAGGATCACCAACGTCGACAACACAACGTGGCTGGACACCAGACTGGACCAGGTCACCGGCACAAGCGGCCCGCCAAGGGCCAGCATCACATGATGTACGCCGACGATGACGGCCGAATTGACGAGCGCGAACGGGATCGTCACCAATACGCCGCGCAGCGCGGCGGGCACAGCAGGTGCAAACCGGGCGACAGCTTGTTCCAGCACTGCCCAAGCCAGGAATCCTGCCAACGTGACAGCAATCCAATAGGCAAGGCGCAGCGCAAGCCCATAGGTGAAGTAGGTGCCGTAGGGGCCAATCAAACCGAACCCCAGGCCGAGAACCAGCGCAAGCAACCAGCGCAGCGATGCGGGTTTGGCGATTTTTAGCCACCACCGGCGAACCGTTCGTGTAGCACGGGCGGTCGTTGGCTGCCGTTCGTTAAATAGTTCTAACCACTGCTGCATTTTCGCTTTCCTGTACCCGTAACTGGCGGTTGAATCTCTACTCCAATCATGGAACGGAGCAGCGACGCTGTTCCTTATAGGAGTCGGAACAATGTCAAAAGGTTTAGTTGCTATCGTACTGGCCGCCGGGTTCACCGTAGCCTGCGCCGCGCCACAAATTGCCATCGGTGAGCCGCCACCTAAGGGTACCACCTTGCAAATTACATTCTCGTCGGTCGCGCCAGAGACGGGCAAGATCTGGGTTGGTGTTTGTACCGAAGCCGAAATGGCTGAGCGCTACAGTGACGAGGATGCGCGCTGCACTGCCGAGCGCTGGCTGGATGCCAACGAAGGTGCATCGGTCAGTTTCGATGGTATCCCGGCCGGAACCTACGCCATCACGGCGTTCCATGACGAGGACGACAACAACCAACTGGATTTCGACACGCGTGGCATCCCGCTGGAAGCGACGGGTAACGGCAACAACGCCAAAGGTTTTTTCGGCCCGCCAACGTTCCGGAACATGAAATTCCAATTGCCGCCAGCCAGCGATAGCCAACAACCGCTCAGCTTTACCGTAGAGCTGTATCGGGTCGGATAGTGATTGCAGACGGCGGGCAACGCAGGTTTGCCCGCCACGCAATTGCTGACATTCATTCATGCGTTTGTTACCCGCCATCATCGCAACAGTCGTTTGCCACAGCGCCGCCGCGCAAGACTCGCCTGCACCGAGCGCAGAAGATCAATCCGCACCGATCGAGGAGATCATCGTACGCGGACAAGCACAGCAAGGCGTAACGCTGGGCGCAAAAGAGCCGGATCTGGTGCTGACGGAAAGCGATATCGCTGCGTACGGCGTGAGTACCATTGGCGAATTGCTGCAGGCGATTGCAGCCGAAAGCGCCAGCGACTCAAGCCGACGTGAAACCCCGCCTGTTGTGTTGCTCAACGGCAGACGTATATCGGGGTTTCGTGAAATTGGTCGCTATCCGGTCGAGTCTGTGTCGCGAGTTGAAGTGCTCTCGGAAGAAGTATCGCTGAGCTACGGGTTCTCACCGAACCAGCGCGTGATTAACTTCATTCTTAAAGACAACGTGCGAATCCTGGCGGTGGACGCGCGTGCGCGCACGCCCGAAGCCGGCGGATCGACGGAGGTCGGTCTATCGACGCAACGACTGAAGATTAACGGCGACACGCGTCTCGGGTTTGATCTTTCGCTCAGCGAGCGACCGGCCATTTTGGAGTCAGAGCGCCGTGTGAGCAGCAATCCCGACGGTGACATCACAGACCGCGCCATCCTCGGCGACCTTGAGTCATGGTCAATCGGTACGTCGCTGTCGCTAGCTGCTTTGACCGACGCCGTTGCAACAGGCAGCAGCTCGTTTGAACGATCCGTGCTGTCGACACTGGTTGGTGGCGATGGACTGCGCCAGGATCAGACGACCGATCGGTTGAATGTCGGCCTATCGCTGAACGGGCCGCTGGCACCCACGATCTGGGGGCTGACTGCGAATCACCAAAACGCCAAACAGACGACGGCGCTGTTCGGCGATGTCAACAGCGCGATGCCGCAGCGCATTCGACAGCGCCAATCGACAACGCGGTTAGACGGTGTCGTTAACACGCAGATTGCGCAGGGGTGGTTATCGCCGTTGGCCATCACGCTAAATGCCGGTATTGCTCGCGAGCGGCAAGACAATGATCGTGTTATTGACGACGCTGCAGGCACGTTCGGACGTGACGTGCTTGAGCTGGGCATGACCGCCGATGTCGCGCAACTGCAACCTCCGCTGTTGCCAGGGGAGCTTAGCGTGAATGCCAACGTGGCGCTGCGTCGACTCTCCGACATTGGCTCGCTGAGCAGCGCCGGGTTCGGCATCGCATGGCGCATCAATGATTACCTGCAATGGGATTTTGCCTATAACGAAGAAGCCGGTGCACCCGAGCTCGCAGCGCTGTCAGCGCCGTTGGTCACGCTACCGAATGCGCGAGTGTTTGATACCACGACTGGCGCAAATAGCCTTGCGGCAATTGTCGAAGGCGGGAATCCGGCGCTGGTCGATGACTCGCGCCAGGTCGTGCGCTGGGGTGCCAGGCTATACCCGTTGGCTACCAATGACCTGACGCTCGCCATCGACTATACGACCAGCAGGATTGCGAACGAGACGCGCCAGTTCGACCTGCTGACCCGTGAGTTCGAAATAGCTTTTCCCGAACGCGTCGAACGCGCTGTTGACGGCACGCTGATTCGCTTTGATCGCCGTCCTGTCCGCACAACACGAACAGATCAGCAAAATCTGCGTACGAGCGTGAGCTGGTCATACCGCATTCCGACTAAACGTCGCCGCGCTACCGGTCCCAGACCCAAACGACGTCTGCGCAGCGGTCGGCCAGGCCGGCTTCGGGTCGGTCTCGTACACAACTGGACACTACGCGATGACATCAGGCTGACGCCAGACAGCCCGTTGCTGGATTTACTCAATGGCGGTGCAACCAGCGCATTTGGCGGCACACCCGAACATACGGTTGATCTGACCGCATACCGTTGGAACGAGGGTCTGGGCAGTTTTGTGGCGCTGTCTTATCGTGCGTCGACCCGCGTCGCGTCCCCGACCAGTACGCTGACGTTCGATGATCGCGTCATCATCAACACACGCGTTTCGTACGAATTCAATTACTCGGGTGCACTCGTTGCGAGGTGGCCGTGGCTGGAAGAAACCCGCTTGCTGTTTGAAGTCAGCAACTTGCTGAACGATCCGGTCGCTGTTCGCAACAGCAATGGCGCAACGCCGCCTGCGTTCCAGGCCGATTTGCTGGATCCCATCGAGCGACGCTTCGGCATTGAAATCAGGAAACGCTTCTGATGACGCACGCAACATTGATGTGCCGTCGCTCTACACCCTGATCGGCTCATGCAGCGGGCACGTGGACTACGCGACCCCCTGCAGAGAGTCACTGGCCTCTAGAACCGATAGCGAACACTGAGGCCGATTTGGGTGTTGTCAGTGTCAACGTCGATGAACTGATTTTGCGGACCCTCATCGCCGTCGTTCAGGAAGCCCACGTTGAATCGTCCCTGAAGTCGCGGCGTGAAAAACCAGCCTGCACCAAGACTGAACGCCGTGCTGCCACTGCCACCGCCGCCAAGTTCACCGGTGACTTCGGCATCGAAAGACGAGTCCCGATTCGGATACAGCGAGAAACTCGCTACATATCTGCCGCTGGCATCATTGAACGACTCATTGCTGGCAGACACGCTGGTCGCGTATTGCCACTGGCTACCCAGATCGCCCAGGTGCTCGAACGACAATACAGCACCAGCTTCGGAGTTGGACTGCGAATCAAACAAGGTAGTTGCTTCAATTTCAATTTCTTGTTCGATCAGAGAAAAGGCAATGCTGGTCGTCTCACCAATGTATTTACCAACACCGATGGTTAACCGCGAAACATCGATAAAGTCGCCTTGGTCGTTATCATCGTAACCGCCACTGACGAACCAACCGGAATTTTTCCAAACGTAGCGGCCCGCAATCGATATGTTGCTGGAGTCCGCATCGCCTGATGCGTGCGCATAGGTCAACGATAGCAACGACGCCCGATCAACAAACGCGGCTTGCGCTCGCGGACCCGTATCGTCAGACAACCCATTGAAGAACCAGGTCCCGCCGAGCGAGAACAGTTGCACCGACACATCATCCTCGAAAGTCGACGGCGGTGCGCCGGGAAACGTGGACGTGATCGTGGTGTCGATGTCGATCTGAGTGGCGCTGAAATCTATCTGGTAGTCGAAGTCATCCGCGTGCGCGAAAACCGGTACTAGTGCCAAGCCGAAACAACTCAATGCTCTGCGCATAATTATTCCTTGTTGTTGAACAGAACACTACGACACGTCGCGATGAAAAATGGTTCCTCCTGAGACTACTGCCGTCCAGCAGTTTTTCCGAATGATTGCCTGATCGATCAAGTCTTGCGCGTCCTGACCCGCGTTGGCTACGTACACAGGTACTCGCATTACTCAGTCGTACTCGAATGACAATGGACCGCCCGTCATTGGCTCGGTGATTTCGACGCGACCCGTGCCGTCGGGCTGTGTGACATACAACGTATTGGCTTGCGGTGTGCGGCCTTCCAGTCCGGTACTGAATGCGACGCGCTCGCTGTCGCCTGACCACGCGAAATCGACCACTTCTTCACCAGGCAGTCCGCTCGACAGTACGGTGACGCTTCCGGTCGCAACGTTGGTAACATACAAATCAATAAAGGTATTCGCCTCGGCATCCGACAGATAGGCGATCGAGCTACCATCCGGCGACCAGGCGAACTCGAACACATCGCTGGATGCGGTTTGCGGTCCGCTGACTTTGGTGGCATTACCACTGCCATCCGCGTTAATGACGTACAGCTCATTGATATTCTGCGTTTGCTCGTCGGACGTATAGGCCAGACGGGAACCATCTGGTGACCAGGCGAAATCGACGACTTCCCGATTGTTGGGTGACAAAAACACCAGAACGGTATCTGTAGCACCGGGCGCAGCCCCACTGACAATCAGGTCGGCAGGAAACGGTGCGTTCGGATTATCCAGATAGGCCAGCGTGGCACCGGTGGGCGACCATTTGGAGTCGCTGTTGAAATCGCCGTTGTTGGTGGCCCGAACATTGCCAGAGCCATCAACCGCTATGCCGTACACGTGATACTCATTCGCCATCTCTTGATCTGCGGTATAGCTCAGTCGACTGCTGTCGGCTGCCCAGCGAACGTTCCTGACAGACGTTTGGGAGGTCATTAACCGTCGACTGTTGTTTGGCAAAGACAGCGTTTCATCCCACACATTGAGTGCGAAGGCATTCCCGCCGCCAATCTGGCCATCAAAGCTCGCCACTTCCTGAACGATATAGCGCCCGTTCGGTGACCATTGCGGATTGCGCACTTCGACCGATGCGTTCGTGCCGATGTTGCCATTGATCTTGATGTCACCGGTACCGTCGCGATTCACAACAAACACTTCGCTGGCGAACTGGTTGTTGATTGTCGTTTGATCCAGCGAGCCGGCATAAACGAGCTGCGTGCTGTCCGGTGACCAGTCAAAGCTGTTCACTCGAGAACCAAATTGCGAGCGCGTGCGACTGACATGAAGCGGCGTGCCACCGTTGATCGAGTTTACGAATAGCGCTGTTTCCGGCGCTGACGCCAGGTCTGCAATGTAGGCAACCCACTGACCATCCGGTGAGATCGCAAAGCTTGTGATGTTCGCCGTATCGCGCGCGGTGTCGCTGCTAACCTGTGTCAGCCCGTTGCCATCATCGCGGATCACATACATCTCCGTTGCGCCATTGATGCCGACACCATCAGCGGCAGAAAACGCTATGGTTTCGGGGGTACGCAGCACCGGCGGCGGAGGGGGTGTGACAGGGTCACCGCCGCCACCACCGCCGCCGCACGCGGCCAGAATTGTGATAGCGAATAGGCAAGCGGCAATGCGGATGATTGTTGGATACATGGTCTTTTCCCTGAATTGGTCGATGTCATACAGGAACAGCACCGTGGTCACCGCGTTTTGCCCAAAACAATTTCGGGCCAGTGCTACCATGGGCGCATGTCGGATCCACGCTCCATCACGCAGCTTTTGAATCAGTGGAGCGGCGGTGACAAAAAAGCGGAAACCGAGCTAACACCGCTGGTCTATGACGAGCTGCAGCGCCTGGCGAAGCGGCTGTTTCGCTCGGAACGCGCCTCGCACACACTGCAGCCGACCGCCATCGTGCATGAAGCGTTTGTCAAACTGATCGATGTCGATGTGACCTGGCAGGATCGGGCGCACTTCTTTTCTCTGGCCGCGCGAATGATGCGGCGACTGCTCGTCAACCATGCGAAAGCCCGAAACGCAGCGAAACGTGGCGGCGATGTCATCAAGGTCACGCTAGTTGAATCTGCCGTTGCGCAAGGCACTGACACGGACTTGCTTGATCTTGAGGACGCGTTGCAGGCGCTTGCAGCGCTGGATGCACGCAAGGCCGAGTTGATCGAGTTGCAGTACTACGGTGGATTATCGTTTCAGGAAATGGAACAAGTCACTGGTCTATCAAGCAGCACGCTCGATCGTGACCTGCGTATGGCGCGCGCCTGGCTCAAAGATCAATTGATGAAAAATTAGTGGGCAAACTCTACGCGTAACGCTGCTACTCCCGGATGATGACAAACGAAAATTGGAGAATCCTCGAGCAAGCCTTTGCGAAAGCCATCGAACTTGATGGCGATGCGCGCACACGCATGCTTGATGAGTTTGGCGAAACGCACCCGACACTCGTACAGCAACTGTTGGACTTGTTGGCGGCAGACGACGGTGCAAACGACGTTTTGCTATCGCCGGTCGCCGTAGCTGTCGATCAGCTACAAGCCGATTCGGTTGACCCATGGATAGGTCGTCAGATCGGGCCATGGAAGATTATCCGCCGACTCGCCGAGGGCGGTATGGGCGCCGTGTTCATCGCGCACCGAGCCGATGAACAATATGACCAAACCGTTGCCATCAAGGTTATGGCGTCGCAGCTGATCGCTAAAGATGCCGTGGCGCGATTTCGCGCTGAACGCCAGATTCTCGCTAGCCTGAATCACCCGAACATCGCGACGCTCATCGATGGCGGTTCCAGCGATGAGCAGTTGCCCTATCTCGTGATGGAGTATATCGATGGTATGCCGATCGACAATTATTGTGACACGCACCGACTGAACATCAAGCAACGCCTGCAGCTGTTTGTTACAATCTGCGATGCAGTAGATTTCGCACATCGAAATCTCGTGATCCACCGCGATCTGAAGCCGAGCAATATTCTGGTGCAGAGCAATGGTGAGCCCAAGCTGCTCGACTTTGGGATCGCAAAGCTGCTTGATGCCCAACCTCAGTCGCACACGGTTGCTGTCACCCAACTGGGCGCAAGGCTCATGACGCCTGAATACGCAAGCCCGGAACAAGTGCGCGGCGAACCCGCTGCGGTCGCGTCGGACGTGTATGCATTAGGCGTGCTGTTGTATCGCTTGCTGACCGGCCACAGCCCGTACGAACGATCCCTGGTGAGTCCCGGCGAGGTTGAGGCAGCCATCGTCAATAGCGACCCCAAACGCCCGAGTGCTATTGTCACTGCGCCAGTCACCGTCGGCGAACAAACGATCAGCGCCGTCGCCACCGGCGAACAACGTGCCTCCAGTCCAAAGCGGCTGCGCAAACTGCTACTGGGCGATCTTGACACGATCGTGCTCAAAGCCCTGCAAAAAGAGCCGGCGCGGCGCTACCCGGGTGCAGATTCGCTGGCCGCCGACATCCTTCGCTACATGCGGCGCGAGCCTATTCTGGCTAGACCGAACAGTTGGCGATATGTCGGCAAGAAGTTCATCCAGCGCAACACACACGCATTGGCAATTGCGACAGGCGTATTGCTCACGCTGGGTGGGTTAGCGGGTTACTACACCTGGCAGCTTGCCATAGAACGTGATCGCGCCACATTGTCGGCAGCCAAAGCGCGAGAGGTCTCCAGTTTTCTGACGCAGATGTTTGCAAGCGCATCGCCATTTGAATCAGATGGAGCCCCGCCAAGCTCGATCGATCTGCTCGACCTTGCTGTGCAACGCATCGACTCACTGTCTGATCAGCCGGCTTTGCAGGCATCGCTCTATCAAGTCATTGGTGATAGCTATTCGGGTCTTGCAGATTACACGCAAGCCATCGAATTGCTTGAGCGTGCCGTCGCGCTGCGCGAGGTGAATAACGATGAAGATCTGACCGAGCTTGCGTCAGCATTGGGTTCGCTTGCCACGACGCAACGCATCGCCGACCAGTTCGAGCCGGCGCTGGACAATATCCAGCGCGCGATCGAATTGCGCAAGCAAACCGTTGGCGAGAAGCACAGCACCGTTGCGCGGGATCTTGCTGTTCTTGCCAGCGTGTACAACGGGCTGTACCGGGATGAAGAGGCGCTAGCTACGTTCGAGCAGGCTTTGGCCATCCAGCGTGAAGTGAGCCCTGAAGATGATGCCGTCACGCTAGAGATACTTGGCGGTCGCACAGTCGCTTTAAGCCATCTGGGGCGTATCGAAGAAGCCGCTGAAGCTGGCGTCGAGCTCATCGCGCTCACCCGCAAGCTGGGCGGCGAGGCAGACCCTAATCTGGCCATCAGACTCAATAATCTTACGCTGAACTATTTGAATCTCGGTGAGTATGACCAGGCGTACGTAACCTCTTTGGAGGCTGTCAGGGTCGCTCGCATCGCGTGGCCGGACGGACATCCACAGCTACTCAAGGTTTTGGAAACCCATGTACCGACGCTGTTGTTCCAGAGTCGGTTCGACGAGCAGGACCTAGTGCTCGACGAAATCGACGCAATTATCGTTGCCAACGAAGGCAAGGACAGTCTGAGCTATGCCTCGGCGCGCTACAGCCGAGCACAAAGTCTGGAGTATCAGCTGCGCTCGGCCGAGGCAGCCGCACTGTACCGTGAGGCACTGGAAACCGCGATTGCTTTGCAAGGGCCCGATGAAAAGCCGGTAGGCATGTACAGCATCTATGCCGGTCGTGCCCTGGTGCGGACGGGAGATGAAGCCGCAGGTGAGAGACTGCTGCGTCGCGGCCTTGCACTGGCATCCTCAATAGGCCGCGGACATTTACTCAATGGCAAGCAGGCACTGGTAAAACTACTCAGCAAGAAAGGCGAGTATGACGAAGCTGATACATTGCTGGCGGAGGTACTCGAAGCGCGGGAAAAATCTGCCGGTGAGAACCGTGCACCGCTGTTCTATGTTTACGTGATTGCAGCGGATCATCTGCGCCGCAAAGATGACCTGGCAGGGTCATTGCGATTCTCGCAACAAGCCTACGATATTGCACGAACCGACTACGCGCCCGGCGATCGCAATGCAGCGTGGGGCATTATTGCGCACGCGCGCACACTGCGCGCTTTAGGCCGCCGCGAAGACGCGCAGCCGTTACTGCGCGAAGGCTATGACAGCATTGCTTCCGCATACGGTGCAGAAAATTCGCGTGTGCGGGAAATCGCCGATTTGCTGTAGTCTTTTTTGCAAAACGGCTGCGTGCACGCGTCGCAGGCTCGTATCGCGGGTTTGTGCGAACGTCTTGAATAGTCGATCACAAATGCTGGGAAACCGGTTGTCATTATCGAGTCCGCAAGTTGTGGGTCACCGTGACCTGACGGGATACCAACTTTTCGGGCAACCGCCTTGCATTCACTATGCGTCGCTGAATTCGGGTTCGACCGGGAATGCAACGTGCTGATCTGATTCAGCCCACGGCGCCCGACAGCCCAACCGCTCAGCCACCGAGATTGCAGAATTCGTCGCACTCTCCAACAACGGGATGCCATGCGAGGCGTACGATCCGCAGAACCAGATGCGTCGATCCGATTGTTCATGCAATTGCTCCAGGCGCTGCAAGCCGTGCATCGATTCGCGATTGACTAGAGGGCGTTCGAACTGCGCAACGCCAAAGACGCTGGACGGGTCGGGATCGATGACAGGATTCCACGTTTGGAACACCGGCGCTGCGCCAGGCATCGATTGAATAGCATTCATCCAGATTGTCGCCATCGGTGCACTGCTTTCATCGGCCAACAGGAAATTGACAGGCGCCCATTGCCGGGGCCCGCCAACCGGTGCAAGACGCGTGTCGTTATGAACAACAACCGTGCTCGGCTCATATGAGAACGACGACAATACTTGTTGCTCCTCAGACGACGCACTGCTCACGATACCGAGCGCCTGATTGGCTTGCGTTGCAACCACGACGTGATCGAACGTCGACGCAGCATCCGGCGTACGCACCTCAACACCCGCGTCTGTCCGCAGCACATCCTGCACCGGCGAACGCAGCCTGACTTCATGCACAGCGTTGGTCAGTAGTTTGACCACTTCCTGCGTGCCCTGCGTGACGCGCTGTACGGGCGACAGCAGCAAATTGCTGTTCAAATACTCGAGCACGACGCGCGCAGGATACGCCTTGATGCTGTCATGGCTACACGTACAGATCCCGGAAAAGGCCGGATAGAGGAAGCCTTCCGCGAATGCCTTCGAATACCGATGGTGTTGCAGGTATTGCTCTATAGTCGTTGCGTCGTCGATACCTTGTGCGATTGATTCGCGCGACTGCCGAAACAGGCGCAGGATGTCCCAGCCAATCCGCAACGCTTTGCGATTGAGCGTGCGCCTGCCTTTGAAGAACGGCAGTGAGCGGCGCCGGAACTGGTAATTGTCATAGCGAAAATAGGTTCTGTCGTTGAGCCCGCCGAACGTCGCCGAGTAATTGACCGGTTTGAACTCAACGCCCAGCACCTGATACAGGGCCGTCAGGTTTGGGTAGAAACCATTGAAGAACACCCGTAGCGGCACGTCTATACGAGCGTCACCGTGCTCATCGCCAACCTCGAGCGCATGGGCATCCATACCCAGGTAGTCGAACTTCTCGAACAGCGTTACTTGGTGTTTCTGGCTAAGCAACCAGGCCGCACTAAGACCGGCGATGCCGCTGCCAATGATTGCAATCTTCATGCGGCGCCATCCAGCAGCAACACGACCGGCAAGACACACAAGAACCAGCCCTGACTGACTGCCATCCACGTCACAAACGCTTTGCACGTTACAACGTCCGCAGCATCAGCACGTCGCAGCAGACCGGAAGTAACAACGCCAACTAGTATGCACGCAGCAGGTAGCACAACAATGGCCAGATAGATCGGCGACACGTGCCCACTCTCAGCAACAACGCTGAAGTATGCCAGAGCCAACAGAAGCAGCGCAGTGAGTCGAGCGGGCAACTCGCCGTGCCTGACAGGCAGCGTCCGCTTGCCGCCTTTTCGATCAGAGGGGTAGTCGGGCAATGCGGTAATAATATTGCCGGCGTGGAACAGCAGGTAGAGCGGAGCCAGAATGGCCCAGCGAAATCCGCCGAGCGTACCGTGCTGCACGTAGAAGCCGATCAACGGCAGCACGACGCCGCAACCGAACCCTTGCAGGACTTCACCATGCCCCCGATAGGACAAGCGCAACGGGCGCAGGTTGTACGCCCATGACGCCGCGACGACTAAAGCCACGCCAACAATGACTAACCATCGGTCCAGGAAGAGGGCGAAGATCAGGGTCCACACCAGCATAAGCAGCAAAGCAACCTTTGCACCCACCAACAGGTCATCGGCTTGCAACTTGCCCTGCGGCACCACACGCGATCCGCCGGACAACCAATACTGCTGATTGGTCTGATCGATTGCCGCGTCTGCATAGTCATTGAGATACAGCAGATGAACCTGATACAGCACGCCGAATAGCGCCACGCTGAGGAACAACGACCAACTGAACTGTCCATGCACATGAAAAGCGAGCGTCTGACCAATTAACAACGGTACGAAGATCATGGGATGCGCCGCCGGACGCGCAGCTTGTATCCACGGCTGGATGCGGGCCAGCGAACCCGTTTGGTGGCGCGACGACTCGGGCGACACTAACAAGGGCACACTGTCTTGACCGGCGGTGGCGACAACGCTCGACGCTCGACGCCCGACGCAACCAGGATATGAGGCCGGCATATCGACTGATTACACGTCACACATTGCTCCTGCGGTTATTTGGTCTCGGAAAGAACCATGCTGTGAATAAAAAATGGCTGAAACAACTGCGCGCGCCTGTCTTGCGCTTAGCATACCTCACGCAATACGCCTTGATGCGGTATCCGCAAACAGGCTATCTTGAGACTCGCAACCACAAATTTGCACCGAGTTTTGTCCTGCATTTTAGCCAACAGCCTACGTCGGCAGTACTCTACACGCATCGTGTCATAGCCAATACACCACTGCGGCAACGATCCTAGGTGCTGCTGGAGCAACCCAAGATGATGAGCAAGATTATCGCCGGCTGCGTTCTGCTGTTAGTCACGTCTACTTCTGCGGCGTTCGCTAAGTCGGACGCCTATGAAATGCCACGAACGTCTGTTGTCGCGATCACCGCTACTCACACCGACCGGCCGTACGAGCTGTACATCAAGCTGCCGGAAGACTACGCGAAGGCCGCAGACAAGATCTACCCCGTGATCTATACCACCGATGCGGTCTGGCATTTGGACATGCTGTCCGGCGCCAGCGAATACTTGTTGCCAAATGCCATCCTGGTCGGCATCTCCTGGCAGAAGGGCATTGATCCTGAGAGCCCCTCTGCCAGCCGCTATCGTGACTACACGCTAACCCCATTTAGCAACCCCGAACATCAGGCCAAGTATCAGGCCGGGCAAGCCGACGCGCATTTGACGTTCATCCGCGACGCTGTGATACGGCACATCGAGAGCAACTATCGGGCAGACCCGACAGCACGCGCCTATTTCGGGTATTCGTTGGGCGGCGTTTTTGGGGCTTATGCCTTGTTGGCGCAACCCGACACGTTCCGCTACTACGTGCTCGGCAGCCCGGCATTCAGTGACAGCAGCGCGGCTTTTCTCGACGCACTCGAGTCGAAAACCGCTGATGAGGCACAGAACATCAACGTGGACGTATTCGTCAGCATCGGCGAACTCGAGGCATCCGAGATGCCGATAACGAAGGATTTTATCGTCCTGCTGAAGCGCAGAGCAGACAAGGGCTTGGCACTAACCGGCCTGGAAGTTATCGAAGCATCCGATCACGGCACTGCGTTTCCAACCACAGTGGTCCGCAGCGTTCGCTGGTTGTCGAGTTTGATGACCAAGCCTGATGATTAGGGGATGTCGCACCAGCTATCGCCGACATTAGCGAACTCGGTTCTGATGCGCTCAAGGCACGCGAGCGATCCACGAGTTGGTCATCGAAACAGGGCCACATCCGTCCGCCAGTGCACGCGCATAACATGCACACAACAGGAAATAAGGGTTCGCTGCTAGCAAACAAGTCAGCGTGAAGCGACACGGCGTCTCATCCGTAATCACTGCAAACTGGCACTTTCGTGTCCGAGCACTTACAGTCGTGTGTGAAGACGCATGCGTTGCAATTCTCGTCGGAGAACCATGATGTCGCTTTTCGGTTATCCGGACCGAATCCGACCAAAACGTGCGCTCACTACAACAAGAAAATCGTGAAATGCCAGCAGAGGCTACAAGCGCTCCATGAATAAGTACCTTGCCATTATCGACCTGAAGACACTGCTGCTCAGCATTGTCTGCGTCGCGGTTACCTATCTGTGTTTTGTCTACGATATTTCCTACAATCTGAATATTACGCTGTTCAGTATCGCCGTCATTTTCCCATTGGTGTTCACGATTCGTGAAGCGTTTAAGCGGCGTGATAATGCACTGGAGTTTCTGAGCCAGTTCAAATCATCCATCAGTTCGATCCACTATTGTTTTGAGCGATGCCCAACACTTGGTGACGAACAGCGAGCCGAGGTCACCGGGCTGCTAGAGTCCGTCTCGTCACAGTTTCTCGAGGCATTAGGCCGCGACGATGGCACCATTCGTGGCGCCGAGGACACCGTCAGCGAGATCATTCACTTCATCAAACGCAACGATTCGGTGATTCCCAACGGCCTTGCGCTGAAGATCATTCGTTTCGTACAGGACGTTAATGACGGCATGGACAACACGATCAGCTTGAAAATGCATGGCACGCCAATCAGCATGCGCGCGTATTGTCTGGTGTTTGTGTTTATTTTTCCGTTCGTGTTCTCGCCAACTATTGTTTTTCATCTGGCCGATTCGCCGTGGCCGCTGACGTACGGGTTGAGTGTGCTGCACGGCTTTATTCTCATCGCGCTGTACAACGTTCAGGTGCAAATGGAAAACCCGTTTGACCAGATCGGTCTGGATGACATCAAGTTGGATGAGTTTCGTTTTCGCCCGCTACCACCGGCCTGAGCGTTGCGTGGCTTTGCCAGACACCGTCCGCGCGATAGATCGCTTGGCAGGCACTCTTGCAGTGTGAATACATAAAAAGGACTGCGACATGTTCCGCCACCTGTTAACCGCTCTTGCTATGGTGCTGACGACCTCTGCGTTGGCCGCGCCGCTGTTCGACAGTGACAATCTATTAGCGGTCACGCTAAACGCACCGTTCAAACTCATCGACACCGAGCGGGACAAGGACAAGGAGTATGCGGGCAGCCTGAGTTTTATCGATCCGCAGCTCGGGCCGACGGTCCTGGATGCAAAGTTCTCTGTGCGCGGTGCTTTCCGGCTGCGCGAAGACATTTGCAACCACGCACAGCTTTGGGTGAACCTGAAAAAGAGTCAGGTAAAGGGCACGCTGTTTGCCAAACAGGACAAACTCAAACTCGTTGTGCGATGCAAGGACTCGGAGCGCTATGCCGACTACATCGGGCGCGAACGCAAGGCCTATCAGATCTTTAACGCGCTGTCTGACTTGAGCCTTGCAACCCGCATGCTGAACGTCACTTACACAGACAGCGACGGTGGCGATTCGCGCGTGCAGCACGCATTTTTCATCCAGCACCAGGATAATCTGGCCAAGCAACACGATATGACGGTGCACAAAGAGCTGGGCGGCATTAAGCCACGCCTTGATCCAAGCCAGAGCACCGTGGTGGCACTGTTCATGTACCTGATCTCGAATACCGACTACTCGTTTGTGGCTGCGCCGGCCGGCGAAAACTGTTGTCACAACACCAAACTGCTGGAAGCCACAGATGGTCGCCTGCATCCTGTGCCTTACGATTTTGATTCGACCGGTTTTGTCGACACTTCGTACGCCGAGCCGACAGCAGGAATGCGGCAGAACAACGTCAAGCATCGCTTGTATCGCGGCTACTGTGTCGACGAAGCAGTAATCGCTGACACGCTGACACAATTTCAAGCCAAGCGAGCAGCGATCTACGCCATCATTGACGATCCGACTTACGTCACGGAGAAATCGATCAAGCGCACTCGCAAATATGTCGATAAGTTCTATGCCGTGCTCGA
>JBCBDU010000045.1:0-26840 GCA_038529355.1 Pseudomonadota bacterium
CCGAGATCGAAAAAATGTTGTCCTTCTTCGAGTGGTACATGACTGGCAACTGACGACCTTTGCACATGTCGCGCGTGTTCGACAGGCACTGCGACATCAGATCAGTCAGGCTCGAGCCGCGCGTGATAAACAACCCCTGATTGCGATAGGAAGGGAAGAACATGTCGGCGGGCCGCAACGCCATGGCTTGCGCAACCGACACGGCTTCCTCGCCAGTCGACTTGACATAAAACGACGTTTTGCCCTGACGCTGCACGCGTTGCATGCGCTCATCAAAAGCGCGCGTCATCAACATATGGCGCAAGCCGATCTGCAGCTCTTTGGCGTCCAAATGCGGATCCCACGGCCCTTTCGCGGTGTGGTCTTCGTCCAGCACGCGCACAAGACCGGTGGCCAATTCTTCCGTGTCGGCCACCCGCGCGCTCGCGTCAGGGCGCGGCATCGCACCCGCCGGCGACAATTTCAGATAAGAAAAGTCCGGTTCATCACCGGGTCTTGCAGGCGCTTGCGGCACGTGCAGGCGTGATTGCTTGCTCGCCATCGATGCGATCTCCATGAAAAAACGCATGGCTAGCGCGTTGCGATGATCGATCGCAAAGCCGGTCACACGTCAAAAGTTTCGATCGAAACATTATAGGCCAAATCATTGCCTCGCGCAGTGCGCAATGTCCCGGTGTCGGTGCATTGCCCACTGGTCAGGGCATCATTCGACGCTCGCCGTTACACGCACGGAAACGTCGACGAACTGGCCAACCCATTCGGTATCTGTCCAGTCACCGGTGCCGATGCCAAGCGCCAATCGATCCAGTCGCGAGGTGCCATCCAGAACGACAACGCCATCTTGTTCGGCAACGGTGAACGAGAATGGAACCGGGTGGTTTTGGCCTTTTACCGTCAACGTTGCGTCGGCCATGTAGCCGCTTTGGGTTTGCAGGATGCGTTGTGTCTGGAAGCGAACGGCTGGGTGCGCGCTGGCATCAAACCAGTCGCTATCTTGCAGCGTCGCGTTGCGCTCAGCATCGTTGGTTTCGACGCCGGCAATAGTGATCGTCACATCAAATTGGCTGGCGTCGAGCGCTGCTGCGTCGAAGCGCATATCGGCGGACCATGTTTGCCACTCACCAGTGAACGCGGCACCGGCTTGTTCGGCGGTGAAGCGGATGACGCTTGCGTCCTTGTCGATGGTCCACAGTGGCAGATCACTGGCGCCGGCATTGCTGTTGGTTGCCGCTTCAGTCTCTGCCGACGCGTCGGCCGGCGCCGTTGTTGCCGTGTCAGCACTCGCCTTGCGCGCGCCGCCACCGACATCGGTGAGCGCAGTGGTGCCCGCGCCAATGATCAGGGCGAACAGGGATAGTGATAGGAATGAACTCATGCGTTTGAGCACCGTGTCTTTGTCAATAAAATGGTGTTTGAGTGCAGCTGCGATGTGCAAGGCCGCAATAGCGAAGAGGCCTTTCCCGAGCCAGTCATGAATAGTCTTGGTCAGATCGACCAGCGACTGTGACGGGCCAACGAGGTTTGGCCATGTGAACAGGCCGAACCAACTGACGTTGTAAGTTGCCGCCGATGACATGAGCCAGCCGCTGATAGGCATCGCGAACAGCAGTGCATAGAGCGCGACATGGGTCGCGTTCGAGCACATTTTTTGCCAATTGGGTATCGCTGGCGGCAGCGCCGGTGGGCGATTCGCAACGCGCCAGATCAGGCGTGCAGCGGCCAGCACCAGCACGGTCATGCCGACTGATTTATGGTTCGCCAGCAGACCCAGCTGGCGCAAGCGTTCGCCATCGTCTTCTGCCCATTCCGACAGTTTCGACAGCACAAACTGCAACACGATCATCGCGGCGATGACCCAGTGGAACAATTTGGCCAGCGTCGTGTAGTGCGACGGTGCGGCGTCGGTCTGGCGCGGCGGTTGCGCCGCGCCAGACACTGTTTTCGCGTCTGCGGTCATACGCTGAAGTAACGCTTAGCTGGCGTCGCCGGCTTTGACCAATTCAACCTGAATATTCAGTGTGACCTCATTGCCCACTGCCGGTACCGCATAACCCAGATCCCAATCCTTGCGCATCAATTTTGCGCTGGCTGATACGCCGACTGTTGGTTTTTTGCTGAACGGATGCGTGCCGGCTTTGTTGATCGTTGCGTTCAGCGTGATCGGTTTCGTGATGCCTTTCATCGTCAGGTCGCCGGTGATGTCCATCGTGCTGTCGCCGGTCGACGTGATTGACGTTGCCTCGAACGTGATGGTTGGAAACTTGGCGACATCGAACATGTCGTCGCCTTTCAGGTGGTTGTCGAATTTCTCAACCTGACTGTCGATGCTGGCCGGATCAACGCTGACGGCCAAGGTGCTTTTGGTGACGTCATCGGTATCAAGCGTCAGTGCGACATCGAACTCGTCAAATCCAACGACGGGATTGGAAAAACCGAGGTGTGAATACGTGAAGTTGATGTACGCGTGCGTGTCTTCGAGCTCATAACTGCCGGACGGTACGTCGGCGAGGCCGGCGAAAGCGGTAGTGGACAGAGCTGTTGCCAGCACGATGGTGCTGCCTGCGCGTTGAATCAGGTTCATGTGACATCCTTATTTATGCGAGTAGGGGTGAACGTGTTGAGGCTTGACGAGCCGCCCGCGTGCACTGGCGGGCGTAACTGCGTCGCGTAGTCTGTTAACCAGACCGGCCTATGGTCGGTATTATAACAAAAGCGTCGCACCTGCCTGCATCCGCCTTGCGCGACATCCCGCATGATTAGATACTCTTGACCGGTTATACCCCGGCTCGTGCATGGCGCACGGTCGCCAACCGCCCATCCAGAGGAGTTGAGCCTATGAAGATCGGTGTCCCGCGCGAGATCCACGACGGCGAGCAGCGCGTTGCCATTACGCCCGATGTCGCGAAAGACATGGCCAAACTGGGCTACTCACTGATGGTGGAGGCAGGGGCTGGCGCGAAGGCGTCGTTTACTGATGAGGCGTATCACGAAGCTGGCGTGCAAGTGGTTGAATCTGTTCAGGAACTGTACGACAACGCAGACATCATCCTGAAAGTGCGCCAACCCGAGCATCACCCGGTTTTGAACACGCCGGAAATCGATCTGCTGCGTGAAGGTCAGGTGCTGATCAGCTTTTTGTGGCCGGGACAAAACAGCGAGCTGGTCGATGCGCTGGCCGCCAAAGGCGTGCAAGCGTTGGCAATGGATAGCGTGCCGCGCATTTCTCGCGCGCAAAAGATGGATGCGCTCAGCTCCATGGCCAATATTGGCGGCTATCGCGCGATCATTGAGGCGGCGCAGCATTTCGGACGTTTTTTCACGGGCCAAATTACCGCTGCGGGCAAGATTCCGCCGGCCAAGGTGTTGGTCATTGGTGCAGGCGTCGCCGGCCTGTCGGCCATTGGTACCGCCAAAAGCATGGGCGCGATCGTGCGCGCATTCGATACGCGGCCTGAGGTTAAGGAGCAAGTCGAGAGCATGGACGCCGAGTTCCTGATGCTCGACTTCGAGGACGACGAAGACGGCGCAGGCGAGGGTGGTTACGCCAAGACGATGAGCAAGGCCTTCATCGACGCCGAAATGGCGTTGTTTGCCGAGCAGGCGAAAGAGGTCGACATCATCGTCACGACGGCACTAATCCCGGGCAAGCCGGCACCGAAATTGATTACCGAGGCGATGGTCAGCGATATGCGCGAAGGCAGCGTGATTGTCGATCTGGCGGCCGAGCAAGGCGGCAACTGCGAGCTGACCGAGCCGCATTCAGTCGTGCGCAAGCATGGCGTGTCGATTATCGGCTACACCGACTTGCCGAGTCGGCTTGCGGCGCAATCGAGCCAATTGTATGGCACCAACTTGCGCCACCTGCTGACCGATTTGACGCCTGAGAAGGACGGGCAGGCCGTGATCAACATGGAGGACGAGGTGATCCGCGGCGCAACCGTTGTGCACAACGGTGAGGTCACGTGGCCACCACCGGCGCCGAAACTGAGCGCCGCGCCCAAGCAGGCGCAGCCGGCACCGGCGGCACCGACACCGGCCGAGGTTAGCGCGGCCAAGCCGGGCTTCATGGCCACCGGCATCGGCATGGGTATCGGCGGTCTGTTGTTGCTGGCATTGGGCAACGTCGCGCCGCCATCGTTCATGGCACATTTCACGGTGTTCGTGCTGGCGTGCTTCGTCGGCTACATGGTGATCTGGAACGTAACGCCTGCGTTGCACACGCCACTGATGAGCGTCACGAACGCGATCAGCAGCATTATTGTTATCGGTGCGCTGGTGCAGATCAGTTCCGGCTCGTGGTGGGTCGTGCTGTTGTCCTTCCTTGCGTTGCTGATTACCAGCATCAACATCTTCGGCGGTTTCGCCGTGACGCAGCGCATGCTGCAGATGTTCCAGAAATAGTCGCCGGAGCTGATAATTATGAGTAGTGGACTGGTCCAGGCGGCATACGTCATTTCAACCATCCTGTTCATCCTCGCGCTGGGCGGGCTGAGCAATCAGGAAACCGCACGACGCGGCAACTATTACGGCATGGCCGGCATGGCCATCGCGCTGGTCGCAACAATCATCGGTATCGTCACCGATCATTACCTATTGCTGTTTATTGCGCTGGGCGCAGGCGCATTGATCGGGTTCCGATTGGCGAAGACTGTGCAGATGACGCAGATGCCGGAGCTCGTGGCGATCCTGCACAGCCTCGTCGGCATGGCTGCGGTGTTGGTCGGTTACGCGACGTTTCTTGATCACAGCGGCGGCTACTACGGCGTCGAGTTAACGATTCACAACGTCGAGATTTACGTCGGCATCCTCATCGGGGCGTTGACGTTCTCCGGCTCGGTAGTTGCGTTTGGCAAATTGAGCGGGCGCATTGGCGGCAACCCGTTGTTGTTGCCCGGGCGTCATTTTCTGAACCTGGGTTTGGGGCTTGTGGCGATCTGGCTCGGTTCGTTGTTTGTCGGTCAGGCGGCAGATGGCGGTGGTTTGTTGCCGCTGTTCCTGATGACGCTGATTGCGCTGGCATTCGGCATTCATATGGTTGCCGCAATTGGCGGTGCCGATATGCCGGTCGTCGTGTCGATGCTCAACAGCTATTCGGGCTGGGCGGCATCGGCTACCGGTTTCATGCTCAGCAATGACTTGCTGATTGTGACTGGTGCGTTGGTTGGCAGTAGTGGTGCGATCCTGAGCTACATCATGTGTCGCGCGATGAACCGCAGCTTTATCTCGGTCATTGCCGGTGGTTTTGGCACGACATCTGGTGGCGGTGGCAGCAGTGCCGCAGCTGGCGACCAGGGCGATGTGGTGGCCGTGGAGGCTGCCGAAGTGGCTGGCCTGTTGCTCGACGCCAAGCGTGTCGTCATCGTGCCCGGCTATGGCATGGCAGTTGCCCAGGCACAGCACACGGTCAACGAAATCACGCGCACGCTGCGCGACAAGAAGATTGATGTCAGCTTCGCGATCCATCCGGTCGCCGGCCGCATGCCTGGCCATATGAATGTGTTGCTGGCCGAGGCGCGCGTGCCGTACGACATCGTTTACGAGATGGATGAGGTCAATGATGACTTTCCGAGCGTCGATGTCAGCATTGTTATTGGCGCCAACGATATCGTGAACCCGTCGGCGCAAGACGAACCGGATAGCCCGATTGCCGGCATGCCGGTACTTGAAGTCTGGAAAGGCGATACCACTATTGTGTTGAAACGCAGTATGGCGACCGGGTATGCGGGTGTGCAAAATCCGCTGTTCTTCAAAGACAACACGCGCATGTTGTTCGGCGACGCGAAAGCAACGCTTGATGATGTATTGCGGGCGTTGCAGTCCTAGGAAAAAAAGTGAGCGAACGCAAACACGCGAAAACCATCATCTTGGGTTCCGGTCCTGCCGGTTACTCCGCGGCGGTCTATGCCGCGCGCGCCAACTTGTCGCCGCTATTGATTACCGGTGCCGAAGTGGGCGGGCAGCTGACGACGACGACCGATGTCGACAATTGGCCGGGCGATGTCGAAGGTCTGCAAGGGCCTGAGTTGATGGAGCGCATGAAGGCGCACGCCGAGCGTTTTGACACAGAGATTGTGTTCGACCACATCGACCAGGTCGATTTGTCGTCGCGGCCGTTTGTGCTGAGCGGCGCTGACGAGCAGTACACGGCGGATTCGTTAATCATCGCGACGGGCGCGTCGGCACAGTATCTTGGATTGCCATCTGAACAGGCATTCATGGGCAAAGGCGTCAGCGCGTGCGCCACCTGCGACGGTTTCTTCTACCGCAACCGCAAGGTCGCGGTCATTGGCGGTGGCAACACGGCGGTCGAAGAGGCGCTGTACTTGTCCAACATTGCCAGCGAGGTGATCCTCGTGCATCGCCGCGATACGCTGCGCGCCGAGAAAATCCTGCAGGACCGCTTGTTCGAAAAAGAGCGTACCGGCAACATCACAATCTGTTGGGATCATGTGCTGGACGAGGTGCTCGGCGACGATACCGGCGTGACTGGCATGCGCATCAAGCACGTCGCCAGCGGTGAGACCACTGAACACGAATTGCACGGCGTGTTCATCGCGATTGGCCACAAACCGAATACGGCGATCTTCGCCGATCAGTTGGAAATGAATGGCGGTTACATTGTCATCAAGAGCGGCTTGCAAGGCGGTGCGACGGCGACCAGCGTGCCGGGCGTGTTTGCCGCCGGCGATGTCGCCGATCAGGTCTATCGTCAAGCCATCACGTCTGCGGGCTTTGGTTGCATGGCGGCGCTCGATGCCGAGAAATTTATCGACGAACTTGGCGACGCCTGAGCCGCCAACACGGGGACTGAAATGAGCGTTTTTGATAATGCTGCTTTCGCGCAGCATGAGCGTGTCGTGCATTGCTCCGACCCGGTCAGCGGTCTGCAGGCGATCATCGCGATCCACTCAACGGCGTTGGGCCCTGCCGCCGGCGGCTGCCGCTTCTGGCGCTATGACAATGCCGATGCCGCGATTACCGATGTATTGCGCCTGTCGAAAGGCATGAGCTACAAGAATGCGATGGCGGGTTTGCCGCTGGGCGGTGGCAAAGCGGTCATTCTGGCTCCGGAGAATCGCCGTCTGACTGATGAAATGCTCGAGGCGTTTGGGCGTTTTGTCGACACGCTGCACGGCCAGTACATCACGGCAGAAGATGTCGGCATGTCGGTTGGCGCGATGCAGACGGTCGCCAAGCAAACGCGCTATGTGTCTGGCCTGCCGCCGAAAGCCGGCGCCGCTGGTGGCGATCCATCGCCGAAAACTGCGTTGGGCGTTTTCCACGGTATCAAGGCTGCGGTCGCACATCGCACCGGCAGCAGTAATCTTGCCGGCTTGCGCGTTGCCGTGCAGGGCGTGGGCAATGTCGGTATGCACTTGTGCCGGTTGCTGGCGCAGGCTGGCGTGCGATTGACGGTCGCTGACATCAATGAGGCACGTGTGGCGGCAGCGTGCGCCGAGTTCGGTGCGGCAGCCACTGAGCTAGACGCGATCCTCGGCATCGAGGCGGATGTTGTTTCGCCATGCGCACTGGGCGCTATTCTCAACGAGTCGAGCATTGCGGCCTTGCGAACGCACATCATCGTCGGGGCGGCGAACAATCAGCTCAAGACCGACGCAGACGGCCAGCGCTTGATGGATGCCGGAATTCTGTATGCACCGGACTACGTCGCTAACGCAGGCGGCATCATCAACGTCTCTTGCGAGTATTTCGGCGATGCTGACGATGCCGACGTTGATCGTCAGGTCATTGCTATTGGCGCGCGGCTGACCGACATCTTCGAGCGTTCTGATCGCGAACGCCGACCCACGAACGAAATCGCTGACGCGCAGGCGCGAGCGTTACTGGCGCAGCACACCCCGTCAGTCGAGGCCGTCAAACACTGACATAAAGCGCGCCGGATCGGGCCGGTCTGAGGGCTTGCTTGCCCGATGGCTATAGCGGATGACGCCATCGCGATCGATGACCAATACGGTCGGGCGAATGGTGCGACGCCCAAAGTCGTCATGGAATCGATCGGGAATTGTCTGTTCGTCAACCAGCTGCAGTTGTTGCGCAGCCGCCAGATTCTTGTCGAGCCAGAATTCGAACGGCACATTGAACTGATCAGCTACGCGTTGGGTGGTCGACAACGGGCGGCGCGTGATGATGATCAGCTTGCCGCCGACGTCACTGATGTGGCGGTAGTGATCCGTCAGTGATTGAACCTGCTCGCTGCAAAACGGGCACCAGCTGCCACGCACGAACAACATCACGACACGCTGGCCACGCAATGTATCGGTGCTGACGGTTGTACCGTCCTCGTGCTGGCAGGTAAACGCCGGCAATGACTTGCCGACCGCAATCATGCCGTTATCGCTACTGCCGGTGCCGCGCAGCGACCACCACAGCAACCCGGCGATTGCGACAAGCAAAGGTATCAACAGGATCCAGCCTGGTGTGTCCATAGTTATTGTCCTTATGGTGAGTCGTGACGAACGTTGAGCACAATCTTACCCATATGCGCGCCGGACTCCATCAGCTGATGTGCGGCGGCGGCATCGTCGAGTTCGAAGCGTTCGTAGATCATCGGTACGAATCCGCCACTGGCGACCAGCGGCATCACTTGTTGCTCGACCTGCTGCGCAATCCGGCGTTTGGCAGCGACGCTTTGCGGGCGCAGCGTTGTGCCGAAGAATGTCAGGCGTTTGCGCAACAGCGCGGCAACGTTCAACTCGCTAACCATCGCACCGCCAATCAGCGCAATCAGTGCATAACGCCCGTCCGGTTTCAGGCTGTCCAGATTGTCTTGCACGTAGTGGCCGGCGACCATGTCGAGAACGACATCAATGCCTTGCGGATAGTGCTCAGCGAGTACGTTGCGCCATTGCGAATTGCGATAGTTGATGGCCAACGATGCGCCGAGTTGTTCACAGAATCGACACTTTTCGTCGCTGCCCGCCGTCACGACGACATCGCTGCCCAGGGCGCGCGCGATCTGTATCGCTGTTGTGCCGATACCGCTCGAACCGCCATGCACCAACAGCGTTTCGCCGGCGGCCAACGCACCGCGCATGAACACGTTGGAATACACGGTAAATGCGGTTTCCGGAATGGCCGCGGCGAGTACGTCATCAATGTGCGGGGCAATCGCCAGACAGTGACCTTCGTCGGCGACGCAGTATTGGGCGTAGCCGCCACCGTGCGTGAGTGCGCATACCCGATCTCCCGGCGACCAGCGCGACACATTGCTACCACAAGCTGCGACTACACCGGCCACTTCAAGGCCAGGCAGATCGCTGGCGCCCGGCGGCACCGGGTACAGACCGGCACGTTGCAGACAATCCGGTCGATTGACACCAGCGGCATGCACCTTGATCAGCACTTCGTCGGGGCCAGGCGTCGGCAGTGGTCGCTGCTCAGGTTGCAGTACTTGTGGTCCGCCCGATTCGGTGATTGCGATGGCTTGCATCGTGTTGGGTAGTGAACTCATGAGTAACTCTGTTGCGATGCATGACCATAGCGCCGCCGCAACGTATCGCGGCGACGAGTCAGGGTTGTGCGACGTGCACGATTATCTCACACTTGCTCGTCAACAACGGCGAAGGTGTAGCGGGAATGGCCGACAGAGAATTGCGTCGCGACGCATGCGATGCGCCGCAGGTTGCGACCGGCGTTGTCCGGCCCGACTGGATCGACGTCAACGGGCACATGAATGTTGCGTGGTATTTGCTGGCGTTTGACGAAGGTATCGATGGGCTGTGGCACGGGTTCGGTCTGACCGATGACTATCGCGACGCTACCGGCAGTTCCACATTTGCCGTTGAGTCGCATGTGCGGTATCTGAATGAGCTGATGCTCGACGAGCCGTTCAGCGTGCATTCGCGCATACTCGGTTACGACAATAAACGCCTGCACCAGTATCAGTATCTGTTTTCGGCGAAGACGGGCAAATTGAGCGCGACCTGTGAATGGCTGCATCTGCATGTCGATTTGAACACGCGTCGTGTTGCGCCGTGGCCTTCGCCGTTGCTGACGAAAATTGCCGCGCATCCATGCTCGGCAGTGACCGGTGCGTGGCCTGACAACAGTGGCGTCATCATGCGTGTGGCATCACCTTTGGGTCCGATACACAATATTAGCTAGCGGCATGGCAACAGCAGGGGGAGCACGATGAGCAGCAATTCTTTTGTTCTGGCGATTGATCAGGGCACGACCAGTTCGCGCGCGGTGGTCTACGACGCATCGCTTGCGATGGTTGCCAGCGCGCAACAGGAGTTTCGTCAACACTTCCCGCAATCCGGCTGGGTTGAGCACGACGCCGAGGACATCTGGAATTCGGTTATCGATGTGTGCCGGGAGGCGCTCAAACGCGCCAGCATCGATGCGTCGCAACTTGCCGGTATCGGTATCACGAACCAACGCGAGACGACCGTTGTCTGGGATCGGGCGACCGGTCGTCCGATTGCCAAAGCGATTGTTTGGCAGGATCGGCGCACGGCCGCCGTGTGTCGCGAACTGCAATCGCAAGGTCACGGCGAGCTTGTCGCACAAACGACCGGGCTGCGTCTGGATCCGTATTTTTCGGCCACCAAGATTGCCTGGTTGCTTGATCATATCGATGGTGCACGCGAGCGCGCCGAGCGCGGCGAATTGGCGTTCGGCACGATCGATACGTTCCTACTATGGCGGTTGACGGGCGGCAAAGTGCACGCGACGGATGCGACCAACGCATCGCGCACAGCGCTGTTCGATATCACCACGCAGCAGTGGTCGGCGGCGCTGCTTGATGTATTCAACGTGCCTGAGTCGGTGTTGCCTGAGGTTTGTGACTGCGCCCATGATTACGGCATGACAGAGCCAGGTTTGCTGGGCAGCGCCGTTGCCGTGCGCGGCATCGCCGGCGATCAGCAAGCGGCGCTGATCGGACAGGCCTGTTTTGCGCCGGGGATGACGAAAAGCACCTACGGCACCGGCTGCTTTGCGATCGCTAACACCGGCGACACACTGCTGCGCTCACAGCACCAATTGTTAGGCACCGTGGGTTACCGCCTGCAAGGGCAAACAACGTACGCACTGGAAGGCAGCATCTTCGTTGCCGGCTCTGCGGTGCAGTGGCTGCGCGACGGTGTACGCATGATTGACCATGCCGCCGATACGTTGGCGTTGGCCGGTGCCAATGGCATTGAATACGACGTCGTCGTCGTGCCGGCGTTCACCGGTCTCGGCGCACCGCACTGGGATCCCGATGCGCGTGGCGCGATGTTCGGCCTGACCCGCGGCAGTGACCGCGCGGCAATCGTGACCGCAACACTGCAGTCGATTGCGCTGCAAACCTATGACCTGCTCAGTGCGATGCGCGAAGACGGCGTGCAACCGGGCACGGTACGCGTGGATGGCGGCATGGTGGCGAACGGCTGGTTCCTGCAGTTTCTGGCTGACGTCACCGGTTGCGATATTGACCGTCCGGCTAATATCGAGTCGACCGCGCTGGGCGCGGCCGGACTGGCGGCGATGCAGGCTGGGGTGTTCGACGACCTCGATGCCTTTGCGCGCATTCGCGAGCAGGACGGCCAATTCTCGCCGGCGCTGCCAGAGGCTGACGTGCAGCGGCTGCTTAGTGCGTGGCAGGACGCTGTTCGGCGCACGCGCAGTTAGTGACTTATCGAATTCCAGAACGGTGGCTGACTCGGGCCTCTCTGGGCAGCGCAGCTGGATCTAACGCGGCTCGCTTTGCGTAAGCGAGTTGATTGCCGCTAACGGTGATGTCGAGGTTGGTTGCACGTGTTGTAAAGGATGTGCGTCGCACGCGCGTACGAGATTGCTGAGAAACTGCTGCGTGCAGTTTTCCCAGCTGCGGCTTAGCGCATGGCGACGGCAAGACTCGCGACTGATCGCCAATGCGCGCTGTGCGGCAAGCTCCAGCGATTCATGCAACACACCGGTTACGCCGTCGAGCACGACGTCTATCGGACCGGCTACCGGATAGGCGGCGACGGGCACCCCGCACGCCATCGCCTCCAGCATTACCAGGCCGAACGTATCGGTGCGGCTAGGGAACACGAAAACATCCGCTGCGGCGATGATGTTGGCCAGTTCGACGCCGAATTTGTAGCCGGTAAACTCGCAATCGGGGAAGCGGCGCTTCAGTTGTGCAAGGTCCGGACCATCGCCAACGATTAGCTTGCGCGCATCAACCTGCATTTGTGCAAAGGCTTCGATATTCTTCTCGACAGATACGCGGCCAACGTACAGATAGGTCGGACGCTTCGGTTGCTCTGTGCGCACCGCGAGCGGTTTGAACAAGTCGGTATCGACGCCGCGGCCCCAAAGCACCGGATTGCGCAAACCATTTCGCTGCAACTCCTTTATGACCGTCGGCGTTGGCACCAGTGTTGCGGCTGCCGCATTGTGAAACCAGCGCACGAACCAATACGTCCAGCGCTCGGGAATCGGATATCGCTGACGGACATAAGCAGGGAATTGTGTGTGATACGAGCTCGTGAAACTGAGTTTTCGCCTGATGCAATAGCGACGCGCGGCGAGCCCCGGTGGTCCTTCGGTCGCGATGTGAATTGAGTCTGGTGCGAACGCATCGAGCGCCCGACGCAAGCGACGACCTGCAAACAACGCAAGTTGAATCTCGGGATAAGATGGACACGCTATCGTGCGGTAAGGACTCGGTGTAAACATCCGCACCGTATAGCCACTGCGGGTTAATGCTTCGCTGGTGCGCGACAGGGTAGTGACGACGCCATTGGTTTGCGGTAACCAGGCGTCGGTAACGATCGCAATTTTCATAGCTCAATGCTAAGTGACTGACGTTACGGCACGATGACGTTGGTCGTCGGGCGCGTGTCAAAAAACGGTCATCAATTAGTAAACAATTGGTAGCGCATGCCATGCATTGTCGTACGCATCAGACAGCGAGGATGAGACATGCAGCAATTGCTTTTACGCGCTGACCAAGCCGAACTTCGACTGTGTCTGCGCATCAACGGTTGGAGTCGTTCACCGGCTGTGCGTCGTGGTTTTCGTATCGTCAGCCGTCTCGGCGATGGCGTATTGTGGTACAGCGTGCTTGCATTGTTGGCCGCCTTGGGTGGTCCTGCGGGTGTACGCGGCATGCTGCACGTGGGTCTGACATCACTCGTTGGCGTGCAGTTTTATGCCTATCTCAAAAACCGGCTCGTGCGGCCGCGCCCGTATGTGTCTCATGGCCAGATTCAGTGTCAGATTGCGCCACTCGATCAGTACAGTTTTCCATCGGGTCACACATTGCACGCCGTGTTGTTTACCAGCATGTTCGCGGTCTACGCGCCAGCTGTGAGTATTGCGTTGCTACCCTTTGTGGCGCTCATCGCGTTATCTCGAATCGTATTGGGCCTGCACTATCCGAGTGACGTCGCTGTTGGTGCGCTGTTGGGTTTGCTCATCGCTGCGTTCAGTCTGACGCTGGTTGCGCCTGTTGCCATCGATTACGCAACGGGTTGGCACACGTTCGCCAACAAGTGGTTCTAGTTGACGCTGCTTGCGTCTGTTGCCATCGCCTACGCAATGGATTGGCAAACTTTGACCAACGAGTGGCTCTTGCTCGGTCTTGGTCGTGATGATGTGCCCTGGCGCCACACGGGGATGCGTTTGATAGTTGTGTGCGCGATTCTTCTGATCGTCCACGCGGATCGTTGCCGCCGGATTCATCGCCTGTTCTATAGCCTGTTATATCCTCGGTTTTTTTGTCGCGTTGCTCGATTTTACCGCGCCGGCGGCGCGAAGCCAGGACGGGTATTGGCGCTGTCCGCCAGCAGTCTGATGCTGGTTTCGCGCGGCATCATCACTCGCTAACGGCGCGCTGTGCTGCGTCGATGCCCCTGCACAGCGCAGGGCCTGCAAATAGCGCTCGCGCCGGCGGGTGGCGTCAGTTCCTGAGCAATGCCCGGCAATGTCGCAGGCATCAGTGCTTCGGCGGTGGTGTTTGCTGGTCATATCGACTTGCGTCCCGAGGTAATGCGAATGGCATTCAACGCTGGCAATAGTGACCGGCTCCAATGAACGTTATGTTACTGTTTCGAGACGTTTTCGTAACCTGATGGGCTGCGGCCGCTGCAGTTGCAGTTCCCACTAGCCGGTGGCTTCGCTACACTCGGGGGCTAGGCAGAATTTGTCGGGGGGATGACATGGCTGATGCAACGGTAGATACACACGTTCAGGATTTTTGTCAGCAGGCGGTCGAGCAATCGCCAGACTTTGCCGTTACCGAGGCCACGGTCAATGGCGTGACGTATCCGGTGTTCGCCAACGCACCGCCGACATTCGCAGCGCTCTACGACATGGCCGCTAGCCTGTATGCCGATCAGGACTTTCTCGTCTACCACGACAGCCGGATGACGTTTGCCGAGGCCAACGCGCAATCGCTCGCCATCGCACAAGCGCTGCTCGCGCGCGGTATCAAACCGGGTGAGCCGATTGCGATTGCGATGCGCAACTACCCGGAGTGGATGCTGGCCTATATGGCTATTACACGCATCGGTGCGGTGGCGGTGCCGATGAATGGTTGGTGGCAAACGAGTGAGTTGGACTACGCGTTCGCCGATAGCAAAGCCCGTTGGGTATTTGCCGATCAGCAGCGCGCCGACCGGTTGCTACCCATTGCGGGCAAACATGATCTGCAGATCGTCACGGTGCGTGGCCACGTTGATGCAGGAATCGATTGGGATGCGCTGATCGCAGAGGGTACTGGCGATGCGCCGCTACCAGTCGCAGACACCGATGCGCCGGCTACGATCTTCTACACGTCGGGCTCGACCGGCAATCCGAAAGGCGTGATCACCACGCATCGCGCAACGCTCAATGCGCTGATGTGCTGGGCATTGCTGACCACCGCAGATCGCACCGTGCGTGGCAAAGGGCCCGCCGAAGGGCGCCAATACGGCCTGATCCTGACGATCCCGTTGTTCCACGTGACCGGTTGCAACGCGATGTTCCTGCTGTCGGTGTTGGCCGGCCAGAAAATCGTCATCATGGATCGCTGGAATCCTGAAGAGGCCGTACGCCTGATCGAGAAAGAGCGCATTACCGCATTCAACGGCGTACCGAGCATGTCGTTCGAACTGGCGAAGGCAGCCCGCGAGCTCGATTGCGATATCAGCTCTCTGTACCAGGTCAGTGGTGGCGGCGCAGCGCGCCCCGCATCGCATGTGCCGCTGATCGCCGAAACGTTTGATAACGTGATGCCGTCGATCGGCTATGGCATGACCGAAACCAGCGCGTTGGGAACGGCGAATGCGGGCAACAACTATCAAGTCAAACCCAACAGCGTCGGCACAGCCTGTTTTCCGTTGGTTGACCTGCGCATCGTGCGCGAGGATGGCAGTGATTGTGATGTCGGCGAGCCCGGCGAGATCTGGATGAAATCGGTTGCCAACATGCAGGGCTATCTGAATAAGCCCGAAGCAACCGCGGAAGTGCTTGAAGACGGCTACATGAAATCCGGCGACGTCGGCTATCGCGATGAAGACGGTTTCGTATTTCTCGTCGATCGCATGAAGGACATCGTCATCCGTGGCGGTGAGAACATCAGTTGCCAGGAAGTGGAAGAGGCGCTGTACGCGCACGAAGCGGTCCATGAGGCAGCCGTGTTCGGCCTGCCGGATGAAAAACTCGGCGAGAAACTGGTTGCCGTTGTGATGGTCACGACCGGCGGGTGTTGTGAGCAAACGTTGCAAGGGTTTTTGAAAGACCGCGTGGCTTATTACAAAGTGCCGGTGCACATTGAAGTGCGCACCGAGGCCTTGCCGAAGACAGCAAGCGCCAAGATATTCAAACGTGCGTTGCGCGAAGCGGCGCTGCAACAGGCCAACGCCTGACCGCAACCATTCAGACAAACACGACCGCGTGGCACACTGTTACGCGGTCGTCCGCATGAGCAAAAAAATGAGCAGGAGTAACCCATGAGCGATGTAGTGCCGGTAGACAAGTTGAGTGAGCTGATTGGCAAGACCCGCGAGCCATCAGACTGGTTCGAAATCGATCAGGCGCGCGTGCAGGCGTTCGCCGATGCAACGCTTGATCACCAGTTCATTCATCTTGACGAGGAGAAGGCCAAGCAGACGCCATTTGGTGGCACGATTGTGCACGGCTATCTGACGTTGTCATTGCTGCCGCATTTCACGGCGCAATGCGGTATTGCGCCCGAAGGCATGGTGATGGCGATCAACTACGGCTCTGATAAGCTGCGGTTCCTGCAGCCGGTGCCGGTCGGCAGCCAGGTGCGCGGTCACATGGTGCTGAACGAAGTCACCGAAAAAGCGCCCGGTCAACTGTTGTTCAAGTCAACGGTAACGGTCGAAATCAAGGATCAGGCGAAGCCTGCCTTGATCTGCGAAGCGTTGTCGATGTTCGTTGTGCGTTGAGTCCAGCACCAGCGCCCCGTTATTTGTAATAAGGAAAGAGTTGTATGTCGATTCGATTTGACGATCAGGTAGTGATCGTAACCGGTGCCGGGGGCGGATTAGGCCGCTCGCACGCACTTGATTTTGCCCGCCGCGGCGCGCGCGTTGTTGTGAACGATCTCGGCGGTGCGCGCGATGGCTCTGGCGGATCGGTTAGTGCTGCTGAAGCGGTCGTGGCCGAAATCACCGAAGCGGGTGGTGAGGCGATCGCGAACGGTGCCAACGTGACGCAGATGGACGAAGTCACGGCGATGGTGCAGCAGGCGATGGATACATGGGGACGTGTCGACGTGCTCGTCAATAATGCCGGTATCCTGCGTGACAAGACGTTTGTCAAAATGGATCTGGTCGACTTCCAGTTGGTGGTCGATGTGCATCTGATGGGCAGCGTCAATTGCAGTAAGGCCGTGTGGGAAATCATGCGCGAGCAGAAATACGGCCGCATCATGATGACGTCGTCATCGTCGGGGCTGTACGGCAATTTCGGTCAGTCGAATTACGGTGCCGCCAAACTTGGCGTCGTTGGTCTGATGAACACGCTGCACCTAGAAGGCATGAAGTACAACATTCACGTGAACACGCTCGCGCCGGTTGCCGCGACGCGCATGACCGAAGACTTAATGTCCGAAGACGTGCTGGCGGCGCTCAAGCCTGAGCTGGTAACGCCAGCAGTTGTGTTCATGTGCAGCAAAGAGGCTGGTAGCCGTCAAATCATTGCGGCAGGCGCGGGTGGTTTTGCGCGCGCAGCGATCATTGAGTCGGAAGGTATCTTGCTCGATGGTGAAGAGGCTACTGCAGAAAATCTGGCGGCGCGCTGGGACGAGGCGAGCGACATGGGTAGTGCCCGTGAGCTGCAGGCCGGCGGTGAGCAAAGCGTCAAGTTCCTGACCGCACTGGCCAAGAAACACGGTATTAAACTCGAACGCTAAGTTCGGCAACGGAGTAACACTTATGGCAGACGCTGTCATCGTATCGACCGCACGCACGCCTATCGGGCGCGCCTATCGCGGTGCATTTAACAACACACAAGGCCAGACACTGGCAGGACACGCAATCGCGCATGCGGTCAAACGCTCAGGCGTTGATCCCGCTGAAATCGACGACGTGCTGATGGGCTGCGCGATGCAGCAAGGCAGCACCGGTCGCAACGTTGCACGTCAGGCGCTGGTGGCAGCCGGGTTGCCGGTGACCGTTGGCGGCATGAGTATTGATCGCCAGTGTGCCAGCGGCATGATGGCGATTGCGACGGCAGCCAAGCAGGTGATCATCGATCGTATGCCGGTTGTTGTTGGCGGTGGGGTTGAATCGATCAGTCTGGTGCAGAACGAGCACATGAACATGTATCGCGCAGACGATCCGTCTGTTGTCGAGAAAGCACCGGAAATCTATATGCCGATGCTGCAGACGGCCGAAGTTGTTGCAAAGCGCTACGGCATTACGCGCGAGCAGCAGGATGCTTACGGCCTGCAAAGCCAGCAGCGC
This sequence comes from Pseudomonadota bacterium, assembly GCA_038529355.1. Taxonomy (GTDB): domain Bacteria; phylum Pseudomonadota; class Gammaproteobacteria; order Steroidobacterales; family Woeseiaceae; genus CALBPI01. The sequence continues at coordinate 17,913 of JBCBDU010000045.1, forward strand.
ACGGCGGCGGCGCAGGCAGCCGGCAAGTTTGATGACGAGATCGTACCGCTGCCATCAACGATGGGCGTCATGGACAAGGAAACGAAAGACATTTCGTTCCACGACGTGACGCTGGAAAAAGATGAAGGCAACCGACCGGACACGAACGCTGAAGGTCTGGCCGGGCTGCGTACCGTCATCGAAGGTGGCGTCATTACAGCCGGTAACGCGAGTCAGTTGTCGGACGGTGCGTCGGCGGCTGTCGTCATGGACGCAACGCTTGCAGAACAACGCAACATCGAACCGCTGGGGATCTACCGTGGTATCGCGGTGGCAGGCACCGAACCGGACGAAATGGGCATCGGCCCGGTGTTTGCAGTGCCGAAACTGCTCAAGCGTCATGGCCTGAAAGTGGATGACATTGGTCTGTGGGAGCTCAACGAAGCGTTTGCTGTTCAGGTCATTTATTGCCGTGACACGCTCGGTATTCCGGATGAGTTGCTGAACGTAAACGGTGGCGCGATTTCCATTGGCCATCCATACGGCATGTCGGGCGCACGTATGGTGGGTCACGCGCTGATCGAAGGCAAACGACGCGGCGCTAAATACGTTGTCTGCACGATGTGTGTGGGTGGCGGCATGGGTGCTGCCGGGTTGTTCGAAGTCGCCTAACTGCTTGTGAGCATACTGTCGTTACCAGCGCGCAAGTCGCGCTGGTAACGACTGGGTATCGGATGATGTCGTCGCTGAGGGCGAGGTTTGCGTTAAGCAAGCAGGCCGTGTTGAGCTGTGTACGGACCTGGTCAACGACGTTACCGAGGTGAGGTTTTTAAATCGATACGTTAGTACCCGTCGTGCATTCCGCCAAAATCGAGATAACGTTGGAACACAGAGAGCAGCATTTTGGCTGCGCAGTTGTTAACCATGTTGATAGCTACCGTCCACAACGTTCTTAGACTTACGTGATTATCGTTCGCGTTGACGATCACGCGCAGCACCACGCAACAGAAATGCACTTGGGGCAGCTGATCCCGTCCGTCGAGTCGCCGGCGCGACTGCAGGTTATCGAGCGCGCAGTGCACGCTGCCGGTTTCGATGATGTGCACGATGCACAGTGCATCGAGCTGTCGTTGCTCGAGCGCGTGCACTCGCCGCAATACATAGAGTTTCTGTCTACGGCATACGAGCGCTGGCGCGCCGCGGGCTATGCAGGCGATGCGATGGCGTATACGTGGCCGGCACGACATGCCGGTCAGACGCGACCGGAGAGCGTTGTCGGTCAGTTGGGCTATCACAGCTTCTCAGCCGATTGTTCAATCAGCGCCGGCACGGCGGGCGCAGCGCGTAATGCCGCCGCTGCGGCGGCTACGGCCGCCACACATGCGCTGCAGGTTGGCAGTGCATTCGCGATGCACCGCCCCCCAGGCCACCACGCAACACGCGATCAGTTTGGCGGCTACTGTTACCTCAACAATGCCGCCGTCGCAGCGCAGCGGCTGCGTGATCTCGGCGCAGCTAAAGTCGCCGTACTCGATATCGATTATCACCATGGCAACGGAACGCAAGACATTTTTTATGCGCGTGATGACGTATTGACGTGCTCCATCCATGCAGACCCGGCAAATCGGTTTCCGTGGTTTATCGGCTATGCCGCAGAGCGTGGAGTCGGCGCAGGTGAGGGCAGCAATCTCAATCTGCCATTGCCGCTGGGCAGCGCGTTTGATGCGTGGCGCGACGCGTTGCACGTGGCAATCGCTGCGATCAGAAAAGCGGGTTGCGACGCATTGGTGGTCGCGCTGGGCGTGGATACGTTCGAGCACGATCCGATCAGTGACTTCAAACTGAAGACCGAGCACTATCCGCTTGTGGGTACGGACATTGCTGCGCTGCAGTTGCCGACCGCGCTGATTATGGAAGGCGGTTACCTGACCGAGCAACTTGGTGAGAACGTTGCGGGCGTGTTGCAGGGCTTTGCGCAAGCGCATCGCGGTTCAAGCGCATGAGGGTGACCGTCGCGCTCTGATTGATCTTGCGCAAACTCTTGCGCGTGGTCAGCGATCTTGCACGCGCTCGCTGCTCGACGGATGACTGGAGAACCAGTGGTTGCTGTGGCCTCCGGTAGATGCCTCCAGCCGCATCAACAAACCGGATAGTACGTCGGTATCGATACCGCGCATTTCAAGATAGGCGAACGCGAAGCTATCCGCCTCGTGTTCAAAGTCGCGCGAATAACTGGCTTGCACGAGTACGGTTGGCAGTGTTGCAGACACGGCTGTGATGCTGCCGAGATCGCCAGTTAATGCGGCGAAAATGGCGGCACTGCCAGCGCTTCGCAACAGCATGCGCAAGCTGTGCCGTTGCGCTTGATGACCCACTTCATGCGCGAGCACGGCGATCAGTTCGTCGTCGTTGTCGGCAAGTTCAACCATGTCGTCGGTGATGATGACAACGCCGCCCGGGATCGCCAGTGCGTTCGCGCCGATGTCTTCGGAGTAGCGAAACTCGAGCGTGTATTCAGCAAAGGCAGGATCGGTTGCAATGATGTCGTTGAAATGCCCGCGCAAGCGCTGCTGGGTGCTCTGGTCGAGCGATGACGGCTCGAACAAAACGCGATCGAGTATCGCGAGCCCATCGCGCGCCATGATCCTGTCGTATTGCGGCGGGACCTGTTGTGCGATGCGGGTAGCGGCGATCGGCACGCCGAACGTCAGCATCGCCCATGAACCGACGATCGTGATGACGAGTGCGGCCAGCGCATAGGGCCACGACGCTTCCAGTTTGCTCGCCCAATCATTGTGGCCGGCAATGCGCATCAGTGCTTCGATGAATGCCGGATCGTCGATCTCCAGCGCGGTTTCGTCGGGTAGCACGATGCGCAGTGGACCCTGGCCTACGGCCGGCACCAGGCGTACGCGTGTCAGTGCGATCTGCGCTGATTGACCGTCACCGGTCCATGCCAGCTGTTTGCCAATCAAGTACGCGCTGACCGCCAGCGGTCTGGCCGTCTGATTGTCGAAGAAGCGCGCGTCGACGCTATTCAAAAGCCGATGTCCACGCCGACGTCAAACGCATCGCCGAGCGCTTCACCGACAGCCGAGCCTGCCTCGCCCTCGGCAACGGCAAAGTCCTCCCAGGCAAAGTCCGCCGCTACGAGTGTATTTTCTGCACGATACTTCGCCAGCCGGATTTGCGCCCACGGCGTTGCCAGTCCAAACGTCAGCGCTATTGCGAACAGGTTCGTCAGGTAGAGGCCGGCCATTGCGGCGGCGGACCAGTCCGAGCGCAAGCGATGGCCGTCAAGCGTGGTGTGATCTGCAATGAGGTTGCGATAGCGTACCTGCGTATAGACAAGGATAGCGCCATAAAAAAGCAATAGCATTGCCAGCGTTATATAGGTTATTACCGTGGCAGCGAGTTGCTGGTCGGCAATGGCAGTATCGACCATAGCGCCTATCGCAAAGACGGAAAGGAACATCGCAATATAGGCCAGAATGGAAAGGCCGAACGCGCGGAACGCAATGCTGTAGAACTCTTCCAGTGGCACGTCCAGCGCGAACGCAGATTTTCCAAACCGGCTGTTGTTGACCAGAAACTGGTTGCGCCAGCGCAACGCGATCGGTGCGCCGAACCCCAATGTCACGACTGTGATCAACGCACCGCCGTAGTAGGCCTTGAATGCGCCGTTGTAATCGGGGTTGAAACCAAAACGCACATTGTTCAGTGACGTGTTGCGCAGCTTGAAGCTTTTCGAGCGCACAACCAGCCACGGTGTTAGCGCAAAAATGATCAGGATGACGACCAGCGGTGCATAAAAGTGGATGTATTCGGAAAACACATAGAGCGCCAGAAAGAACGTGGCAATGACGCGGCCAACCAGAATTGCGCGTGGCTCGGCGTGGTAGTCAAAGCGTGCGTCGTTCAGTGACGTGTTGCCATAAAAATAGCGATTCTTGCGCACCGTCGCCCACGCCGAGTAGATGCCCAGTGTGACTAGCGTCAATGCAATATTGACGATCCAGATCTTGAAGTATTCATTCGTGTTGCCAGTGAATCTCAGTGATGTGAAATTCGCGCCCGCCGAAGTGAGCGTCCTGATGTTGCCTGCGTCTTCCATGTCGATTCCATTATTGTTGTTATCAGCGCACACTTGGCAAGTGTAGCGACAGCGTATCCCCTGCGCCAACTGCTGTCACTGATATGTCAAACTGGCAGTCGACTTGGTGCGATACCAGACTTGGCGTTGCCTGCGACGAATGCGGTGCGCTTTAAGTGCGCAAAGACTGTCTTCGCAGGTGGTTGAACAGCAGCGATGTGGGAGCAGCCATGTTCGGCACCCTCGGTCGCGGCGTTTGCTACCATCGGTTTTTTTGATGTTCGGCAATGTGCTGCTGAACGTTTCGTTGCGGGCAGGTGCGTGATGCGATCATGGGTAGTGTCTTTTCTGTTGGTGTGTGCCGGCGCTGTCGATGCACAGTCGCTGCAGTTTGCCGAATTAGGCGAGTGCGAACTTGAAAGCGGCAAGGTCATCGAGCGCTGTCGTGTTGGCTATCGCGTCATCGGCGAGCGCAACACAGCCGGCGACAATGTCGTGCTGTTTCCTACCTGGTTCGGTGGCACCAGCGAGGCGCTGGTTGAAGTCATGGCGGGCGGTCTAGTCGATACATCACGCTATCAGGTCGTCTTGATCGACGCGCTGGCCAACGGTGTGTCGTCGTCGCCATCGAACAATGCAGCAGCCGATAGTGAATTCCCTGTGGTGACGATTCAGGACATGGTGGACACGCAACACCGGTTGGCGACTGAGGTGTTGGGTCTTGACAGTGTGCACGCCGTGGTCGGCATTTCAATGGGTGGCATGCAGACTTACGAATGGGGTGTGCGTTACCCGCAGTTCATGCAGCGGCTCGTGCCGATTATCGGCTCGCCGCGACTGGGCGCCTACGATATCGCGCTGTGGCATAGCAACCTGAAAGCACATGAGTGGTTCCGTTCCTGCCAGTGCGCCGATGCGATTGAGCTGATGAATGCGATTGGTGTACTGATCGGCAGCACGCGCGGAAAAATCATGGCGGATACGTCGCGCGGTGATGTGCTTGACGATATTGCCAGCCGTGCGGCGAGCAGCCCGCTGAGTGTTTCCACCAGTTGGAATACGACGCGTCAGTTGCAGGCGATGATGCGTCACGACATCAGCAACAGCCTTGGCGATACGATGTCGGCTGCGGCCGATACGCTCGTAGCGCCGTTACTATCGATTGTGGCTGGCACTGATCATGTGGTCGTGCCCGAACCGGCTATCGCATTTGCTGACACTGACGATAGTCAGGTGCTGGTGCTGGACACGCCTTGCGGTCACGGCGCTGTGCGTTGCGTGACGCCAAAGATCGCTCAAGCAGTTAACGACTTCCTCGATACGCCGCAGTAACCGCTGCCTTTGCTTAGCAATGGTTGCGATTGATTAGTGTGCGGCTTTGGCTTTGCGCCGCCATGCGTGCAACAACGGCTCGGTATAGCCGTTCGGTTGTTTAACGCCGTCAAAAATCAGCGCCCGTGCTGCCTGATACGCGTGGTTGCTATCGAGATTGTCGCTCATCGGTTTGTAGTGCGGATCATGCGCGTTTTGTCCATCGACAATCTTCGCCATGCGCTGCAACGTCTTATCGATCTGTTCGGCGCTGCAAATGCCGTGCAGTAGCCAGTTGGCCAGGTGCTGACTGGAGATACGTAACGTCGCGCGATCTTCCATCAGTCCGACGTTGTTGATGTCCGGCACTTTGGAACAACCCACGCCCTGATCAATCCAGCGCACGACATAGCCCAGCAAGCCCTGGATGTTGTTATCGAGCTCCGCCTGAATGTCGCTAGGTTGCCATTGCTCCGGTGTCGTACAAACGGGGATCGTCAGAATATCGTCCAGCGAGGCGCGTTGTCGTTGTGCGATCGTCAGTTGGCGCGCCAGTACGTCGATTTCGTGGTAGTGCGTCGCGTGCAGTGTTGCTGCTGTCGGCGACGGTACCCAGGCGCAGTTGGCGCCGGCCGTCGGATGATTCGTTTTGTTAGCCAGCATGTTCGCCATCTCGTCCGGCATGGCCCACATACCTTTGCCGATCTGCGCTTTGCCGCGCATGCCGGTCGCCAGTCCGATATCGACGTTCCAGTTTTCGTAGGCGCCGATCCATGCCTCATGTTTCATGGCATCTTTGCGCACCATAGGTCCGGCTAACATCGCGGTATGGATTTCGTCGCCGGTGCGATCGAGGAAACCCGTGTTGATAAACACAACCCGACCCGGTATCGCACCGATGCAGGCGGGCAGGTTGACGGTCGTGCGCCGCTCCTCATCCATGATCCCGATCTTGACCGTGTTGCGCGCAAGACCCAACGCATCTTCGATACGGTCGAACAACGCGCCGGTGAACGCGACCTCATCGGGGCCGTGCATTTTCGGCTTAACGATATAGACGCTGCCGGTGCGGCTGTTGCGTAACCCTTCTGAGCGCGTCAGGTCATGCAATGCAATCGTCGTCGTGACCAGACCATCGAGGATACCCTCGGGAATCTCTTTGCCTTGCGGGTCGAGTACGGCATCGGTGGTCATCAGGTGACCGACGTTGCGCACCAGCATCAGGCTGCGGCCCGGCAACGTCAGAGGCTCACCGCTGCGACTCGTGTAGTGGCGGTCCGGCAGCAATTCGCGCCGCACGCTGCGCTCACCCTTGCGAAACGTCTCGACCAGATCGCCGCGCATCAAGCCCAGCCAGTTGGCATACACCTGGATCTTGTCGGCTGCATCGACTGCGGCAACCGAATCCTCACAATCCTGAATCGTTGTAATCGCCGATTCGAGCACGACATCGGCAACGTTTGCGGCATCATCCCGACCGACTGGATGGTCGGCGTCGATGACAATTTCCAGGTGCAGGTGCTGGTGTTTGAGCAAGATCGCATCCGGCGCGTCGATTGCGCCGCGAACGCCGACAAAGGCATGGGGATCGACTGGCGTTGTGGTCGTGCCATCGGCTAGTTGTACGACGAGATTGCCATCCGTGATGCGATACGCGGTGGCACTGCTGTGTGATCCATTGACCAGCGGTACCGCCTGGTCGAGAAAGCGCCGCGCCCACGCGATGACCTTGTTACCGCGCAGCGGATTGTAAGCACTTGCGCGCGTTGCGCCATCGTCTTCGCTGATCGCATCAGTGCCGTACAGCGCGTCGTACAGGCTGCCCCAACGGGCGTTCGCGGCATTGAGCGCAAAGCGCGCGTTCATGACCGGCACCACAAGTTGCGGACCTGGCTGACGGGTGATCTCGATGTCCACATTGTCGGTAGTGATCTGCGGCATCGGCTCCGGTTGCGGCACCAGATAGCCGATGTGTTGGAGGAACTGTTTGTAGGCAACCGCATCGTGCGGCTTACCGGCATGCGTGCGATGCCATTCGTCAATCTGTGTTTGCAGCGCATCGCGCTTCCCGAGCAAGTCCCGGTTGGCGGGTGAGAATGTGTCGATGAGACTGGCGAGCGTTTGCCAGAACGTGTCGGCAGTGACATCAAGGCCGACCAGCGCGCGATCTTCGATAAAACGAGCGAAGTCGGCATCAATGGAAAGTTGTTCGCGGGTGACTCGGGTCGGCATAGGTTTCGATTTCCGTGCTGGCGGGTGGATCACTATATGGTGCGGGTATTCGCACTATCGGTCTAGTGAATGGTGTTAATAACCATCATTCATTGCGGTGATGGATCAAGCCGTGACCCGCGCTGCGGCGTCGCGGAAACGCTGCCGTAGCCAACGATGCCCTGGATTGTTGTGCAGCAGCGGGCTCCACGCCATCGTCAAATCAATCTCGGCAATGGCAAATGGCGGTGGCAGGATGCGCGCACCCGGCGTTGCAGCCATCAAACGCGCGGCACGGCTTGGGACGGTGGCGATCAACTGTTGCTGCAGCGCATGTTGCATGGCCACGAGATAGTGTCGCGTGAACACGGCAATATTGCGTTTTTTGCCGATTGCCGCCAGCGCATTATCGACCCAGCCCAGTCTTTGTACGTCGGCCGGATCCACGCCCACACCGACGCCCATGCCTGTCTTGCTGACCCAGACGTGCCGGGCGGCAAGGTAGCGCTGCAGATCGAGCGGCGTGTCATCGCGGTCGTCGACGATGCACGAAAAACCGTCGCGCCACAGCACCGTTTGGTGAAACGAATTCGGTAAGTCATCAAACCGGTTGATGACCAGATCAACCTTGCCGCGCTCGACATCGTGAAACGTCACATCGCTTGGCGTCATGATGTCGAGTGTCACATTCGGGGCAGCTTGACGCAGTTCGGTCAGTAACCCCGGCAGCAGCGTGACCTCGGCGTAGTCGCTGCACATCAGTCGAAACACCTGTTCGCTGGTGGCAGGTTCGAAGTCATGCACCGGCTGGACGAATTGTTCGACGCGCGCGAGTACGTCGCGCACTTGTGGCTGCAAGGCCAGCGCCCGCTCGGTGGGTGCCATGCCGTCGCTGGTGCGAATCAGCAGCGGATCGCCAAACGCGTCGCGCAGGCGTTTTAAACCGTTGCTCATTGCCGGCTGGCTAATGCCCAACTGTTGCGCTGCGCGGGTGACGTTAGTCTCGCGTAGCAGCACATCGAGGTAGACAAGCAGATTGAGATCAGTTTTGGCCAAGTCCATAGTATCTACTATTCACCGAATGAATGCCGAGTATACCGGGAATAGGCTGGAGTTATATGCGCGTCGACAGCTAGACTGCGCAAAAATCAGCACTGTCACGGAGCACGCTCATGCACACCGGAAATTACGATCGCGCCGCAGAAATCAAACGCCTTGAAGACGAATGGGCTAACCATCCGCGCTGGAAAGGGGTCACACGACGTGCCAGTGTATTCTCGCGCTTGACCGAGCCGCGCAGCCGCACGACATCCTCGGCACTGTACGGGCGTGTG
>JBCBDU010000046.1:0-23686 GCA_038529355.1 Pseudomonadota bacterium
ATCAAGGGCGAACAACATGTCGCAGCGGCATGGATCGGCGACGGCACAACCGCCGAGGCAGACTTCCACCACGCGCTGACCTTCGCATCCGTTTATCGCGCACCGGTGTTATTGAATGTCGTCAACAACCAGTACGCCATTTCTACGTTCCAATCGTTCGCCGGCGGCGAACAGCAAACGTTCGCCGCGCGCGGCCCAGGCAATGGCATGGCCGGCGTCCGCGTCGACGGTAACGACTTCCTGGCTGTCTATGCGGTCACGCAGTGGGCCGCAGAGCGCGCACGCGCCGGCGCCGGGGGTACGCTGATCGAGCTTGTAACCTATCGCGGCTCGGCGCACTCCACCAGTGACGACCCGACGCGCTATCGCCCAAAGAATGAGTGGGATGAATTCCCGCTGGGTGATCCGGTAGAACGCCTGAAGCAACACCTGATCAACCTCGGCGAGTGGTCAACCGATCAACACGACGCTCTGGTCACAGAACTAGAAGCGCATGTTGCCAGCAGCTGGAAAGAAGCCACGAGCTACGGCACGTTAAACGAAGGCCCGCACCTCGACGCATCACTGATGTTTGAGGACATTTTTAAAGACATGCCACAAAACCTGAAAGCACAACGCGATGCGTGGCGTGCCGAACGGGATCGCGACTAGGCGCTGGCGGGGATTACGACATGGCTAAAATGAACATGATCCAGGCGCTCAATTCGGCGATGGATATTGCGATGGACCGCGACCCGTCTGTGGTCGTGATGGGTGAAGATGTCGGCTACTTTGGCGGCGTATTCCGCTGCACCGATGGTTTGCAGCGCAAGTACGGCGAACACCGCTGCATTGACACACCAATTTCCGAGGGCGGCATTGTTGGCGCTGCGATAGGTATGGCCGTGAACGGCTTGCGCCCGATCGCCGAGATTCAATTCGCCGACTACATCTACCCAGGTTTCGATCAGGTCGTCAGTGAGCTCGCGCGCATCCGCTATCGTAGCGCCGGAGACTTTTCTGCACCGGTTACGATTCGCACGCCGTGCGGCGGTGGCATCCGCGGCGGCCAGACACACTCACAAAGTCCCGAAGGCATCTTTGCGCACGTCTCCGGCATTCAGGTCGTCATGCCATCCAATCCGTACGATGCGAAAGGCTTGTTGCTGGCGGCGATCGAAAGCGACGATCCTGTGGTGTTCTTCGAGCCCAAGCGCATCTACAACGGTCCGTTTGACGGTGACCCGAACAAGCCGGCCGTCGGGTGGTCGTCGCATCCGCAGGGCGAAGTGCCGGAAGGCTACTACACGGTGCCGATCGGCGAAGCTAACGTTGTCAAAGCCGGCAACGATGTGACGATCGTTACCTACGGCACGATGGTGCACGTCGCCGAAGCCGCGGCAAAAGCGGCCGACGTTGATGCCGAGATTATTGATGTGCGCTCGATCCAGCCGCTGGACATCGATACGCTAACGACATCGGTCAACAAGACCGGTCGTTGTGTCGTCGTGCATGAAGCCACGCGCTTCTCCGGCTACGGCGCCGAGCTCTCAGCGAGCATTCAGGAGGCGTGCTTCTACTCACTGGAATCGCCAATCCTGCGCGTCACCGGTTGGGACACACCGTATCCACACGCGTTTGAATGGGACTACTTCCCTGGCCAAAAACGCATCATCCACGCACTTGAACAAGTGTTCGAGGATTAACCGATGAGTCAATACGTTTACAAGCTTCCGGATCTGGGTGAAGGCACCGTCGAGGCAGAGATTGGCGAGTGGCATGTCAAGGTTGGCGACCGGGTCGAAGAAGACCAAGTGGTCGTCGATATGATGACTGACAAGGCCGCCGTTGAAATCCCGTCGCCGGTTGCTGGCACCATTGCATCGCTGCACGGCGAGCAAGGCGACATTGTCGCCGTGGGAAGCAACCTGATTGTGTTCGATGTCGCCGCCGATGACGCCAACGCAGCAGGTGCGGCCAACGATACACCGGCAGACACAGCGCCAGCACCTGCAGCGGCACCTGCAGCCGCCGCGACCGCAGCGCCTGTCGCGCAACCGGCAGCACAATCCGGCAAACGCGTTTTGACCTCACCTGCCATTCGCGCACGTGCCAAAAAAGCCAATGTCGATTTGAGTCTGGTGCCGGCCAGTGGCGCACGCGGTCGCATCCTTGCGCGTGATCTCGACGCTTACATCGCCAGCGGTGGCAAGTTGACCAGCGCCAGCAACGACAGCGCGCATGAGGCCAGCGGCTATGCAGCGACCGACGAGGTTGAAGAGATCCGCGTCATCGGCGTGCGTCGCGTCATTGCGCGCAAGATGAGCGAGAGCAAGCGCAACATCCCGCACTTCACCTACGTCGACGAGATTGACGTCACCGAATTCGAGGCCTTGCGCCAGCACCTGAACGCGACGAAGAGCGACAGCCAACCCAAGCTGACCTTCCTGCCGCTGCTGATCACAGCGCTGGCCAAAACGCTGCGTTCATTCCCGCAATGCAATGCCACTTACGACGCGGAGCGCGAGGTCGTTGTGCGTCACAAGGCCTTGCACGTCGGTATCGCCACGCAAACCGGCGACGGCCTGAAAGTGCCGGTCATACGCCAGGCGCAAAGCAAGGATGTGTGGACACTGGCCAACGACATTCGCGAATTGTCAGAACTCGCACGCAACGGCAAAGCCAGCAAGGCACAGTTGACCGGCTCCAGCATCACAATCACAAGCCTCGGCGCGTTAGGCGGCATTGTCACGACGCCGGTAATCAACGCGCCGGAAGTCGGCATCATCGGCATCAATAAGGCCGTTGACCGCCCTGTCGTCAAGAACGGTGCCATTGTTGTCCGTCGCATGATGAACCTGTCAGTGTCATTCGATCATCGCTTCGTTGACGGTTATGACGCCGCAGATATGGTGCAGTACATCAAGGGTTTGATCGAACATCCGGCGACGATGTTCATGCCTTAGCGATCAGATGTTCGTGCCGTAGCGATCGTTAGTGCGCGACGCTGATGGGCGTCGCGCGCGTCAAACCAACGTGATCGTTACCGCGCTGTGAGCCAGCGAGATCATCACGGCACTGCGGCTCGCGCACAGACTCACCGTCAAGAAACGATATTAGTCGTGCCCATTCGGGCTGATCCTTGGCCGTCTGGTAAGACTTCAGGTCGGCCAGACCGACACCGCACTCCGACGCATGCACATACGTCTGCGTGTCGCGCAACACAGCAACCACCGGAATACCCAGACTGTCGAGAAAACGCATCAGCCGTTGGAACGACTTGTTGTTGCGCCGCGTACGATTGGCAACGATGCCCAACTGCGCCTCTGCCCGGCTCAGCTTAGCCACCAATAGCAAGTCGGCAATGCTGCGTGATGCGGCATGAATATCGAACTTCGACGGTAACACCGGCATCAACACCTTGCTGGCGTCGCGCGTGATCTCACGCAACTGCGCGGATGTGTAACCCGCCGGTGAATCCACAATCACGCATTGGCACGCTGGCGGAACCCGCAACTGAAAGCTGCGCGTGACATCCATGCGTTTTTCGAACGCAGCAACCCCGTAGATCGGCGGATACCGCGCTGCGCGTTCCGACAACCAGTGCATGCTCGAGCCTTGCGGATCAAAATCCATCAACGCCGGCTGAGCGCCAACAGACGCATAATGACTTGCAAGGTTAGTCGCAAGCGTGGTCTTGCCGCTGCCACCTTTCGGGTTGACGATGACGATCTTTTTTCGCATAGACGGCACAAACACTTTGCACGACACTTACAAGGTTAGCGGCCGATACAACAACGCCTTGACCACTCACGTGACGCCAACAACGCAGCCGCGACCGCAAGAGTCTCACTCTGAACAAGAACGAGTGCCGCAAGTCAGTGCCGGGCGTGTTCAACACCACATCAGTGCGATGAGCTAGCCGATGCGCTCAGTATCACGCGTGTTCAATACCACTTCAGTAAAACTGGCTAGCGCTTGTTCTCAAGGCCGCGCGTGTTCAATACGAAGTCAGCACGACGAACTAGCCGTTGCTCACAGCGATAGCCGCTGGATTCTCAGCACCAGACTCTCGTAATTCGAATTCCTCGGCAAACACGCGCAAACAGGGCGTCACGATCCCATTGGCATCTCGATCAACAGGCAAAAAAATGCCGCCGGCAAGCCAGCGGCAAACAATCATCACTGCAAGGGGGACAGCGTGATGGAATCTCAGGTTTATTTCAGAACGGTCGGCCAGTTCGCATCAGCAAGCTTGATGAAGCCTTCCGGGTCTTTGCGCCAGGTAGCGCCTACGTCGTCGTTATAGTTCACGTACAACTTGTCGTCGACGATTGCCCAGACTTTTGGATCGCCTGAAGCGGTATAACCTTGCGACACAGCCCAGGCGCAGTAACCACCGTATTGCGGTGCGTACTTATCAGGGTCCGCAGTGAACAAGTCGCGGTTTTCAGCGTTGGCAAAGTGCCACGTAGCACCATTGTGCTCGGCGGTGAATTTCTTGCTGCCTTTGACAGGCTTACCGTCGGTGAAATACGCGACCGTGTCATAGCCTTTCAGCGCAGTGCTGGAAAACACGCTGGTGTAGACCGGGTCTTTGTCCGCCAGTGCGTTAACAGAAAAGCTGGCGAAAAACAGGCTGACGATAGCGGCTGCGAAAGAGAAGCGGCGCGTCGCTTTGGTGTTCGATGTGTGCATCCTATTGCTCCGTTAGGTGAGGATGCAACAGGAGACCTAGGTCATCTCAAATTTATTTCACTCGGCTAACACGCCGGCTTTGCGTGCGGAGTCGCTGATTGCACTCCAGTCCCCGGCAGCCACTAACGCATTGTCGACGATCCAGCTACCACCAACGCATGGCACCGCCTTCAGCGCCAGATAATCAGCGGCATTGGCAAGGCTGATACCGCCGGTCGGGCAAAACCACATATCCGGGAACACCGCCATGAAGGATTTGAGTGCGCCAACGCCACCGGCGTATTGCGCCGGAAAAAACTTTACCGCATCCAGTCCCAACGCGGCCCATTGCGCCACCTCACTGGTGGTTTGGCAACCAGGCAGAATCGGGCAATCGCGTTCGCCGCACACGTGATAGACCGGCATCGAAATTCCTGGCGAGACAACAAACTGCGCGCCGGCATCAATGACCGCGTGCGCCTGCGCCTCGGTCCACACCGTACCGGCACCCACACACATGTCCGGGCACTGTTCAGCGATTGCGGCGATTGCATCCAGCGCTGCAGCAGTGCGTAGCGTGACTTCGATAACCGCAATGCCACCGTCCAGCAACGCTTGCGCCAGTGGCACGGCGTTCGCAGCATCTTCAATGGCGACCACCGGGATCACCGGCGACACCTGCATCAACTCGCGCATCTTAGACATGTTCATAGTCTCCTGTTCGCACACCACTGCGATCTATCGGCAGCGCACTACCACCGGATTCTGCGTCACTGGCAACACTACGCATGTTGGCAAACAGCTCGCGCCCCATGCCGAATGAATGCGACGCATCAACGGGCAGCGTCACGTCGCGGTGCTGCAGTTGCTCATCGGTGACATCAACGCCTAAAACGCCAGCCACTGCATCAACATGAACGATATCGCCATCGCGAATGCGCCCGATCATGCCGCCATCGAGCGCCTCCGGTGACACCTGAATCGCAGCGGGCACTTTACCCGAGGCGCCGGACATGCGCCCGTCCGTCACTAGCGCCACACGAAAGCCCTTGTCCTGCAATACACCCAGCGACGGGGTAAGTTTGTGCAACTCCGGCATGCCGTTAGCTTTGGGTCCCTGGTTGATCACGACAACAACAACGTCCTGATCCAGCTCGCCCGCCTTGAACGCATCAACAACAGCGTGCTGCGAGTTAAACACGCGCGCCGGCGCACTGATCGATTGCTGTTCGGTTTTGACTGCCGATGTCTTGATGATCGCGCGCCCGACATTGCCCTTCAGCAGCGTCAAACCGCCGCTGGTCTCAAACGGCTTGGCAACGCCGCGTAACACGTCGGTATCCAGCGACTTGGCAGGACCCTCCTGCCAGACAACGGTGTCATGACCGTCGTCATCCGCTGCGCCCAGCACCGCCTCGCGCGCGTAGTGCGACAGACCGTGCCCGGCAATTGTTGCAACATCCTCATGCAACAAGCCGTGCGCCAGCAACTCGCGCACCATGAAAGCAATACCACCGGCTGCGGCAAAGTGATTCACATCCGCCTGACCATTCGGGTACACGCGCGCCATCAGTGGCACGCTTTTCGACAGATCATCAAAATCCTGCCAGTCCATATGGATACCGGCCGCCTTGCCCATCGCAACCAGATGAATCGTGTGATTCGTTGAACCGCCGGAGGCCAGCAAACCCACAACACCGTTCACCAGTGCGCGCTCATCGAATACATCCGCCATCGGGATGTACTCATGACCAAGCGGCGAAATCTCGACCGCGCGTTTGGCTGCCGCGCGCGTCAACGCGCCACGCAAGCGCGTGTTGGGATTCACAAATGACGTGCCCGGCAACTGCAGCCCCATGAATTCCATCAGCAGCTGATTGCTGTTCGCTGTGCCGTAGAACGTGCAGGTGCCCGCCGAGTGATAAGACTTTGACTCTGACTCGAGCAGCTCCTCGCGGGTGATCTTGCCTTGCGCATACAACTGCCTTGCCTGCGCCTTTGCCGCATTGGTAATGCCCGACGTCATCGGCCCCGCCGGCACGAACACAACAGGCAAATGACCGAACGCCAGCGAGCCGATCACCATACCGGGCACGATCTTGTCGCACACACCCAGGCACAACACACCGTCGAACATGTTGTGCGACAAAGACACCGCCGTGGCCATCGCAATAACATCACGACTGAACAAGCTCAGGTCCATGCCCGGCTGGCCTTGCGTCACGCCATCACACATCGCTGGCACGCCACCGGCAAACTGCGCGACGCCACCTGCCTTCCATGCGGCCGCTTTCAACATCGGCGGATACTCGCCCAACGGTTGATGCGCCGACAACATATCGTTGTAGGCCGAGACAATGGCAAGGTTTGCCCGCTCACTGCCAGCGAGCGCCTTTTTGCTGACTGCATCGTTGGCTGCAAAGCCATGCGCAAGATTGCCGCACGCCAAAGAGCCACGTTGCGGACCATCACGCCGCGCCTGCGCGACCATGGCCAGATAGTCTGCACGCGATGCAGCGCTGCGCTTGCGAATTCGATCCGTGACCTTTTCTACCACTGCATGCATGCCAGCACTCCTCGGCTATTGGGCATAAAACGTTGTGACCGGCACAATCTCCTGACGCAACACGGCGCGCACAGGAAACTCGCTCAGGTCGCCATCGAGCGACGCTTGCGCGAACACATCGGCTTTCGACTGACCGAAGAACAGCAACCCGAGCGAGCGCGCATTCAGCAACGCGTTCGGCGTCAGCGAGATGCGCAGCAGCGGCTGGCTCGGCGGGCTCGCCAGCACGCACGCTTGCCTGCTGACCAAAGCC
Organism: Pseudomonadota bacterium; assembly: GCA_038529355.1. Classification (GTDB taxonomy): domain Bacteria; phylum Pseudomonadota; class Gammaproteobacteria; order Steroidobacterales; family Woeseiaceae; genus CALBPI01. The sequence continues at coordinate 7,476 of JBCBDU010000046.1, forward strand.
GCTGCGATATCCGGATCGTCGGGAAACAATGAAGCCGTATGCCCGTCATCGCCCATGCCCAACAGCACGTAATCGAATGGCATCGGCAACGCGTCAACACGTGCATTGATAGCCGCCAGCGCATCCGGCGCGGCAACGTTTGGCTCATACAAACTGACCAGCCGCGCCTGCTCGGCACGCTCGCGCAGCAGTTCGCGCCGGATCATCGCTGCGTTGCTGGCCGGGTCCTGCTCATCCACCCAACGCTCGTCGCTGGCCAGCACCGTCACCTTCGACCAGTCCAGCTCGCGCGTTGCCAGCGCGTTGAGCGTTGCCAGCGGCGAGCTGCCACCTGACAACACCAACGTGGCCAGACCGCGCGCGTCGATCGCTGCACGCAAGTGCCCTGCAATCTCATCAGCCAGCACGCTTGCCGTGCGTTCGCGACTGTCAAAAAACTGTTGAATAAACATCGTCGCTTACACGCTCCGCATTCGCTCAGTCATCGTCGTCATGTTCGAACCACGCGCGATCGTCGCGGTCGAGCAGTACAATCGCGCCCGTCGGCCCCCACGTACCCGCCGCGTAGGCCTGCGGCGTGATTTTCGCTTCGGACCACGCATCAATAATGCCGTCAATCCATGCCCACGCCGCATCAACTTCGGCGCGATGCATGAATAGCGCCGGATTGCCGCGCAACACTTCCATCAGCAACCGCTCGTAGGCATCGGGGTAGCGCACCTGGTAGGTGTCGTTAAAGCTTAGGTTCAGCGGCAGTGAGCGCAACTGAAAACCGCCCGGCCCCGGCTCTTTCGTTACCATCGTTAGCATCATGCCTTCGTTTGGTTGCAAACGGATAATCAACCGGTTCGGCTGCAGCTCACCCGCCTGCCCGGGGAAAATCGAATGTGTCACCTGGCGAAACTGAATGACAATCTCGGAGGCTTTGGTTGGCAGGCGCTTGCCGGTGCGCAGATAGAACGGCGTGCCGTTCCAGCGCCAATTGTCGATATCAGCGCGAATGGCCACGAACGTTTCAATCTCACTCTTCTCGCCCAACTCATCGGCGTAACCATCGACCGCCTCGCCACCAATTGCACCGGCCGCGTACTGACCGCGCGCCGTGGAACGCTTTGCCGTGTCGGCCGTGATCGGTCGCAGCGCTTTGAGCACCTTGATTTTTTCGTTGCGCACATCGTCATGGCTCATGCTGAGCGGCGGCTCCATCGCGACCAGACACAACAACTGCAACATGTGGTTTTGCACCATGTCGCGCAACGCACCGGTGTGGTTGTAGAACTGCGCGCGATTGCCGGTACCGATGTGTTCAGCGACCGTGATCTGCACATGATCAATATGCGTGCGGTTCCACAACGGCTCCAGCAGCGCATTAGCAAAGCGCAGCGCGGATAAGTTCTGCACCGTCTCCTTGCCCAGATAATGATCGATGCGATAAATCTGGCTTTCAGCAAAGTACTGACCAACGGCGTCGTTAATTTCGCGCGCTGACTCGCGATCGCTACCGACAGGCTTTTCGAGCACGATGCGCGTGTGCGCATCAATCAACCCGTTCTCACTGATTTGACGCGCGCTCTCGCCAAACAGCGATGGCATCGTCGCCAGATAAAACACACGCGTACGTTCGTCGCCAGTTTTTTTCAGGCGCCGTGCAAGTTCTTGCCAACCTTCCGGTGTCGTAATGTCGAGCGTCTGATACCGCAAGCGCGCAGAGAAACGCTCCCACACCGCGTCATCCAGTTCGTCGGCTGGCAAATAGGTATCCAGCGCGTCGCGCACGAGCTGCACAAACTGCTCGTTCGTCATCTCGCCGCGTGAGGCCGCGACAATACGACTATCGTCGGTGAACTGACCGTCCTTGTCGCGGTGAAACAGTGCCGGCAGCAGTTTGCGCTGGGCAAGATCGCCGGTGCCACCGAAGATCACGAGGTCAAAAGTACTTACCGGAATGAACTGCGCCATGAGGCTAATCCCTTGTCAAAACACCGAGCGCCGCGCTCTACATGAAATTTTACTACATAATTTGACTGAGAATGTGCCTTTTTGATGTAGTATCACTACATATGTTGCACCGTATTCGCCAGACACGCGATCAACTCTCGCCGGCCGAGCAACGCGTGGCCGATTGGCTGCTCGTGCACCCGTTCCGCATCGCAGACATGCGGCTGGCGGAGCTGGCCAAAGCCGCTGGGGTCAGTGACCCGACGGTCGTGCGCTTTTGCCGCAGCATCGGCTGCCGCGGCTTTTCGGATTTCAAACTGTCATTGGCGCGACAGCTGGCAACGCAAACCGATGTGGTGCACGCCGACGTCGATCGCCACGACGATGCCGCCACTGTCACCCGTAAAGTGGTCAGTGCCAGTATTCGCGAGCTGCAACGCGTGCAGCAAACGCTCGACCAGGAACAACTGATGCGCATCGCACAGCGACTGGTTGCGGCGCGGCGCATCCTGTTCGCTGGCGTCGGCGCATCAGCGTTGGTTGCCCATGACGCGCACAATAAATTCTTCCGGCTTGGGTTACCGACGGCGCCATTCAGCGACGCGCCGACGATCATTCAGGCAGGCGCAACGAGCGATGCCGAAACGGTATTCATCGGCATTTCGAAAACTGGCGAATCCACGGCGATTACTGATGGCATGCAAGCCGCACAGGCGCTGGGCGCGACCGGCGTTGCCATTACCGCCGCGCATTCAACATTGGCCCGTCAGGCCAACATGGCACTGTTGGTCGATTCGACAGAAGACACGGCGACATTTACGCCAATGAGTTCGCGGATCGCCCAACTGGCCGTGCTGGACGTGCTACAGGTATGCACGGCAATTGCCGGCGGTGCCGCAGCACTGGCACATCTTGAGGCCAGCAAAAAAGCGCTGCACGCTTAGCCCCCGGCGATCACCGCCTCACGCTCAGCCGTTAGGCTTCGGGCTGTTCGGCACTCTCTTGCTTCATGCCGGCAAGGAACAAAATAACGCCAACGACGATCAAGCCGGCGCGAATACCTGTGCCAATGGTAGGCCCCCAGCTATCAATCCAGGCAAGAATCGAAAACTCGCGACCCATCATGTTCAACACAAATGAACCGGCGCCGAAAATCGCCATCCACATACCTACTGATTTCATGGTGTCTCCCCCTGTTTACCGCATCTTTTGTGCGGGTATTTTTGCTTGTTCGACGCCAATACTACTGCACCGCAACCCTAAAACGCACTGAAAAGCGCGCACCGGACGGCAGTGAACCGCTGGGAATCACTTGCAATCCGTCAACGTCGGCATCGGCGCCACTCGCCGGCGTGTAGGAATACGTGGCGCCGTCATCGTCGCTGTAAGCAAGGTCATCGGGCGCCAGCACCAGTCCAGAGGCAGGGCTACCGTCATCGAGCACTACCGGTAAACCACCCGCGATCGGCACATTGAGGAACGCAACGTCGTCGGGTATCAGGTCCGTGATGCGGATACCGTCGGTATCAATCACGCCCGGCCCCGGGTTCAGCACATCGATCGTGTATTCGGCAACAGCACCGGGGATCGCATACGGCGCACTCGCACCATTGAACGGGTCAGAAACGATGCTGACGGTCTTCGTTACCAGTAACGGCTCGGTAGCCGTCACCGTCGCCGTTGCCGGCAGCAGATTGCTGATCGCATTGCCGTCAATTGCAGCGCTGGCATCACCGGCAGCAACGGTGTTGGTTTGCAAGCCGGCCGCGGTCGGCACGACATCGACGCCGATCGTGCACGTGTTGCCGGCCGCAAGCGTTGCGCCGCTGAGCACAAGGCTTGGCGCACCGCTCGGCGCCGCAATGCTGCCGCCGCACGTATTGCTGACATTCGGGCTTGCCGCATTCACCAGATCGGCAGGATAGCTGTCCGCCAGCGACAACGAGGTCGCTGCAAACAGCGGATTCGGATTGGTGATCGTCAGCTCGAGACGCGTCGCCGTGCCAACTGACGTCACGGCCGGTGTGATCGCTTTTGCTACCGCCACGACACACGTCGCGCCTGGCAACGTGCCATCCGGATCGGCCGGCGTAACGGTCGCCGTGCCGCCATTGCTGCCAGAGGTTGCACCATAGTTGCTGTTAAACGGCGCCGGGTTGCCCTCGGTCACACCGGGCTGGCCGCCACTGACATCCACGAGCCCGCCAGTCAGCACCGACGAGCGCGCGACAAAACCGCCGCCACCGCCGCCGCCCGGACCATGCGGGGTACTGTTACCGTTACTGCCGCCGCGCCCGCCGCGCGCCAGCAACGACAGGTTGGTTGCGACCGCGTCGCCAACCAACACGGCGATTGCACCGCCGGCACCGCCGCCGCCGCTGCCATCATTGTCGACGGTCTGGTTGGCATCGTTGCCATCCGCAACGACACTACCCACACCGGTCACTGTCGCGGCGCGCACGATCACGATGCCACCACCGCGCTCACCACCCGACGCAACGCCGTTGCCCGGCGTGCCGGTCGCATTGTTGGTTGTACCAGCTCCGCCACCGCCGCCCATGATCAGGCGATCAGCGCCTTGTGCTGTCAGACCCGTGCCGCCAAAGCCACCGCTTTGCGAACAAACAGAAGGACCACCGGGACACCATGCATGGCCACCGCGGCCGCCATCGCCAAAGCCTGCGCCACCGCCGCCGCCGGTATTCTGATCGTTGATGACCGGATTGCCATCGGTGCCACCACCGCCGGCGTTACCCGGCGCGCCGCGCGCAAAACTGCCGTTCGGGTAACCTTCAACGGCGTTAGTGATGACGCTGCTGCCGTTCCACACCAATCGCGGTGTGCCGGCAATACCTTCGCCTTTACCACCGCCGGCACCGTTCGCAGACGTCACGCGATAATCCGTGCTGTTGCCCGAGCCATTGCGCGAATCACGTCCACCAGCCCCACGAAATCCGATACCGGTCGCATCAATGCGACCGCCCGCAAACGTCAGCGTTGCGGCAACGTCCAGTGCAATCACGCCGCCCGAGGCACCATCCCACGCCGCGCCCGCCACGCTGCCACTGATCGTTGCGTTAACGAACTGCGGCACGCGCACGACTTGATAACGACGCTGACCGCGCGAGCCATTGGCCGCCTGCGTCGAGAAATCGGTGGCAACCGGCTGATCGATCACCAGCGTGCCACCGGACAGCGGCACCGCGTTCGTCGCGCGGGCAAATTCGTAACGACCGGTGCGACGCAAATCGGTGCTGCCGGAACCCGGATCGCCGAGCGCACCATCACCATAGCGGCTCGTGTTAGACCGGTTAATCGATGCGTCCTGCATTTGCACGATCAGCACCAGATCGCCGGGTGCAATCGGCGTGGTGCCACGCGCACTGCCCAACGCAAAACTGGTGGCGCCAGCCGAGGGGTTATTGGTGCCCGGATAGTAGGTGTTGACGATACCGGCAGGCACTGCCGAACCGTCGGCGCCGGCAATTGCGCAGCCGTTAGCCGCCGCTCGCTGCGGCAGCCACATCAAACACAAGACAATGACGCACAGGATGCGATTCATGCACCTTCCTCATCAGTCCAAGCCGCGCGCCATCATTGGCGCGGCGCGTCCTGCAAGAACGGCTCGAATCACTATTCAGAAGGGTAGCAAGTTGCTGAAAAACTTATTGTTAAACGGATCACAAACCCGACAGATTACGGCCTCAGCGTGCCGCCTCAATCAGCGCATCGGCGATAAAATCAGCGCGCTCAATGGATGCGTTGGCGCCCATCAAGCCAATCCGCCACGCCTTGCCGGCAAACTTGCCGAGCCCCGCACCAAGCTCAATGCTGCGCTCGTCGAGCAAGCGGGCTCGCACCTGCGCATCGTCGCAACGATCAGGAATGTCGACGAGCGTCAGCGGTGCTAGTCGATGCGCGGCGTCGACCGTCAGACAAAAGTCGGCTTGCTCCAACCGGCTATATAGATGTGCAGACGCGTCAGCGTGGCGCTGCCAGCGCGCCTCGAGCCCCTCTTCGACGACCAGACGCAACGCTTCGCGCATCGCAAACAGGGAATTGACCGGCGCCGTGTGGTGATAGGCGCGTTTGCTCTCGCCGCTGGTGTAGTAGCTGGCTAGCAAGTTGGTGTCACAAAACCAGCTCTGTACCGGGGTCTTGCGCTGCGTTGCCTTATCGATTGCCGCCGGCGAGAACGTTATCGGCGCCAGTCCGGGGACGCACGACAAACACTTCTGGCTACCCGAGTAGGCAACATCGATGCCCCAGTCGTCGATGCGCAGCTCAACGCCCGATAGTGATGTCACGGTATCAGCAATCACCAGGCAACCCTGCTGTTTGGCGAGCGCCGTCAGCGCCTGCGCATCAGAGCGCACACCCGTGCTGGTCTCCGCATGCACAAAGGCAACCACGGATGCTGCCGGATTCGCTTGCAACGCATCTTCGAGTTTCTGCGGATCAACGGGTGTGCCCCACGCATCCTCCACCGTGACGACGTGGGCACCGATACGCTCGCAGATGCTTTGCATGCGGCCGCCGAACACGCCGTTGATACAGACGATAACCGTGTCGCCCGGCTCAACGATGTTAACGAAACTTGCCTCCATGCCGATTGAACCTGGCGCAGACAGCACAAACGTGACCGGATTCGCTGTGCAAAACGTCGTGCGCAAATCAGCGACCACAGCATCCATCGTATCCAGAAACACCGGGTCCAGATGACCGATCGTCGGCTGTGCCAATGCGATTAGTACCGAGTCGGGTACGTTGGTCGGGCCAGGCCCGAACAAATCTCTGTAAGGAATCAAACTCGCCTCCCCAAATTGTGCCGATTGCTCGGACCCGCGGGCCGGCAATCTGTAGTGCCCCGCATTGGAGCCGCTAACCCGATCCATTGCAACCGTGACACCGCAACGGGAATGTTGACATTGATGAGACGTAACACGGATCAACCGGTCGGCAGATTCGACCGGGCGCGGCTGAAAGCTGCGTGTTGCTTGCTCCGCTGATCGCGCCGCTTGCCGGACACTATCAATGTCTGTTTCCATTACAACGTGGGGGTTGCGCCATCGCGCGGTGTCGCACACACGTTCAAAATGGCAGGCGAGTGCGCAATTTCGGCGCAACATCGCCAAGGCAACAGGCATGCACGTAGAGCAGCATAAACAATCGGCCGCAGCGACCAGCGCACAGACGCCGAAACAGGCGCTGCAGACCCAGCGACGCGCTGGCATCTGTATGCACATTAGCGCATTGCCCGGCGACAACGGCATAGGCGAACTCGGCGCCGCGGCGCACGCGTTTGTCGACACGCTGGCCGACGCCGGCTGCAGCGTCTGGCAGTTTCTGCCGACTGGCCCGACTGCCTACGGCGACTCGCCGTATCAACCGCTGTCAGCCTATGCCGGCAATCCGATGCTGATCGCGATGGATGAGCTGGTCGCGCTCGACTTGCTGCCAACCGACGCGCTGGCACCGCTACACGCACTGCCGCAGGACCACACCGATTACGGTCAGCTGATTCCGCTCAAGAGCGCACTGCTCGATCGCGCGGCGCTTGCCTTTGCCGACAACCGCGAGCACCCATTGCAACCGGCATTCGCCCGCTTCATCGACGAAGCACAAACGCCATGGTTGCGCGACTATGCATTGTTCCGGACGCTGAAAACGCTGCACGACGAGCGGCCGTGGCCGCAATGGCCGGCAGCCTACCGACAACGCGATGCTGCCGCGCTGGCGCAGGTCGAGCGCGCGCATCATACGCAAATTCATGCCGTGCGCTTTGCCCAGTTCATGTTCTACCGGCAATGGCAGGCGCTGCAGACGCACGCAGCACGCAGCGGCGTACTGCTGTTCGGCGACATGCCGATCTACATCGCACTCGACTGCGCCGATGCGTGGGCAAACCATGCGATGTTGCGTCTTGATGCCGACGGCATACCGGACGCCGTCGCCGGCGTGCCACCAGACTATTTCAGTGCCGACGGACAGCTTTGGGGCAATCCGTTGTACGACTGGGACTACCACCGGCAAACCGGCTTCAACTGGTGGATTGCGCGTATGCAACACACGTTGTCGATGGTCGACATCGTGCGCATCGATCACTTTCGCGGATTCGAGGCCTACTGGGCCGTACCGTTTGGCGCTCAGACCGCACGAGAAGGTGCCTGGGAGCCGGGGCCGGCGGACGCACTGTTTGATGCGATACGCGCCGCGCTCGGCGAGTTGTTAATCGTCGCTGAAGACCTGGGCGCCATTACGCCTGCCGTCGACGAGCTGCGCCTGCGCCAGCGCATGCCGGGCATGTCCGTGCTGCAGTTCATGGTGAACGATCCGGACTTCGATGCGGACCGTATCAGCAACGACTCCGTCGTCTACACCGGTACGCACGATAACGACACGACACTCGGCTGGTTCCGCGGCGGTGTCGGCGACGTGCGGACCGAAGCACAGATTCACAACGATCAGCGACTCACGCTGCAACAGACCGGCGGTGACGGCAGCGATGTGCACTGGCGCCTGCTGCAGATGGCCCTGCAATGTGCTGCGTGCATCGCCATCGTACCGATGCAGGACGTGCTCGGTCTGGATTCGGCGGCTCGCTTTAATACGCCCGGCAATCCCGGTGACAACTGGCGCTGGCGCATGCCGGCCGGCGCGTTTGCCAGCGAAGTACGCGAACAACTGCACGCCGAGATTCGCAGCAGCGGGCGCTGAATCCGTCCGGCTTTGAACCCGCCGCGGCGCTGTTGCGCTATGATCGGGGCGAAGACAAAAAATAACGGGTGGGCTGACATGAGTGATATGCAACAGACAGACGACGGCCGCTTCGTTAGTCGACTGACACGCGAGACGATGGCGCTGGTGCTCGCCGGCGGTCAGGGTTCGCGATTGCGCGAACTCACGACGTGGCGTGCCAAGCCTGCGCTGTACTTCGGCGGCAAGTTCCGCATCATCGATTTTCCGCTGTCTAATTGCTTCAACTCCGGCATCCGTCGCGTCGGCGTGCTGACGCAATACAAAGCACACTCACTGATTCGCCACCTGATCCGCGGCTGGGCATCGCGCTACTCGGGCGACAACGAGTTCGTCGAGATCCTGCCCGCTTCGCAACGCGTCGGCGGTGAGTGGTATCGCGGCACTGCCGATGCGGTTTACCAGAATCTCGACATCATCCGCACCAATGCGCCACGACTGGTACTGATCCTGGCTGGCGATCACATCTACAAGATGGACTATGGCCCGTTGCTGGCCGCGCACAGCGAGGCGATGGCCGACATGACCGTGTGTTGCATCGAAGTGCCCGTCGAGGAAGCTGCGAATGCACTGGGGGTCATGACCGTCGACGAAACCGGTCGCGTCATCGACTTCAATGAAAAGCCGGCCGAGCCAACACCGATCCCCGGCAAACCGGGCTGGTGTCTGGCGTCGATGGGCAACTACGTGTTCAACACCGATTTCCTGTTTGAGCAAACGATCAAGGATGCGGATGATCCGAAAACCGATCACGACTTCGGCAAGAACATCATCCCGAATATCATCGACAAATACCGCGTCCATGCCTATCCGTTTCGAGATCCGGACTCGGGCGAACAAGCCTATTGGCGCGATGTCGGCACGCTGCAAGCCTATTGGGAAGCCAACATGGAGCTCGTCAGCGTCGTGCCGCAATTGAATCTGTACGATCACCGCTGGCTCGTGTCGACCGTGCAGGCACAACTGCCGCCGGCCAAGTTTGTCCTCGACGATCCGGACCGCCGCGGCGTTGCCATCAACTCGATGGTCTCAGGCGGTTGCGTCGTGTCGGGCGCACAGCTGGATCGCTCCGTGTTGTTCTCGAACGTGCACGTCGAGTCGTATAGCAAAATCAAAGATTCGGTTGTGTTGCCTGACGTTCGTATCGGCGAAAGCTGCCGCATTCAAAAAGCGATTATTGACCGCGGCACGATCATCGCCGACGGCACGGTGATCGGTGAGGACCCCGAGCAGGATCGCGCGAACGGCCTGCGCGTGACTGCCAGTGGCATCACGCTGGTCACGCCGGACATGCTGGGCCAAGAGCTGCATTTCACGCGTTAAATCGATGACACCGCGACCCATCTACATGGTGGCATCTGAGAACGGTGCCTTGCCGGGCGGTAAAGCGGGCGGCGTTGGCGACGTGCTGCGTGATTTACCGCGCGCGTTGGCGGCGCGCGGCCATCGCGTCACGGTCATCACGCCGGCGTACGGCAAATTGCATCTGTTGCCCGACATGCGACCGGCCGGCGACATCACGGCGCCGTTCGCCGGCATGCAATTGCCTGTCGATGTCTACAGTCAGCAGGACGGCGCCGGTGTGCGTCATGTCGTATTCGTGCACGACCAATTCGACCCGGATCAATCCGGCAGCATCTATCACGACGACGGTGCGGACCGACCCTTCGCCACTGATGCAACGAAATTTGCACTGCTATCGTCGGCCGCCGCTATTTGGTTGCTGCAACACGCAGCCGACGACGCGATCATTCATTTGAACGACTGGCACGCAGCGATGGTGTTGGTGCTGCGTGCACTGGATCCGACATTCGCTGCGCTCAGCGAATACCGCATGGTGCTGACGCTGCACAACCTGGCCTTGCAAGGCATTCGACCGAAGCGCGGCGACCCATCATCATTCGAACGCTGGTTTCCGCACCTCGACGATTCGCACGGCCTGCTCGACGACCCGCGTTACGACGACTGCATCAACCCGATGGCCGCCGGCATTCGCCTGGCCGACGCCGTGAACACTGTCTCGCCAACCAACGCCCGCGAGATCCTGCAACCGAATGATCCGGCGCGCGGCTTTCGCGGCGGCGAAGGGCTTGAACGCATTTTGCAGCAAGCCGACAACGAAGGCCGCCTGAACGGCATCCTCAATGGTTGCGAATACAGCGTCGACAAGAGCCGGTTGAGCTGGAAACGATTGCGCGAATATACGCTGCATTTGCTCGAGGCGTGGCAGGACAACCAACCTCATTACGCCGGCGTCCATACGCTGGCGCTCGAGTCACTAGCGCGCTACACCGACGAACCCGACATCATATTGACCAGCGTCGGCCGGCTGACCGAACAGAAGCTGGGCTTGCTGCTGCATCGTGATCACGCAGGCGTCAGCACGCTGACGCGCCTGCTCAGCACACTGCCGGACCGCGGCGTGCTGTTCATGCTGGGCAGTGGGGGCACCGGCATGGAGCAAGACCTTGTTGAGCATGCGCGGCAAGATGCGCGTCTGATTTTTGTGCGCGGCTTTTCAGATACTTTGGCCGATGCCTGCTATCGCGCCGGCCAATTGTTTTTGATGCCCAGCGCGTTCGAGCCGTGCGGCATCAGCCAAATGCTGGCGATGCGCGCAGCCCAACCGTGCCTCGTGCATGCGGTGGGCGGGCTGAACGACACCGTCGAGCATCTGGTCAGCGGCTTCAGCTTCAGCGGCGACAGCGTCGAGGCGCAAGCTACGAACTGCGTCGCGGCATTGCGCCTGGCACAACGGGTATTCTTTGATGAACCGGATCGCTGGCACTTGATTGCCGAGACGGCGGCGGCGCGCCGCTTTGAATGGGCCGACGCCGCTGCACAGTACGAAAGAGCACTCTATGACCTCACCTGACCTGCCCGAAACCAGCGACCTCGATGCATTGATCGCATTGGCCGATGGCCAGCACCACGATGCCTTTGCCCTGCTCGGCCCGCATCGCGTCGGCAAGCAGCAATGCATCACCTGTTTGCTGCCGGCTGCGCGCACCGTGCACATCATCGACGCCGAAGGTCAGGTGCTGACGCAAGCGCGTGCGCTTACCGACGACGGCATCTTTCGCGCAACGCTGGCCAGCCTGCCGTCGCGCTACAGACTGCGCGTGCACTGGGCCGATGGCAATCAATGCGACATGGAAGATCCGTTCCGCTTTGGTCCGTCGTTAGGCGATATGGATCTGCACTTGCTTGGCCAGGGCAGTCACCTGCAGATTTATGACGCACTCGGCGCGCACCTGATGACGCATGAAGGCGTTGCAGGCACCCGCTTTGCCATATGGGCGCCGAATGCCTCGCGCGTCAGCGTCGTTGCCGATTTCAACCAATGGGACGGCCGCGTGCATCCGATGCGCCTGCACCCGGGCATCGGCGTGTGGGAGATTTTCATTCCGGAAGCGGCCGCCGGCGCGCACTACAAATATGAATTGCTGGATGCGAACGGCGCGATGCTGCCGCTGAAAACCGACCCGTACGGCAACGCGTTCGAAGCACCGCCGAACAACGCAAGCATTGTGCACGCCAGCAACTACGACTGGCGCGACGCCGATTGGTGTGCCGCGCGCGGTGAGACACCGGCCATGGATACGCCGCAGAGCATTTACGAGGTGCATCTGGGTAGTTGGCGGCGCAACGACAACAATGAGTGGCTGAGCTATCGCGAGCTGGCGGCAACGCTGATTCCGTACGTTGTCGACATGGGCTTCACGCACATCGAGTTGCTGCCGATCACAGAACATCCGTTTGACGGCTCGTGGGGCTATCAACCGATCGGCTTGTTTGCACCAACGTGGCGATTCGGCTCGCCCGATGATCTGAAGTTCTTCATCGACGAATGCCATCAGGCCGGCGTCGGCGTCATTATTGACTGGGTACCGGCGCACTTCCCGCGCGACGATCATGGCTTGGCGCAATTCGATGGCACTGCGTTGTACGAACACGCCGACCCACGCAAAGGCGCGCACGCCGATTGGGGTACGCTGATTTTCAATTTCGGTCGCACCGAGGTCGTCAATTATCTGCTCGGCAGCGCGTTGTATTGGGTGCGCGAGTTTCATGTTGATGGACTGCGCGTCGATGCCGTCGCATCTATGCTCTACCTCGACTACAGCCGCGAAGACGGCGAGTGGCTGCCGAACGAACACGGCGGCAACGAAAACCTCGAAGCCGTTGCGTTCCTGCGCAAGCTCAATGAAGTCGTCCATCAGCACGGCGCGCAAACGTACGCCGAAGAGTCCACCGCATGGCCCGGCGTGTCGCGCCCAACCTTCGATGGTGGCCTCGGCTTCACGTACAAATGGAACATGGGCTGGATGAACGACACGCTCAGCTACATGGGCGAGGACCCGGTGCATCGGCGCTATCACCACGACAAGATGACGTTCGGTCTGGTGTATGCATTCGACGAGAATTTCGTGCTGCCGCTCTCGCACGATGAAGTCGTGCACGGCAAGCGTTCGCTGATCGGTCGCATGCCCGGCGACGACTGGCAAAAATTTGCCAACCTGCGCGCCTATTTCGCCGTGATGTTCGCCCACCCGGGCAAGAAGCTGCTGTTCATGGGCGCAGAATTTGCGCAACACGCCGAGTGGAATCATGAACAATCGTTAGATTGGCACCTGACCGAGTTTGCACCACATCGGGGCATGCAGCATTTGGTCAGAGACCTGAACCTCGTCTATCGCTCGCACCGCGCGCTTTTCGAGCGCGACTTTGATGGCAGCGGTTTTGCGTGGATCGACTGGCAGGACGCCGAGCAAAGCATTCTGGCGTGGACACGACACGCCGCTGACGGCAGCATGGTGGTCTGTGTCACGAACCTGACGCCGGTGGTACGCCATGACTACCGCATCGGCGTACCGGTCGCTGGCACCTACCGCGAGTTATTGAACACCGATGCCGCTTTGTACGGTGGCAGCGATGTGGGTAACTGCGGCATGCTCAACACGGACGATGTCTCAAGCCACGACCATGCCTCGTCGCTAGCTATGACACTGCCGCCGTTGGCAACGTTAATACTGGAACCTTACAAACCTTGATCAGAAGCAGCCGGGGCTGCACAGCACGATGAGCAAAGCACAGCCAGATAGCATGAACCACGCAACCATCACCGCCGAACCACTCGACATGGATTCCGACGGCATCCTGCGTGATTTTCGTCATTACTTCACGCGCACGCTCGGCCAATCCGATGCCTCGCGCGCGACCGGTTTTGGCTACCGCGCATTGAGCTACGCCATTCGCGATCGCATCACCGAACGCTGGCGCGACACACGCGAGCTGCAGCGCGACGCTGACGCACGCAAGACGTGTTACCTGTCGCTAGAGTTTTTGATGGGTCGCTTGCTAAACAACGCGATGCTCAGCATGGATCTCGCCCCAGCCGCGCAGGAAGCGATGCAGCGTCTGGGCGTGCAGATGGAAGAGCTCATCGATTGCGAACGCGACGCCGGTCTAGGCAATGGCGGGCTGGGTCGTCTGGCCGCGTGTTTTTTGGATAGCTGTGCAACGCTTGCGTTGCCGGTGACCGGTTACGGCATTCGCTATCGCTACGGCATGTTCCATCAGCAGATTCGCGATGGCTTTCAGATCGAAGAGCCAGATCAGTGGCTCGCCGACGGCTTTGCGTGGGAGATTCGCCGCCGCGAGTTGGCGCAGACGGTGCAGTTCGGTGGCTACACCGAGTCGTACCGCGATCACGAAGGCAACATCGCGTTTCGCTGGGTGTCGAGCGACGACGTTGTCGCCGTACCGTACGACGTGCCGGTGCCCGGTTACCGCAACGGCGTCGTCAACACGTTGCGGTTGTGGTCTGCCGCCGCGACCGACGAATTTGATCTGGGCGAGTTCAACGCGGGCAGCTACGCGGACGCGGTTGCCGAGCGCAACGCTGCGGAAAACATCACGATGGTGTTGTATCCGAACGCAACAACCGAGAACGGTCAGGCGTTGCGTTTGCGCCAACAGTATTTCCTCGCCAGCGCCAGCCTGAAAGATACGATCCGCGACTGGCGCGATCGCCATGGCGACAATTTCGAGCAGTTTGCTGACAAGCACTGCTTCCAGCTGAACGACACGCACCCGGCCGTTGCCGTCGCCGAACTGATGCGATTGCTGATGGACGAACATCACTTTGGCTGGGATGACGCGTGGCAAATCACGACCAAGACGATGGCGTACACAAACCATACGCTGCTGCCCGAGGCGCTGGAGATGTGGCCGGTGTCGCTGTTCCGTCAGCTGCTGCCGCGCCTGACCGAAATCATTTACGAGATTAACGCGCGCTTCCTGCGCCAGGTCGCGCGGCGCTGGCCGGGCGACACCGGCAAGCTGCGCGCGATGTCGTTGGTGGCCGAAGACGGCGAGCCGATGTTGCGCATGGCGTATCTGGCCATCGTCGGCAGCTACTCGGTCAACGGTGTTGCCGCGCTGCACTCGGACTTGTTGAAGGACGGACTGTTCCGCGACTTCTACGAGTTGTGGCCGGAGAAATTCAACAACAAGACCAATGGTGTGACCCAACGCCGCTGGCTGGCTGCGTGTAATCCGACGCTGTCCGATTTGATCACAACGAAAATCGGCGACAGCTGGGTCACCGACTTGCCGCAGCTTGAGCAGTTGGCACCGCTGACCGAAGACGCAGCGTTCCGCAAAGCATGGCGCGCCGTCAAACAACATAACAAGGCGTTGCTGACGTCGATGATCCGCGAGCGCACCGGCATCGAGCTGTCGCACGACATGTTGTTCGACGTGCAGGTCAAGCGCATTCATGAATACAAGCGGCAGCTGCTGAATGTGCTGCACGCCATTCATTTGTACGCACGTATCTGCGACGGCGACACCGATGGCATGGCGCCGCGCGCGATCATCATCGGCGGCAAGGCTGCGCCCGGCTACGTGATGGCCAAGCGCATCATCAAGCTGATCAACAACGTTGCGAATGTCATTAACTCTGATCCGCGCACCGAAGGGTTGCTGCGCCTGGTGTTCTACCCCGACTACAACGTCTCGGCGATGGAGCGCATCTGCCCTGCTGCTGACTTGTCCGAACAAATCTCGACGGCCGGCAAGGAAGCGTCGGGCACCGGCAACATGAAATTCATGATGAACGGCGCGCTGACGATCGGCACGCTTGACGGCGCCAACGTCGAAATCCGCGAAGCGGTTGGCGACGAGAACTTCTTCCTGTTCGGTCTGACGGTCGGTGAAGTGGCCGCGGCGAAAGAAGACTACAACCCGGGCGCGATTATCGCCGCCGATGCGCACCTGTCGCGCGTCGTCTCGCTGTTGCAATCGGGTCACTTCAATCAATACGAACCGGGCGTGTTCGACGACATCCTACACACGCTGCACGATGCCAACGACCCGTGGATGACCATTGCCGATTTCGCCGGCTTCCGCGACGCACAGCAGCGCGTCGATGTCGCCTACGCCGACACCGAACATTGGACGCGCATGAGCATCCTGAATACTGCGCACTCGGGTCGCTTCTCGACCGACCG
>JBCBDU010000047.1:0-23158 GCA_038529355.1 Pseudomonadota bacterium
GTTGCCAATTTTGGCGAAGACGAGTTCGTTGAAATTGTCAACACCATCGCCATTGCTGTCACCGAGCGTCGTGTCCGGATCAGCATTAATCTCATTGATGACGACGCCGTTCTGTAACGGTGAGGCGACGCCGAAATCCAGCACAAAATCAGCAGCCATCGTATCGGGCGGGTCATCCGTGTCGATGTCGCTGACCAACGCGCCAAACACCGTCACGTTGCAACGCTCGGCTGGCTCAAACTCGCCATCGACGACCAGATCAAACACGACGTTGTCAGCGCTGCTCACTGTAAACGAACGTGCACCTGACACCTCACAGGACAAATCGAATGCGCCATCGGCGACCGCAACCGGCTCACTGAATGTCAGGCTGACGTTGGCAGCAACGGCCACGGTGTTGTCACCCGCAACCGGAGACGTTGCGACCACACGCGGTGCGGCATCGCCTGCCGCCTGCGCAAAACTTGCAATCGGGAATGGTTGCGCGGCCGTTGCATTATTGGTCTCGCCATCGAGTGCATTCGGTCCACTAAAGGTCCAGCTACTCAACGAAAATACACTGCCATCCGGGCCGGTGTCGCTGACACGATACGCCCAGCCATCAAGGTACTCCCACGGTTCGCTGGAACCATCGACGCTCACGTCGCCAAACACATCGACAACGGCGCCATTCTCGAACAATTCGATAGCATCATCGCCGTTGACATTGGCGGCGCCACTGATGGCGTCGGCGGCGATACCAAAAAACTGCAGAAACGAATCCGCATCGCTGGCGACATACAGATAAGTACCTGCAGCGGCGCTGCCGCCACCGAAGACGAACTCAGGTGAACCGGTAGGACCGGCGCCGTTGTTCGCGGAACTCACACCCCAACGTGATAAGTCACTGACATCGTTGACGACATAAATTTCAACCGCTTTCGGCAAGCCGCCTGGCAGCGGCCCATCGACGACGCCGCTAATCAGCATATCCTGCGCGCTTGCCGACGCGGGCGTAAGGCTCGCGGCGATCGTCAGCAGCAGTGCCACCGTCGTGTGATTCAGACGAGTCAGTGATTTCATGAGGTCTCCAAAATCGGGCAATTTAAATAATTATTGTGATTGCAATGATGCCGCAAAATCGTGACAAATACATGACCACCTAACGAAGCAAGGATTCGCTGTCGCAGTGCCAGCACTGCGAGGCCCCGATCGGGCTGCCCGGGGGCACAATAACCGAGCTCGGTTGCGCATTGGTGGGCAGCTCCCCGGACGCAAGATACTTGCCGATCTGATTCGCTAACCAGTTACGCGTCGACGCGCGTTGCGCACTGCGCGCGCGACCGTTCAGCTGCGCCGCAATGTCCCCCAACGCTGCGCGCGCATCGGCACGCACCGCGACCGGCGCATTCTGATCGCCATCAAGCAGCATCAAATGGCGCACCAATTGCTCCTGCACGGCCAATTGCGCAGCGCCAGCATTACCAGCGGGCACGTCACCATCAAACGCGACAGCACTGGTCTCGCGCAGCAATTGCGCGACGCTGAGGTTGCGACTGTCTGTATCGTGACCGAGCGCAACGCGCGCCAGTCGTTGCGGATGCAACAGCGCCATTAATGTTAAATTGGCAGCCGCACCAGCGGCATGTTGCGGATCAAAAACCGGGCCCAGACGCGACGCGATGCGTTCGCGGCCTGCGATCGGTTCGTCGGATTGCAGCGGCGGTTGCATCAAGCGCTGTACACGCGGCGCAATCTTCAACGCATCAGCGGACAGTGTTTTGAGTACGGCTCGCAACGCGAGGCGTTGGCGCTGATCATCGACCGGCACGACAGCCTCGCCAGCGTCGCGCACACGGCCATAATTAAACGTGTAACCACCAATCAGTTTCGTCGCCGCCAGCGTTTGATATCGGTGATACAAATAAATTGGCGCGAACACCGTTTGCAAATCAGACACGCTCTGCTCGCTTGCTAGCCGATCAACGCTGAAATTCTTCAGTGCCACCGCACGCACGGCAAGCACGTTCTCGAGGCTCGCGACAGGATCCGCGCCAGTGTCCCAAAGACTGCCGTAAGCGTGCGCGGCGCCGAGCGGCCGCGAATGCTGATCGGCGACATACCGCTGGCCGCTCGCATAGGCCTCAGCGACCAGCGCATCAAGCGCGCTATCCTCGTCAACACCCGGCGCAAACTCGCGGTACAGCCACGTCACCGTAAACTTGTCCCAGTCGCCAATACCGACGGCATACGCCTGGCTGAAGTCCAGCGCGTCGTCGGCCGTGGTGACTAGCGGCGCCGGGTAATCCATCACCGACGCTCGATCAACGGTACTCGCCGCCATGTTGTGGGCGAAGCCCAGCGAATGACCAATTTCGTGAGCAGCCAATTGACGGATTCGCGCCAACGACAACTCTAACGGGTCATCGATCAGCCCCGAGCCCGTATTCTGACGGCCAGCCAGACCTTCGAAAATCATACGATCCTGACGCACACGCTGGCTGCCGAGAATCACGTGGCCCTTAAGCATCTCTCCGGTGCGCGGATCGGCGACGCCGCCACCGTACGACCAGCCACGCGTCTGCCGGTGCACCCATTGCACAACGTTGTAACGAATATCCAGCGGGTGGGCATCTTCGGGCAACAACGCCACCTGGTAGCCACCCTCAAATCCGGCCGCAGCAAAAGCTGCTTCCCACCATGCAGCGCCCTGCAACAGCGCACTGCGAATCGGCTCGGGCGCCCCAGAATCGATATAGAACGTAATCGGTTTCTTGATCGGGCTGTCAGCGACAGCCGGGTCCGTTCTTTGCAACCGGAAGCGGCGCGCGAGTCGTTGCGGCAGCGGGTCCGCCAACGGTTGGCTGAAGTCGTAATACAAAATATCAATGGCCGCGCTTCTATCATCGGCCATACGTGGCGTGTAGCCATCGTCGGGCAAGCGCACGAGCGAATGATGCAATGTCAGTGTGACCGAGCGCGCGTCGGGCGCTGTCTGCTGTACCTCGCTACCATCACCACTGGACGCAAACGTCAGGATCGCTTCCAACTCGATATTGTCAGGGAACGCCAGCTGCTCCTGCGCGACAAAGCTGCGCTTTTTGTCCAGCGTGAATTTGCCCTGACCGGTACGCTCGAGCTGCGCGGCGATACCAATCTGGTCGCGAACAACAAACTCACTCAAATCGATGATCAAGGATCCATCACCGGCTTCGGCGACGATGTCGGTCGCCCACAAAATCGATGATGCAAACGATTCGCGTACGGCGCGTTGCTCAGCCGCGCTATCGGCGCTCGCACGGAAGTAGGGATTCTCGGTTTCAACGATCACGCGCGCACCAATTCTGCGCAGCGTCACCAGCTGACCAAAATCACCGGCACCGCGATCAAGCCCAACCGGGTTAGAGCCGAGTCCGGAGCGCAACCGACTCGCATAGATGTACTGACCAATCACACCGTCGACAGCAGGCTCGGGCAATGTCGCAAGCAACCGACCACCATCGCTGCTCGAGTGGATCGCAAGCAATCCGCCTTGTGTTTGCAAACCCTGCAGCGCTTTAGCGACATCTGCATCAGCTGCCAAGACCGGCGCACTCAGCCCCAAAACACCCAACAAAGCCAATAACCCGCCCAGCCTGCGTATCACCATCTGCCTACTCCTCAAAAGATGCGCTCAAGCGTAGCGTTGATGCGCGCACATTGCCACGTAACGGCGCTCGCTGATCTTGTTGGGCGCGTGCTGGACAGGCTAAAGCACGACCACTCTCTGCCGCTAGCAAGGTGATGCATAGCAACCACACCGGCCAGCCATCACCATGAGCGCACATTCCGCAGCGACACAGGCCCAGCACACCACAGGCAATTCTCGCGATTGGTTGGCTCTGCTGCTGTACGCACTCGCAACACTGCTCACGATTATCGCGTCGTTCAAATTGGGCTTTGCCAGCAACGACGTCGTCGCCATCTGGCCTGCCGCTGGCATATCGGTCTGGATCACGCTGCGCTACGGTTTCCGGGCGCTACCCGCCGTATTCTTCTCGCAGTTTCTTTACTCCATGCTGTTTCAGGACTTGCCGTTGTCGCTCGTGTTGTGGGCCAATGGCGGCAATACGATTGCCTGTTACGTTGCGATTGCGACCTATCGGCGTTTCGGCGGTGCGACCAACGCCATATTGACGATGCGTGACACGTTGCTGTTCACGGTGCTGCTGGCGGGTCTGATGAGCGTTATAGCCGCGATTATTGGCACGACAGGCTTGACACTCACATACGGCTTACCATTCGACGCATCGACGCGGATTGCATGGCGCTGGTTTTTCTCCGACGCAACAGGCACGCTGCTTGTCGCACCCGCGCTGATGGCGCTGCACCGCAGCCAATCATCCAGTATCCGCAAGAGCATTCTGAGTCTTGCGCACGAAAACCTTGCGCCACTATACGTATTCGTGCTGGTTATGGCGATCCTGTGGCTCTCTGTTCACTTGATGCCAAACAGTCTTGGACAATACCCGGTTGTGTTGCTGACGATGCCGATGTGCATCTGGCTTGCGTTTCGACATGACTCACGCATCAGCATGTTGCTGTTGTGTGCAACCATCATCGGCTCCCTAATCATCGTGCTAGCGGCAGTCGGTGACGCGTCCGAAGATGCCATGCTCGCCGCGCAACTGTATGGCGTTGTTGTTGTTTGCACGAGTCTGTTCCTGCGCGCGTCCAATGCCGAGCGTGCCGTCGCCGTGCAATCGCTTGCCAAGGAACGTCAGCAGCTTGAAGAGCGTGTCGCTGCGCGCACATCGCAATTGCGGATGCAGGCTGAAACTGATGCACTGACCAAGCTGGCCAATCGTCGCGCCTTCCAAGTCGCGCTGGAAAAAGCGCACGAGGCGCAAGCGGCGCAAGCCAGTCCCACGTATCTGCTATATATGGATCTGGATCAATTCAAGATCGTCAATGACACGTCCGGACATGCAGCAGGCGATGTCCTGCTCAAACAAGTCACCGAAATCATCCGCGAAAACAGTCGAGACTCCGACACGGCCGGACGCCTGGGCGGTGACGAATTTGCATTGATTCTGCGCAATTGCCCGGAACACGTCATGCTGCGCATTGCCGAATCAATTCGCGAACAAATAGAAAACATTCGTTTTCAATGGGAAACCGAGGTTCACCAGATCGGTGTCAGCATCGGCGTCGTGCCGGTAGACCCCGAATTCGGCTCGCTCGAAGATATCAAACAAACCGCTGACGCCGCCTGCTACGCCGCGAAGAATGCCGGCCGCAATCGTGTACACCTTGCGCGCTCGTCTGATGCGAGCCTTAGCGAACATCGCGGGCAAATACGCTGGGCACAACGCATCAACGAAGCAATCGATAACGACCAGTTCGTGCTCTACGGACAAGCGATTCAACCGGCGCAGAATCTGGACGACGAACCCGAGCACATTGAAATTCTGCTGCGGTTGCGTGACTACAAGAACAAGACCTATGTGCAACCTGGGGCATTTTTGCCCGCCGCCGAGCGATACGGGTTAGCGACCAAGCTCGATGAATGGGTCGTGCGCAACTTGATCAAGAACATCTATGTGCACAGTGCATTCGATGCCAGTGAACGCCAATACTGGATCAACTTGTCAGGTGCCAGCGTTGGCGATGAGCGCTTCGTCAATTATCTGATCGAGCAAATGGTCGACTCACCGATCCAGCCCGGACTGATCAACTTTGAAATCACCGAAACCGCCGTCATCCGCAACATCGGCGAAGCACAGCGTCTCATGGGCAAGCTGCACGATCTGGGTTGCAAGTTTGCGCTGGACGACTTCGGCAGCGGCTTGTCGTCATTTGCGCATCTGAAAAAACTGCCAGTCGATCACCTAAAGATAGACGGCCACTTCATTCGCAATATTCACAAAGACGAGAGCGACAGAATCTTCGTGCAATCAATCATCGATATCGCGCACGCGATGAATCTGCAGGCCGTCGCCGAATACGTGGAGAACGATGACATCCTGCGGGTCGTAACAGAATTAGGCGTTGACTATATTCAGGGCTTTGGCATCCACCGGCCTGAGCCGTTGATGCCGAGTTTCAGCAAACCGTCAATACCGATGATGCCTGATGTCGACCAGCGTGCCGCGCAGAGCTAGAACAGCAGCGCAACCCCGGCGCCAAGCATCAACGCACTCTCGTCGTCCCGGCCATTCAAAAATCGACCCTCAAAACGCACAGAATAATTCTTGTCACGTTGACCAATGTCCAACCCCAGACCTGCCTCCCAGCCACCACCAAGAGCGCTTGAACCCGGCTCCAGATCCGCACCATACAGCGCAAACCCGAAACGCCCGTAGAGCTCGACGCTATCGCTCAGCGAGAAAACCGGTCGCGCAAACATATCGACAGCCCGTGCCGAGATGTCTGTCTCCACGCCATCCACGGTATCCGTCGCGCGGCCGAATCCGATGTAACCCATACCCAATGCAAAACTGGGGTGGAAGCGGTACTCAAAATCAACGGCAACCCCGACTCCGTCGCCGCGGAACGACTCGTCACCATCATCATCGGCAATGCGGCTCGCACCAAGACTGACGCTGACGCCCAATCCAGTGTCGTCAGCACGTATCTGACCCGCAGAAACTGCTGCAAACAGAAACAAATAAGACAACAGCTTACGCATTTGATGGCACCTGTACGGATTGGCAAAACGCTGATTGCAGCTTATAGCAATTAGACCCCGGTCAGCAAAGCGTCTGTCTTGGCGGCGCAGATAAAGTCATTGACCGACAAACCTGAAATAGCGTGGGTCGTCCAGACGATGTTGCAGTAACCGTAACCGAAACGGATGTCCGGATGGTGTCCCTCGGTGTTAGCAATCCAGCCCAGTGCGTTGACGAACGACAGCACGCGGTTGTAGCCGGCAAACTTCACGTCGCGGGCGAGCACCGTCCCGTCGTCAACCAAACGCCAATCCGTATCCAGCGAAGGCATCAATTCAGCACACTGCGCGGCGCTCAGCGGCTCAACACCACCTTCACAGGGCTCGCACTGACGCTGTCGCAGATTCTCGGCTGAAATCGACGCTTCACTCAATGCTCTGGTTCCTCGCCCAAACAAAACAGGGAGTCGGCAAAAGACCGACTCCCTGTATTGTGAAAGGCGCAGCGCGTTGTCGCAAGTAGGCGCGGCGCCCACAGACCTATCGCTACTGATCCTGTCCTACCGAAGCTACCCCGGTGTTGGCCTTTTGGTCGCGGTAAAACGTCACGGTCACACGTCGCTCCAACGCTAACTGGTCAGCGTGCACCTGTGTATCGGTAAGCACGGTTGTTTCACCATGCCCGAAGGCTTCGATATTGCGCTCATCCAGACCTGCGCTAACCAGGAGTGCCTTAACGTTGTCAGCACGCGCCAACGACAACTCGCTGTTATAGTCGGCATCGCCACGTGGATCGGCATAGCCGTCAATCTGCACGGTAACACCGGGCGTTGATGACAGCAGCGCTGCGATGCCGCCCAGACGTTGCTCAACTTCCATCGGCAACGTGGCTTCGGCAGTGCGATAGGGCACGGTAAACGTTAAACCCTGATTCAACAATGCGTGCAGCTCACGCACGCCACTGTTGTCCAGCAACGTTAACTCGTCGCGCAGTCGGCGAGCCTCGCGGCGCTGACTGACGAGCTCGCCCGATAACGAATCAATCGTGGTATTGCGCGCCGAAAGTTGCGAATCGAGTTGCGTGATCTTCTCTTTCTTGTCGTGGTAGCGATCACCGATCAAGCCGCCAATAGCCGCACCGATAATTGCACCTGGCGGACCGCCGGCTGCCGCACCAATCAGTGCGCCCGCGCCTACCCCGGTCGCTTCTTCCTTCGAGCTATTCGCCGCCTGAGCCGGTTGTACGATAGCCAGTGCCAGTGCCAGCGTGGCACCACTAATCATAAGACGTTTCATTGTGTTCTCCCGTACCGCGCCGCAGCGCTGAAGTTATTGACGGGTACTATTTGAACGCGCAACTGTGCGCCTGCGGTGTCAGGCTATGATCGTTTGTGCGCCAATTGTGGCGCAATGTGGCAGGTGGGACCGCATATCGCTCGAGCACCAGCAGCGGTGATGCCAATGCCGACATTGCCGCATGCAGCAGGCGTCAGCGAATTGCCGGGCGATATCCTAGCGCCGATCGGTCAGCGCAACGAAGGTGCCACCATTGCGCCGACACAACTCGCGCATCAGCGCCGCAAACTGTTCGGTGGAACGCTGAATACGGCCCGGTGAGTTGAACAACAGCGGAAAACCGATACCGTGAATACGTACCAGTGGTCGTCCCGAAGCATCGGGCCGGTTGATGCGATCAACGGCATCAGCCACAGACTCGACGGAGCGACCGGTGAATTCATCGCCGAACACATACAAACTGATCTTTTTGTCCGGTGCCCAGAACGTGCGAATCGCGGCCGTAATGCCCTGCACTGGATTCGAATCACTGAACGCATTCCATGAGCCAAGTCGGGTGCGTATCGAGCGGCGCAGCTCTGGT
The DNA here is from genome assembly GCA_038529355.1 of Pseudomonadota bacterium. Classification (GTDB taxonomy): domain Bacteria; phylum Pseudomonadota; class Gammaproteobacteria; order Steroidobacterales; family Woeseiaceae; genus CALBPI01. The sequence goes on from JBCBDU010000047.1 coordinate 8,508, forward strand.
GAATCGGTGATCCACTTGCGTGCAAACGTGCCAAACATGTAGGCCCCGTTGTCATTCATGATCTGCAGCCCCTTCACCTCCGGGTACAGATTGAGCACTTCATCAATCTTGCGCCGCACGAGCTGCCAACTGTACTGCTGCATACTGCCGGACGTGTCGATGATGAAGATGATGTACTCGCTATCGACGGGGATGCCACCCACCGGCGCATCGGGTTGCGCTACCGCGTTCGCTGACAACCGCCGCATCTCTTCGGTCAAACGCTGGCGTGCCGAACGCAGGGATCCGATGGTGTCGCTCGAAATCGATGCATTCTCGTTACTGGCTTCGAACTGCCCGCGAATTTTGGAAAAATCACCGCGCAGTTTGGCGAGCAACTCCTCGGCATCGGTACTTTCCTGAGTAATCGAGTCAAGTTCGCGCCGCACTTTCAGCGTCTCGCCGCGAATTTCGAACAACGTGTCTTCCAGGCGTTTGAGCAGTGCTTCCAGATCCGTGCGATCCGCTTCAATGGTGGTTGGTTCATAAATGCGCGTTAGCACCAGCAGCAGAATAATTGCGCCGAACCCGCAACAAATACAGTCGAGAAACGACAGACTAAATCCATCCGCCTCGCGCCGTTGTCTTCGAGCCATCGTTATCCGCCTTTGCTATGGCCAGTCATCACTGACACTCATGTAGGAACCACCCGTGCGATACGCAAGTTTCCACCACTCAACTGCGGCAAAATAATCGCCTTCCATCGGATACATCAACACGTTAATGGGCACGCCGCCGGGCAATTGCCGAATCGCCTGGCCAAACAGATTCTGCCGTTGCTTGGCACTGATCGTCGACTTGGCCGGCGGGTTCTCGCCCAGTGTCGGCATTCCGTCAACCAGCAACAGGATGTTGTCCGGGCGTGGCGACAGTTGACTGACCATCTTGAACGCCTTGTGCAGGTTAGTGCCACCGGTCGGCGCCGTCGATTTGAGATCCAGCACGGCCTTGTCCAGTGCGTCGCCATCGCCAACCTTCAGCCACTCGCCGTCGGCACCGGGCACCAGGGTTTCAACCGCTTCATTAAAGCGATAAATCTGAAACTCAGTCTCTTCAGGCAACTGCGTCGTGATCCAGTCAACCGCGGCGACGACCTGACGCCATTTTGCGGACCGCAATTGCTCCTCTTCCGGCATCAGTCGACGCCGGATGACGTTCACGACAGTCTCATCCAGCATGCTTGCCGAGCTATCGACAAGAATCAGCGTGCGCTTGCCGCGCAACCGTAACCCCGTCAGGTACTGGCGAGAGCCGTCGCCGACGAACGCGCGCACCGCATCTCCGGAGGGTCCTGTGTCAGTAGCAGCCGCGGCCAGTCGCTTCTTGGCCTCTTCGAGCTGCTTGATGTCGGCGCGCAATTGCTCTTCGCTTTCGATGCGTGCAACCGTCGTGTCGTCTTGCGTTGCCAACTGCAACTCCAGCTCACGTATGCGTCGCACGAGGATGGCTGTTTCGCCCTCCGCCGTCGCCTTGGCATCACGTTTTTCCGCCAGTGAGTTCGTGAGCTCGAGCAAATCCTTGCGACCTTCGAGCACCTCGCGCTCTATCTTGCGCACCTCATTCATTTCTTCGCTGTTTGTACGCTCGGAGTTCTCACGAACCGAGGCGTTGATGATCATGAAGAACAGGATGACTGCGCCAAAACCACAGCTCATGCAGTCCAGAAAGGACATGCTGAAAATATCTCCGCCGCGGCGTTTGCGTGCCATTAGAGCGCCTCCATCCGGATCAGCTGTAACTCGCGCCCCGGCGTGCCAACGCGCAACACATCACCAATGCGCAGCGCAGCGCTGCCGCTGATCCGGTTGCCATTCAAAAACGTGCCATAGCGCGAGTGATCAAGCACAACGCATTGAGTGGTATCCAACCGCAACTCGCAATGCACGCCGGAAACGCCGGCAGGGTTTCCTTCCAGTCTGAGATAGCGCGCGACCGCCTGCTCCGAGCCGCTGCCGATCGTCAGCGGTTGTGCAGACAGCGCGTACGCATGCGCATCCAGCAACACATGGCTTGGCGTGTCTGCCGACGCTTGTTCGACAGGGGCGTTCGCCGCACGCGTGCCGTCGACCGGCATTTCACTCAGCACGCGCGATGAGTCGAGCGCAAGGTTTGCCAATACGTGTGCGGTATGGGCAACCGGCGCGTCATCGGCAACAGTGAAAAATGCGCCACCAGTTCGGGCACACAACATTTCGGTGAAACCGGGCAAGGCGAGCGATGTGACACGAAACTGCAACGCCGGCGCCTGTCCACCGCCCAGCAGCGCACGCGCCACGTCTGCGATACGTTGATAGTAGGAGGCAACGACGTTCACGACATCGACACGGTTGACGTCGATGGTGTGCTCGTGACCATCGGTCGAAAACGCGAGCTGCGTCTGCGGCTGTTGCTCGACCTGCTGCAGCCATGCCGGCAGCGCATCAAACAGATGTTGCTCGGCCGCTGCGCTGTGCAACGGATCGAACCGACACTGGCGCACAAATTCTGTCGCAAAAAATTTCAGCCATGCGTCCATCAACGTCTGCAATCCGCAGTCGTCTACCGCGCGCACATCATCTAGCGCACTGAGCGCATCCGACTGGCGCAAGCGCGACACGGTGGTCGCATGCAGTCCGACATCAATGTGTAACAACGTCTGGTTGGCGTAGTGGTGACGCGTTGCAGCGACTGCGGCATCCACGATGCCAACAACCGGTAATCGACAAGCCTCAAACACACCCAGTAGCAAGCCGATCTGCTCGCGCGGCAACGCCCCGGGCAGCAGCAACACGACATTACGGTCTGCATACTGCGTGGTTGGCAGCAACGACTGGACTTGCGCGGCGGCCAGATCCGCACGCGTCAGTGGCATGTTGTCGAGTGGTTGTGTGCTGAGTCGATGCCAGAAATCGTTGACGGTCCGGCGCGGATGCCGCTTCGCATCAGCGCGCGATGCATCCCCGGTTTGCACGACCTTACTGTCGGTCACAGTCGCATAGCCAACCTCAACCGCTAGCGGCTTGGCGCCATCGTGCACACGTACGGCAGCGTCATGAACCTCGACCAGTAGTGCATCCGCACTCATAGGCTAGCTGTGCTCCGCGTACATATGCCGCACCAAACGCTCATCACAATAGTGCTCGGTATCAAACACCAGGCGCTCCTGCATCAGCGTCAACTGGTGCACGAGGAACATCAGAAAAATACTGATCAACAACGCAATGAACGTCGAGTTAAACGCGACACCCAGACTTTGCGTTACGCCGGCGATGTCGCCCTGCACCGCGCGATCTGCCTGCGCAAGCGCTTCACCGATACCGCGCACGGTACCAATAAACCCGACCGACGGGATCGCCCACGAGATATAGCGAATCATCGCAAGCTCGGACTCGAGCCGATCCGCCTCGGATTCGCAAATGGTATGCGTTGATGAGGCAACGTCCTGAACATTGCGTGTCGAGCTAAACCGCTGCAACGCATTCAATAACGCGCGCGGCAACAACATGCGCCGCGTGCCAACATCAAGCGCTTGAATCTGCCTGGAAAACTCGCGCGTGTCTTCCGGTAGCACACGCATACCATCGGCGACACTGACAAGGTCACTGTCCAGCAACTTGCGCTCGCGAATTAGCATGAATGTCTTGAAGCCCATAATCGCGAGCGCCCACAACATCAGTATAAAACAGGCTTCCTGCTCAAAGTCCTTGATCAGCACCCACACTGAACGCTCCCGAACATAGTCAGGATCCTGCTGTGCCGCCAGATTCTGTGCCGCCAGATCGTCGGCAGCATTCGGGCGCACCGTGGAGACATAAAAGCCGTGCACGATGACAATCGCAATGACCAGCGAAAACAACTGGAAGACAAACTCAATCGGCAGATTATTCTTTTTCATTGGCACCTCCGTGCCGTAACGCTGCGCGCACGATGCGCAGTTTAAATATCAACAGGGTAATCAATAGACTGATCAGCGGAGACAGCCTCGGTGGGAATGAAATCACCGTCATCGTCGTCGCTATAGATCAACTCCGCATCTTTCAGCACTTCCTGAACGGCGGCATCTTCGGCGGCCAGATCATCGTCTTGCGTTTCGCTTTCAGTCTGCTCGGCTGGCGCAGGCTGCTCGGCGGTCTGCGCGAGTGAGATTTGCCACCAGGCACCAAACACCAGCGCGAAAGCGAACAACCACAACGCGCCGCCCGTTTTTCGATTCAGTGTTTTCAACATGTTGCGAACTCCTCAATTGCGCGCCGCTATGGCGTGGGTTTGACGATCCTGAAGCCGGTCTGGATATCGCCGTCTTTACCAAAGTCTCGATAGGCCAGCCGCAAGCGACCGGCGTTGGCATCGCGCCAGCTGGGTCCGCGGATAACGTGATCCTCGCCGGCGGCGGGACCGCGCGGATCGATTTGCGGACCGCTGGTGACAGGTCGACCCGTGTAGTAATCATGCAGCCACTCTGACACGTTGCCATCCAAGTCGTGCACACCCAGCGCATTGGGCGAGAAACTGCCGACCGGCGCCGTTGCCGGAAAGCCGTCACGATAACCACGCAGAATATTCGTCAGCAAATCTTCAGCCGTCACATCAGCAATGTTGACACTCTCCTTCTTCGGCGGCATGTCCGGACCCCAACCATAGCGTTTGGCTGTGCCGCTCGCGCCTTCGTAACGTGCTGCCCATACCCATTCAGCTTCGGTGGGCAGACGGTAGCCGTCTGTGCGCACCGGGTTCGGCAACAGTGAGCCATATTCACCCGTATAGGCCGGCTGCAAACCGTCTTTCTCACTCAGCCAGTTACAATAAGCGGCGGCGTCCTGCCAACTCACGTTAACCACCGGATTATTGTCACCGGCTATAGAAGGATAGACATCGCCACCACGAGTATGGTTCTCGCGAAACGCGGAAAACTGCGCATTCGTCACCTCGTGCACGCCGAGGTAATAGGCGCGCGTAATCCGCACATCGTGCAAAACTTCGTTGGCGCGCCGATTCGCTTCGCGTCGCGAACTGCCTTGCTTGAACGTGCCCGGCCGCACATAGCGGAACGCGTGATCGTTTGCGCCGCTAACAGCTTGCTTGATGCTGGCCTCTGCCACCTGCTGCGGCGTCTTTAACGTTGCATCAACCGTTTGCGTAAATCCCGGACGTGGCGTGACGGTTTTTTCCCAATCGACAAAGCCCGGTTTGCGCACCGTGATCCGCTGCGGCTCGGCGGGCAAGCTGACGGTCAGCGTGCCCCGTCCGCGGCTTTCGCCATTGACAAAAATCTCCGCATCGACGGGCACGGTACGAATCGTCACATCGCCAAGACGCGCATCCAGACGAATATCCAGATTGCGTTGCTGCCCCGATCTCAACGCGACGCGCCTGCTCGCGGCCGCATGGCCGGGCGACGACAGGCGCACGTCGTAATTGCGACCGGGCTCCAGCGCAAGCGTCAACGGCGTGCGCCCGCTGTAGCTACCGTTCAGCGTAACGCTGGCACCGCTGGGTCTGCTTGTCACGCGTAAGCTGGCGTCGGCCGGCTCCAACACCACCGGAGAAGCTGCGTCGCGCGTATTGGCAAACACTTCATAGGTGCGCTCGACCGGCTTGTAGCCATCGAGCTGATACAGCACGCGCTGCCGACCCGCAGCAAGCGTAATCGTGGCCGGCGTCGCATCCGCCAACACCTGGTTGTCGGATAGCGCCGTCACCGTTGCACCGGCCGGCTCACTGACAACATCGACCTGCGCTGCATCCGGCACCAACGCAAACGACAACTGCTGCGTCTTGCCAAGCCCGACAACATCGACGGTGCCAGCAAAATCCACGAAGCCTGCAGCAGCAGCCTCCAATGTGTATGAGCCCGGCAGCAGACCATCAATCTGTGCCGGCAGCGTCGCCTCATGGCGACTGCCGTCAGTCGCCGTCAACGCAACGCGCGCGTCCGCGCCAGCATCCGCCAGCGTGACGATCAGTGCGCCCGGCAACGGACGCTGCTCGAACACCAGCGCCGACTTGCTCCCGTCGATCTCGACGCGCTGCGTCAGGTCCGCATAGCCGGGGCTTTGCAGCGTGATGGTGTACACCCCTTTGCGAAACAGATAGCGATCGGCCAGTTGTATCGGTGAACTGGGACCGTCAATGCGTACCACTGCAGGTTGCGCCGGCGACGTTTCCAAACGCACCGGAATCGCCGTTGTTATCCAGCCGATCACCGCGGCGAACAGCGCCAGCGCAGCGACGATCGCACCGATCACCAAGGGTCGCTTGCTACGTGTTTGCACCACATCGACGGTCGGTTGCCACGCAGTCGCGCTGACGGATTCGCCATCGTCGTCCGACTCGGCAATCACCGGCGGCACAGTCTCGAACGCACTCGCGGCTGCTTGCTGCGTCAGCACCAGCGTCGTCGCATCGTGCTGCACATCCAGCGTCACATCAAACGCCGAAAGCTGCTGCCCTGATGCTAGTGAGCGCGTTGCCGATAGCACCTCGCCATCGAGTGTCATCGGCGACGGTCGCAACAACGGCTGGACGAACGGTTTGCCATCGACCAGGTCGATCTGCGCAATACTTTGACCACCGGGGCCGCTGATGCGAATGTCGGCAGCGCTGACCGTGCCGATCATAATCGGCAATGCCTCGACGTCGAAGCGCACTTCGTTAGCGCCATGGCGCCAAACGATGGCGTTGAACGCATCACTCATAGCGGTTGCTCACAGGCAATGAATACAGGCTCCATGGTTTGTCCGGCACGCACGCGAAACTGCATGCGTGTATCGACGTAGCCACGGCGCGAGCCCACTAGTGTATACAGACCGGGACGCAGGCGAATCTCTTTCACGTCGAAAGTACCCAGACGCTCAACACGCAGTAGCGTGACCGACGTCAGACCGTCCGAGCGCAGCTCAACCGGCAACGGTACCGCCACCGCGGTCAGCAGTTGCGTCATTGCATCAATGCGCGCCGACAACTGCGGCCCACGCGGCTCGACATCTGAGGCGCGTGTCAGCAGTTGCGACGCATCGCGCAGGTTATCCAGATCGCTGAGCCTGTCCGGATTGCGCAACACATCTGCCATCTCGTTCATCAGCGCAAGCCGCTCAGCCGCTCGCAGCGCGCCTGCCTTGGCCACGTCCAGCGAGGCATCGATGGACAACATGTCGTTGTAGCGCTGGCGCGCCAGCGCCCACTGCTCGCTGCTTTCGGCATCTTGTGCCTGCGACTGCAGGCCGTTGATGCGCTCCAGCCGCTCGGCCAATTGCAATTGCAATAGCGCATCTTTCGGCCCCGGATCACGCGGACGCAACGCAGCCGCTGCATCAAATGCCCTGCGCGCCGCCAGAAAATCACCGCCGCTCATCGCCTGCAAACCCTGCGACATATTGCTGGCAAACCGATCTGCGGCAATCGCGGCCTCAAGCCGATCGCGCGCCTCGATGGCGGGCAGCCATTCGCCATCCAACGTGATCGCTTCGCGATAACGTTGCACCGCGGTTGCCAGCTCGCCGGCACGCTCCGCGACGCGCCCTTCGGCCATCTTTGCCAATACCGCATCCAGATTGTTCGCACGTTCCAGACCCCGCTGCGCAATCGGGTCTGTTGGTGTGATCGCCAGCGCCAGTTCGTACGCGGCGCGAGCGGCAAGCGCATCCTCAGCACGCATCGCTGCATCTGCTTCGCGCATCGCAGCGTCGAAGCGTGCATCAACGCTCTCCAACAACGGCTTCAAAATGGCCAACGCGTCGTCATAACGGGCAACAGCTTGCGCATAATCCGCTGCAAGATAGGCGCGATCTCCTTCGGCGTAACGCGCCAACCCGGTTTCCAGATTGGCACCACCCCAGCGTTCGACGCCACGCGACTCCAACGTCGCAATCAAGCTGATCAATTCGGCGACCTGACTATCGGCCGAAGCGCGATCGCCGGTTTGCGTCACGGCGGGCGGTGGCGTGGCCGTTGCTGGCGCCTCGGCCGGCGCCTGTGGCTGTGCCTGGGAATCTGCTGGCACTGGCGTCGCCGGGTCGTCGCCACCGCGCAACGCACTCAAACCAAATGTGACTGCAACACCGACCGCAACGATCAGCAACAACCCCAGCAAAACCCATTGCAGACTCACACCATCGCGCTGTGGCTCACGCACGCGTTCCGGGCGCTCGAACGCACCATGTGGCAGCGCCTCACCGCGAGGTTCGACCGCACCGGCAACCGCCGCCGCCGGCCGCCGCAACTTGATCTGCAACTGATCAAGATCAACAGCGCCGCGCTGCACGCCCGCCTGCGCCAACGCGTCGCGCAGCGCAGCGGCACTGAGCCGGGAATCGCGCGGTAACAACGCCTGACGCAAAGCCGCGCTCAATCCGGGTGCGAGCGACTCGGGAATGTCGGCATCGGGCGTGCCGCTCACCATCTCGATGATCACTTTCGCAATCGCATACACATCATCGGCCGGATGCGGCGCCAGCGATTGCTGTTGCTCCGGACTGGCATAGGCACCACTGCCACCGCGACTATCGTACACGGCCGTATCGTCCACGACCGCTGCGGTACTGAAATCGGCCAGATAAGCCACGCCGCGGCGGTCAATCAGGCAGTTCGCCGGCTTTACATCACCATGTACGATGCCCTTTCGATGCCAGTAGTCCAACGTATCGACAATGACCAACACAGCGGGTAACCATCGCTCAGCAGGTAAGCCCACCAGACTGCTGAAGTCGGTACCGTCGACGTACTGCATCGCATAGGTCGGGCGCTCGCCATCGTGCCAATTCAGCACGCGCACGGTATGTTGGTGATTCAGGGATCGTGCAATGTCGTATTCGCGCTGGAACGCGCGCAGCAGCAGCGGCTTCTCGGCAGCGTTCGGGTGCAACTGCTTGAGCGCGACCGCGATATCGGCGCGTTCATCGTGCGCTAGCCAGACCTCGGAAACCGGTCCGGTATGCAGTCGCTCAAGAAGTGCGTAGCGCCCCGCGAAGTGCGCTACAGGATCGGCTGAGGGTTTTCGCATCAGCCGTCATTCAACTCGCCATCGGCGGTGCGACCATTGATACCAATCTCCGGCTCATCGACCAGGCCGGTCTCCGTCTGGTTGATCTTGCGCAGCAATTCGCGCCACTGGTCGTATTGCGACGCAGCCGTGCCGGTCAACCGTTGCTCCTGCCCTTCAATCGCGATTGTCATCGGCGCCGCCTCGCGACCAAACGAGTCTGACAGCTCAGCAATCGATTGACGCTGCAACCGTGCCTCAGCCAGGCGCCCGAAGCCACTCGCGATCGCTTCAAAACCGCTGAACATTGCGTAGTTGGACAGCGCGCGTTTGGTGCGCCGCGTCGTGCCGGAGTCTTGCCCACGCGGGCGCGGCATTTCAGCGGATGCCGCAACCAGAGCCACACCGGCCAAACCGCGCAGCAACGCAGAGCGACGCAAACGCTGGTACTCCAACTCCGCTTCCCGCGAAGCTTCTCGCCAATCCTCATAAGGCAGCGCAATACCGTAATAGAAATTGGCATAGTGCTCGTTCAGCGTATCCAGGAACAGCGCATCGCGTTCGCGAATTGCATTCAGACGACTGACCATCGGATCGTTGTCGGCGGGCAGGCGCACTACATCAACGCGCCCGCGTTTGTCTGTCTCGATATAGTCGCCAAAAATATCCGGCGCCATGTCAGCATAAAAGCGCATGCGAGCGGTGCGTCGCAACTGCGCTATTTCCTCGTCACTGAGTTCGTTAAATGCCTCATACAAGTCATTGGCGAATTCATTGAACACATTCTGGTAGGGGTCAGCGGAACGTTCACGGTTGCGACTGTAGTCGTTGCTGTCTGTGCGCGTATCGTAGCGTCGCCGGAACCAGCGGTTACCACTGGCGTCGCGAGCGAACATCGTCAACTCGACGCGGTTACCGTCCGAGTGACGTACCTCGCCACCGACGTAGACATCAGCCACAACCGTATCATTCGGAATCACACGTACTGCGCCCCAGTGGCCAGTCCGCTGCAGTGTGCTCTTCAGGTGATAAGGGAAAAAGCGCGCTTCGGCGCGGCGAATCTCCGGATAAATTGAATCTTTAACGTCCGCATCATCACCTTCCGGCAAGCCGCTATCGAATTCGATCAGACCGATGTCCAGCAAGCGCGCCTCCGGCACCGCTTCGGGCTCTTTGGTCAAGCCGATATCGGGGGCGACGTAATTGGTCGTCGAGCATCCGACCAGTGTTAGCGCAGCGAGAATTGGCACCCAACGAGTGATAGGCAACCCGTGTCGGGTACGAGGCAAAATCTGCGAAAGCTGTTCAATCATCGGCAAACCTATTTCAAACCTTTGTACTTGCGATACTCGCCCCAGAGTTTTTCGCGTGTGGCAGGATCTTCCTCTGCCTGAGCCAGCTCACGCAACTGTCGAGCGACGATATCGTCGAACGTTGGCGGCGGAATATCCTCGGGTGTGCGCTCATCCAGAACCTCATCCGGAATCGCTTCAACGCTTGCCGAGGAACCAGCACCGCCACCGCCTCCCGATGCGCCGCCACCGGCATCACTGCCACCGGACGCGCCGCCGCCCGAGCCACCCTCGTTCGCAACGATTATTGAGCCCGGTTGACGTGCACCGCCACCGCCGGAGCCATTGCCACCAACTGTGCTGGTATCTCGCGCAACTTCCGTGGCGCGCTCTTGCTCACCGCTGATGGTGCGATCGAAATCCTCCAGCGACTTGTCAAATTCATCATCCAGACCGCCGTTGCCGCCGGGACCACTACCGCTGCCGCCGCCGGCACCACCACCTGCGCCGCCCGCACCTTCAGGTCCGCTGCCACTGCCTGAACCACCGGCACCATCCGGTCCGCTGCCGTCGCCGCCAGAGCCACTGCCACCGGGCATACCGATGCCACCCGGCAAACCGATACCGCCGGGCAAGCCAATGCCCCCGGGCAAGCCCACCCCGGTACCGCCGCCTGCGGCACCACCGCCGGCCTGGCCGCCTGCACCACCGGCGCCGCCGCCAGTGGCACCTCCGCCGGCTTGACCGCCCGCACCACCGGTGCCACCACCGGCAGCACCACCGCCAGCCGAACCGCCGCCCGTTTGACCGCCAGCGCCACCGGCACTGCCACCGCCTGAGGCACCACCACCGGCTTGGCCACCACCCGATGCACCGCCGCCTGAAGCACCACCACCGGGCATTTGCCCGCCAGAAGCGCCACCGCCGGATGTGCCACCGCCCGGTGGCGTGCTACCACCGCCAGACGATCCACCGCTCGGCGGTAATCCACCGCCACCGGAAGATCCACCGCTGGGCGGCAAACCACCACCTGTCGACGGTGGTGGCGAGCTGGACCCGGAAGAGCCAGAAGATGCGCAAGCGCTCACGAGAAAGGCCAGTCCGATCGCCGCTGTCAGCTTCGCAAGCATGGGTAGCTTGCGGTTTGCATGGGACGCATTATGGTGTGGCATATCGGCAACCTCGCGTTATGGCAAAAATGTGCGGGTCTAAAGAGCAGACCCGCATACTTGTCAGAGTGTTACAGCGGCGAAGAGTTTCGTGGAAAAACGCCTGTAGTGCCTGAAAACACTGACCCTAGAGACTACCAGAACGAGCGCGGCGCGCCAGTGATACTGATCGAGGCCCGCTGTTTTGCCAAAAACTAGGGCTTTCGGAACAGAATTACAGCGAGATCGTCCGCTTTTCCGGGCTGGTGCTGCTCACGATGCGTCATTCTGCTACGCGCCAGCGACACGATGGCATCCAACGTCTGATCCGCCTTGCCGCGGCGCATCATGTCCGTAATTTCAGCCATATGTAGATTGTCGGTGAGCCCGTCAGATGCGACCAGCACGGTGTCGCGTTTCGCCAGCGTAATCGGCGCGCCCACCTCGATCACCATCTCATCGGTGCCGACAAAGTTCGACACGATGTGCCGCTCGGGATGGTAGATTGCCTGCTCTTCGGTCAAGAAACCTGCTGCGATCGCGAACCCTACCGGCGAGTGCGCGACGGTTTGCAGTTTGACCGCGCTGCGTTGACCGGTGATCAAAGCGAACGAATCACCGATATGAAACACGCGCGCCTCACGACCTTCGATGCTAACCACCGTCAGCGTTGTGGCCGCGCCACGGGTCGCCGACATCACTGCTGCGTTCGCGTGCTCGATGCCGGAAATAATGGCGTTGCGCAATGAGTCGTGACCAAACGCCGGATCGACAATGACATCTCGCAGCATTTTCAGTGCCAGCCGGGAGGCCCGTCGCCCGCCTTCAATGCCGCCTGCGCCATCAGCGACTGCCAGCACCGCACGGTCATCATCGAGCTGCAGCAACATCAGGCTGTCCTGATTATCGCTGGCCTTATCCGGGGAAATATTGCAGTAGATTTCTGCTGAGCCACCGCCGACGGACGCGGTCAATCGCTCTGGTCCGTCGCTGACAGGCACCAATTGTCCGAGCACCAGATTGTCGTTTGCCGAAGCTGATTCCATGCCATTCGCTCTTGGTGTGGCGAGTTACTTGCGCTTCACCTTACACACGAACATAGCGCAATACTGTGTTGCAAGTGTCAACTATTGGTATTTGTCGCCGGTGCCGACGCACGCTGACCTGCCGGCGAACCCGCTTCACGCGCTGGCGCAGCCGATTCGCGACTGCATGTTCTCGCGACGCCGATGACGGTAGAGTGTCAGTCTCGCCGCTGCGGCAACGCAGGCACCCGACAGTAAGGAGAAAAAATGGCGCCGTTCACAACGCCCGACCTGTGCGATGCGTACCCCGAGCTGCAAGTACTGACACCGATGATGCGCTCGTTTGGAGCGCTGCGAACGTTCAGTGGCAGGATCGTCACGGTTAAATGTTTCGAGGATAACTCGAAGGTCAAGGCACTCGGCGCACAAGCTGGCCATGGTCAGGTACTCGTTGTCGATGGTGGCGGCTCGCCGCGCCGGGCGCTGCTAGGCGATCAAATCGCACTGGCGCTAGCCAATAACGGCTGGGCCGGGATCATCATTTACGGTTACTTGCGCGATGTCGATGCGTTGGCGACTACCGCGCTGGGCATACAAGCGCTGGGCGCTGTGCCGGTCAAAACCGACAAGCGCGACCTTGGCGATATCGACGTGCCGGTAACGTTCGGTGGCGTGAGCTTCACGCCCGGCGCGTTCGTCTACGCGGACGCCAACGGTGTCGTCGTGTCTGCCCAATCCTTGTTGGACTAGGGTCGCCCACGTCCGAGTGAGCGAGACTGGCGGCACGCACCACCGCGATGGTGGTGCACGCGCCAGCCGCTTGCGACTAAGATATCGCTTCGTTCATCGCCCCAAATGAACCGTGCGTGTGCGTCGCGCCCGACCCAACCGCGGTGTTACGAAAACTGCTCTTCTTCGGTCGATCCGGTCAACGCGGTCACCGAGGACTGACCGCCCTGAATGACGGTCGTGACATCATCGAAGTAGCCGGTGCCGACTTCCTGCTGATGCGCCACAAACGTGTACCCCTTGTCAGCGTCAGCGAATTCCTGCTCCTGCAACTTCACGTATGCACTCATGTCATTGCGCGCATATTCATAGGCCAAATTGAACATGCCGTGCCACATGTTGTGGACGCCGGCCAGCGTGATGAACTGATACTTGTAACCCATTGCACCCAGCTCGCGCTGGAACTTGGCAATGGTTGCATCGTCGAGGTTTTTCTTCCAGTTGAATGACGGCGAGCAGTTGTACGCAAGCAGTTGATCGGGATATTCGGCGCGTACCGCTTCTGCAAACTTGCGTGCTTCTTCGAGGCTCGGCGTTGCCGTCTCGCACCAGATCAGATCGGCATACGGCGCATACGCAATGCCGCGTGCGATCGCCTGATCGATGCCGGCGTTAGTGCGGAAGAAACCTTCCGGTGAGCGCTCACCCTGAATGAACGGACGGTCATACTCGTCGCTGTCGCTGGTCAACAGATCTGCTGCATTCGCATCGGTGCGCGCAAGCACGATCGTCGGCGTGTCGGCGACATCCGCGGCGAGGCGCGCTGCGACGAGTTTCTGCACCGCTTCACGCGTCGGCACCAGTACCTTGCCGCCCATGTGACCACACTTTTTGACCGACGCGAGCTGGTCCTCAAAATGCACGCCCGAAGCGCCCGCGTTGATCATCGCTTTCATCAGCTCAAACGCATTGAGTACGCCGCCAAAGCCGGCTTCGGCATCGGCAACAATCGGGGCGAAATAATCGATGTAGCCATCGCTGTTCGGCGTAACGCCTTTTTGCCATTGAATCTGATCGGCGCGGGAAAACGAGTTGTTGATGCGCTCAATCACTTTCGGTACCGAGTCAACCGGATACAGCGACTGGTCGGGATACATTGTCATGCCGGAGTTGTTGTCAGCCGCCACCTGCCAACCCGACAGATAGATGGCTTGCACGCCTGCCTTGACCTGCTGCACTGCCTGCCCGCCGGTCAGCGCACCGAGACAGTTAACGTAGTCTTTGCCAAACTTATGTCTGGCTTCGCCATTAATCAGCGACCACAGCTTTTCGGCACCACGACGTGCCAGTGTATTCTCGCGCTTGACCGAGCCGCGCAGCCGCACGACATCCTCGGCACTGTACGGGCGTGTGACCCCTTTCCAGCGCGGATGGTTAGCCCATTCGTCTTCAAGGCGTTTGA
>JBCBDU010000048.1:0-22883 GCA_038529355.1 Pseudomonadota bacterium
TCCGAAGATCAACCCTGGCGGCACAGGTTCAAAACACGGCCGATGCGCTGCCTGGGCAACTGGAGCGGAGAACTGACAACGCCGAGGTGGCGACAATGACACTGTACAGCGCGGTCGCATACGGCGACGAATGGAACACAGCCGATCACGATGGTCAGTCGCTATGACGATGCGCGCCTGCCCCAATTGTGCTGAAAACGGTATCGTTGTCGACGATCTCGTGTTTTCGGATACGCGCTGCGTGCAATGCCGCGCCGTCGTCAACGTCAGCACTGTGGCGCGGCGCATTTGGTTTGCGCCAATTGCAGTCGTAACAGCGATCACGACAGCCGCCGTGTTGTGGCGATTTGGCTTTTACGCATCCCTTTTGTGGTTTTCATTCCCGATTGGCTCACTGTGTTATCTGCGTGCCGTATCTTCGCCACTGGCGGTCGGAGGCACGCGTGCGCGGCTGAGAACCTGACGCTGTCGCTACGGCGGAATCGGGAGTTTTGCTATAGTTTGAGCAGCGCAGGCTAGGCGGCTCGGTCGAGCCCTGCCCAACTTGCTATTCAGAAAGAGACTGCGATGCTGATGACGTTGTTATTTGGACTGGCAATAGCGCTGGCGGGAGTGCTCAGCTTCTTGCTGGTCTGGGGTCTGCCGATATACTACATCAACCGCGAGCAACTGGTCCCTGACCAGGAAAAAAAACTCTGGATTCTTGGCTGTGTGTTCTTCTCGTGGATTGCGTTTTTAGCATTCGCGATGATTGCACCGGTAACGGGTCTTCGCCAGCACTGAAGCGGCGTTCGTTCACAGTCAGTGAATATCTAACACTACCTGAGTGTTCTGGCCGCAACGCACGTTAACCCGAACTCTACATGCCCCGAACGCACCGACGGAGATGTCTGGAACCCAGTCATTGCTGTGTTATTTCTGACGACTATGGCTCGGCCCACGCTCGGGCGGCGTATCGTTGAGCAGCGCCTGCAAATAGTCGTACGCAATGTCGGACGGTACGCTTCAAAACAACAGTGTGCCGTCGACTGAATACCCATAAAGGTGGGATGTTTCGGCCAACTGTCGGGTAAAAGTCGGGCGGTTTTCGTAACCGACATTGCTAGAATCGACCAATACTTTTGGTTCGTAAGCACCGGACGCGATCATGATTCTGAAACAACTGCGCATTGCACGGCATCTTTCGCAAGAACAGCTGGCGCAAATGTCAGGTCTGAACGTCAGGACCATTCAACGCATAGAGAGTGGTCACAACGCTAGCTTGGAATCTCTGAAATGCCTCGCGTCCGCGCTCGAAGTTGATATCAACACCCTGAACCAGGAGGCATACACCATGGACTCGACAAATACAGGCTGGCAACAGCTACCATTCTGGCTGAAATGCTGGTTTTTTCTAAATTTCTTGAGCGTACGTACACGGCGCGAAGTGGCTGCTCGTATCCAGATCATCCTGCACGCCTTTGGCTTCGTGTTTTGTGCACTTGGTCTTTTCAACGAAGCCGCGCTGGTTGGCGGGTTAATCCTGCTTGCCAACGCGTACCTGTTTGCGTTGCTGATGTGGCAAGGCGACAAATACGGCATCTGGTACGACGCGCCACCCACCGATCAAAGCGCTAGCGCATGACGGCAGCCACGTTCAAAACGTTTGTGAACGGATTTTTGCGCTGGCGCGGCGGACGCCAGGCATCCGGCTACGAAAAGATGCTGCTGGGCATCAATCCGTTCATCGTGCCGTGGGACTGCTATCTGCTGCGGTTTCGTAAAGGCGCCGCCATTGCGCCACACACAGACCCTGTTGACGGTCGCCGTCACTACCGCGTCAACGTCGTTCTGATCGAGGCTGACGCCGGTGGTCAATTCGAGTGTGAACAACCTATCTTTGCGTCGCGGCGCATCAAGTTCTTTCGCCCCGACCAGCAAACGCATAGCCTAACGCGCGTTGATGCCGGCACGCGCTACGTGCTGAGTTTTGGTTGGACGTTGAAATAGTATTTGCCGGCGCACGTATTCAGAACGTCCAGCCCGGTTCGACCGCGCGCCGGATTTACGTCTAGTTGGACTCTGGCGCCATCTGCTCGGGTAGATCGGTTGCAAGCTCGGCAGAGCCTGATTCAACAAACCGCACATACCGCTCGACCTGTTCGAGCAGTGTCGCATCGACTGCAGGCGCTATCTTGTCGAGCCCGTCGGGGTCGTAGCCCCCGACACGGTACTCCATTGCCATCAGTGTACGGCCGTCGCTTTCGCTGAAACTGAACACCAGATTGCCATCAACCCCCATCAAACCAAGTGGGCCGAGGCCGCCCGTGAGCCGCAGCAAACTGCCGCGGCGCAACGCGGTTACGGTCAGGTGCACAACGGCATCAACCTCGCCGAGCCGTTCACAAAAACAGCCCAGAGCACGCTCTTCAATATAGAGATTCTCGGCGCTTCCCGAATACGTATGGTCGCCATTCCACCATTCGCCGATATGACCCACGAGCATCCGCCACGCAGTCTCTTTTGGCGCAACCAGCGTCACCTCATGGCGCACGACAAAACCGGCGCGGTCAGCATGCAGCACTTCAGCCGCACTGTTGCGCGCCATCATCAGACAAAACACGGATGCGGTCATTAGCAACCGCCAATGAGTGAGCCCGTTCATATCGATCCCCTGCGAACTGGATTTACAAGGATACTGTGGTGCTACGCCAAGTGACAGGGGCAGGTCAGACACTGCGAGTAGTGCGCGGGGTCACCAAAAGTGACGGGCGACTTGCGCGATGGCGTTATTCGAGGTTGTATTCGAGGAAGGCGTAAACGCGTTGCGGGACCACTTCTCCGCGTACCTCACGCGGTTCGTAAATCCACTCCGAGACCGCCTGGGTCGCGGATCGGTTGAAAACGCTCGAGGTCGTCTCGACCACTTCGATCTCACTGGTTCGGCCATCGACGCCAACCGTGAACTCGACTCTCACCCGCCCTTCCAGACTACGGCGCAACGCGTTGCGCGGATAACTGGGCGGCACAGCACTGACGCGGCGCAATTGCGCTGCCGACACTGTCTCAGCGGTCGCCTGCTCGATGTAGGCGCGATTGATGACCGCTTCCAGTGTAGACGCAGCCGTGGAATCGACCGCAACCAGCTGGCTGCGCAATTGCTCGGCACCATCTGGATTGCCGCGGGCCGCCGCATCACGTACTTGCACCGATACCGCACTGACTAGCGACTCACGTGCGGCGTCGGCGCCGTCCGCGCTGGCTGGTACTGCCTGAAAAGCATTGATTGCATCGCTGAACTGGCTATCAGCCAGAGCAGCCGTGACCGCAGCGAAAGGATCTTCGGGAGCGGTCGCCTCAGCAGCGACCGGTGTCGACGGACTTGTGGCGGTTTGTTCTGCGCTGGCCGCCGCTGCTTGCGCTGCGCGCGCGGCTGCGGCCGCACGACGTTGCGCCGCCTGTTGCTCTGCAGCCTGATCCGCTAGGCGCTTCGCAACCAATTCGTCGCGCACCGTTGACCGCAACTCAAGTACTTCGCCAGTCTGCGTGCGTGGCAAGCCGGCAACGATGTCGATCGCCGCGTTCGCCGCAGCCTCATCACCTGCCTGCGCTGCGGTCAGCGCCGCCAGTGATTGGCGGTTACGGTAGGCGGTGAGTTGTGTGTCGAACGATTCACTGGCCGCCGTCGCAACACCCGCGTTGTTCAACTGGTTCACGAGCGTTGCAGCGTCAACCCAATCGCCTGCATCGACAGCGCGCGTAATGTTGGCGCCGATGCGATCGGCCACCGCCTGCAATTCATCATTTGCTTCTACGTCGTCAGCGTTTTGCTCAACGTATTGCACGTAGTAATACAGAGCGTTGCTGCCGGCCGGCGCAGCAAGCATGCCGGCCTCGGCCGCCAGACGCGCGCGCGAGAGTAGCTCATCATCGGCGGAAACCTCGGTAACTACGGCGCGGATCGGCTCAATTTCTTCTTCGACCGGCGTGATCAACTCAGGCAAATCTTCAACAACTTGCTGATCCTGGCCAAAGAAGAACCACGCCAACATGCCGGCGACGACGAAAAGCGCCAGCACCAGCAGCAGCGTATCTTTAGACTTCGGAGCCGTTTGCGGGCCTGCGCCCGATTCGGTGGACGAATCGCTCATCGTGACTTCAACCCTGAAATTAGCTACGGCGCCAGAATCTGCCGAATGATTTCAGCTTGTTCACTACCGCATCGAAACCGGTCGTTTGAATGCTATCCAGCTCGGCGCTTTGTTCAACCTGCGAACGTGGCACAAGACTCGGGTCGGCGCGCATTTGCAAGTGACGCAGGGCACCGCCGTTGACGTTCTGCAACAAACGATCGTGGGCGACTGGCTTGGACATGTAGCGGAACACCTGGCCATGGTTAATCAGCGAAATCATTTCCGCTGCGTCACGATCATCACTGATCACAATCGCGATCAATTCCGGCAGATGTTGCTTGAACTTGTTCAGCACCTTGCGCAGCACGGAGCCTTCACTGCTGACTTCGGAGATCAGCACGCCCGCTTTGTTCTGCGTGATCAGCTCCAGCACTTTCAACAAACGGTTGGCGTGATAGAGCTCATAATGACCGCCAAGTGTCTGCTGCACTTCGGCGAAGAACTCATCGCTGAGCGTAAACACCACAACGCCAACAGCTTGCATGTCACGGAAGGAGTCACTGTTATTGCCGTATTCGATGCGGTCGCCAGACAATACGACCTGCTCGCCGGTTTCTTCAATCTGTTCTATTTGGGCGACGGTATCGCCACTGGTGTCTTCTGGCACCGCCGGTTTGCGGTTGGCAAGCATCGCGGGAATCAGCGACGGTCCCTTGCGGCGCTTCGTCGGCGCTTCCAGCGGTGCGATCTCGTCAGCCGGCGCGTCAGCAGCCGGGGTCGGGATCGAGATCGGCGCTTCGATGGGCTCGATAATCGGCGCATCGGAGGCCTTGAATGCCTGCTCAATCGTTGAGCGCAAACTGTCCGGCGGGCACGGTTTGGATAAGAATCGGAAGACCTCGCCGTGGTTGATCGAGCCTTCAATTGCGTCCAAGTCTGCGTAACCTGTCAGCAAAATGCGCATCGTGCGCGGCGCTTGCTGGCGCACAGCACCCAACACTTCGACACCTTCCATTTCAGGCATCCGTTGGTCAGCAACGATGACATCTACATCGTGTTCTACGCAATAATCGATGGCTTCTTGACCAGATGTGGTCAAAAACAATTCGTAGTCACGCCGAAACAACGCGCGCATTGCATTCAATACGCGTTTTTCGTCATCAACGAAGACGACCTTAGGCTTGCGGGACGGATCCCGACTGCCAGGGCCGTTCATTTCATGTGTCGTTTGCGTTAAAGCCATTTCTAAAAAGCGCGCCTATGCTGTCTTTTCTGTTGGAAAATCGAGGTCCGTCCCGATTGCCGCAGAATCGTCGAATTCGCCGTTTTCCAAGTCCTTGGAGAACTGCTCCAGCTCAGCAAGCTCACGAGCCATATCGCTTTGCTCTGGCTCGTCGCCGGTCGGTAAGACTATCGTAAAAGTCGATCCGGCGCCGGGCGCTGATTTTATGTCAAGACGGCCATTGTGGGTATCGATAATTTTCTGGCTGATTGACAAGCCCAATCCAGTACCTTTTCCGACCTCTTTGGTCGTAAAGAACGGATCGCGCACCTTGGCCAGCGTCTCTTCATCCATACCCTCACCGGTGTCCTGCACGCTGATGTAGGCATTGTTGTCGTCTGCCCACGTGGTCAGCGTCAATACACCTTTCTTGTCCATGGCATCGGCAGCGTTCTTGATCAGGTTCAACAATACCTGATTGATCTGACTTGGCGAGCACGACACTGGCGGCAAATCACCCAGATTCTTGCGAATCTCGATTCCGCCTTTCAATACGTTCTTGGAAATGACCAGTGTTTTCTCAATACCGTCATTCAGGTTCACTGAATCGGTCGCGGCGCGGTCAAGGCGGCTGAAGTCTTTCAATGATTGCGCCATTTCGGACAACTGCTCGAGTCCCTCGACACTGTCATCTAGCAGGTCGTTGCTCTCTTTGAGGTCATCACGCAAACCATCGTTGTTCAACGCGTGATCGAGGCGCCGCAACTGTTTAACGAATGCATCTTTATCGCCACCACCGGCGCGCAGCAGCTCGAGCATGTCGTGTGTGACGTCTACGAACCGATTGAAACTACCCAGACGCTCCTTAATCAGCGTCGTGTTGCTCAACAAATACCATAGTGGTGTGTTGATTTCGTGACTGATACCGGCGACCAGCTCACCCAGCGAAGACATCTTCTCAGCCTGCACAAGCTGTGCCTGCGATTCCTGCAGCTCGCTGTATGCTGAACTCAATTCGCGGGTACGTTCGCTGACGCGCTCTTCCAGCGATACATTGAACTGCTCCAGCTCGAGGTTCGTTTCGGCAAGCGTTGCGTTGCTTTGCTGCAAGCGCACACCAATCCAGGCGATACACAGAATTAACAGAATTGACACCGCCGCCAGCAACAGTCGGGCACGATCTGCTTTAGAAGTGATGCTGGCATTGTTCGCGGCGACGGCGCGGTACAACGCTTGCGAGGTTGCCGGCAAATCAATAGCCGCAATGCTCTCAAGCGCTGCGGCCGTGTCTGGGCTCTGCGAAAGAATCACGCCAGATGCCGCAATCAAATCGGCGAAGCCTTCCGGCAGATTGTTTGTCTCA
Organism: Pseudomonadota bacterium; assembly: GCA_038529355.1. Lineage (GTDB taxonomy): Bacteria > Pseudomonadota > Gammaproteobacteria > Steroidobacterales > Woeseiaceae > CALBPI01. The sequence continues at coordinate 6,698 of JBCBDU010000048.1, forward strand.
TTGGCTGATGCCGCCAATTCGTCGACGCGGCGTTGCAACTCATCGGGGCTCACCTCGGACTGTCCGGCGGCAACGTCGAGCACCTCAACCGAGAAGCCAAACAGAGCCTGCGACAGCGTCTCTTCACCGCCGTCGCGCAATGCGCGTACAACCTGCGGGCCATCAACGCGCACGCTGTCGGCCGCGGCTGCCAGCAGCACCTGCGCTTCGGCGAACGTTGCCGTTTCGATCAACAACTGCTCAACCTTGTTCGTGTAGGTGCGCGCTTCGCGGCTGACTGTTGCATTACGCAGCGTCAACGACGGCGCGCGCAACGCGTTAGCGCTTTGGCCGAGTCGCGCTGTCAAGCTGTCAACGGTCTCAGGCACGGTCTGCACCTGACGCGACACCACACTCAACGTATCGCTGAGCGTTTCGTAATCGCGTTGGCTCTGCCGCAGCGTCGAGACGTAGTTGCTGTAATCGATGTAGAATTCGCCACTCACGGAGCGGGATTCGCGCACCAGGATGTACAACAGGACGACGACCAGCATCGCGATCATTGCAATGAGGATTTTCTTTAACATGGCTTTAGCTTTCGCTGACTCCCTTTATCAGGCTTCCAACCGTATGCGATCCGCGACACCTCGTCCGTGACGGTTATCACATGACACCAAAAATATTTTGTTAAAAACACCCCCCAAACACGCTAATTTGAGCCCTTTGGCGGACCTCACCGACGATTTTGGCACCGTCTTACCACAAGTGGCCGCCAGACGATGAACGCACGCCAGACCGCCCAGCCCTTCATGCTGGAGTTTTTCGGCGCCGCGGGCGAAGTCACCGGCTCCTGCCATATTCTGCGGGTAGCCGGCGCCAGCATCCTGCTCGATTGCGGCATGATTCAGGGCGGTCGCCGCAATGAGGCACGCAACCGCGACCCTTTTCCGTTTGATGCCGCCGACATTGACGCCGTCGTACTCAGCCACGCCCATCTGGATCATAGCGGCAGACTGCCGCTGTTATGCAAACGCGGCTTCGCCGGCCAGGTACACACGCACAACGCCAGCCGGGAACTGTGCCGTGTGCTGCTGGCGGACGCAGCGTCGCTGGGTGAGCGCGATGCGGAGCAACAAACGCGGCGACGCGCGCGGCGTGGCAAGGGCCCCGTCAAGCCCCTGTATACGCGCCAGGATGCGGCGCAGGTCACCGCGATGTTGGCAGGCCACGCCTACCAGGAGACGTTTGTCGTTACCGAGCATGTACGGGTGACGTTTCACGACGCCGGCCACATCATGGGCTCGGCGATCGTAGAGGTCGAGATTGACGTAGACGGCGCGCAACGTCGCCTCGTGTTCTCCGGTGATGTTGGCCAATACGACACACCGATCCTGCACGACCCGCAACCGGTGACCAGCGCCGATCTCGTCGTCATGGAGAGCACCTATGGCGGGCGCCGCCACCGCGAGCGCGAGCAGACCTATGCCGAAATCGGGGAGATCTTGCACAAGGCCGCCGAGTCTGGCGGCAACATCATCATTCCGGCGTTTGCGATTGGCCGCAGTCAGGAGTTGTTGTACCTGTTTGGCAAACACGCCGACGCTTGGGGCATCGACCAGTGGCGTATTTTTCTCGACAGCCCGATGGCCATCGAAGCCAGTGAAATTTATTGGGATTACCCGCACTTGTACGATGACGAGGCGACCCGTTTGCGCCGCGAGCACGATGCAATGCCTGTGCTGGACAATCTGTACCTGACACGCACCGCCGCCGAATCGCGTGTCATCAACCGCCTCGCAGACGCGGGCGGCTCGATCATTATTGCCGGCAGTGGCATGTGCAATGGTGGTCGCGTGCTACATCATCTGAAACACAATGTCTGGCGCGATAACTGCCACGTCATCATGGTCGGTTATCAAGCGAAGGGCTCACTCGGGCGACAACTGATAGACGGCAAGGACGCAATACGCATCCACGGCGAGCGCATCAAGGTTGCCGCCACCGTGCACACCGTCGGTGGTTTGTCCGCGCATGGCGACGAAGCTGACTTGTCGCGCTGGTACGGCAGCTGTGGTGGCACGCCGCCCGTGTGGCTGGTGCACGGCGAGCCGCGCGCTGGCAAACAACTGGCGCAGCGGCTATACGAGGATCACGGCGCGCATGTCACAGCGGCGACTTCCGGGATGCATATCAATCTGAACTCACTGCCCGCCAACCGTGGCTGACGCGGCGATCGCGACGGCCAGCAACCTGGCACAGCGACTGGCTGATGGCGCGCGTTTTGCTGTGCTCACCGGTGCCGGTTGCAGCACCGGCTCTGGCATTCCGGACTATCGCGACGATGACGGTGAGTGGAAACATGCACGGCCGGTCATGTTTCAGGATTTCGTCAACGAACACAACGTGCGCCAACGCTACTGGGCGCGCAGCATGCTGGGTTGGCCACGCATGACGCAGGCAAAACCGGGCAAGGCGCATCAGGCACTGGCGACGTTACAAACCGGCGGCGCGGTGGAGCGGCTGATCACACAAAACGTCGATGGGCTGCACCAACAAGCCGGTAGCGCGGATGTCATCGACCTGCATGGGCGTCTGGACGAAGTGCGCTGCCTCAGTTGCCAAACGGTTACGACCCGCAAGGCGTGGCAGGGACGAATCTCCGTGCTCAATCCGCAATGGCAGGACACCGTACACGACGTGCGCGACGCGCCCGATGGCGACGCCATTATCGAGCAAGCCGATTACAGCAGCTTTCACGTCCCCGAATGCCCGCAATGTGGCGGCATCGTCAAGCCGGAAGTTGTGTTCTTCGGCGAGAACGTGCCACGCCAGCGCGTCGATGACGCCTACGCAGCCGTTGACGCCGCCGATGGCGTCATCGTTGCCGGCTCATCGCTGATGGTGTTTTCCGGATTCCGCTTCGCGCGGCGCTGTCACGAGCAGGACAAACCGCTGTACATCGTCAACCGCGGCAAGACGCGCGCTGACGACATCGCCAGCGAGAAACTGCATGGTGATGTTGGGGAAATCCTGCAGGCGCTAGCCGACAGTGTGGCGCCGCTCAAATAAAGTCGCTGCGATACTCAAAGACGATCAGCGCACCGCCTGCTGCGACACCCAACCACGCGAGCGCAGCCGAACTGATCAGCGCTGCTTGCAGACTCAATGCAGCGAGAAACAGGCCCAGCAAGTACAGCGTTGGACCGGGAACAACGTCGCGATGGCGGCCGCGCAGCGCAGACCACAGCAGCGACAGACCCGCAACACCGACCAGCGCCAGGCTGGCGCCAACCAGACCATAGTCTACCCACAAGTTGTTGCCGCTGCCGGCATCATCGGCGACAAAGCCGACCAATTGCGCAAACACATACAGCCCGTAAGCCGACGCCATCGTTAGCACACAGCCAATGACGGCCAGAACATAGCGACGCGTGCCGCTGGTTTGACGCTCATTGTTATTCATCGTTCGACGTACCTGACCATCCCCCACCCAGAGATTTGTACAACCGGGCCGTCGACAACACAAGTTCGGCCTGCGTCGCAATCAACGCATCGTCAATCCGCGCGAGCTGCCGCTGCGCATCAAGCAGTGTCAGAAAATCGCTCAAACCTTCGCCATAGAGCTTGCGTGCCAGTGTTTCGGACTCGCGCGCAGCATCGCGAGCAAGCGCGATACGCGCAACGCTTTGCTGCGCACCACGAAACGCCGCCAAAGCCGATTCGGTGTCGGCTAACGCGCCCAGAATCGATTGCTCATACGCGGCGAACGCTTGTTGCTCGCGCGCACGCGCGGCGCTGAGTTGCGCGCGCAACCGCCCGCCCTGAAAGAGCGGCCAGCGCACAAACGGTACGATGCCAACGGCGCGCGCAGCACCGGTGTTTAGTGCATCGACTGTGCCAGCCTCGAACCCGCCGGATGCCGTCAGTTGCAGCGATGGGAAAAACGCCGCAACGGCGTCCTGCGTCAATGCGGTCGCCGACTCTAGCTCTTGCTCGGCAACGCGCACGTCCGGGCGGCGACGCAACACATCCGCGGGTAGCCCAACAGCAACATCGGCCGGCGCTGCCAGCACAGTATCTGGCTGGCTCAGGGTGTCGAGCAGCGCGCGATCACCGGTTAACACGATCAGGCGTTGCAGAGCTGCATGGCGCTGTGCCTCAAGGCGCGGCACATCGGCAGCCAGTCGTTCCAGATCGGCAACTGCGCGCACTTCGTCGAGTTTTCGCGCAAGTCCCAGCCCCACTTTACCGCGCACGATGTCGAGGGTTTTCTGCTGCAAATCGACGTTGCGCTGGGCAATGCGTGCACGCTGGGCAAAACTTGCCACGTCGTTGTAGGCGCTGACCGTCTCGGCGATAACCTGCAACGCTGTACCGTCAGCGGCCGCAATCGCCGCGCGCTCGCGCGCTGCAGCCGCTGTTTGGCGCGCACGCAACCCGCCAAATATGTCCAGCTCCCAGTTCGCCAACAGGCTGGTGGTGTAAAACTCGCCGTCGCGCGGCACGATGCCGGCGGCGATCAGCGGCCCGGCCGCTTGCGGCGACTCGATGCTTTGTTCGAACCGTGTGTAGCGCGTATCCAGCGCCAACGCCGGCAAGCGCGCGCCGCGTGCCGCAGCCGTGCCGGCTTGCGCCTCGACGACACGCCACTGCGCACCACGCAGTTCGCGGTTGTGCTGCAAAGCCTGTTGCACCAGCTTGTTGAGCTGCGGGTCTGCGAACTGCTGCCACCACTGCTCAAGCGCCGGCTCACTCTGATCCGTTGCTATTTGCCATTGCGCATCAACGTCGATGGTCGACGTTGGCACCGGGCGTTGCGCAACGCAGCCGCTCAACACCAGCAGCGCAAGACCCGCCGCGGCGCGCCTCATGTTGCGAACTCCGTCGTCGCGTAAAGCGGCCGGCCAGTGCGCTGCGCAAGCCGACACAGCAACACGTACATCGCCGGCGTAAAGAACAGGGATAGCGTGATCGAGAAACCAACACCCCCTGCAATCACGACTGCCAATGGCGGCCAGAAGTCGCCGCCGCTGAAGAAAATGAGCGGCACGAAACCGCCGACGGTTGTGAACACGGTGGAAACAATGTGCCGGGTTGCACCCATCGTTTGCGCAACGATCGCCGCATTATCGCCGGTGCAGCTCGCACCATCCGCGCGGATCGCCGCGAGTACGACAATCGTGCCGTTGATTGCCACACCAATCAGGCCGGCAACGCCGATGACGGCGTTGAAACCGCGCGCATAGCCGCCCAACCACAGACCGAGCATCCCCAGGCCGACCGACAAGAAAGCGACCACGCCAATGACCGCCGCCAGTCGAACGCTGCGAAATGACAGAACAATCGTTGCGACCATCAACAGACCCAGAATCGGCAAGTATGTCAACAGCTGACCAATCGCCTTGCCCTGTTCGTTGCTGTCGCCTTCCATCAACATCCGGTAGCCCGGTGGCAACGTAAAGTTGCGGGCCGCCAGCGCGCTTTGCACAGCATTGGCGACATCGACCGCAAGGGCATCGCGATGAATAAACGCGTACACCTTGTTCGCGCGCACGGTGTTCTCGCGCGTAATGCTCGCCGCTTCCGGCAGCAATTCGAAATTGCCGACATTCAGCGCACTGACAGTTGCGCCGTTTGCGACCAGCTGCGTCGCCGCAACGTCTACCGTGCCGTCGCGCGCATCATCCGGATAGCGGATGCGCACTGGCAACTCGGTACGACCTTCACGCACCGCGCCGCCCGTCGCGCCTTCGAGCCCTGACTGCAACTGCGCAGCAACATCGGATAACGTCAAACCGATCTGCTGCACGGCTACCGGGTCCGCCACAAACGACAGTTTGGGCTCGCCGCCGACGATCGTTGCATAAGTCTGCATCACGTCTGGAACCGAGTGCATGATCTGGCGCACCTGTTGCCCCAGTGCAGTCAGTACAGCCGTGTCCGGCCCTTCGATGCGCACGCCAACGGGCGCGTCGACCGGCGGACCTTGCGAATACTTGGCGACAACGATGCGCGCTTCCGGGAACTCGTCGGGCAGCTCGGCGCCTAGCGTCAGCGTCAACGCATTCGCGTCGGCCACGGTATTGGTGAACACAACCGCCTGCGCATACGCGCTGTCATTACGAATGCGCATCACGCGGTTGTAATAAATCGTCGGGAAGCTGTGACCAACCAGCCAATGAACGTCGGTGACGCCTGCCTCTTCGGCAAGCCGCGCATCGATCTTACGCGTCAACTCAGCGGTGGCGTCCACCGACGTGCCGCGCGGCGTCCACACCTGAATTTCGACCTGATCGCGATCTGCCGTCGGGAAGAATTCCTGCCCTAACGTGCCGGCTAACTGGAAACCGGCGATCGGCAGCACAAGACAGGCAAGCGCCGTCAGGCCCGGTCGGCGCAGGCAGGCATGCAGCACAGATTCATAGCGTTCACTGAGTCTGCGACTGCTCGCGCCATCCGACCACCAGTGACGCTGCTGACCCGGCTCACAACGCCGAATGAACAACGCGGCAAGCGCCGGGATAACCGTCATCGCCAGTGCAAACGACGCCGCTAACGCGAGCACAACGGACATCGCGATCGGCCCAACGAAATCGCCCATCGCACCAGGCAGCAAAAACACCGGCATGAAGCCGAGCACGGTGGTCAACGTAGACGCAAGCAGCGGCACAAACAAATGTGTAACGGCACGCCGCAGTGCGATGACACGCTCGGCGCCGGCGTCCAGATGTTTCTTGACCTCGTCGGTCATGACAATAGCCGCATCAATCAGCAGGCCGATGGCGACCAGCATGCCGAAGATGCTCATCTGGTGAAGCTGTTGCCCGGCCGGCCCAAGACCAAAAATCGCGAGTGATGAAGATAGCGGCAGCGCAGAGCCAACGATCAGAGCTGCACGCCAGCCCATGCCGACAAAGACGACCAGCATTACAACCAGTGCGCCGGCAAACAGGTTGCCACCGAGGCTCGACAGGCGTTGTTCGGTGTAGACACTCTGATCAAAGACGACGTTGGCCTGCAGACCACCGCCGAGCAGATCATTGAACGTCACAATCCGCTCGCGCGCCGTCACCGCCCAGCGATCCAGGCGGATCGATTCCTCGGTACGCACGGCAAGAAAGATGCTGCGCGCGCCATTGGAGTAAGCAATATCGGACGCAGGCTCACGCCAGCCTTTGCTGATTTCGCCGATATCACCCAGTCGCACGGCGCCGCCGCCGTTGTTCGAGATCAGTACGGTTTCGGCCACAGCCTGAGCGCTATCCAGTTCACCATCCACTTCGACGAACACGTTACGCTGCGCGCTGCGTACGGCGCCCGCGGGTTGTTTCGGATCGCCAGCGCCGATCAGGCGCGCAACATCACTGGCGGACAGACCCATGTTGGCCAGGACGTCAGGATCGACCGTGACAGCTATCTCTTCTTCCGGCGCTCCGTAATAGCGCACGATTTCGGTGCCGGGAATGCTGCGCAGCTCATCGGACAGCTGCTCCGAGAGTCGATACATCAAACCGAGCGGCGGCGGGTCATCGCGCGTCCAACGCAGCGCAACGAGAATGCTGAATGCGATGGCCTCGTTCTTGTCATCGAAAATCGGTTCGCCGGCACCCTGCGGCAATTCCGGCACAGCATCCCCCAAGCGGTCACGGATTTTGGAGAAGACCTGCTCGTTCTCACCGCGGCCGACGTTGTCCTGCAACTCGATGGATAACACCGAAATGCCATTGCGCGATGTCGACTGGATCTTCTTGATCTCCGCAATCTCATCCAGCGCATCTTCAAGTTTTTGCGTCACCAGCGACTCGACGCGCTCGGCGCTGGCGCCCGGCACGATGGTCGTGACGCTGGGATACCGATTCGTGATGCGCGGATCTTCGATGCGCGGCAAATTCGACAGCGACGAATAACCGGCCATCAGTACGATGATGATTGTTAACCACAACAGGTATTTGTTGCTGTACAGGCGCTCGGCGAGCGCGGCGATACCGCCAGCTGAGTCGCGCGCCTTCACTGGATTTCTGCCAATGTGTCAGGCTGCGCCACGCGCACGCCTTGCCCGGGCACGACGCGTTGCAAACCATTCGCAACGATCACATCGCCAGCGGCGATGCCGCCGCGCACAAACACACGTTGATCCTCATGATGGAGCAACTCGACCGGGCGATTTTGCAACGCATGGGTTGCGCCTGTCGCGCGTTGCTCGGCGGCATCAAGTCGGTCTTCAGCTGGCATGATTGCCAACACATTCCAAACGCCGCGCGCGCCTTCTGTGAGTGCGTCGAGCGGCACCCAGTAGCCTGCCTCCAACACGGTTCGTGCGTAGCGCAGCTCAGCGATATCACCGACTCGCGCCGGCGCACCGGCATCGATGGCCAAAATCACATCGACAGCGCGGGTGCGCATATCGCGCCTGGCGATAATGGCCGTCACCGTCGCCGACACGGGCTGATCGTTGATTGCAAGCGTGACCTGCGCGCCCGTAGCTAACGTGTCCAACGCATCGCCGGATACCGACAATCGCACCTCCAGCGCGGCCGATTCCTGGAATTCAAACACCGGCTGTCCGGCCGCAACGATCTGCCCTTCGTCCACCAGGCGTACGAGCACCGCGCCGTCATAGGGCGCCGTGATCACCGATTTGGCCAGATCGATATCGACACGCTGCAACGCGCTGCGCGCCGCGGTTTGCGCCGTTTCGCTTGCTGTCAGATTGTCGCGCGCCACATCGACTTCCTGCGTTGAGACGCCCTCAAAGGCGAGCGCACGTTCAACGCGCTCAAACGTGCTTCTGGCCAAATCTGCGCGTGACGTCGCCTGGGCCAGGGCAGCAGCGGCTTCGGCACGGCGTGCAGCCAGGCGGCGCGTATCCAGTCGCGCGAGCTCCGCGCCCGCACTGACCTGATCGCCGTCATCGACGGCAACCGCCGCAAGCTCCCCGCCTAACTCAAAGCCCAGGCTCGATTGCCGGGCAGCCATCACCTGGCCGCTGAAGCGCTGCAGCGCATCGTATTGATCGGCAGCCTCAACTTCAAAGGCGTTCACTAGCAATGCAGAAGCGGACTGTTGCGGGAACGTATCGTCGCCACCGCACGCCGCCAAACCGCCGACCGCGATCAGCAGCAAGTATCTTCGAATACCGACAGAGCGCATGAAATTTCCTTATAAAACATTAGCTTCGTTACCGAAGCACCTGCACTGACCGCCGTCTAGGACAATGCTATATTGTCGCGTACAATCAATGCTGATAATTATAATACGGAACTGTACAGTTTGATAACTATGGATGCAATAGCAGCAAAACCGGGACGACCCAAAAGTGACAGCAAGCACGACGCCATCAAGACGGCTGCGGCCTGTCTGTTTATGGATGTCGGCTACGAACGCACGTCGATGGATGCGATTGCGGCGCGCGCCGGCGTCTCCAAGCAAACCGTGTATTCACACTTTGCCAACAAAGAAGAGCTGTTCCGCGAATGTATTGTCGCGAAGATGCGAACCTATGAGCTGGATGTCGCCAGCACTGAGATCGACGGACCCATTGAGAACACGCTGCAACAAATTGCGCTGCGTCTGGTAGATCTGCTGCTCGATGAACAGGTCGTGGCGGTGTACCGACTGCTGATCGCAGAGACACCTGCCTTCCCGCGTTTGGCGACAACATTCTGGGAAACAGGTCCTGCTGTGCTACACGGCAACATCGAGGCTCTGCTGGCCAACAGCACGCGAGCCGGTCTGTGCAACATTGCTGATCCGAAACAGGCTGCGCTGGATTTCACCTGCCTCGTGGAGGCGGACTTCGTCAAGCGCCTGCTTATGAATCATCTGCAGGCAATGAGCGCTGAGCAAAAGCAAGCGCATGTGGAGCGCTGTGTGGCGCAATTCCTGCGCCTGCACGACGCGACACCCATGGCGAACTGACATGACACGCGTTTTTTTGGGTTTCGCCGCTGTTTTTGCCCTGCTGCTGTTGGCGGTGCGCCTGATCTATGGCGGCGGCAACCCTGCTCGTGACGTCAACACACCGGCACAGCTCGACGCCGAACAACTCGACATTGTGTTTAGCTACGATCAGCCGATTGGCGACATTGCAGTCACCGGGCCTGGCGAGATTTTCTTCACCGTGCACCCGGCAGCCAAACCGGCCGGCAACAAATTGCTGCGCATCGTAGATGACATTGCGCTGCCGTTCCCGGACGGCAAAACACAGCAACAAGGGCTGCAGACCCCGCTCGGCCTGTTTGCGGACAACAACTCCCGCTTATGGGTGATTGACCACGCCAATCACGCAACAGGCTCGGTGCGCCTGTCTGCATTCAGTATCGACAGCGGCGAGCGTGTTTATGAGCACACGTTCGCCAGTGATATCGCGCCGCTTGGCGCCCTGCTGCAACATCTTGTCGTGAGTCGCGACGGCCAATTCGTCATGATCGCGGACACCAGCATCGTGCGACGCAGTCCAGCGTTGATTGTGCACGACACCAGCAGCAAAACATCACGGCGCATGTTGGAGCAAGACAGCGGCATCACGTCGCAGGACTTTCTGATCAACAACAGTTTCCGGCCGATGCGCTTTTTCAGCGGCCTGTTTTCGCTGATGCCCGGGCTCACTGCGCTGGCAATCGACAGCGAGGAAACCTGGTTGTATCTGGCTGCCATGTCCAACGACGGTCTGTATCGCGTCCCGCTGTCGATCGTGACCGACCCGGCTGCCAATGCAAACGATATCGAAACTGCCGTTGAACGCTACAGCGATAAACCGCTCAGTGACGGGTTGTACGCCGGCAGCGACGGTGACGTGTATATCACCGACATTGAGCACCACAGCATCGTGCGCGCGAGCAACACGCGCCGGCTGCAAACGCTGATGCAATCAACCCGTATGCGCTGGCCCGCCGCACTGGCCGTTGACGATACAGGCGCGCTGTACGTTGGCGACAGCGCACTGCCGCTGTACTTGTTCGGCGCGCCCGGTGCTGTCGATACACACAAGCCCTACCACATCTTTCGCATTGCTTTGCCAAACGCCGTACCGGCGGAACGCTAACGTTGCCAACTGCGCTCATTTACGCGTTGACGGTGCTGATCTGGGGCTCGACCTGGATCATGATCAAGTACCAGCTCGGCGTGGTGCCGCAGGAAGTGTCGATCGTGTATCGGTTTGCGCTGGCGGCGCTCGCGCTCGTCGTGCTGGCCATTGTGCAACGTCGACGCCTCACCGTCCCGCTGCGTTTTCTGCCTGCCGTCGCATTGCAGGGCGTGTTCATGTTCTGTGCCAACTACTACTTCGTCTACCATGGCGCCGCCTACATCGCGAGCGGTCTGATCGCTGTGCTGTTCACGTCGATCGTGATCCTGAATGCGGTCAATGAACGCCTGTTTTTCGGCAAACGTATACAACCGTCGACGCTGATCGCCGGAGCATTGTCGCTGTGCGGCGTTGCGTTGATGTTCTGGCCCGAGGTTAGCGCTTTGTCATTAGATGATGATGCGGTGAAGGGTTTCGCGCTCGTGCTCACAGGCGCGTACATGGCCTCTCTGGGCAACATGGCAGCGGTGCTTAGCACGCGGCGCAAGTTGCCGGTCATCGCCGTCAATGCGCAAGGCATGGCGCTCGGTGCTTTGTGTTCCGCGCTATTTGCTGTTGTGACAAACAAACCCTTCATTGTCGATTGGCAGCCCGCCTACATCGGCTCTCTGTTGTTCCTTGCGCTACCCGGTACCGCGATCGCCTTCGGCTTGTATTTGCAACTGATCGAGCGCATCGGACCAACCAAGGCGTCCTACACAACGGTGATGTTGCCAGTTGTTGCGCTACTGATTTCGACCGTATTCGAAGGCTACGAATGGAGCGCTCTGGCCATTAGCGGGCTTGCTATTGCACTGGTGGGCAATGTGCTGGCGCTGGCGGCCAAAGCTTCGCCTGCGCCGAAGTCGCCCGCGCCTTGATCGATCCGGGCAAACCCTTACACTTGCGGATTGGCACGCACAGCCACCACTAAAAGGAACGCGCAATGGACGGTTTGCCATTCGACATTGAACAACTGAAAACGACACTGACGACGAGCGGCGTGTCGTTCGGTCTGAACCTGCTCGCGGCGATTGCGACATTTATTATTGGCCGCCTGATCGTCGGCGTGATCATGCGCGGCGTGCGCTCGGTGATGGCGCGCGTCGATTTTGATCCGCTGCTCGAGCGCTTCATCAGCAACATCATTCGCACGTTATTGAATCTGTTTGTGATCCTCGCCGCACTGCAGAAACTAGGCTTCGAGATGACCTCAGTGATTGCCGTGCTGGGTGCCGCCGGTCTCGCGGTCGGCCTTGCGCTGCAGGGTTCATTGTCGAATTTTGCCTCTGGCGTGCTGATCATTCTGTTCCGACCGTACCGCGAGGGAGACTACGTCGAGGCCGCAGGCGTGGGCGGCAGCGTGCAGGAAGTATCGATTTTTAACACCATCTTGCTGACGCCGGACAATCGCCGCGTCATCGTGCCCAACTCGAACATCACGTCGGACGCGATCGTCAACTACTCGTCCCAGCCGACGCGGCGCATCGACCTGGTCATCGGGGTTGGCTACGAAGATGACCTGAAAAAAGCCGAGCAGGCATTGCGTGATGTCGTCGCAGCAGATAAGCGCATCCTCGAAGAACCGGCGCCAACGATTGCCGTCTCCGAACTTGGCGACTCCAGCGTCAACTTCGTTGTTCGGCCTTGGGTCAAAACATCTGACTATTGGGCCGTGCGTTTTGAATTGATCAAGAACATCAAAAACCGACTCGACGCCGACGGCATCAGCATCCCGTATCCACAGCGTGATGTGCACGTGTTTCAGCAGGCGTCCTAGCGACGAACGCGCACGATGATTCGCATTGTTGCCAGCCGCATCACCGATATTCGCGCGATCGAAGCGCTGCTGAAGCAGCACGGGCGTGAATACAAGGTCGACGCCCGCTCAATGGGCAGCGCGCAGGAGCGCGAGCGCTTCGCAGCAATGAAAGCGCAACATCAGTGGTCATCGCTACCGATGGTGTTTGTTGACGATCAGTTTCTTGGCGGCGAACCCGAGCTGCGCGTGCATCTGCAGGCCACCAACGATCAGCAACCGACGCTGCCGCGACTGCTGGGTGTCGGCGGCTTGATTCCATTTGTCGCACTAGCCGTGGCGGACATCGCCGGCATCATGCCGGGCAATATTAATGCCCGCTTCGCGTTGCTCGCCTACGCGGCGACCATCCTGAGCTTTGTCGGCGCCGTGCATTGGGGCATGGCAGTCAATGACAGCGACTCACGCACAACAGCCGGGCTGTTTGCCGCTAGCGTCTTGCCGGCGTTGGTTGCCTGGGTGGCGCTGTTATTGCCCGGCACGGCGGGGCTATGGCTTTTCATTGTCGGTTTTCCGGCCTGGTATGTGTGGGAGCGCACGCAGGTCTGGTATCTGTATCCGCGCTGGTACCGTGGTTTACGTACGTTATTAACCAGCATCGTCACGCTTGCGCTTTTAGCCACAGCGGTACTCGGCCAGCAATAGCTGCACTGCAATCGCTACCACGTGTAGCGCACGTTGAAACGCACCGTCTTTTTGCTGTCGGCCGGCACACTGACATCGAAGTGAATCGTTCTTGAATCGATCTTCTTGAACGTCTGCGACGGGTTGATGATTTCCCAATTGGCGTATCGATACAATGGTTCGGCAATCGTCACCTTCTGCACGACATCCTTGCGATTGGTCAACGTGATTTCAATCGACTCTTCGATCCAACGCGCGCGCGTATCGATCTCATAGTCCGTCTGTTTGCGCTGACCCAGCACATCGAACGATGACCCTAGCCGAATGCGCACGTCTTCATTGCGCGGCGTATGACTAATCACGTCCTCGCCAATGAATTCCAGACTGTCGTCGGCAACGTCGAGTTGCGAGACGCGAATGCGCCCTGCCGGCAAGGGGATGCCTAAGCCTGATTTCTTGTCATTGGCGAAACTCAAATACACATCGACTTTGGCGTTTGACTGTTGACCGAAGTTGCGATCAGTCATGCCATAACCAACGTTGCTGGCTGATGGGAAGCCGTTATAGACCAGCAATTTCTTGGCCGGTACCGCATCTGCCTGAGCGAACAGCTCAATTTGCTTGGTCGCGTTGTTGGCAACGCTCGTCTTGCGACCCAACGTGTACAAGTGAAACTCGAAGAACGATTTCTCTTCAAAACCGGCAGCGTCATCGGCCATCGCCATCGCGCGCACATTCGCGCGCTCCATCATTATGCGCGGCTGATTCTTCGGCGCGCGTTGCACATCGCCGGCGATTAACTTCAGCTTCGCGTCTTCAAACGCCGCGCCGGTTTGGTTCAGGATACTGACCCATGAGCCGACGGCCAACGTGCCGGTGTTCGCGTTCTTGCCCGGCTTCCAGACCAGATTGTAGTCGGCCCACCATGTCATACCCTGCGTTTCGTAACTAACGCGCGTCTTGTGATCCCCGCCGCGCGACGCCATGACGTCCCAGACCAGTGTCGGGCGGGTCATCAGACCACCCGGCAAACTGCCCAGACGCACGTGTTCCCAACTGCGCAACAATTCAACACTGCCGTCCGGCATCTGCAACACCATGCCGCCGTCGACGCTCAGCAAGGTACCGGTAACCGCGCGCACACCATCACCGGCCAGCTGTTCAACGGTGATGGTTTGGTCGACGTAGCGATCCAGTAGCTTATCGCTGCCGACCAAATCAAAACGAAAGTCCTGCTCAATGACCCGCGTGCCGGCCGGATCGGTCAGTGATTCGAACTTTACTGTGGTCGGGTCGATTAACGCAGCCACGTCGGTCAATTGAACCTCACCGCGGCCACGCTGCAACGAGATGGTGCGATCATCACGCACGATGGCATAGCCCGGAATGGCCATGCGAGAGCGCGCGTTCATGCGCTCGGACTGGCGGTAGAGCTCCGGATCAACGGCGCCAGGGGTTGCGCGACTGTAGATCGTCACTGCGGTTTCGGCACGGGTGCTTGAGCTCATCGCGACTCCTAATAGTGTGATGAAAGCGGCAACGACAGGGCGTATTCTCGGCATGGTACTCTCCTAGAGGCGACCTCACCTGAGGCGAGGCGCTTGCGATGCGAAAACTTTCGGCGCAAGTTGGGGTCTATTGATTGTTAGGGCACCAACGCAGGGCAAGGCGCGTTGTCACCGGATAATTTAGTCACTGATGATACAAAATGCTATGAGTAACGTTATTCCAATGAGTTCCCAGCGGCTAAGGGTATTGTGCCTCGCGGCGTTCATGAGCGCATGCGCGGCCCTGTCGCCTGATTCCTTTGCGGCGGCGGTGCCCGAGGTGATCGAACTCACCGACGACGAGCGCGCAGGACCGGCAGGCGCCGCGCTGGATCACGAGCAAACAAAGTTTCGCAGTTTGTTGTCTGAAGGGGAATACGACGCAGCGCTCGAATCAGCCAAGCTGGCTGTGGCTCTGACGAGCCAGGTCTGGGGCACCGAAAGCAATCAGCTCGGCCAGGCGCTGACGAATCTTGCGATCGCACAAACCGAGGTCAACAATTTCCCGGCCGCGCAGCAAAACTTCGAAGCTGCGATCCGTGTCTATGAGCAAGCCGAGCGCAGTCTTGTCAGTAGCGAACTCATCAACCCGCTGCGCGGTTTGGCCGATACGCAAATCGCAATGAGTCAGTACGAGGCCGCGATACCGCTGTTCGAGCGTGCCATTCATATCTCACACGTCACCGATGGCCCGACCAACCTGCAACAAATCCAGGACATGGACGCACTGAGTCGCGCCCATTTTTTCTCCGGTAGTGCAGCCCGCGCAACTTCAATTCAGGAAAAAATGTACCGCCTGCAGCAACGCAAGTTCTCGGCCAATTCAGAAGGCTACGCCGAAGCGCTGGATCGACGGGCTAACTGGTTCACCGAAATTGGCGATTTCACGCAAGCGACATACACCTTGCGTCGGCTGGAGCGTGTGCTGGGCGAAACCTACGGGCGTGACGATCCGCGTCTGATTCCAGTTTTGATACGCCTGTCTTTCGTCGCGAACAAACAAGCGGATGGCCCCACGACACTGACGCCGGAGATTGCCGAGAAAGAAGCGCGCCGCGCGATCAATCGCGCCGTACGCATCGCACGCACCCAGGCGGAAGACAATCCACAGTTATTAGCGCGTACGCTGACACAACGCGGTGACTTTCTTTT
>JBCBDU010000049.1:0-22437 GCA_038529355.1 Pseudomonadota bacterium
GTTGGAGCAATGCGGCGATCGTCGAGGAACACGACTACGCCTGTGAGCTGGCGGCGCTCGATCTGCCGATCGTGCCGCCGCGCGTCCATGGCGGCGCAACCCTGCACGATTATGCGGGGCATCGGTTAGCCATTTTCGATTGTGTCGGCGGTCACTGGCCGGCTCTGGACAGCGACGAGACGCTTAAACAGCTAGGTCGGCTTGTCGCACGGATGCATCTGGCTGGCGCACAACGCCCGTTTGCCGAGCGCAACAGCATCAGCCTGGAATCGCACGGCTACGATGCGCGCGATTATCTGCTCGACAACGAGATCATTCCCGAGAGCCTCGAGGAGGCCTACGCAACGCTGGCTGACGACGTGCTGGAACGGCTCGACGAACAATTTGATGACGCCGCCGGTTTTGCGCAGCTGCGCATTCACAACGACCTACATCCGGGCAACGTGCTTGAAGACGGCGAACGTCTGCATGTCGTCGACACCGATGATGTGGCCAATGGTGTTGCCGTGCAGGACCTGTGGATGTTCCTGTCCGGTGACGAACATGAGCAATCGGCGCAATTATCGTCGCTGCTCGAAGGTTATGAATCGTTTCGCAACTTCGACGTGTCTGAACTACGCCTGATCGAACCGCTACGCACGCTGCGATTGATGCACTACGCCGCGTGGCTGGCGCGGCGCTGGGCAGATCCGGCTTTCCAGCAAGCGTTTCCGTGGTTCGACAGCGTGCGGTATTGGAACGAGCATATCCTGTCGCTGCGCGAGCAGTTGGCGCTGCTCGACGATCCACCGAACTTGTCTATTTAGAGTAGCGCCGACGCTTGAACGCGCTTTAACCCGTCGTCGACTAGCCTGCTGGCGCGCAATGAGCGTCAGTACGCCGCAAGCGATTCGTCAGCAAGCGATTCATCAGCAAGCCAGCTAACGCGCAATCAGCGCCAGCACGCCGCAGGCGAGCGGCGTGTGCGGCGCGTCGATCGACGATTGTGCGCCCGCATAAACCACCACAGTGTGCCCGACGAAACTACTGAGCGGCTGCGCAATCGCGGCTCGCTGCGAGAATTTGGCTTGCTCGTTTTCATCCGCGTCGAAAGTAGCAAATGCGATTTCCGGGAACGGCGAAGCGATCCCGGAAAGCGCACAATTCACCTCGTCATTGCGGTCACCGACTGAGCGGCCATTGGTGGCATCGCTGCCCGCGCCAAACGCCACCAACCGGTAATCGCCCGTTGGCAGGCCATCCAGCGCGGCACCTAACACCAACGATTGTGCATCCTCGGCCAACACGACTGTGCCGCGCGCCTCGCCGCCACCTGTCGCTCGCAGTGTCGCGGCCAAAGTCGTACTCAACTGCGCGCGGGGGGCACTTGCGTTCTCGCCCAACGGCAGCGGTGGTGGTGGCGCCGGCGGCGGCCGGCTGCATCCGGCAAGCGCCAGCGCGCACACTAACGCTTTACCCCACCCCGCCATCATCGTCGGGTGCCGGCCGCGCCGTTGGATAGCACGACCGCGACCTTATTGACCTTGCTAGCGAATGACACGCTTTTTGCGCCAGTAGAGAATGAGCAACAGTCCGGTAACCAAACCGCCCAAGTGGGCGAAATGCGCGATTCCGGAGCCAGGGCGCGTCCAACCCGAATACAACTCGAAGACCGCGTAGATCGCAACGAAGTACTTTGCCTTCATCGGGATCGGCGGCACCAGCAACACGATATAGCGGTTCGGAAAGGTCATACCAAACGCGAGCAGGATGCCGAACAGGCCGCCGGACGCGCCGACGGTGACTGCGTAACTGGAAGGAAAACCGGTTGCCAACAATTGGCACAAGCCCGCACCGACGATACAGAGCAGGTAGTACTGCAGGAACCGCACGGAACCCCAAACACCTTCCATCGTGCGGCCAAACATCCACAAGCCGAACATGTTGAACGCAAGATGGTAAACGTCGTTGTGCAGGAAGCCGTAAGTCAGCAGCTGCCACGGCATAAAACGCTCACCCAGCGAAAACAGCGCAAACAGGCTTTGCAACAAACCGCGCAGGCCGAAGAAATTTTCGGCCACAAAAACCAGCGCGTTGATCATCAACAAGGCAAAAATGACCGGTGGGAAGGTATCCTGACGCATAGTCGCGAGTGTCCAGCAGAAGTTCAGTTTGTCGAGATGAGACAAGCACAGTATAACGGCTGACCCGGCCTTGACAGGCAGCCAATTCCCTTCGACGGAGTCATCGATGGCCAAACGCGGCGAGACTATTCGCATTCACGGCGCCCGCCAGAACAATCTGGACAACCTGTCGCTTGAGCTGCCATTGAACCAGCTGATCGTTGTTACCGGCGTGTCCGGCAGCGGCAAGTCGTCGCTGGCGTTCGATACGGTGTACGCCGAAGGTCAACGCCGCTACGTCGAGACGTTTTCTCCGTATGCGCGCCAGTTCCTCGATCGTATGGACAAACCGGACGTCGACCGGATCGATGGCATACCGCCAGCGATTGCAATCGATCAGACCAATCCGGTGCGCACATCGCGCTCAACGGTCGGCACGATGACCGAACTGAACGATCATCTGAAACTGCTATTTGCCCGAGCGGCAAAACTGTACTGCGACGGCTGCCATGCACCGGTCAGCGTTGATCACCCCGAACGAATCTGGGAACAACTGGCTGCGCAATGGCAGGACCGGCGCATCGCAATCGCCTTTCGCGCCGAGCTGCCAGAGCAATTCAGCGTCGATGAACTCAAGCGCTTCCTGAACCAGCAGGGTTACACGAAATTCCATGAGGAGCGCGCCGATGCGCTGATCGTGATTCAGGATCGGTTGCGCATCACAGCCGACAACGGCTCACGCTTTGTAGAGAGCATGGAAGCGGCGATGGCGCGCGGCAACGGCTTTGCGCGCGTGATAGACATCGACAACAACGACACGCAACGCTATTCGTCGCAGCTGCACTGCGCCGAATGTGACCGCACGTACAGCACGCCGACGCCGAGCCTGTTCTCGTTCAACTCCCCACTCGGTGCCTGCGAGACCTGTCGCGGCTTTGGCCGCACGATGGGTATCGACATGCAGCTGGTCGTGCCGGACAGCACGATGACGCTGCGCGACGGCGCGATCAAACCTATCCAGACGGGCAACTTCAGCGAACTGCAAACCCGACTCGTGCGGCGCGCCAAATCCGCTGGCGTGCGCCTGGACGTTGCCTTTGCAAAACTGAACAAGAAGGAAATGCGCTGGGTCATGGAAGGCGAGCCCAGCGACGGCGGCGAGCGCTATTGGCCGGGTATCAATGCCGTCTTCGAGTGGCTTGAGAGCAAGGCCTACAAAATGCATGTGCGGGTCATGCTGTCGCGCTATCGCAGCTATGACACATGCGCGACCTGCAACGGCGCGCGACTGCAGCCGGACGGGCTGCGCTGGCGCCTCGGTGACCGTGCGCTGATCGAACAGGTTGCCCCTGAGCTCGATACAGTTACGCCCGGCATCAACATGCATGAGTTGATGTTACTGCCGGTGCATCGCCTCGCGCGGTTTTTCGATCTGCTGCCGCAGAGCGAAGACCATGATCAGGCGCTGGATCTGCTGCGCGATGAAATCGTTAGTCGCATTGCTTTTCTGAACGACACCGGCCTTGGCTATCTGACGCTGGACCGGCAATCGCGCACGCTGTCGGGCGGCGAGGTGCAGCGCATCAACCTGACCACGGCGCTCGGCACATCATTGGTCAATACACTATTCGTGCTGGACGAGCCGTCAATTGGGCTGCACCCGCGCGACATTGATCGCATCAATCAGGTGCTGTTGAAGCTGCGCGATGCGGGCAACACGCTGTTGGTCGTCGAGCACGATCCGTCGATGATGCGGGTTGCCGATCGCATCATTGATATGGGACCCGGACCCGGCGAGCGCGGCGGCAAGATTGTCTTCGACGGCACGTTGGCGCGTCTGGCCAAGAGCAAGCAATCAACAACAGCGCCGTATCTGAGCGGCAAGCGTCGCGTTGCCGAAGTTCGCGAACGACGGACCGATAACCCTGGCAAGCGTGGTGTCAGCATTCGCGGCGCGCGCCAGCACAATTTAAAGAATATCGATGTCGACATTCCACTGCAGCGGCTTGTCGTCGTCACCGGCGTATCGGGCAGCGGCAAGTCGACACTGATTGGCGACATCCTGTTCCCGGCGATGGCGCGCAAATTTGGCCACACGAGCGAATTGCCCGGCGCACACGACAGCGTCAGCGGCAAAGGTTTGCTCGACGACATCGTGTTCGTCGATCAAAAACCGATCGGCAAGACGACACGCTCAAACCCGGCCAGTTTCGTCGGTGCGTTTGACGCCATTCGCAAGGTGTTCACAGCGCAGCCGCTGGCGAAAGAGCGCGACTACAAGCCCGGCACATTCAGTTTTAACAGCGGCACCGGGCGCTGCCCGACCTGCGGCGGCAATGGTTTCGAGCACATCGAAATGCAGTTCCTGTCCGATGTGTACCTGCGCTGCGCCGAATGTGACGGCAAGCGTTTCCGCGACGAAGTGCTCGAGGTGCGCGTGTTCCCTGCCGCCGATGATGGCGCGTCCCAGTCAATTGCCGATGTGTTGGAAATGACCGTCAACGAGGCGCTGCTGTTCTTCGCGGACAATGCTGAAATCCAACGCGTGCTGGAGCCGTTGGTGGCGGTCGGGCTCGACTACGTCAAGCTGGGCCAACCGGTGCCGACGCTATCCGGCGGTGAGTCGCAGCGGCTCAAGCTTGCCAAACACCTCGGCGAGGCGCGCAAACGGCGCGGCAAAACGAAAGGCAAACTGTTCCTGTTCGATGAGCCCACTACCGGCCTGCACTTTTCCGACATCGAAAAGCTGCTGACGGCGTTCGATCAACTGCTCGAAGAAGGCAACAGCGTGCTGCTCGTTGAGCACAACCTAGACGTCATCGAAGCCAGTGACTGGATTATCGACCTGGGACCGGAAGGCGGCGAACTCGGCGGCGAATTGTTGTTTGCCGGCGATCGAGACAGCTTGCTGGCACTCAAGGGCAATGCCACCGCGGATGCGTTGCGCGACTATATGCGTCAGGGCAATGCGGTTGCTGATGACCAACCTGCCTACCGCAACAAAGGCGTCACGTCGCGCGACATCCAGATCCAGCGCGCGCGCGAGCACAACCTGCGCGATGTCAACGTCACGATACCGCGCAACACCTTCACGACCATCACCGGCGTGTCCGGCAGCGGCAAGAGCACGATTGCCTTCGACATCCTGTTTAACGAAGGACAACGCCGCTATCTCGAATCGCTGAACGCGTATGCACGACAATTCGTGCAACCGGCCTCACGGCCCGACGTCGATGCCGTAACATCGATTCCGCCGACCGTTGCTATCGAACAACGCACAAGCCGTGGCGGCCGCAAGAGTACTGTCGGCACAATGACCGAGGTGTATCACTTCCTGCGCTTGCTGTTCGTCAAACTGGGCACAGCGCACTGCCCCGACTGCAACGTCGCCATCCGGCCGCAATCGCAGGATCAAATCATCGCCACACTGATGCGCAAGCGGCTCGGCAAGCGCATCCATTTGCTGGCGCCGCTGGTCAGCGCGCGCAAGGGTTATTACACCGACCTGGCCAAGTGGGCGCAGAACAAAGGCTTTGAGCAATTGCGTGTCGACGGCGCGATGACGCCGGTTGCGCCGTGGCCACGACTGGATCGCTACAGCGAGCACGACATTGAGTTGCCGGTGGCGACATTGACGATCAGCAAGGACAGCGAGAGCGCTTTGCGCGAGGCACTGGCGCGTGCGCTCGATTTCGGCAAGGGCGTCGTTATTGTCAGCAACGCGCAAGGCAAAGCTAACGACGTGCTGTACTCGACGCAACGTGCGTGCCCGAGCTGCCAGCGCAGCTTCGCCGAGCTCGATCCGCGCTTGTTTTCGTACAACTCGTCGCAGGGTTGGTGCGGCGAATGTCAGGGCACCGGCAGTGTTGCGCTCGACGAAGACAAAGGCGAAGACTGGTGGCCGACATCGCGCCAGGCGGCAGCGGCAGTGTGCGACGCTTGCGACGGTCAGCGACTGAATCCGGTCGCGTTGGCGGTGACGCTCGATAATGACTCGATTGCCGCCTACAACGCGCTGCCGGTACAAGCGTTGCAAACGCGAATGGCCAAACTGAAACTGGCCGGGCGCGATGCGCAGATCGCCAACGACATTATGCGCGAGCTGACGTCGCGGCTCGCGTTTCTGGATGACGTCGGCCTGGGTTACCTGTCGCTGTCACGCGGTGCGCCGACGCTGTCGGGCGGCGAAGCGCAGCGCATTCGCCTGGCTTCGCAACTGGGCTCAAACCTGGTCGGTGTGTGCTACATCCTCGACGAGCCGACCATCGGGCTGCACGCGCGCGACAACAAACGCTTACTGAGCACGCTGACCGCACTGCAAAAGAACGGCAACACCGTTGTCGTCGTCGAGCACGACGAAGACACGATTCGCGGCGCACAGCACATTATTGACATTGGCCCGGGCGCCGGCGTGCGCGGTGGCACCGTCGTTGCCAGCGGATCGCTCGCAGCCATCAAGCGCAGCAAACGGTCATTGACCGGCAAAATGCTGCGCGAACCACTGGTGCACCCGTTGCGCGATGCAGTGCGCCCTATCAACCCGCGCCGTAAGTCCACCACGTCAATCGTCGTCAAAAACGCCAAGCTGCACAATCTGCGTAACGTCAATGTGCGCTTGCCGCTCGGTGGTCTGGTTGCGATCAGCGGTGTATCCGGCAGCGGCAAGAGCTCGTTGGTTCGTGGTGTTGTGCAGCAGAATGTCGCGCGCATGGTCGCCAGTCGCCAGCGTCGCGGCCGCGCGCTGCCGGCCGCGCAAGGCTGTCAGTCCATCGACGGCTGGCACTCGATTCAGCGTGTGCTGGAAGTGGATCAGACGCCGATTGGCAAAACGCCGCGCTCGTGCCCGGCAACCTACATCGGCTTCTGGGACGACATTCGCAAACTGTTCGCACAGACCCCCGAAAGCCGCATGCGCGGCTACACGGCCAGCCGGTTCTCGTTCAATACGAAGGACGGGCGCTGCCCGGACTGCGACGGCCAGGGTATGCGCCGCATCGAAATGAGTTTCATGCCCGATGTCCGCGTGGACTGCGAGCGTTGCGACGGCAAACGTTTCACGCCTGAGACGCTGACGATCCAGTATCGCGGTCTGTCGATAGGTGACGTGCTGCAACTGCCGGTCGACGACGCCGTGACGTTTTTCGCCGCGCACCCGAAAATTCATCACGCGCTAACCTTGCTGCGCGACGTCGGCCTCGGCTACCTGACATTGGGGCAACCCAGCCCGACGCTGTCCGGTGGCGAAGCGCAACGCATCAAGCTCGTTAGCGAGTTGTCGAAGGCGCGCAGCTTGCCCGACAGCGACACACTGCACGCGACGGAAAACCCGCACCACACGTTGTATATCCTCGACGAACCAACCATCGGTCTGCACATGGCCGACGTTGAACGCCTGATCAAAGTGCTACATCGTCTCGTCGACGCCGGACATTCGATCTTCGTTATAGAACACAATCTCGACATACTGGCCGAAGCGGATTGGATTATTGACATGGGCCCCGAAGGCGGCAGCGCTGGGGGTCGCGTTGTAGCCCAGACGACACCGGTGCAACTTGCTGAAAATAAACAACAATCCTTGACCGCAACGGCACTTTCGGAATTCTTAGACAATTAGACAGAAAACTTCGACAATCGGTTGGACTGTATAGGTTTTTGTGATAGTGTCCATCTTGCGAAGATCATTTGGTGCACGCGGCATCCGCAGCTGTGTGCGAGGAGTAAACTATGGCCACGGATAAGAAAGACGTGTTGCAAGACGCGTCGAAGCCCACAGGATATTCAATCGGCGCCGTTGCGCGGTTGACTGGAATCTCAACACACACCCTACGAATTTGGGAACGTCGCTACAGCGCAATCGTTGCTGATCGCACCGAAAGCGGCAGACGTGTGTATTCAAAGGCAGATATCGAAAAGCTGTCATTGCTGAAGTCGCTCTCGGACAACGGCTCATCGATTGGGCAAATTGCCAATCTGTCAACAGAAGAACTCAAAGCACGCCGCGACCAACTCATCGAGCAGAGCAGCAGCCTGCAGCTCGTTGCTTCGGTCGGCCTGGTGCGTGTCGCCGCCTACGGTGGCTTTGCCCTCGAGCACCTGCCGGAGCGCATTAACAGCGCTGGCAAACTCGAGGTGTCTCTCACCTCAACCGACATCGACGAGTTTGCTGATCAGGTACGCAGCGCAGAACCAGACGTTTTGTTGCTGGAGTTCCCGGTCATCAATGCCGAAACCCGTATGACCGTTGGCAAACTGCGTCGCCTGTCTGGCACGCGTCGCGCCATCGTGTTGTTCAATTTCGGTACCAAGCAGGATCTGGAAGCTTTGGCTGCTGATCGTGTCGAACTGCTGCGCTCGCCGGTCACCACACAAACGTTGTACCAGTTGCTGCGCCGGGGCGCCGAGAACCGCCCGGTGCTCGAAGATGTTGCGCCGTCGCGTAGCCAGCAACTGGAAGTGAACCCACAGGAAGAGATTCCGCGGCGCCGCTTTAACGATGTCGAACTGGCGCAACTGGCGCGCACCAGCACGACAGTGGAGTGCGAATGCCCGAAACACACCGCAGATCTCGTCCAGAATCTGTGTGCGTTCGAAGAGTACAGTGCGCAGTGCGAGTCCCGAAACGATCAGGACATCGCGCTGCACAACTACTTGCATCGCATGTCAGCGCGCGCACGCAGCATCATGGAAGAGGCGTTAGGCACGCTTGCGGAAGCCGAAGGTTTCCTGCCATCGCGCAACCGCCGCAACTGATCTGACGTAACGCGGTTGCTTCGGATACCGGGCATCTCCTATGCTCGGCGCATGAAGTACCGGCTCATCGTCCTAATACTGGCCCTCGCTTGCGGGGGCCAGTGTTTTTCTGCCTCGGCAACGCGGTTCCGCGTCGATGCCAACGACAACCTGCGCTATCAGCTCGATTGTCTGGCTGGCCTGATCCGCTGCACCCGCGTCGAAACGGCGCTCAGCCAGGAAATCTCCCGCAACCCGGTCGCATCGGAGAAGCTGGACGCGTGGCGTGACACGCGACAGCGACAATCCGGCACAACAGCGCGTGCAACACGCAGCCGCAGTGCGCTGCCACCCATCACCGACCTTGTTGTCAACAGCGGGCGGGAAACGAATGGTAGCCGCCGGCTGACCCAGCGACGCGGTGAGTTTGACGATCCGCTTGAGCACCAGCTACTTGCCTACTTTTCGCCGGCATTCCAGCGCGATTGGCAAGATTTCGGTGCGCAACACGTCGGCAATATGCGCGCACAATTGCGCTGGCTCGGTGTGCGGGAAGACGTAGCAAACGCACTCGACCGAATTGCCGTGTTCCTGCATAGCGACAACATCGAAACACCAGTGGCCACGCTAATCGCCTTACCCGACAGCGGTCGCGGCAGCATCGCAACGCTGGACGCCGACACAATCTATCTCGAAACGCCACTGGGTGACTCTGCCAACAACCGGCTGCCGGTGCTCGCGCACGAATATGTGCACTTCTGGTTGTCACACCATGCACAGCGCGTATCACAGCAACTGGCGAGCGCGTTCGCAGACAGCGACCAACCCTGCAGCGTGGTGGCATTCGGCATCTTTGAAGAAGCCATCGCGTCGGCGCTCGGCAACGGCATCATCGAACAACAACTCAACAGCGGCGCTGCGTTTCGCGAGTACCTTGCGATTCCTGATTCGTTCTACGCCGATCGCAACATTGATGCCGTCGCCAAAGCAGTGTTGCCGGACGTCATTCGCTACATCGCCGATGGCAAGGCACTCGACGATGCATTTGTCGCGATATTCATCGACAGAACCGCCCGCACGCTGGGCGACCGATGCGCATCGATTGCGCTGCAGATGCGCACCAGCGCGATGGTGTTGAGTGGGCCGGCACTAGCTGAGGCCGGTCAGCTCGCGCGCCAGCAATGGCGATCGGCAACGATGTTTACCGACGTCAGCACTGGATCGGCAGGCAACACGGCGCTGGAACATTATCATGCGCTGCCCGGCGCGATTCTGACGACGGCGAACGCGCTGACGGACATGCACACGCTGCCAGACGGGCTACGCCTTGCGTTGCAGCGCATTGCCGGTGTGCATCGACGGTTTGTCTACGCATGGCCGCGCAGCAACGCAGCGACTGTTTATGTGGTCGTTGGCGACACTGAAGACGCAACGGCGAATACGCTGGTGCAACTGCTGGCACTGCGCAAACAACAGTTCAACGGCTTGTGGGTTCCGCCTGCGCTGCCTGGACCCTAACCTGGCCCTGCTGCTCGGCAAGCGGCTGCGCGCATGCCTGCACAATCACACCCTCCGTTGCAGTCGGTCGTGACTACCGCGCTAGTACCAGAACGAGATGAACAGCTGAATCACGTTCGCGTCGAGCGAGAATTGCGGCTCATCGCCGGGCAATACATCGGTGACACGCAGATCATTAAAGTTCTCGTAGTCGATGAACAGATAATCCCAGAAGAACGAGACTCGACCGCGATCCAACGGCCCCATACCTTCGCGCCCGAAGTCGTACGCGACGCCGGCGCGAATCGCCTGACTGGTAAACGTACTCAGCTCCTTATCGCGTGCCAGGAAGTTCTGGAAATCGACACGCGGAAACAAATCGGAATAGAAGTCCGCTTGTTCCTGCGTGTAGTGTCGATAGCGCGTGCTGAACGTAAATTTGTCACGCCACGGATGCGTGTAGCCGATCTCGAACGAGTTCGCCGTGATACCCCACGTATCGGAGAAATAACGATACTCGGCATTCACTGCAGCGCGATACGGCAAGTAATAGCGTCCGCCCAATGACACGGCAGCGCTCGTCCGCGTGTTCGGATAGACCTCGCTCTGCAAACTGTAACTGAGGCCATCATCATTCAAAAAACGTACTGAGCGATACGGGTTATTCAAAAAGCCTTCGTCAGTGATGCCTTCGAAGTTCAACGTCATGATCAGGTTGCGTGTCAGAATCTGGCTGATGCCGACGCCGTAAGACTGACGTTGTACATCGCGTGCGAACGTCGGATCGCCTGACTGCCCGACGACATCATCGCCGAGCCCATACGCAAGCGTGACCGTCGTCAGATCGCCAAACAAATTCTGATACACGGCGAAGCTGTAGGTGCGCGCCTCGAAATCTGACTCGTCACTCTGCGTAACGCCAACCGACATCATCGTGCCGCCGCGCAGGTAATCGACGCCAAGCGATGTTTGCGTACGCTCTTCGGTGTACGGGCTGGCGGTTGTCACGACGTCAATCGACGCACTGGTAATCATATCGACGTAGTAGTTCGCCGACACCGATACGCTTTTGCCTATCTGCTTGCGCAACAGAACCGACGGCCCTTCAATCGTGATGTTGTCACCTTCATAGCGGTGATACAGCACGTCTGCGCGGTCTTCGGGCAATACAGCCGCGTGCAGCCAGTCACTGGCAAGCACGGCGAGCAAGGCGATGCCACAAAAGCGGAATGACAATCTGTGCGAATTCATGTGAGCGCCTCCAGCCTCTTCACGTTGCGCTAATGCTAGTTACAACCACAGCCGCCGCCGACGCTGCCTTGCGCGCCGCGGGCACCTTCGCGTGATTCAAATACATGGTGCATGTAGGACGTCGATACAGGATCGTGATCCAGGAACATGATCGGATCGGCCAGGCGATCGCGCTCGTAGGGTTTGACCCACGGCTCGACATTGGCGCAAGCGCTCAGCGCAGCCAAGACACTGCTCGCGAACAGCACACGTGCAATACGACGAAGAGAGTTGTGTAAATGTGTCATGTCTTATCCTGATGCATCAGAAAAATAGTGAGAAACCGACTCTGCCGGTCAGGTTGTGGACGGTCTTGCTGGCACCCAGCAAGTCGCTGTCAAAAACGTGATCGCGGAAATCAACACGCAATGCCCAGACATCGTTGAACAGCAGACGGTAGCCGGCGCCGACGTTGATCGTAAACAGATCATCGCCGCCAAAACGCGTGCTGCCCAGTCCTGCGATCAGATAGAACGACTGGTTGAACGCGCGGTTGCGACCGACGAACGCCTCGCCCGGAAACAGGTTCCAGCCAATGGATGCGTTGTAGTACGTAAACTGTCTTTCATCGTCGGTGAGCAGCTCTGCGGCGCCACTCAGCAGCTCGAAACTGGTCTCTTCGGTGTCCGTCACGCCGGCCGCGCCTTCAACGAACAACGACTCGGAAAAGTGATACGCCAATGATGCGCCGACAACGGGATTGACGCCGAAATCCTCAACACTCATAACACCACCGAACACAGCGATTTCGAAATCCTCGGTATCGATCTTCGGTTTGACGATCTCGCGCCGTTCAACTTCGGGCTCGATGACCTGCTCCGGGGCCTCGGCCACTTCCGTGTCCTTGGTTTTGCCAAAAAACGGCAGCGACGAGCAACCGCTCGTCAACAGAACAACGCCAAGCGTTGCACTTAGAAAAAGAAACCGAAACCGACTTTCCATTCGTCTATTTCCTCATTTTCGTCGCGACTGGTCAGCACGACGTAGCTTTTATATTCCGCACGCAGCACAAAGCGACGTGTCACATAGGCGCGCAAGCCGGCGCCGACCAATGAAACCTGATCAATACGATCCGGCGTCGACACCAGAGTCGACTTCGGTCGTGTTTGTACGATGCCGGTACCCAGCGTGAAGTACGGCGACAAGCGCCACTCCGGCCAGGTCTCATGCACCAGATTGACGGTACCCAACCAGCCGGTTGAGAAGTTTCCGATCAACTGCGCGCCCGACAACTCGATGCCGAGGTTACGCGAAATCTTGTAACCGGCGTACACCGACACGGTGTCCGCGCCGGAAAAATCGCCCGTCAACACACCAGCCTCAAAGCGACGGTCGAGAAACTCATCGCGACCAATGCGCTCGATCTCGGTCAGCTCACCGCTTTCATCTAGCGTTTGCTCCATCTGAGCGATGTTGACCCAACCTTCGCGGTCGCGATCTGTGCGCACCTTAAACCAGTCAGTCTTGCGACGAATGATCTGCACGCTCTCGCCCTGCTCGACGACGTTGGTGATCGGGTAGCCCTTGCCGGGCCCGGTGTGCATCTCAAGAAACGGATCTGCAACTGCAACCGTTCTGTACTCTTTCGCCTGCGCTGTCGCTGATAACATCATGCCCAGAGACAGCACGCTATAGAACACCAGAAGTTGCAAACCCTTTCTTATCACGTCTTAGTCCTGCGGCACCGCGAACGGATCGTTGTAGTACTGACCGCCCAGGTCGAGCCATTCCGAAAGCAAACGCAATTCGTCATCGCTCAGGTAACCGGCATGTGAGCCGCCCGGTGCAAATCGATCAAAAAACTGAGGTGAGGCATTCGCGCCATTCGGCGACATGCTACGTGCAACACCAACGGTGACGAGAATCGGATTGCCATCGGCATCCACGCCATTCTCGACCAGGCGATCCTGCAACGCACCCATGTTCAATTCCTGTTCGTTGTCGTTGAACAGCAATTCACGATACGCCTTAAAGTGGTCGGCCTCGTCAGTCGAAGGACCGTCGCCAAGATCCAACT
This sequence comes from Pseudomonadota bacterium, assembly GCA_038529355.1. Classification (GTDB taxonomy): domain Bacteria; phylum Pseudomonadota; class Gammaproteobacteria; order Steroidobacterales; family Woeseiaceae; genus CALBPI01. Next base: position 13,636 of record JBCBDU010000049.1, read on the forward strand.
GGGCGATCGGCACACGCAACTGGTTATCCGCATCGCGATCCGAGTGGCAGCTGACACAGGTAAAGTCGCTGACCAGATTGCCATCGTCGTCCAGCGTAATCCGCGGCACTGACCAAATGCCGTGCAGCGTCTCTTCATAGCTAATAACGGTGCGGCAGCTCGACTCCCAGTCTTGCTGACAACCGAGCGTCGTCGGCGCAGGCGTCGTCAAACCGGTATACAAGCGGGCGAACGGTGCGTCGGGCGCGCGATTCGCTGTTGGCGGATCGGTCCAGACATCTTCAAACACTACATTCATCGACAGCTCGAGCGATGAGCAAAAATCATTCGCGCAGCTCGAGCGTGCACGCGCCTCGGCCATCGTTTCGCCGATGTCGGCGAAAAATGCAGGATTGGTATTCGGATACGGCGAGCCCGTCGTCGTCGCGCCATCATGCGCCGAGACAAACGCGTCGCGGCGACCGTGCGATACGGTGCTATTCGGCTCGTGACAACCGTTACAGGTCATCAACTCACCCGGGCGCAACTGCAGCCAGTTTTCATGCCGGGAGCCGATCCGGCGACCATTGACATCAACGATGCTGATGCCGAAGGCCACGTCGGCCGGCGCTTTGGTCATCACCGAGCCATCCGGTTCGATCATTGCGTAACCCAGGATCTCGCGCATGCCGCGGTCAGCGCCAGCCGCGCCGAAAGCGGTGTTGGGCAGATCGACCAACTCCTCGTCGGGAATCGAGACGGCCTTCTCAATGCGCAGGAAGCGTGCCGGACGTGCGTCAGCAACGGTCACAGCCGGGTCGGCAAGCGTATCGATGCCACCAGGAGCAATGTCGACACCCATCACGTCGTAGACGCTGCGGATATGCAACACGCCAACACCTTCGTCGGCAATCGTCGGGTCAAGCTCAAACTGATTCAAGCCGCTCAACAGGACGGGCGCCAGGGTGCGCGGCTCGGCGGCCACGATATCGGAAAAGATAAACCCTTCCTCGGGCGTCACGACCGGCAGCTGCGTCTCATCGCGGCGGTCGTAAATCCAGATGCCATACAACGCCGGCGCTGCTTGCAGTTCCGGATTGGCCAGGTTCTCTTCGGTACAGGCCAGAATGCGATCTTCAATATCCTGCAGTCGGCACTGGCTCCAGCTGATCAGCAATCGATCGGTGCCGTCGCGCAGCGGATACGCCGAGCGATAGCGGCCTCCGGGTGAAATCTCATCCGCAGCCGCCAGCACATTGTTAACGGTTGCCGGTCTTTGCGCCGGACCCGTCGCACCAATGCTGTTGCGGTTCGGCTGGTTATTCTCGATGAAGTTTCTGACGTCGATATCGACCAGCGCACCACCCGTTGTTTCGCCTTCGAACGGCTTGAGCAAACTGACGAGCGTGCCGTCGGCCAGAATCTGCGGCTGCATGAACTGCTCTTCCTGACCGTCGTTATCAACATCGTGGCTCTGCGCGCCATACAGCAGCTCAAGTCCCGTGCCATCGGGATTGATGCGATACAGATTGATTTCGTTGGTCGGTCCGACGTTATCCCAACGGCTGAACACAATCGTGCCGTCGTCGAGCACCACCGGATTCAATTCGTGGCTCTGGTTGAACCCAATTTGATCAATGTCCTGACCATCCGGTTGCATTGTGTGCAACAAAAAGGCCGGCTCGTTGCGGTCGCCATCGAGCGCCGGGAACTGCGGCTTGCCTTCGTCGAGCAGAATCGCCGCTGAGCGACGCTGGCGCGTGGAGCTGAACGCGATCCGGCCGTCCGGCAGATAGCGAGGCGAAATATCGTGACCCGCTTCCGCAGTGATGTCGGATTCGATGACGCGCCGCAGGGTTTGCGTCGGGATATCGAACTCCCAGATGTTCCACGTCACCTGCTCTTCTTCATCGAGGTTCTCGTCGAACGGGTAGCGCATCGCAAACGCCACTTTAGTAGCATCGAACGAGACGCTGACATCACGAATGTCGGCCAGGCCCTGCGTCAGTTCGCCGGTGATGTTCACATCGGGCGTGCTGGGCGATGCGCGGTCACGGAAAAACAGGTCGGCGCCAATATTGAAGGTCAACACCTCACGCAGGTCCTCTGTGACCGCCTCACCGTCTTCGTCAACGGGCAAAGGCCGCTTGACGTAGACAATAGGAAACTCGAGCGCGACCGGATCAGGCGCCTGACCTGATCCGAAACCGACCTGATCGCCCTCATCGCCACCGGAATCACAGGCGGCAAGCACGGCTGTCGCCACTATCGCTGCCAGGATTCGGGTTGTTTTGTTCAATCGTTTCGTCACGGTTACCACTGATTGCATGGCGTCACCTCATTGTCGATCTGAGTCCGGCGCCGCCGTTGCGAGCCCGGCAATCTGTCGATTGTCTGGCGTCGCAAGCATGTGCTGAATTAAACGTAATGCACATGGTGACTACCGCACGTTGCGTATTCTGTTAACAACTTCACACTTCCTCCTGCGATCCCTCATGCCGAGCATCAAACTGAGCAGCACGTCCGCCCGAAGCCTGCGGCCAACGACGCGCTACGGCGCCAGGTCAGGAGTTGTCAGTGTTGAGCGGATTATAGGAATCGACCTGCACGCACGTAATGTCTCGAAACCAAGACAGTGCGTGGCTGGCTGCGGTGCAAACGATGCCTCGTCACGCCGGTCGATTCGCAAAAGCCTTTGCAGCGCAACGGTTTGCCGGGCAGCCGCCTGCGCTCGCCACCAGCGTGTGACACGGCCGCCGTAGCAAAACCCGATGTTGAAAACTGTGACTCATGCTGCTGCGGCGTGACCAAACCGGGCGTGCCCACGCGCGGCACCCCTGTCTGAGATTAGCGACAAATTTTTTTATCATATTTTTCAGTTAGTTAGCATGGGGTGAGACGTAGTGTGTCGAAACAGCACGACAATGACTTTACATATGTTTCACATCGCAACTATGCGCCAACAGTCACTAAGCTCTTGTTTTCAAAACGGATAGTGTCTATCGCAGGCACGAGTCGAATTGCTGGCACGTCACTTGCACTCCATCTACTGAAGAGCTGTGGCCTTCAGCGCGCCGTCGGTATCCACCGGCACAGCAACTGAAGGATTGTGAGCGTCATCACTGCAACTGTTGTGAAGTCGCTTCAGACTACAGGTCATTAGAAATGGGCATAGCGCAACAAGCGGATGTCGTCATCGTTGTTAGCCGGCGACCGCCTCAGGCGAGTCGTCAATCAACAAAAAGCAGGGTCCACATGAAAACACAAAGCAGGTTCAGAAATACGCTTGCCACCGTTGTCAGCGTCACGCTGTTAATGGCTGCGAGCGCGGTTCAAGCCGGGCCGCGCGAACAAGCGAAGCGCATGCATGATCGTTTGGCCGGGGTGCCACCGACGGAGCAGGTGCTCACGCAGATGGCGCAACTGATCAGCAACGGCGACATGAACGGCGCCGCCGACATCGCGATGGATAACAGCGCGTTTTATAACGTGACGCTGAAAAACTTCGCGATGCCGTGGACTAACCGAGATTTCAACGTCTACGCACCGCTAAACGATTACGTGGCTACGGTCATCGGTATGGTTCGTGACGATGTGCCGTTTAACGAAGTGTTGTCAGCTGACATTGTCTACGTCGGCAACGGCTCGTTGGGTCTGCCCGGCTACTCAATGACGAACAACGATCACTACGAGCAGATGGAAGAACGTGAAATCGATCTGAAAGATGGTCTGGTGCGTTCGAGCCAGTCGGCTGTGACCGACCTGCCCGCTGCAGCGACCGCAGGCGTCATGACCACACGCGCAGCTGCCGAGGCGTTTTTCGTCGCCGGCACCAACCGCGCGATGTTACGTTTCACGCTGATGAATCATTTGTGCAATGACCTTGAGCAAGTGAAAGACATTACGCGTCCGCCGGATCTGATCCGTCAGGACGTCACGCGCAGCCCGGGCGGCGACAGCCGTCTGTTCCTGAACAACTGTGTGGGTTGCCACAGCGTCATGGATCCGCTGGCGCAGGCATTCGCTTACTACAATTACAACGAAGAGACCGGCCGCATTGAGTACACCGACGGCAACGTCCAAGACAAGTACTTCAACAACGATGCCAACTTCCCGTTCGGTTTCCGCACCGAAGACAACAGCTGGAACAACTACATGCGTCAGGGCCGCAACGCGCTGCTCGGCTGGGATGAGTCCCTGCCCGGCTTCGGCGCAGGCGCCAAGTCCATGGGTCAGGAGCTGGCCAACAGCGCAGAATTTGCCAGCTGTCAGGTCAAGAAAGTGTTCCGCAACGTGTGCCTGCGTGATCCCGTCGATGCGGCTGACCGCAGCCAGGTCGACAACATGGTCACCTCGCTCACCAGCAACGGCTACCGTCTGAAACAGACGTTCGCTGAAGCTGCCACCTATTGCATCGGCGACTGAGGGGACGAAAATGAAAATACTGTCTACACAATTAGTACGCCGTTCTGCTCGCTTGCTTTCAATGCTTGCAGCAGTGGGCATCATCAGCGCTTGTTCGGGCGGCGGTGCGGAAACGCAGGTCAACCCAATCACGAGCGCACCACCGACAACCGGTTACAACGGCCCCGCGCCGGAAACGGCTGACGTGCAGTCGTTCAAACTGAACGTCTGGGACAACATCCAGGCTGAAGCCGGTTGTGGCGATTGCCACGGCACCGGTGGTCAGGTTCCGACGTTTGCTCGTGACGATGACATCAACCTGGCCTACGCCGACGCGAACGGCGTTGTCACACTGACGACACCGGACGAATCACGACTGGTCACGAAAGTCGGCGGCGGACACAACTGCTGGGAAGCCAGCGACTCAGTCTGCGCCGATCGCATGGAAACGTGGATCTCTCGCTGGGCGGGCGATCTGGTCGCCGGCGGCGGTCGCACGATCGAACTCGATGCTCCGGTTATTAAAGAGCCAGGCTCAAGCCGTAACTTCCCGGCCGACCCAGGCTTGTTTGCCAGCACGGTGCATCCGATCCTGACGCAGTACTGCTCGGACTGTCACGTCTCCGGCGCACTGTCACCGCAGTCTCCGTTCTTCGCAGAAGCCGATCTGGCTACGGCCTATGACGCTGCGCGTCCGAAGATCAAGCTCGACACGCCGGCCGATTCGCGTCTGGTACAGCGTCTGCGCCGTGAGTTCCACAACTGCTGGGACGATTGCGCCGCGAACGCGAACGAGATGCAGTCTGCTATCGAGGCGATGGCTGCCAATATTCAGCCGACTCAGGTTGATCCGACACTGACGATCAGCCGCGCGCTGACGATTGTGGACGGTGTTGCTGCCGACGGTGGTAACCGCTACGAAGCGAATGCGATTGCGACGTACGAGTTCAAGACCGGCGAAGGTCTGACCGCGTTTGATACCAGCGGCGTCACACCGAGCCTCGACCTGACACTGTCGGGCGACGTTGAGTGGGTTGGCGGCTACGGCATCACGATTAACGACGGCAAGGCACAAGGTCGCGTCGCGGACAGCGTCAAGCTGCACGACATGATCAAGGCAACCGGCGAATACAGCATCGAAGCGTGGGTTGTACCCGCCAACGTTGCACAAGAAGAGTCGCGCATCGTCAGCTACTCGGCTGGCCCGTCAGCGCGTAACTTCACGCTGGGTCAGACGTTGTACAACTACACCTTGCAGAACCGCAGCAACGTGACCGACGGCAACGGTATGCCGGCGATTTCAACACCTGATGCTGATGAAGTGCTGCAGGCGACGTTGCAACATGTCGTTGCCAACTTCGATCCGGTCAACGGCCGCAGCATCTACGTCAACGGCGTGCTTGTGCAGGAAAACGACGACGTCGGCGGCGGTAGCATTGCCGACTGGGACAACAGCTTTGCGTTTGTGCTCGGCAATGAAGTCAGCAGCGACGGCTTATTCGCCGGTACGTTCCGCTTCGTCTCGATTCACAACCGTTTGCTGACCGAAGCGCAGATCCTGCAGAACTTCGACGCTGGCGTCGGCGAGAAATTCTACCTGCTGTTCAGTGTGTCGCATCTGATCGACGTGCCTGACGCGTACATCCTGTTGGAAGTGTCGCAGTTCGATAACTACGGTTATCTGTTCAACGCACCGCACTTCATCTCGCTGGATCAGAACGCAACGTTCAGCGGCATTCCGCTGGAAGGCATTCGTATCGGCATCAACGGTGCAGAGTCAACGGTCGGCCAGGCTTACCGCACGCTGAAGACGACGTTGAACAGCGACTTGTTGGCCGAGCTGGGACAACCGCTGTCACCATACGGTACCGTGCTCGCGCTTGAGCAGGGTCCGGAGTCGGATGAGTTTTTCCTGACCTTCGATGTGCTTGGCGACAACGTCAACGTCCGTCTGGATCCGGTGCCGCTGGCGCCGCCTCCGCCGACCGACGTGGCTGCAGTGCCCGACATCGGTGTGCGCACGTTTGAGGAAGTCGACGCAACCATGTCGGCGATCACGACCGTGCCACGCACCCAGGAAGATGTTCGCTTGACCTATCAAACGGTACGTCAGCAGCTGCCAAACAACCCTGACTTCGGTGGCTTCCTGGCCGCGCATCAGGTCGGCATCGCTCAGCTGGCCGTGGAGTACTGCAACGCACTGGTGTCGGACACGACACGCCGCGCAGCATTCTTCCCGGGCATGGACTTCAATGCACAGGCATCAAGCGCCTTCGCCAACGCGGCGGGACGTGGTTTGGTCATTGATCCGATTGTCGATGCCGTCGTTGGTGTCAATCTGGCCTCGCAGCCGGATCGCACCGACATCGAAGGCGAGCTGAACAACTTGATCGACAGACTGACGGCGTGCGGCAACAACTGCCCGGCGGGTCAGACACAAACGGTGGGTATCGCAGCATGTGCTGCAGCCCTGGGTAGCGCCACGATGTTGGTGCAATAGGTAATTTGACAGGCAGATTTATCATGGCTAAGAAAAAAGAATCATTGCACCCAGACACGCCGATACTCCATCCGGACCACAAACGACCGACGACGCGTCGTGAGTTTGTCGCAACCGGGCTGATGTCCGGCGCAGCGACGACGATGGGCGGTGGTCTGTTGTCACTGTTCGCCAACCCGCGCGAAGCGGCGGCGGCACTGTCCTCAGACTTGCAACCGCTGCGCGGCGGCTGCGGCCTCGAGCTGGTAGGAGCCGGCAAGGTACCGTTCGTTTGCTTCGATCTGGCCGGTGGCGCCAACATGGCTAACTCCAACGTGCTGGCCGGTGGTCAAGGTGGTCAGATGGACTTCCTGTCCACGCAGGGCTACAGCAAAATGGGCTTGCCCGGCGACATGACACCGAACTCAATCGACCCGGCGACCGGCACGAACTACATCAACACCGATCTCGGTCTGGCGTTTCACTCCGACAGCGGCTTCCTGCGCGGTATTCTCGAGCGTGCCTCTCCGGCGACGATTGCGAACACCAACGGTTGCATCATGGTCGCACGTTCTGAAAACGACACCGGTAACAACCCGCACAACCCGATGTATGCGATCAACAAGGCTGGCGCTCGCGGTGAGCTGCTCGACCTGATTGGCTCTCGCGCATCGGATTCGGGTGGTAACTCAATGGCACCGTTCGCGATGATCGACCCGACTGCCCGTCCGACCAAAGTGGATCGCCCGAGCGATGTCACCGGTTTGGTCGACACCGGTAAGCTGGTTGGCCTGCTTTCTCAGCAGGACGCCGTTGCAGTACTTGAGTCGGTCTACCGCCTCAGCGCGCAGAAGATGAACCGCGTTGATACTCGCATTGATGCTGATGCGGTCGTCAAAGATCTCGTCAAGTGTGGCTATCTGAAGAGCGCCGATCTGGCCGACCGCTTTGGCGATCCGTCGCAGTTGAACCCTGCGCTGGATGCTGATCTGGTTGGACCGGCTGGCATCTTCAGTCAGGCTGAATTCGATGACGATCGTGAGTTCCGCAAAACGGCTTCGGCGATGAAACTGATCGCCAACGGTTACGCAGGCGCGGGCACCATCACGATGGGTGGTTACGATTATCACGGCGGACGTCGTGCACGCGGAGAGATTCGCGACTTGCGCGCTGGCCGTTGCATGGGCGCTGCACTCGAATACGCAGCGCGCCGTGGCGTGCCGCTGTTCATGTACGTGTTCAGTGACGGCTCGGTTTCCAGTAACGGTGTTATTGATGACACGGTTGATGGTCGCGGCAAAGGCGAATGGGTCTCTGACAACCAGAGCACCGCTGCCTCGTTCTTCCTGGTCTACAACCCGAACGGTCGACCACAGTTGTTCAGCGGCGATAACATTGCCCCTGAGAACCATCAGCAGATCGGCTACTTCAGCGCCGACGGCTCAGGCGTGACCGGTTCGACACCGATCGCCAACAACGTCAACCTGCTGGTTGAGGCCGTTGCTTTGAACTACCTCGCCATCCATGGCGAACAGGCTAACTTCGAGACACTGTTCCCGAACCACGGCCTTGGCAATACAACACTGCGCGACAGTCTGACGGCGTTCAACCCGATCGTCTGACCCCACACGCAGAACACGAACAGGTTGTTTCCGCCTGTCAACTAAAGAGGGTCGGTGCGAGAGCATCGGCCCTTTTTTTGTGTTGGTAATTACTGTGGCGGGAAACGCGCAGCGAAACCCGCGTATGGCGGTTTTCAACGGCGCTTGCAGTGATTGCCGCAAAGCGGTTTGGCGCCGAAGCGCCAAACCTGTGTATTTTCAATGCGCTAGCTGCGAGCGTGATTAGCTGCTATGTTTTTGTATGGATTGGAGTTCAATAGCACGCGCTGCTTTTGCCGCAGCAGCGAAAGGGATGATTCGCGTGATTTATCGAAAACA
>JBCBDU010000050.1:0-22097 GCA_038529355.1 Pseudomonadota bacterium
TCTTTCATGGTCTCAAAAAAAACGGCGGCCCGCGATAGCACATCGCGAGCCGCCGGTTTGACGCGAGTTGGTCAGGCGCGATTCACACGCGCCGTCGCAACGTTGTCCGCTTACTCGAAGGCGCCCCGGATACCGACCGCGTAACGCGAACCATTATCTTCAATGCTGTAGATCTGGTTTGCGAAGCGACCGGTCTGGATCAGCTCTTCTTCGGTAATGTTGATACCCTCAATGAACACCGTCAGCGTATCGCTGATATCGTAGCTGGCACTCATATCCCACTGACCGAAAGTTTCGGTGTTGATGGGTTCACCGTTGAAGCCGTTGTCGATTTGACGCAGGAAGCCTTCACGGTTGTTGAATGCCAAACGCGCCTGCCAACGATCACGCTCGTAGAACAACACAAGGTTCTGCGAATCGCCAAGACCTTCCAGAGCAAAGCGCTCCGTCACGTCATTGCCGAGTGACACGTTAGAGTCAACGATCGTTGCGTTAGCGGTGATACCGAAGCCGTTCTCGAACACGTGCGTCAGGCCGATTTCATAGCCGGTAACACGCGCAGACTCACCGTTTTGCGGACGCGCAACGGTGTACTGCTCGATCTGTCCGTTCAGCTCTTCGGTCGTACCTACGACGTCAAGACCTGGCTGGTTTGGATCAAGCACCACCCCTGGCGCACACAATGGCGAGTTGTCGGACGAGCAACGGAAGCCGTCAGCCGCAGAACGATCTGCCAGCGTGAAACTCTCGGTGCCCGTCAACGTCGTGATGAAGTCTTCGACATCCTTGTTGAACAACGCAAACGAGAATGTGCTCAGCTCGCTGTAGTACCACTCGAACGCGATGTCCCAGTTTTCGGCACGGAACGGCTCGAGCGCCTGATTACCGCCCTGAGCCGTCAGGTTCTGGCGACGCGGCTCGTTGAACGTCGTGGCTGGAGACAACTGCGACATCGTCGGACGGGTCAGCGAATCATAGCGCAGGAAGCGCAGCACCATGTCGTCGCGAACATCCAGTCGTGCACTGAAGGTCGGCAGGACACTGGCATAGCTGCCTGATTCGTTGATGTTGATCGCCGGTCCGAAGACATTGCCGAACAGCGTCAGGTCAGACGTCGGTACGACATCAGAGATGAAGCTCTGTACCGCATCAACGTCAATATCCGTTTGCGCGTAGCGCGCCCCCAGATTGACGGTAACCGGCATGTCGTCGATGTTGAACTCCAACTGGAAGTCAAAGTACAAGCTGGTGACATCTTCGTTGATCGTATAACGGTTGTTCTGCAGCGTCGGCACAATCGGGTTACCCGAATCTGCCAGGAAGTCGACATATGCGTCGCCGTCATACGTGTAGAACGTGTCGATCAAACCGCTGAAGAAGTTGTTGGCGGTAAACGCGCGCAGCCCGATCGTATCGTTCGGTGCCGGCGTGCCGTAACCACAGAACGCACATTGGTTTCCGAACACCTGGAAGCGCGATTTTTCGCGTTGCTGGTTGTACACGCCAAACAGCGCCTGCGTGAACACCTGGCCACCCGGCAAGTAGACAAAGTCTGCCTTCAACTCGGTGATCTGGTCTTCGTCGGTTGGCACGTTGCCTTTCTCGTTGTAGTGCAGGCGGGTCAGATCAGCCGCCGGCAAGGAGCCGTTGCCAAAACCGTCATGCGCCACCGTCGGGAAACCACCGGAGCCATCGAACTGATAGTTGTTGATGATGCCAACAACGTTGAAGCGGTCAGCGCCAGCACGATCGTTTTCAGCTTCCGACGTCGATGCGTCGAATTTGGCGCTCAGTGATTCGCTGATCTGCCAGTCGAAATTCAAACCGAAGCCGCTGGTCGTGACGTCGCGCGAGTTACGCGTGGTGGAAACAAAGTCAGAGGCCGGGTCGCCACTACCCTGATGCAGGTCACGGCCTTGCGTGAAGCTGATCAGCGTGTTGGTCGCCGGATCCAGGACACCGCTGCCAACGCGATCAGGCTCGAACCATGATGCGAGATCGGTGACCAGTGAATTGACTTCGAACTTGGTCGCAAACGCATCGAACGTCACCGTCAGCTCGTCGGTCGGCGCGTACTGCAATGCAATCGCAGCGTTGGTGCGCTCGCGCTGCTGGTTGTCAACGATCTGATCCCAGTTACGCGGGATAAATGCGTTCGTGAACAACACACCATCGTTGCGGTTCGAGATCGTCTGGCCAGGACGCCAGCCGGCTGTGCCGATCTGGTTGATCTGGACATCACGCTCCTGGTAGCTCAGTGACAGTAGGGCGCCGAAGGTATCGTCGTTCCAGGTGTTACTGATCAGGAAGCCCGCTTGCGGCGCGATCTCTTCGGACAGGCTTTCGTACATGCCTTTCAACGAACCGCGAATCTGCAGCCCAGGTTGATCAAAGGGGCGAGCCGTCGACAGGTCGATCGTCGCACCAATGCCGCCTTCCTGCAGGTTGGGCGTGGACGATTTGTAGACCTTGGCACCAGAGATCAGGTCAGACGCAAAGACATCAAAGTTGAACTCGCGACCGCCACTCTCAGTAGCAATCTGCCGGCCGTTGACCAAAACGGTGTTGAATTGAGGACCGAAACCTCGCACGGTGACTGCGCGACCTTCGCCGCCGGCGCGGTCGATGGAGACACCAGATATGCGTTGTAGCGATTCTGCAACATTCAGGTCAGGGAATTTACCCAGATCCTCAGCTGCGATTGCGTCAACAACGCCATTGGAGTTTCGTTTGATATCGTTGGCGCGTTGCAGACTACCGCGAATACCGGTAACTACGATCTCTTCGATGGCGCCATCCTGTGCCACCGCGACGCCTGTGCCACCTGCTGCCAGCGCTGATGATACAGCACTCGCTAATGCGGTCTTGCGGATAAGACTCCGCTTGGCCTGGCTTGCTTTCATGAGCAGCCCCCCTGTGCATGAAAAAAAGTATGAGAACCCAAATTTTAGATGTCGCGCATCCGTTGCGGATGTACAACGAGCTTGATCCTAAGTGATGACTGACCGATAGTAAATGGGTGAGATGGTTGCAAGTGTGACGTGGGGGCGCATTTGCACAACTGTTGCATCACTGTCTAGGTTTGTTAGCCGCAGTCTGATGACGTCATCGAGATTCCCTGCCGAAGAAGAACTACCGGGGCTGCCTGCATGACCGTACAACTGTTTGTCTTTGTTTTGCTGACGGCGCTCATCGCGCTGATGACCTTCCTGCATTGTCGCGCAGCAATCCGCAGACGCCCGGCGGGCAGCGTCGATGACAATAAGGAAGTGTTTCTGGCCGGCGGCGGGCTCAAGTGGTACTTCGTTGCCGGCTCAATCACGCTGACCAACCTCAGCACCGACCAACTGGTCGGCATGAACGGCAATCAGATGGCGCTGCTGGCCTGGTGGGAATTTGCGGCCGTCGCCGGGCTGATCGTGCTCGCTAAGGTGTTCCTGCCGGTCTACTACAAGCACCAATGCACGACGACGACCGAGCTGCTCGAGAAGCGCTACAATAACCACCACATTCGAGCGCTGATTGGCGTGCTGTTCCTGCTCGGCAACATCGGCATCTTTATCCCGGCGGTGCTCTATTCCGGGTCTTTGTTCATGCAAAGCATGTTCAACATTGAACTGAATCTGATGATCATCGCCGCGATATTTGCCGTTGTCGGCATGGCTTACGCGGTGTTCGGCGGTCTGCGCGCGGTCGCCGTATCGGACGCCTACAGTGGTGTGCTGCTGATGACGCTGGGCTTGTTGGTAGTGTTTCTGGCGCTGCAAGCAATCGATTTCGACTTCAGCGGTATCCCGAGCGAGCGTCTGACGATGATCGGCGCGAATGATTCGCCTATCCCGTGGCACACGTTGCTGACCGGCATGATCTTCATCCAGATGTTCTATTGGGGCACCAACCAGACGATTACGCAGCGCGCGATGGCCTCGCCAACGCTTCGCGAAGGCCAGAAAGGCGTTTATGCCGCTGCGATCATTCGCTTTCTGTTGGTCCCGCCGATGATTGTGCTGCCCGGTATCGTGTCGTACAAACTGTACGGCGACATTGGCGACGCCGCATTCGGTCGCATCGTCGGCGACGTGCTGCCGACATTCCTATCCGGTGCGTTCGCTGCAGCTATTGCCGCCGCCGTGCTGACGTCGTTCAACAGCATACTGAACTCGTCGACGGCACTATACGTTTGCGACATCCACGAAAAATACTTTGCCGCTGAGCCCAACGTGCGCAGACTCAACGCCATCATATCGTTGGCGATCGTCATTATCGGACTCGCTCTGGTGCCGATCTACGCGCAGACCGAAAGCATCATCAACACGGTCCAGCAGCTGTATGGATTGCTGAGCATGCCGATCCTGTCTGCGTTCATCGTCGGCTTGCTGTTTGACGATGTCGATTATCGCGCCGCCATTCTGGCGGTGGTCTGCGGGGTGGCGCTGTACGCGTTTTTCTCATTCGTCTGGTCGCCGGTGCACTACATTCACTTGATGTTCTGCACGCTGATCTTTTGCGTGTTATTTGCGCTGCTCGTCAGCAAAGTCGTTTTCAAAACGTCACCGTCGCTGAACATTGGCAAGGCTGGACAACCTTCCGCGACAACCGCCTGAACAGACACACTACCTGCGCAGCGACGCCGGTGGGCGGCGTGCTGCACTGTATCGCTTACATTAACGGGGAACTTCGATGACCGACCAGCTTGATAAGATCACTGCAGCACAGTGCAGTGTGCCGCCTGCGAAATATGACGATCTGAGCGTGCTGATGCTCAACTGTACGTTGACGCGCTCGCCGAACCTGTCGCACACAGAGGGTCTGCTACAAGTTGCAGAATCCATCTTTAAAGCCAACGGCGTTGCCACAGAAATTCTGCGGCCCGTTGACTATGAGATCCCGGCGGGTCTGGAACAGGACTACAGCGGGCGCGATGGCTATGCCAAAGATGACTGGCCGAGCATCCAGAGAAAAATTGACGCCTGCGACATTCTGATCATTGGCACGTCGGTATGGCTGGGCGAAAAAAGCTCGGTGTGCAACCGCGTGCTCGAGCGCATGTACGGCTACACCCACAGCTTCAACGATAAAGGCCAATATCGCGATTACGGCAAAGTCGGTGCAACACTGATTACCGGCAATGAAGACGGCGTCAAACACTGCGCGATGAATATCCTGTTCTCGCTATCGCACATTGGCTACACCGTGCCTCCACAGGCCGATGCCGGCTGGATGGGCGAGGCAGGACCTGGGCCATCCTATCGCGATGAAGGCTCCGGCGGTCCGGAGAATGACTTCACGAACCGCAACACCACGTTTCTTGTTTGGAACTGCCTGCATCTTGCACGCATGCTCAAAGACGCCGGCGGTATCCCGGGGCATGGCAACCAGCCCGAGGCGTGGGATGCGGGCTGCAAATCGGGCTTCCACAGCCCCGAACACAAACGCTAGGTCTGGCGCCTGAAAGCGTACCGACAAAAAAGAAGGCCCGGCTGTAAACAGCCGGGCCTGTTGATGGCAGCTTGCTCTTCGCGTTACGCGTCAGGCGCTGCCAGCACCGGCTTTCCCGGCGCACCGCCCCCCTGGCTGGCTCCGCTCCCCCCCAATACAAGATCGACCGCCGCGCGAATCGCATCGGTGCGCACTTCATACGTCGTGTCCGTCGGCAAACAGTGGTCGGCGTCCATCGCACTCAGCACGTCGCGCACCGAGTCTTTCATGCCCGTCACGAACACCACCTGCTCAGCCTGACGCGCATCGCAAACGACCGTCTCAATGGCACGCGCCGCCGATACATCAATGAAGGGTACGCGTGAGAAATCGAGCACCATCGCATTGGTCTTGCCGGTCAAATGCTGGCGCACATGCAAGCCCAGGTCAGCCGCGGCACCGAACGATAACGGCGCACCAAAATCAAACAGCGTGACCTGCCCATCGGCAGATTCCAGCAAGGCTTTTTCTTCCTCGGTAGTGACCGTTGGCGTGCCTTCGCCAAACGCACGCAGCTGCTCATCGGCGAGCTGCTTGACGAACGCCAGCGCTGCCATGACAACACCGGCAGCAACCGCTGTGATCAGGTCAACAAACACCGTCAGCAGAAGCACCATGGCCATCAAGACCAGGTCCCAACGCGGACCTTTGTGAGCGCGTTTGATGTAATTCACATCAATGATGTCCCAGCCAACCTTGACCAGAATACCGGCCAACACTGCATGCGGGATTTGCGAGGCAAGCGGCGCGACCGCCACGACCACTGCCAGCAACACGAGCGCGTGCAGCATGCCGGAGATCTTTGTCTCACCACCGGTCTTGATGTTGATGACCGTGCGCATTGTCGCACCCGCACCTGGAATGGCACCGAAGAAGCCCGCAATCGTGTTACCGATGCCCTGGCCAATCAGCTCCTTGTCCGAATCGTGGCGGGTGCGCGTCATGTTGTCGGCAACCAGTGACGTCAACAGACTGTCAATAGCGCCGAGCACTGCCAGCATGAGTGCAGCCTCCAACACGATGAACGCGGTGTCTTTCGAGAACGCTGGCGTGATGAATTGCGGCAAGCCTGTCGGGATATCGCCAAGCACTGGCGCACCCTTGAGAACAAGCGAAAGCATCGTGCCGATAATCAGCGCGGCTAAAGCGCCCGGGATGATTTTGCCGATCTTCGCCGGCCAGAAAAAGATCACCGCCAGCGTCACGCCGCCGACGATCAATGCTGCCATGTTTGGATCCATCACTGCGCCGGGGATCGCCGTCAGTGCCGGGATCGTACCGCTACCTTCGTGCGGTTCGTGACCGAACAGTCGCGACACCTGCAGCGCGATGATGATCACGCCGATGCCGCTCATGAAACCGGAAATCACCGGGTATGGCACAAGCCGGATGTATTGCCCGAATTTCAGGACGCCGAACAACACCTGCAGCACACCAGCCAGAATAACCGCTGTGAACACCAGTGCCGGCTGATCCGACAGGTTGGCAAAAATACCCGCGAACACGACCACCATCGGGCCGGTAGGACCGGAAACCTGTGCGCCGGTGCCACCAAACAACGAGGCAAAAAAACCAACAAAGATCGCACCCCACAGACCCGCGATGGGACCTGCGCCAGACGCCTCACCGAAGGCGAGCGCCAAAGGCAGCGCGACAATACCGGCGGTCAAACCACCGTACACGTCGCCGCGCAAATTGGATGTATCAAAAAATTTCATGAACCGTCTCCGTTTACGCAGTCAATCAGGCTGCGCAATTATCCGTAGCCAATTTCGCAAGCTGCGCAGCATAGCGATCTTGCACTGGCGAAAATTCCTGACCTGCAGCATCCAACGCTTCGACAGCGCCTGTCTTGATGTCATAGACCCAACCGTGCAACTCAAGGTCGCCTTTGGCCAGACGCGCGGCAACGGCCGGATGCGTTTTCAGGTGGGTGAGCTGCAATTTGACGTTTTCCTGCAGCAACAAGTTCATTTTCGCGGCATCGTCGAGATCGGCACCAATGTTGCCGACGATATCAACAGCCGCGCGCGAGTAACCCAACCATTCCTTGACGTGCGGCAGCGTGTCGAGTCCTTCCGGATTCATTGCGCCTTTCATCGCGCCACACTCGGTATGACCGCAAACCACAATGTGCGGCACTTGCAATGCCGCAACGGCGAACTCGATGGACGCCGTCATGCCACCCGTGTGATTGGTGTGCGGTGGCACGATGTTGCCGGCGTTGCGGCAAATGAACAGTTCACCGGGATCGGTTTGCGTAATCATGCCGGTCTCAATGCGCGAATCCGAACACGTGATGAACAGCGCCTCGGGCGACTGACCGTGGCTCAATTTCTCGAACAAGTCCTTCTTCTCGGGGAACACTTCTTGTTGGAATCGAACGACACCTGCTGCGAAATGTGGCATTTGCTTTCTCCTACTAACTAACTGGCTGCGTCCTCAGCGAGATCTTGCGACCATAACTGACGCGCGGTTTGAATGGCGGAAGACGGCACACTGGCGTGTCTTCCTTCGATGAAATCCAGGCCGGCGACGATCCATTGGGCGATCTCCGGCTGGGTCAAGTGGTACAAGTGGCGACGGCCGTCGCGACGCTCTTCGACAATCCGATGGGCACGAAGCAGCGCCAGATGTTGGGAAACACGCGCATTGGTGCGATCCAGCAACTCCGCGAGGGTGTTGACGTCGCGTTCTTGCTTGCGCAGTTCTTCAATGAGCCGGATCCGGTCCGGATGCGCGATGAGCTTGAAAATATCAGCAAGCTCTTTCGCGACGAGTTGTCGACTTGGCATTCGATGTCCCCACATCTTCATATCTGCAAATATTCGCAGATGTATAGATAGTAATATTTGCAGGCCGGGTGTCAAGCACAATCGAACAGACACGAAAAAGCGCGCCTGGCGGGACCGCCAGAACGTGCTGTTATCTATAGATAAGAGTAATTAACGGACTGGATTCAGCCCGATTTGACTAAATATCGACCGACCGCCAAATCTCTTTGAGCGGTTTTCGCGCACTGGGCTGCTCCATCTTGCGCGCCGCCTCGGGCAAATTGTCAGGGTCGCCGATGTAGCCAAGCGCGAAACCGCAGATCACTTTGGTGGTCGCGACATCGATGCCCAACGCGTTGTAGACCTTGCCGTAGTGCACACCCGCCATGCCGTGCGTGTACAAACCCAGCATGCGTGCTTGCAGCGTCATTGCCATCCACGCCGACCCGGTATCGAACTCAAACACCGAATTGTCAGCGTCAGTTTGCGAGAAACGGCGTTCGCCAGTGATAAACCCGATCACCGGCGCCTGCTGCGCCCAGGCTTTATTCGCATCGACCAACAGGTTCAGGAACTTCTCGTGGGTCTGCGCCGTACACGTAATGAACCGCCATGGCTGCTCATTGAATGCAGAGGGTGACCAGCGCGCCGCTTCAAACACCATCGCCAAATCGTTGTGGCTGACCGGTTTGCTGCTGAACGCACGCGGTGACCAGCGCTGATGGAACAGCGAATCCAACCCGTTTAGCGGATTGCGATTGGAAAAATCGATAGGTGCACTCACGCTGTTGTTCTCCCTGCCGGTGTTTGGTACTTCTCGCTATTGTACCTGCAGAACCACAAAAAAAGGCCTCGCGATGCGAGGCCTTCGTGAGCCGCTGATTATCAGCAAGGTTTACAGCGCAAACCGTGCGCCGATGATCGCCGTACGCGCTTTGTTGGGTCGCGCGCCATACGGGGTACGGCCGACTACCTCAAGATCGTCGGTCAAATTCTCGATCGTTGCTGTCAGCGTTAAACGGTCAGACCATCGATACAAAACAGATGCATCAACAAAAGTGCTGGCGTCTATTTGCTCAAATTCGTCGCAACTTGCGCGTGCGCACGAGTCACCAACGAAATTGACGGAGACAAAACCACTCCATTGATTGTATTCGAAACCAGCGCTCAAAAGGCCCTGCGATTCAGGGATATACGGCAACGGATCCCCCGCCGATACGTCTCCAAAAAAGTCAGTGTCCGCAATATCCGTATCAAACTCTGAGTCGATCAGCGTGTACGTGAGCTGCAGCGGGAAGGCCAAACTGCTATTCGTCCGTATCACATGCGACACACTAAGCTCCAGCCCGGACACCGTGGCGGCGTCCCCGTTGAACGAGTCACCGACTTCGCAGTCGGCACCTGACGACGCCGTGCACGTGCCAACCAGATTATCGTAGTCGGTAAGGAAAACGCCTACATCTGCGCGGGTATCAGCCGCAAGATAGCGGAAACCCAACTCGTAGTTAGTGCTCTCCTCTGCATCTACACCTGGCGCGTTACTAGGTGCGGAGAATCCGCGATGCGCACCTGCATAGACCGACCACGCATCATCGACGGCATAGACCACTCCAAAACCAGGGATCACTACCTGTGTCGAATTCTCCCGTTGGTCGCGTACGTTGCTGGCCGCACGTGACGAAGGATCGCTCGTCTCACCGGGTCGAGTCTCCCAACGCGTGCGATTCTGATCGATATCCTCGTAACGTAAGCCTGGCGAGATAATCCAGCGGCCTATTTCTATTTCGTCTCGCAACCAGAGCGCAAAAACATCAGCTTCTTGCTCTTGGTTGCCAGCGTTGCCAAGCAAACCGATATCAGCGAGCACTAGCGCACCATTGGTTTGCGTGTAGGTGCTATTGCGCTGCAAGCGATCGACTTTATCAGTATGGAGCCGCGCGCCTGCGACGACGTTATGAATCGCTCTGCCCCAGTTTGTATTCCAACTAAGGTCAAACTCGACACCTGTTGAATAGTATTCACGGGCGTTCGAGCGAACCTGAATAGCGCCTTCTGCTGTATCAGCACCATCAAGAATTGCCTGCAAGTCTTGTGGCTGGACCGTACCGATGGTCAAGCCGCGGTTTACGCCCTGCACGGCTTGAAACCAACTAACGCTATTAAACGTTTGGGCATCGGGTGACCCGGTAACGTCGATTCCTTCTGTCTTGAACCAATCGCGCTCGAACTCGTTGTGGTAGAAAGACGTGGTGAATTGTAAGCCTGGCTTACCAATTCGATGACGTAACAGTATCTGCGCATGCTCGGTCGCAATGTTATCCAATGCTGACAAACCGTAGCGCCGCAATGGATCTGCATTGAAATCAGCATCCGTAAGGCCAAGGTAAGTCTGATCAGAAGACTCATCTGCATATTGCAACTTTAAATCAAACTGCTGATCCCAGTCGCCGCGAGATTCTGGCGAGTAACGCAGCTTAACCATGTAATCCTGCTTTTCTAACCCGGTGTCTCCGCCGCGATCAATACGCTGGAAACCGTCGCTCTGCCACTGATGAGTCTCCACCAACCAACCAAACTTTCCATCGTCGTCGCCGTAATGCGCATGTACTCGCCAAGTCGCATCTTCACCGAGCTGCACATTGACAAGCCCCGACCGTTCTTGCGGGATCGGCGTCGAGAGCAAATTAACCGCGCCGCCAATCGTGTACGGACCTTCAGTGATCGCAGCCGGCCCTTTGAGCACTTCAATCCCAGACAAGCGGCCCGCGGTCGGAAAGTAGTAGGCAGCGGGCGCCGAATACGGTGCTGGCGCAATCAAAATACCGTCTTCAAGCAAAGTTACCCGGGAGCTACGCTCGGATGCCGTACCGCGAATGCTGATGTTAGGTCGCAATCCATAACCGTCTTCTAGCTGAACGGTAACGCCAGGAACCTGCCGAATCATCCGCTGAATATCAGACTGGTTGAATTGCAGAATATCCTCGACATCAATGATCGCCGCGCTACCCGGAATACGTTGCAGAGATTGCTGATCACCGATGATCGTTACCTCCGGCATTGACGGCAGGGATTGTTCGGCGTCATCTTGCTGTGCGAAAAGCGCTGCGGGCAGCACACTGGCTGCTACAAGTACCAATAGTCTCACTGTTTGTTCCTGTCTAAATGTGGGTAATGGTTAAATGGTTGTCAAAACTGAAGTCTGCCAAGCGCTGCGTCAGAGAGCGCTTGAGGGCAAAGCGGTTGGCATCAAAGCGATACAGATATCCGCGACCAGAGCTGACAATGAATTCGTTGGTGGCAGTGTCAAAACACACACCTGCCACATCTGACAGGCGAGTACTGGCGATGAATGCGCCGTCGCGCGCATCCCAAAAACTGACCCGATCGCCCCTTGGCGATGTAACGATGGCCTTGGCAGTGCTTGGATTCACGCAAACACTCGCTGTATAACCGTACAGCTCACGCAGGTCACCTGAGTCGACAACCAGCGATCGCAAGATATTGTCGGACGGATCTGCCCAAGACGACACTGCAACGATAGGCTTAGCTCCCTGCTCTGCGTCCTGCTGCTGCAGACCGACCACCGCGTTGCCTGTACCGAGCACATCAAAGTGACGGATACTGTTCTGCGGATGTCGCGGCACGTTTTGTGCGAGTAGATCCCCGCTGACGACGTCGATCTTCGCAAGATTTGGCGCCATCGTCTCGATGTTCAGCGGTTGTCGTCCGTAGTCCGGATGGGTCGCGATACCTCCATTTGCAACGATTAGCGATTGACCCGGCACCGCCCAACGAATTTCATGGGGGCCTATACCGTAGCTGTCCAGTTCACGCACAACGTTGAGTGCTTCGACGTCTCGAACGACGATCACGCCATTGCCGCCGCTGAGCATGTTTTCACTGGTCAGCAGATAGCGGCCATCGGGTGTAAGAACGCCATGGCCATACAAGTGACGCCCCGTCTGCGTCTTCGTGCTCGCCAAGACACGACCCGTCTCCAGGTCGAGTTGATAGATGTATCGACCTGGTCGCCGCGCAAGCACAAAAACAGACTTCTGATCCGGCGTAACCAAAACGTCGTGCGCGCGCTCGGGTAACGGAGCTGCAAAACGGACACGACCATCTGTGTTCACCATCATCGCGACATGAACGCCAGCACGATCCGTTGCTGCGCTCAGCAACCAAGCCTCACGTCGAGAGACAGAGCAACCAGCTGCAACCAGCGCAGCTGCCCCGGTGACGCTTGCGAGTACCTCACGCCGGTTGATCAAACTCAGTCTCCATCCTGATTGTTGAAGCCTAGATTGACGTCGGCAGCAATAGCCGAATCCACAAATGAATCTGCCAAATCCTGCAAACTAGTCCTTACAACATCGATGTCTCCGGTCTCAGCGCCCAACAAAATGTCTTCGAGCGACGCGCTTAAAACGGCCAAACCAGATTCCGCTGCCGCGAGTTGTTGATCGAGTTGATCGGCGATTGCACCGCTATCGTGCGCGCGTGTCAGATAGTCTCGAAAACCGTAATCCGTGTCAGCATTGCCGCGATCCAGGAATGCACGGATCGCAGCAGTATTCGCAATCAGGTTTGCTAGAGATTGCTCAGAACGAAAGGACTCAGTTGTGTTGGCGCCGGTCTGCTGCGGGCGAGTCACTTTTTCATCGGCAACAAACTCAGTGTCCTGTGCCAGACTTTCCAGAATGTCGGTCAGCACCTCATTGCGATCCATGTAGGTGCCGCTTGCACTGGTGAAATCAGCAAGCAATTGACCGGCAGGATCCCAAGCGGCCGCTAACTCTTCTGCGATTGTTTGAAAATTCGCTGCAATCGCGGTCGCAAGCTCGCAGCGACGCGGACCATTGGTGGCATCGTCTAGACCACCTAAGTCAAACAACAAGTATTCGAGCGCCGGCAAGCCTTGCGCGCCAACCGGACTGGACGCAACCAGCGGTTCAGTGATTGGACTGCCACCGTTCAGCACGGAGGTAACGTTGTTCACTACGGCATTATTGCTATCAGGGAAGAACTGGATTCTCAGCCTGCGATTGTTCTCTTCTACGGGTCCAAAGCGCACGATTGATGCGTTTTGCCACGCTATCATCGCATCGCGCCAGATTTCCTGAGTAGCAGCTAGATCACCATTTACGGTGTCGTCGCAATAGTCATCAATCGCGGTCTTCAAGGTTTGCGATTCTGTAGCCATGGTTTCATAGGCCGGCGCAATGATCCCAACACCAATGGACTCAAACAGCCGATCTTGCTCTTCTTCCAACGTACCAATCGCCCCAAAAGGGTCAGTTGGCGGCGGCGGCGTTGTCACAGGTGGTGGCGTTGTTGTGCCTCCACCGCCACCCCCTCCACCACAAGCGACCATCGCGCTGGTGATAAAAGCGGTAAACACACATCTTGCCGGTATGTTTGCGATTTGGGTCATCGAAAAGCTCCTTCGCTCACAGCGCCTGCACAAAGGCACTTAGCGCTTGCTGTTGTTCATTAGTAAATGATTGATAAATCTCGTTGGATTGCTTCGCTTCTCCGCCGTGCCAGAGAATGGCTTCGTGAACGGAACGCGCGCGACCGTCGTGTAACAGTCCGGTTTTTGGATTCAGCGCCATTGCCGCACCAAGCCCCCACAGCGGCGCGGTGCGCCATTCACTGCCAGCTGCGTTGCCCGCTTGGACGGTGTCAGCCAACCTGCCTCCCATGTCATGCAACAACAGGTCTGTATACGGCCAAATGGTATCGACTAATCCCGCTTGTTCAATCGAATGCGATGGAGTGTGACAATCATGGCATCCAGCGGCATAGAACAACTTGCGGCCGGCAGCGACACGCGCCGTGACTGGACGTGCTGCCGGCACCGGCAACGCTGCAGTAAATTCCACGACATAGGCAAACAAATCAGCATTAATCTCTACGTCGCCGACAGGGCCTTTACCAGAAGGTTGTCGCAGGCAATGCAACTGAGACTCTGTGCATGACTCTGTCGGCACAAGCTCGCTCGTAATGCCCATGTCCTGTGCGAACGCTGAAGCAGTCTGGCGCGCAACGCTTGCATGTTCTGCCTTCCAACCAAATCTACCGATCGCTCCATCCTCCAAGCGGTGGACGCGTCCGGAAATTCCGTCGCCGTCACGGTCTCGTTCGTCCGCGAGCGCAATAAACGCACTGTCGGCAATTTCGCCGAGCAGACCCACACCTACCAGTGAGGGTGCAATCCGCGCGGACAGCGATAGGTCCGGATACTCTGCGACGTGCAAACGGATCGCCTGCAAACCGTCATCTTCGGCCTGCCATTCAACAGTTGGACTTGGTTCGCCTGCGAAAAAACCTCTTGTGCGCTGCGCCTGGCCAGTCATGTCGTAAGTAGCACGAGGCTGCAGTTGAGAACCCCAAGTATGCAATGCGCCATGCCGAGCAGTTCTAAACACAGTGCTTGCAGCGTTCGCGTCAAAGCGCAGACTGGTGCCTCGTCCGCCACCGGCATGACATGCGATGCAGGATCGCGCGTTAAACAATGGCCCCAATCCGTCGCGAGCCGTTGTTGACGCAGGAGCGCGAACCCATGGATCGCGGAATAAGGCAAAGCCTGTCCAGAACCGTAGCTGCGCCGCGCGATCTAATGTTGGCTTGGGCAGCACAAACGTACGATCACCCAGTGCACTTTGCGTTGCCAGACCACCGGGCGGAGGCAAAGCTTGCGGCGCCCGCTGGCAACTCGTCAGCCAAGCAGTAGCAACGATAACAATCGCGACGATACGGCGTGAGGTGCTCAAAGAGACTCCAGAAAAGCCCATAGGTTGGCGCGCTGTTCGGCCGTCATATCCAGAACACGTTGCAGTGCCGCTTGTGCCTCACCACCGTGCCATAAGACAGCTTCCTCAACCGTTCTTGCTCGACCGTCATGTAAAAAAGTAGCGTTTGGGTTGACCGTTTGGACTAGACCTAGCCCCCACAACGGCGCGGTGCGCCACTCGGTTCCAGTCGCCAGCAAATCCGGCCTTCCGTCTGCGAGCCCTTCGCAACGCAGTACCCAGGTGCAATTGTCTCCGACAGGACAAGCGTTACCGCCGTCGTCTTCTGCAACGATCGGATCGCATCGACCACCCATGTCGTGCAACAACAAATCGGTATACGGGTAAATTGTTTGATTGCTCAGCACATCTATCGGCGCTGCGTCAGGCTCAAGGATATTGAGGTTGATCTCGCCCAAGACGCTGCCGGCGGCTATGCCAGTGGTGTGAGATTGTGTATGGCAACCCGCACAGCCGGACTCGAAAAATAGTGTGCGGCCGGCCACAACCGATGGCTCCCATGTATTCGTCTGCGCATCAAATCCACGCCGATCAGGAACAGCAAGCAGGCGTGCGTAGAACTCAACCAGCGCGAGCTCAAGATCGGAAATATCGACGCCGCCTGGCAACGTATCCGGCTCGTTGGCGGCCGCCAACGTACAGCTTGCCTGATCGCTGGCGCACGGCTCTTCAATAGCGAAGCTGTTCGTGACCCCAAGATCGCCGCGATACGCGCCTGCCGTTTGTTGCAGCACGCTCGCCGAGGTCGCCTTATGGCCGAACCGACCAACGGACTCTTCGCCGGTAGTAGGATCCAAAGTGCGATTTGCACGACCACTAATACCATCGTTGTCGGAATCGTCAGGGTCTTCCAGCGCGAGAATATCGGTTTCCGGAATTGCACCTAACAGACCAAGACCGATCATTTGCTGCGCAATGCGCGGTGACAGCTGTACGCCTGCCGAAAAATCACCGTAACTCAAATCGCGAACTTTATAGGTCGGCTTTCGCAGCTGATAAGCCGTACCGTCGGAATAGCTCCCGTTAATCGTTTCGTGGTCGATGAAGGCGAAACCTTCACCGATGGCATCCGTCGCACCACCACCGAACCGTGCCAAGCCTGCCGAGATGTCACCGCCCTCAAAGGACACAACACCAAATGTATGCAGCTGAGTGCCATAGCGAGCGTCTGGAATCACGTTGCCGTCAGCATCGTTGCCTAACCCAACGCGCAAAAACATAGAGTCAAAAGGAGTCGCCGCATCTTCTGGCACACGGCCACGCCCATCGCGGATGTGGCAACCCTGACAGGTTGCCGCGTTCATCAAAGGTCCCTGCCCTTCATGATCGTTGCGGAAAATGGCATTGCCGCCCTTGAAATTTCCGTCTGCGAAAAAGTCTTGCTGGATCGCGCGAGGACTTTGGCTAAATGCTTGGTCGTTCGTAAGAGCGGTACCAGCGTCAGCTCCAGAGAACCGTTCAGCAGCAGTCAACTCAGGTATTTGCGAGCCTGAAGGTGGCGGGGACGGCGGAGGGGGTTGGGTTACTGGTCCAGCCCCACCCGAACCGCCCCCACCGCACGCTGTGATGAATGCAGTAGAAAGGGTCAGGAGAAGCATGCGCCCCAGTAACTTGCGCATGTTCATCATGTTGTTGCCTTGTTCGCTCTAGATTTCTTCTTCGGTGTCCTGACGGATATCACCCACGGTGACGCCCAGTTCAGTGATGACTGTTTCCAACACGTCAGTTTGCGCTGACAACGCCTGGATGGAACCGCTGATATTCGGCTCAGTGATGCCCATTTGAATCTGAGTATCGAATGGCATGCCGGCTTTAGCCGCCTGATCAATCGTGCTGATTCGGATCATCGTATTTTCAAGGGCGGCTCGGTAAGCGTTGGCGGATTCGACGAACCCTTCTGCCAGCAACAAGTCATCAATACCTGCACCGGATAGAACTTCGCCGTCAATGCGGGTGTACTCACCACGGAAAGCATTCTGAATTCCTTTTGCATTCAGTAAGATATCGCGGTGGGTATTGTCCGAGAAGCACGAGTGTTCGTCCTCTTGGCTGTTGGTCAGCAGCGCAATATTCATACGCTCACCGGCAAGCTCACCAAAACCAAGTCGCCCCATGCCCTCGAGAATCTTCGCCAACGAAACGTCACCGCCAGCGACAAACGCTGCGTAGTGATTGTTGGTTCCATTGGGGTTCCATGCATCGACGATGGTCAGCAAGTCTTCGATCAGAACATCTGCAGCCGCTAACAGATATTGCCCGCGACGCTCACAGATGACGTCCGCCTGGCCATTGCCGATACCGCTCGTGCAGGCGCCTCCCGTCTGATAATCGCTGACAGGACGTTGCCCGCCGGTCGCATCGCGCGTGCCGGTGCCGGACAAATCTGCATTCAGATCTTGCCCCCACAACAAGAATTCGATGGCATGGTAACCACTCGCAACGTTGCGTTCATCACCGCCAAGCTCTGAGTTATCGCGCACAGTTGCTGTTGTGATAGTGATCGTCTGATCAGCAATAACATTGCCGGCGATACCCGCCGTGGAATTCGGGATCTCTGGATCCGCATCACCATCTACAGCCGCTGCAACGTAATCTATTAGGCTTTCACCGAGTGGCCATGCGTTGATGGAGCCTTCTGGTCCATCGCCTTCCTGGCCAATCGAGCCATCAGGCAGAAGCGCGTCAATCGGGCCAACTCGAAAACGGTAAACCTCAGACTGACCGTAGGGTTCGCGAGACGCCAGCCACGCAGCTTTCGCAGCGTCGAAGTTCGCTTGTGACGGCGCGTCGACGAGTGCCTGTAACGCCGTACGCATTTCAATTGCGGTCAAGTAAGAATCGCTGTAAACCGCGTACGCGATATTCGCATTTGTCTTGATTGCATCGTCGCGGGTAACCGCCAATGGCGTACCACTCGGACCTGCCGGCCCCGTTGCGCCCGTTGCACCGGCTGCGCCTGTCGCACCATCGTCACCCTCACAACCTGCCAGACCCAAACAAATTACGGCTGCCAGGCCAATGATCCGATTTCTCATCTGCGTACCCCAATACTGATAATGTAAATAGAAATGATTCTCATTAAGAATAGCATTGGTGGTTGCGCGGCGTATCACTTTATTTCGTCTCTGTCTGATTTATCGTTCGGTAAAAGTTGCGAACAACGAAAAGGCCGCGGTATACGCGGCCTTTTCGGGCGGTCTTAACGCGCTCGCAGCTATAACCGAATGGGCAGGTCCCGAACCCGCGTGCCGGTTGCGCGATAGACCGCATTGCCAATCGCAGGTGCGACTGCAATCAGCGGTGGCTCTCCGAGACCGCTGGGGAACTCATCGCTGGGCATGAATTTCAGATCCAGCTCGGGCACGTCGGCCATCCGCAACGGTGTGTACGAGTCGAGATTGGTGTCCGCGACCTGCCCGTCCGCAAAACGGGTGCCCTCGTGCAGCGCAGCGCTCAAACCCCACAGCGTAGCGCCTTCGGCTTGCGCCATCGCGCCATCCGGGTGCACAACGGTGCCACAATCGATGCTTTGCCAGAGTTTCTTGACAGCAATCGCCTGCGTGTCGGGATCAACCGCGACGTGTGCCACGCAGGCAGTCCATGTTGGCATGTTGCGCTCCTGACCGTGCGCAACCGCAACGCCCAACGCTTCGCCGGCTGGCATCTCGCGACCCCACCCGGACCGCTCGGCCACATCGCGCAATGCCGCCGCAATACGCTTGGCACCGCCGACTGCGTTTGGCGCGCTGCCGGCGTTCTTGCCGGCGCCAGTCAGCCGCGCCAATCGGTACGCCACAGGATCTTCACCGGCCTGTTCGGCAAGCTCGTCCATAAAGCACTCGACGCCCCAGCCAACCCAACCCGGACCGACCGCACGCCACCAGCCGGGCAGGAATGTGCGTTGCGCTAATTCATTATTGATTGCGCGCACGCGGTGCGCCGGCAAGTCATACCAGTGATCCGCGCCGCTGATCGAGAACGCATCGTACTTGCCCTCGCCGGCAACCGCAGGCGCCAGAAAACCAGGCGCCATTGATTTCGTCGGCCAACCCGCCGCCGCCGCATGCTCAACGCCAGTCAGCGCGCCATCTGCATCAAAAGAGGCATCAAAACGGCACACCGTTGGCGAACGCACGCAATCAAAACGGCTGTCGTCGCTGCGCTGCATCAGCAGTTTCACCGGTCGCCCTAATGCCCTGGCCGCCAATGCAGCCGGCACCATCTGATCCCCGAACAGGCGACGACCATAGCCGCCGCCCAGATAATATTGATGAATCTGTATGGCGCTCTCTTCAACGCCCAGCGCGGCAGCCAGATACGGCAATATCAGCGATTGCCATTGGTTGCCGGCATGGATGTGAAAGCTGCCGTCCTTGTAATGCACAATCGCGTTTTGGGGCTCCAGCGTGAAGTGCAGCATTGTGCTGGTGCGGTAAGTCGCGCTCATCGTGTCTGCCGCCGCAGCACGTGCCGCCGGCGCATCGCCATCATCAACGACCAAGACACCACTGTCCGCATCATCAACAAGGGTCTGACCCGCCGCGTGCAGATCTGCTTCTGATACGTCGGCTGTCTCGCCGCCGCTCCACGTCACGGCAACCTTCGCCGCCGCCTGCATCGCAGCGGGGAACGTCTCGGCGATGACCAACACCCAACCGTCGGTAAAGCCGGTCGTGTTGTCTACCGTCAGCGTTTGCAGATACCCCGGAATCTCTTTGGCAGCGGTGTCGTCGACGCTGCTGACCTGGCTTTTGTAACGCGTCGGCGGCAGTACCGGGTGCGCGAACACCATGTCCGGCAATTCAACATCGATGCCGTACTGCGCCTCGCCACTCGACTTGGCCGGGATATCCAGTGCGGCCGACGCTTTACCGATCAGATCGCGATCGGCCGGTGCCTTGACGGGCATCGCGGCAATCTCTTCGTCGCTCAACGCGCGCGAAACATCACCTTTAGCGATGATGTCTGCGAAGCTTACCGATTTGCCGCCGGCCGTGACCTGACCGTTCTGCGCTGTGCAGTCGGCCACGTCAGCACCAAGCATCGGCGCGGCCGCTTCGATCAGCACCGTGCGACCGGCAGCGCCGGCTTGCGACATCTGCGTGAACGATTGATGCACCGACCACGAGCCACCCGTGACCATGTAACCCCACTTGGGATCGGTGTCGACGTGTTTGATGCTGACACGGCTCCAGTCGGCGCCAAGCTCATCAGCGACGATACGCGCAAGCGCCGTACCCACATGTTGCCCCATCTCGGCACGCATGATGTTGATCAGCACATCGCCTGCGCCATCGATTTGAAACCAGACGGATGGTGAGAACAGCGTACTGCCACCCGTTGCGCTGATATCAGCAGCGACTTCTTCTTTTGAGCAACCGGGCAACACGCTGCCCATACCCATGACTAAACCGGCGCCCGCGGAACGAGCAAGAAATGTGCGCCGTGTGATCGGCTGCAGTGTCTTTGGCATGACCATCACTATGCCTCCGTTGCGCCGGCGGCGCGTTTGATCGCGCGCTTGATGCGCGGATACGCCATGCAGCGACACAGGTTGCCGTTCATCGCGGCCGTAATGGCTGCATCATCCGGCGCAGGGTTGGTGCGCAGCAGATTCTCAGCTTGCACAATTTGCCCGGACTGACAGTAGCCACACTGCGGCACCTGCACATCGACCCAGGCATTCTTCAGCGCCTGGCCTTGCTCCGAATTCAGACCCTCGATGGTCGTGACCGATTTGCCGGCTGCAACGCTAACGGGCGTCACGCATGATCGCAGTGCTGCGCCATCCAGCTGCACCGTGCACGCGCCGCATTGCGCAATGCCGCAACCGAACTTGGTGCCTTTGAGTTTCAGCTCGTCGCGGATGACCCACAGCAGAGGCGTTTCCGGGGCGCTTTGCGAGCTGACCGCCGCGCCGTTCAATGTGAATTCAATCATCGTGTACTCCCCCAATGGACTGTCGCCAGACAACGCGTCAGTCGCCAATAAAACCCGTCTTGAGTGTACTCCGATGCCGGTTTGTCGCAAGCGACGTGCAGGCCTTGTCAACTTGCCGTCAAACTCCACGTGCGCGGTCAGCGCATCGCGAAAACGGCTAGCGGGCTTCGTCAATTTGCGTTTTCCGCTCCCACCGGAGCGATCATCGCATCGATGCAGCACCGCGTCGAAAGCAGCTCGCAGGCCTCGTCAATTAGCGTTCCAGCTCCCACCAGAGCGGTCATTGCATCGACGCAGCACCGCGTCAAAAGCAGCCCGCGGGCCTTGTCAATTCCCGTTCCAACTGCCACCGGAGCAGTCATAGCATCGGCGCAGCACCGCGTTAATCGCGTGCCTGTGCGTAAATGGCATCAATGGCACGCATCGTGTTGATCGCATCCGCACCACCCGTGTACTGCCGCTGCGTGCCATCCAGCACGGCCTTCACGTGCTGCAACTGACACCAGTAGGTCGAGCGGCGGTCTCCGGCCACGGCAATGTCTTGTACATCGACACCGCGACGCAGCGTTAACGAATAGCCATTGTGCGGCGCCAGCGGATTCTCGAGTCGCAGCTCGCCACTGCTGCCGAACACGACCAGTGCAGCATCCACGACATGCGGTAAGTCTCTGGACATGTCGCAGGCAATATCCGCATGCACACCATTCGGGAACTGCAACGACGCCACCATGGCCGTATCCACATCGGTTACGTGCCATTTAGCACTCGCGCGCTGCACCTCAGGCTCACAACCGGCGACAACCCGCGTCCAGTGCAATGGGTAGCAACCCAGATCCATCAACGCGCCGCCGCCAAGCTCGGGCGCATACCGGAGCTCTCCGGGCGCGTCACGGATGCCGATGTTGAAGTGCGCTTGCATGCGTTGCACATCGCCGATAGCGCCGCCCTGCAGCAGCGCCAGCGCTTGCTCGAACACCGGATGGAAGCGGTAGTGAAACGCTTCAATCAGCGGTCGTCCGCACAGTTCAGCCACGCGCTGGCGCTGCTGCAGGGCGGCGCTATCGGCGATGTGCAACGCATGCAAGCGCAC
>JBCBDU010000051.1:0-22094 GCA_038529355.1 Pseudomonadota bacterium
ATACCAACGCTGGGTTGATCCCACTCGAACGAGGTATCGGACATCGAGCGTGAGCGCATCTGGCCAACACCGTTGTAGGTGAAGTCGTAGTCCAGCGTGGCGCCATTGAACGTGTGGTCGTGATCGTCAAGATCACCTCTTGGGCTCCAGTTGTGCAGCACTGACGTGCCGTTGTCGTAGGTGACCAAGCTTCTGCGCGACTGCGCGTCGTAGCTCACATCGGCCAGCGTTCTGGAGCCGATGTAAGCGCGGTCGATACGGTTGTTGGCATCCCAGTCGTAGTCAACGTAGTAGCCGTCTGGCCAGGTGAGGCGCGTAAGATTATTGGCATCGTCCCAGGTGTAGCTGACCGTGCGGTTGCCGGCATAGGTTTGGGACGTCACGCGCCCGATGTCATCGTAGTTGTAGGAAATCGTCTGGCCGTCATGCGTGGCGGTCAGGATGTGGCCCCAGGCATCGTGCGTGTAGGAGTGGCTGACCGTGCGGCCGTTAGCCGAGTGCGTCGGCGCGCTTGGGACGAGGCGATCACGGAGTCTGCCGACTGCGTCGGTGGTGTAGAAGATGTTCTGCCCGCTGCGGGTGCG
Organism: Pseudomonadota bacterium; assembly: GCA_038529355.1. GTDB lineage: Bacteria > Pseudomonadota > Gammaproteobacteria > Steroidobacterales > Woeseiaceae > CALBPI01. Next base: position 585 of record JBCBDU010000051.1, read on the forward strand.
CTTGACTGTCATCTGATCCAGCGCGTTGTAGGTGATGCGCTCGTAGTCGGACGTGGAGTGAACCCCCGGCGTGGTTTTGGATGGGAAGAACGTATCGACGAGACGATCCAGGTCGTCGTAGACATAGTGGGTGCGGTTGCGTTTCGCATCCTGAACCCAGTGGATCTTGCCGTTTCTTGTGTAGTTCACCTCGCGGTAGCACTGTTGCAGGCTTGCCGGGTTGTTTTGCGTGTTGGTGCGCATCACGTTGCAATCGAGCGTGGCTCCGGTGCCGTCCGGGTTGCCCGCCCACGCGCGGATGATCTTCGTTTGTCGGCTCAGCGAATCGTAGACAGTGCGCGTGGCGCGCCCTTCACCATCGATTGTGACGATGGGGCGGTAATTGGCATCGTAGTGGGTTTCGGAGATGTAGTTATCGGGATCGGTGACGTACTGAACGCGGTTACGCGTGTCGTAGTCGTAGTTGGTTACCGCACCATCGACAGTTACGGTGTCGATATTGCCGTAGACGTCATAGGCGTTGATCTGGTCGGCGGCAAGCGGTGGGTCGATCGCCAATAGCAAGTCGCGGGCCCATGGGGGCGCGTCCTCGTTTTGACCTTGCGGGCCGCTCGCCGCGGGTGCGCCCCAGGCTAACCAATATTCCGTTGTAGCGTTGCCACGCGGGTCGGTCGTCCGTACGCGGTAGTTCGAAAAATAGTCGATTCGTGTCGCAGCAATTGGCGCGACATTATTCTCTGTGCGTATGACACGACCGAGCCCATCATAAGTTGTCAACACGCCAGCGGTCGCGGCCGCCGAATAGCTGGGAAATGATTGGAACGTAGGTCGACCCTGGCTGTCATATTCCGATCTCGTATGCACGGTCGTGCCCGACAACGTTGTGTCTCGTGACGACTCGGACGCCGCGCGCAACATGCCGTCATACTGCACGATTGTCTCAAGATTCGACTTGGTAATCGTCTGACGAACGCCGCTGCTGTTGAACTGATACGTAATCACGGTATCTGCGGTTGTGCCATTGGTTGTCGGCGGCTCCACCCGCGTCAGCCAGCCGATCTGGTTGTAGGCAAAGTCTGTCGTGTTGCCTTCGGCGTCGGTGGAGCTAGTGACCCAGCCATTGTTGTCTACGGTGCGGCTCAGCGACTCGCCATCCGGTCGCACGAGCGTTCGCGGCAGGCCACGGGTGTACGATTGCAGCAGAGTTTCATTGTTGAGCGGATCGGTCACCCTCGATACCAACCCGGCCTGAGTACCCGTTGTGTAGTAATCGTATTCGCGCCAGATATCCGCACTGGTGGTACCGAAGCGTTTGTGAACCGTCATACGACCGAGGCTGTCGTAGTCGTAATGGTCAAACAGCTTGCCGTTGCGCGTCACCGTTTTCGTAAGACCCAATATCCAGTCAGGCTTGTCGTGCTGGTAGGTGGTGTCAACAATGCGATCAACTGGCGTCAACGACGTTGTGCGCACGACAGTAATTGGTTTGCCCCAACTATAGTCCGGCGATGACGCATTGGTGTTGTAAGTGTTCGTGGTTGTGAACGAATCGCCATTGCGTGTCACGACAGTTTCAACCGTGCGTGCCGGCGCATTGGTCGTCAGCGGCACCGGACCGGATTGCGCAAACGTTGTGCCTACGCCGCCTTCCAACAGATAGTCTACCTCCTTGGTTTCAAGCAAGGTGCCCGTTGCGCTGTCCTGGCGGATCTCCATACGCAACAATTTGCCGCCCAGGTTTTCGCCGTTCCAGAGGTGATAATAGGTGATGTGACGACCGTCGGGTTCGGTGACGACTGACCGGTTGGTGCAATCGAGCGCCGGGTTCGCAGCGGTTGATGCACACAGCGTATTGAACGGCCCCGGCGTTGAGTTCCAGTCCTGTTCGTAGCCGAACGACCATGTGTAAGTCGGGATACCTGGACCCGTGAGCGTTTTGTCCCGGACAGCCATCGTTTCCATGTACGTCGTGTCGGCCGGGTGCAGCGGTTGGCCGCCCGAGTTGTAGTTCTGCGGTTCGGTCGGGCAGTGAATCGGATGGCTGGTGCGGGCGCTGTAGCTAGCGCGATGTTGCGTTTCAGACAGATCGAAGTCGCCTCGCACGCCCGTCGGGTGCGTCACCGACACGGTGTAGTTAAGCTGAATGCAGTTGATGCCCGGCCCTGGTCGCGCTTGCATCGGATCCAGATCAAACGTCCAGCGTCGCCCGTCCGGCCGCTGCACCCAGTCCAGTGTGCGGCGCGAGGCGGCAGCGTAGTTTGCGATCCAAGTCGGATCGTCGTAGGACGTAGCCGAATAGCGATAGGTCCACTGACGGCCATTGGCAGTGACCCTGCGAATCAATTGATTGCTGTTGTTATAGCCAAGCGTAATCAGGCGACCATCGTTTGCTGAGATTTGGGTCAAGCGACCGAGGCTGTCGTAGGTGTAAGTGACGCTGTTGCCGTGAACGTCTTCGACACGGGTCGCAGCCAGAATGGTGCGCTCTCGCGAGATGAAGCTTGAGCCGCTCGAGCCGAGCGACGGTGCGTTATGCACAATAACGCGATCCAGTGTGTAGACATCCCCATTCGGCGCGTGGGCTTCGAACCCTTGACCACCGTCGCTGGCGGAGATGCAACGGAACCACCAACCTTCGGTGGACACATGGGTTGCCTGGGTCGGCCAACGCGCGTCGGGTTGCGTGTATTCCAGCACCTGGATGGAGCCCGAACCCGGTGCGTTCATGATCACGCCTTCGGAATATTCGGAATTTGGTGTCGTTGTACCGGACCACGTCGAGAACGACGGTAAGCTTACGTTGTACGAATTCGAGCACCGATTACCCTGGAACGTGCCGACAGTGTGAACCACATGAATACGTGGCACATCGAGCTGCCAGTCGCCAAACTCTGTGCGCACGGTGCGCGAGTAGAACTCACCCGGCGAGATTTTTCGCCGCACAGCCACTTCCAGGTTGGAGTTACCCGGCAGCGATACATCCGTGTGCTGGAAGCTCAGTGACCCTGTGTGCGGATCGATGCCATCGCCGAGCAAGTCAGTGCCATACGCACGCAGGCGATCATCTGCGTTTTGGCGTTTTTCCCATTCGGCGAGTGGTTCAGCCTGCTGCGCGTGCACCACCGCAGGAGCTGTCGCCATCAGCATCGACGAAAGGGCGGCGGCAAGCACGGTTCGCCATCGACCGGCCGGAAGATTTCGGCGGGTCTTGGTCGAGATCAGAGCGTTGGGTATCGAGGCGTTAGTCACGTCTTCGGTCCTTCGAGGTTTTTGTTGTGCTGATCGCTGATCGCGGGTGCAAGTCAACGTGCCTGGGCAATTTGCGTTTTGTGGTTGCATGATTGTCAGATCCCCGAGTTAGAAGTTGGGGAAGCCACCGCCGCCGGCGAAATTCACGGTGACCGATGCCGTATCGCTGAAGCCGCCGCTGTCGGTAATGGTGTAATCGAAAGATGCCTGCGTCATTGGCGGGGAGGAACTTAGGAACCGCACCTGCGATCCGCTATTGATGATCTGTACCGTGCCGCCGAACGTGGATCCGATGGATGTAACCGCGTAGCTGCCTTCGATATCGGAATCGTTGCTCAGTACGTTGAACGTCACCCATTGGTTGCGAGCGACATTGTTGTAGGTATCGTTCACAGCATTCGGCGGATCGTTTACAGCATTCACTGTCATGCTGACCGTCGCCGTGTCGGACACCGTGCCATCGGAAATCGTGTAGCTGAAGCTGTCCGATCCGTTCGTGTTCGGGAACGGCGTGTAGCGCAGTTGCGTGCCACCGATGATCGAAACTGTCCCTTTCGATCCAGTAGTGCTCGCCGTGATCGTCAGTGTTTGGCCATCGGCGTCGGTGTCATTCGTGCGCGGATCGAACGTGGTTTGCACGTCTTCGTTTGTCGTCCGGCTGTCGTTGACGGCGTTCGGCGGATCATTGATGGGTGCGATTGATACAGAAACCGTTGCCGTATCTGTTGCGTTGGCTGCATCACGAATAGTGTATGTGAAGCTATCCGCACCATTGGCGTTGGCATTCGGCGTATAGCGCAGTTGCGTGCCGCTGTTGATGATGGCGACCGAACCTTTCGATCCATTCGTGCGCGCGGTGATCACCAGCGCCGAGCTGGCCGTCTCGATGTCGGAATCATTCGAGCGCGGGTTGAATGTGTGTTGCGTGTCCTCATTGGTCGAGATCGAGTCGTTAACAGCATTGGGTAAGTCATTGACCGCCGTAATCGTCACGTTTACCGTGCCGCCGCTTTCGAACTGTCCGTCGCTGACTTCGTAAACAAAACTGTCGGCGCCTGTCGCGTTGGCGTTCGGGGTGTAAACCACGTTATTGCCACTGATCGCTGTGCTGCCCTTCGACCCTGGTCCAACTGATGATAGCGACAAGATCTGATTTTGCGGATCGGTATCGTTGGCGATGGGGCTGATCGTTATCGCCTGATCTTCGTTCGTGGTAGCCGAATCGGTATTGGCGGTTGGTGGGTCGTTTGGGGGCGCCCCAATGATCGTTTCCACTTCGGTGCGATTGCCGGCCGGATCGTACTCGTACTTGATGGTCGTGCCGTCGTCGAGCACCACCTCGGTCAGTCGGCCAAGATCATCGTAGAAATAATTCTCTGCTGCGAATGTCAGACTCGCCGCGCCGAGCGCAAGCGTTGCGAGCGCCGTGCCGACTCCGTTCTTGAATCGCCGTGTCGGCTTCGGTTTGCTCGCAACCTGATAGTTTCCAAATTCCCTGTTCACGTTCAGCGCTCTCCCTGTACCACCACCGGTAAGTGGCGACCGAAAATCTCTACGTTTTGGTTTAGTTCGTGTCGTTAATGACGTCCGCTATCGTGGAACAACGCTTGCCGTCACCTGGGTGCCTGATGCGTCTGTTGACGACCACGAGTCGCCGAGCGCTTTACCGCTCGCAAGCACGCCGCACGATGCCACCGAGTCTGCATCGCGGACGGTGCACAATTGCTCACCGTTCAACGTCCAGGTGCCACTGGAGCCGGTGCTCGTTGTGTACGTACCGTCAGAGGCGAAACTGATCGTGACCGCCGCACCACTGGAGTATTCGAGCTGTAAGTCGTTGCCGGCCAACAATACGTCCATGGTGGCTGCCGACACTGCGCTGCTCAGAACGAGGCAAGCGAGTGCGGCAATGTGTCTGGAAATGCGAACGGATCGATTCACGACAAAGTCCTTTTTGGTTCTTGTGATGTGTTTAGTTCTTGTGATGTGGCGCTGGCGCTACCCGACGTGCACCGATTGTGTGTCGAAGTCATGCGCCGAGACTTCGTGCGGCTCACGGCAGCGCTTACATGCTCGATGGAACAAAGCGATTGCGACGCCACGTCTGAGCTCGCGTGCCGCAGCATGCGGACGCGGAACGCGGCAAGATTTGCCTCCGCATCGGATTCGCACAAAACAACACGCGCCAATATGCAGTCACGCATAGTGGATAACCTTTCCTGCAGCTAGCGCGTCAGCATCACACTAGCTTGGAAAACTTCGCCGAGGCCCCTTTCACCCTCCTCGGCGTCTTCTTGCAAATACGGTAACAAAGATGCGGATGCAGTTGTCAAACGGAGATTTGTGTCAGTTTGGCTACATCTCTGCTTGGTCGTTTCTGATATTTAGGGCACGACCTTTGTCGGTCTTGTAGTCGGAAACGCTACATATGTCGATAAATCGCCAACTTATGGAACTGGCAAAATCGACGGCAACGTGTGTGTGGAAAACTTCGAGAAAAATTGTGTGACTGTCACACTCGGATGAGATTTACGAGTGTTCGAAGGCTGGTTTACCGTAGGTAACACTTAACATTTACGAGACAAGCTTAAGAAAGTCACTTTGAATACAACAGGTTGTGGCCGTAAATGGTCGTTTGGAAGCAGGTCATCGCCTTCGATATCGTTGATTGGCGCTTGTTCTAACTATCGCTTCTAGGCGTCGCTTTGTGAGTGCATGTCCCTACTATCCGCCTAATCAAACCGCACAGGAATCCGCATATCGTATTCAGTAATGAGCGCGTAGCTCCCTTCTGATATGCCTTGCACGACGTAAGCCTGCGGTGGGTCCTCAAGCGTCAAGAAGAATACGCCATCGGGCCCAATTTTCGCGTTAAAGACATTCTTTGACCCTTCAGTATTAACGACTATGCCGTCAAATATTTCTAAACCATAGCTAACTTCGACTGGCCTTGTCACTGATACTTGCGACTTATCACCGTCGAAGAAGCTCAACGTCGTTGGGGCAATGGGGTTCCCAGACTGCAAGTTTGCTCCTGCCTGCCGCAGCTCGTTCGCAAGTCGATCCATATCGACAGAAACGATTTTTTGTTGCACGTATGCAGGTGAGTTGGCACTGCCGCGAAGATAGGTTGGTAAGTTGCGTCGCAACCTCTCGTCATCTGATACGGAAACGGGCGAAAAGAAATCTGAGCTGAAAACGGTAGGCTCACGGGCGCGTTTAGCACTTTCTACAGCGTTGGAACGTTGCGTAACCGATGCATCAACAGCTGATACCTCAACCGCTTCGTTCGTCGTGTGTTGCGCAACGTCTTTTTGCTCTGGAAAAGAAACCAAGCCTGCGACGAGCACCAACAGCGCCATGCCCAGCAAAGCCAACAAAAAGATTCCTTTCTTTCGCACATGCATTTTCGCGAACATTTCAGACCCGACGCTATCACGCTTGTCATGCGCCGTAAGTTTCCCCAAATTTGAAGCAATCCGAATTTGGATCTGAACAGGGCAGTTTACTCACACGCTGAGTGCAGAGCATGGCGACATTAACGAATACGTAGGGCATCGAGTCGGGATGGAGCCATTGGAGGCAATTACACCAACAACGACCGGGAACCCACCTCGGAACAGTTCACCGATAGTCTGCATCATGCTACGCGCCACCGCTCAAAATCACCCGCAGCGACAACGCCTCTGCCATATGCGCAGGCTCGATAGCCTCGCTCTCAGCCAGATCCGCAATGCTGCGCGCGACGCGCAGCAATCTATGGCAATGACGCGCCGACAACGCAAACCGTTTGGCGGCATCGCCCAACAAGTCAATCGCCGGCCCGCCCTCGTTGAGCCAACTTGCCAGGACCGTGCTGCCCAACGCAGCATTCGTGCATTGCTGGCGCTGCATGGCGCGCGCTCGAGCCCGCACCACCTGCCCGCGCAGCTCGGCGCTGGTTGGACCGTCCGGCAAGCGTTGCAGCGTGCTGAACGATACGCGCGGCACGACGACTGCCAGGTCGATGCGATCGATCAGCGGACCTGACAGGCGAGATTGGTAGCGCTGCACCTGCTCGGCCGAGCAGCGGCATTGATGCTCGGCATCGCCAATGTAGCCGCACGGACACGAGTTCATGGCCGCAACCAGTTGGAAGCGCGCTGGATACGTCACTTGCTGCTGGGCTCTCGCGATATGCACCACGCCGGTCTCCATCGGCTCACGCAGCATTTCCAGCACATGGCGCGGAAACTCGGGCAGCTCATCGAGGAACAGCACGCCATTATGGGCACGGCTGATTTCGCCCGGACGCGGGTGCGCACCACCGCCGATCAACGCTGCGGCAGAGGCGCTGTGGTGTGGGCTGCGAAACGGGCGTTGGTGCAATGCTGCGGTGCTTGAACCGCCACCCAGCAGCGACGCGATACAGGCCGTCGACATCGCCTCATCGCCACGCATCGGCGGCAGTAAACCCGCCAACCGCGAGGCCAACAGGCTTTTACCGGTGCCGGGCGGTCCGCTCAGCAGCAGATTGTGCCCGCCCGTTGCAGCAATTTGTAGCGCTCGTTTGGCGTGGTCGTGACCGTGCACATCGCGAATATCGCCGCCAGCAGGTGCAGCACATTCGGCCGACTGTTTTGCGACGTTTCGATCTGGGCCTTCTGCTGTGCTTGCTTGGCAATCGCGGATAGCCGTTTTTCCAGCGAATTTTTCCCTGCCATTTGCTGCAGCATTCTGGCTTGTAATTGCTGCGCTTACTTCTGTGCTATTTGCTGCGGAATTGGCGCTTTCGGTTACTGCGTGTCCTTTCGTGCCATTTGCTGCAGAATGCTCGCTAGCGACTGCGGCGCCTGCTGTCGTGGCGTTTGTTGCAGCATGCTCACGCGCGCGCTGCGCGCTTACGTCAATATCATCCGCTGCCGCAGCGTCTGGCGCCGCAACATTGCCCCGCGCGCTTGCCTCGCACTTTGCATCTTCATTTGCTGCAGTGTGCTTCATTGCGCTGGCGACTCCCTCCGCGGCATCATTTGCTGCGGTAATGGTTACGATCTCGGCTATATCGTCATTGTCACTGCCTTCGTTGTTATTGCGAGAGAATTTTGCTGCACTATTGTCACGACTCTTTGCTGCAGCATTGATGCGACCCTGAGAGTCAGTATGTACAAGCAATTGCACAATATCCGGCAACGTTGCTGCAGCAATCGCCGCAGCATTATCTGGCAGCTGCGCCTCCTCCAGATTTGCTGCTGCAACCAGCGCCGTGCGACCTGCAGCATAAGTATGCAGGCAAGCCGGCAGCAGCCCTGGCACTGCACACAGCTCCCCGGCCAGCGACAGCTCGCCAAACACCTCATAGCGATCCAGATGGTTGCACTGCAATTGGTCGGAGGCGGCGAGAATCCCCAGTGCGATGGCCAGATCGTAGCGGCCGCCATGTTTCGGGATATCGGCTGGCGCCAGGTTGACGACGATGCGCGACACCGGAAAGTCGTATTGGCACGTGGCCAATGCGCCGCGCACGCGGTCGCGGCTTTCACGAACCGCCGCGGCGGCAAGGCCAACGATATTAAAGGTAGGTAGCCCGCCCGCCAGATGCACCTCCACGCTGACCAGCGGTGCATCCAGGCCTTGCTCGGCCCGGCTCAGTAATTTGGCGTATCCCATGCACTGCCCATCGTCAGACGGGCAGCGGGGCTACCCGGGGTCTATTCGTCTTCGAACGCGGTCTCGAGCTCGGCGATGGTCGCCTCCAGCTGCTCGAGTTTGTTGCGCGTGCGTTGCAGCACCGCCGCTTGCACGTCGAATTCCTCGCGGCTGACCAGATTCATCTTGGCGAGCCCGGCATCGAGCACGCCGCGGATGTTGCGCTCCACGTCTTCGCTGGCGGTGCGCATGTTCTGCGGGATCACGTCAGCCAGGCGTTTGGCCAGTCCGCGCACGGTCTCTTCATTAATCATCGCTAGTGTCCTTCGAGGCGGTTCGGGTTGCCGCCGGTAATTGTCTGTGATGTTGCCAGAAATGGCGTGCTGGCGCTCGCCTCACCGCAGTGCACCATGGTCACAAATTGCACTATATTGGTGCAATAGTGAGTTACGGAATTCCGTGAATAACAATAAAAACAACCAACTACGACTTGGCATGGTACCTGCTATGCACTATCGGACGGGGGAGGTCCGCAACATGCCGAGCCTTCCGCAGCGCTCTGCGCTGCAATTCAAAGAACGAACACGAAGGAGCGAACATGAAGCTGATCACGGCGATCATCAAACCTTTCAAGCTCGACGACGTGCGCCAGGCCGTCGCCGACATCGGCATCCAGGGCATCACGGTGACCGAGGTCAAAGGCTTCGGGCGCCAGCGCGGCCACACCGAGCTGTACCGCGGCGCCGAATATGTCGTGGATTTTCTGCCGAAGGCCAAAATCGAGCTGGCCGTTGACGACGACATTGCCGAGCAGGTCATCGAGGCCATCATGAACACTGCCCGCACGGGCAAGATCGGTGACGGCAAGATCTTCGTCACGCAGCTCGACCAAGCCATTCGCATCCGCACCGGTGAAACCGGCGCCGACGCCGTATAACAAGTAAAGAATCAGGGAGCTCCAGGTGGAAGAACTCAGCAATACAATATTCGGCGTGAGCTACGCGCTCGACACGTTCTATTTTCTCGTCATGGGCGCATTGGTCATGTGGATGGCCGCAGGCTTTACGATGCTCGAAGCCGGCCTGGTCCGGGCCAAGAACACAACAGAAATCCTGACGAAGAACGTCGGTCTGTTTTCGATCGCCTGCATCATGTACATGTTGTGCGGCTACAGCCTCATGTACCCCGGCATCGCCGACCCGGACGGCAACTATGTCGGCGGGGTATTCAACTCGCTGGCCGCCATCGGCGTGCTCGGCAAGGGTGACAACACGCTCGCATCGGCAATCGCGGACGAGGCCTACTACTCCGCGCTCGCCGACTTCTTCTTCCAGGTCGTATTCGTCGCCACGGCGATGTCGATTGTCTCCGGCGCCGTCGCCGAGCGCATGAAGCTCGGAGCATTCTTTATTTTCGCCATTGCGCTGACCGGCTTCATCTACCCGATCCAGGGATTCTGGAAATGGGGCGGCGGCTTTCTGAACGAAGGTGGTTTCCTCGACTTCGCGGGCTCCGGCGTCGTACACATGACCGGCGCTGCAGCTGCACTCGCGGGCGTCATTCTGCTCGGTGCTCGTAAGGGCAAGTACGGCAAAGATGGTGCGATCAACCCGATCCCGGGTGCCAACCTGCCGTTGGCGGCTATCGGTACGCTGATCCTGTGGCTGGGCTGGTTCGGCTTTAACGGCGGCTCGCAGTTGCAGATCACCGGCATCGGCAATGCGAACGCGGTTGCACTGATCCTCGTCAACACCAATATGGCGGCAGCAGGCGGATTGGTCGCCGCGTTGCTCCTGGCGCAGCTATGGTTTGGCAAAGCCGACTTGACGATGGCGCTGAACGGCGCACTGGCCGGCCTTGTTGCCATCACCGCTGAGCCGCTGATGCCCGCGCCGCTCACCGCAACGTTGATTGGCGCGATCGGCGGCGTAATCGTCGTGTGCTCGATCGTCATGCTCGACAAATTCAAAATTGACGATCCGGTCGGCGCTATCTCCGTGCATGGCGTCGTCGGCATGTTTGGTTTGCTGGCGGTACCGTTCACGCAAGACTACGCAGCGCTCAGTGAAGACAAGGGCGTGCCGTGGGGCTTCGGCGATCAGATGCTGTGGCAACTGATCGGCATGGCGACGATCTTCGCCTGGGTGTTTGCGGTGAGCTTTGCCGTCTGGTTTGTCATCAAAGCCACGATAGGCATCCGCGTCAGCGAAGAGGACGAGTACAACGGGCTGGATCTTGCCGAATGCGGCATGGAAGCCTACCCCGAGTTCGCGGCATCCGAAACGTAATTAACAGGAGAGTCGTCATCAGAGCGTCACATTGATGCTCTATCGTAAACAGTGTAGTGGTGCTCCGCCCCCCCCTTGGCTCATCGCTACAATGCTTGCGGCAACTCAAGCTGAGAGTAACGGGCCCGAAAGGGCCCGTTTTTTTGCCCGGGATACGTCGCTGGCGCCGTGTTTCTAGATGACATAACCTGCTGTATTGGCTGATCTTTGTGGGCAATATCACTAATTTTGCGAGCCACATCACCGATGCAGCCTGTTTTCGGGTTTACAATAAGCGCTGTTTTAGGGACGATTTCGTCTCGCCACCGACGGACTGGAACTGCCTCATGCCTGTCTCTACATTATTCCGCCTGACGTTGATCGCCGCTATCGCCTCGTTTTCTGTCAGCGCCCACGCGCAAATCTATAAGTGGGTCGATGAAGATGGCGTCGTGCATTATGCCGACCAACCGCAATCAAAAGATGCGGTTACGTCCGATATTCAGCCATCGCGCACCAACGCTGCCAACGTCAGCGCCCGCTTAAACGCCACAGCAAAGCTCGGTGAAGAGCAAGCGTCGCGGCGTGGTGGGGAAGAAGAGCCAGAAGTGCCGGACGAAACCGATGAGTTGGTGCGTCAAGCCAGTTGCGCCGCAGCGCGCAAGAAAATGAACCAGTTCACGCAGGCGCGTCGCTTGTACAAACTGGACGAAGATGGCGCCAAGGCGTATCTGACCGAAGACGAAACCCTGGCCGCCAGAGCCGAAGTTCAAGCCAAAATCACCGAATTTTGCAATTAGTGCGGGCGCGGGCTCACCCCGCGCACCACACTTTTTAACAGCAGGGCACTGCAGCGCCAGCCGATTGGCGCTAACCTTATGGCATCGAACGGCGCCATGCCGTCTTTCATTTGGGCCAGTGGGGATCCTGTGACCATAGAAACTATAAGAATTGCCACTCGCAAGAGTGACCTGGCCTTGTGGCAGGCCAACCATGTTGCTGATTTGCTGCGCGCCTCACCGTTGGTGGGCGACGTGGAACTGGTGCCTATGGTCACGAAAGGCGACATTATCCTCGACCGTGCGTTGAACAAGGTTGGCGGCAAGGGCTTGTTCATCAAGGAGCTCGAGCACGCGATGCTCGAATCGCGCGCTGACATTGCCGTGCATTCGATGAAGGATGTGCCAGCGCAGATGCCCGAAGGCTTCGCGCTGGCCACCGTGCTGGAGCGCGCCGACCCGCGCGACGCCGTGGTTGGCAGCACGCTGGATGAACTGAAGCAGGGCGCCGTCGTTGGCACCTCAAGCCTGCGCCGATCGGCCCAGCTCAAACGCCTGCGCCCGGATCTCGACATCAAGCCGGTGCGCGGCAACGTCAACACAAGATTAGCCAAGCTCGATGATGGCGAGTACGACGCGATCCTGCTCGCCTGCGCGGGGTTGCAACGATTGGGTATGGCCGAGCGCATCACCGAAGCGTTGCCAACCACCACGATGTTACCGGCCGTTGGCCAGGGCATCGTTGGCATCGAATGCCTCGATGACGCCGACGAACTCAAACGCGTGTTGCGCACGCTGGGCAGCACAACGTCCGAGCTGACAATCGCGGCCGAGCGCGCGGTCGCCGACGCGCTGGATGCCACCTGTCATTCGCCGCTTGGTGTGCACGCCGTTCAAAACGGTGACCAACTTGAGCTGCGCGCATTGCTGTGCAGTGTTGATGGCAGTGAGGTCATCGAAGAGCGCGCGCTGGGCAGCGCCAGCGATGCCGACGCGATCGGGCGCGGCGTGGCAGACGCCATGCTCAAGCGCGATGCGGCCAGGTTGATCGCACAGGCGGTGTAGTATCTCGGCACTGACCAACAAGGGGGTGTTGATCACGCGGGCAGTCAGCCAGGCGGAACCCTTTGTTCGGGCAGTGCGCGAGGCGGGCGGCTTGCCGGTCTTAATGCCGGCGCTAGCCATTGATCCTGTGCCCGCGATTACACCTTCGGGCAACGCGCGCTGGATCATTTTCATCAGCCCCAATGCCGTTGAACATGGGCTCGATGCCGTGTTGCCACACATTGAGCGCGGCGCCAGCGTAGCCGCCATCGGCCCGTCAACGGCCAAAGCGCTGAGCGAGCGCAACATCCGCCAACCACTGAGCGCACGCGACGGCTTCGATTCCGAGGCGCTGCTGCGCCATCCGGTGTTTGTCGACATCGGCGGGCAGCACGTCATCATCGTGCGCGGCATTGGTGGCCGCGCGTTGCTGCCCATCACGCTACGCCAGCGTGGCGCGCATGTGTCGATGGTCGAATGCTATCGCCGTGATCGCCCCCACCTGGGCAGTGAACAAGTACAATATCTGGAAGATCGGTGGGCCGCTGGGGTCGTCGCCGTGACGACCTGCCTGAGCGTGGCGACGCTGGACAACCTGCTGGCGATGCTATCGACGAAAGGCCAACGCATGTTCATGGCAACGCCGCTGCTGAGCCCTAGTGCCAGAGTGCTGGCGCGGGCTGAGTCGCTGGGTCACACCAGCGTGCGGCGTTGCGCCGATGGTCCTGAGGTCAGCGACCTGCTGGCATCGTTGCAGATCATGGCAGACGCAGGACAAATTTGACGCTACGGCGAACGAGACAGCGAATGAGCGACAACAAGACAAACAACGGGCACAACGGCGACGCTGCCGACGCGTCCATTGACGACGACCAGGCAACGGTCGACACCGACGCACGCAGCGAGACGATGCAGGACGACGGCGAAACGGCGGAAGAGCAGCTGAGCGCCGACGATGCCGCTGCAACAGCGTCGGACGATGCCGCGTTGTCTGAATCAGCGCAATCAAACAGCAATGCGCCGGACGCAGATTTTGATCCGGCGGAATCCGGTGCAGCCGCGGCGAACGAGAAGGGCAGCAAACTGTGGCTCTGCGCGCTCGCTCTGCTGGCACTGGTCGGCGCCGGCATGTTCGCAGCAAAAGACACACTGTTTGGCACCGACGATGGCACGCAAGAAGACGCGCCGGCTGCTGTCGCCCAACCTCGTGACGAGCCGGATACTCGCGCGCCAGCATCCACCACGCCAACTGCCGCGACTGTGCAACCTGCCGCAGATTTGATCCCGGCAGCCACCGTAGCCGAAACGGATCGATTGCAGCAGCAGCTTGAGCGCCTCGGCGAACAACTTGAAGCTTTGGAAAGCAGCGTCGATACGCTGCGCTCGGACGTTCGCGATCAGTCGCAGCAAACGAGCCAACTGGAAGCCGACATCGAACAACGCGTTGACTTGCTCGACTCGTTGCCCGGACGCGTGCGCAACACCGAAGAAGCGCTCGTCACACTGAAGGGCATCTCGGCCGGGTCTCGCTCGGCGTGGTTGCTGGCCGAGGCCGAATACTACCTGCAGATTGGCAATGCCCAGCTGCAGCTTGCTAACAATCCCGAGCTCGCCAGCAAGGCACTGCAACTGGCAGATCAACGCGTGCGCGAACTGGGTGACCCGGCGTACACGCCCGTGCGGCGGGCACTGGCGCAGGAACTCACCGCGCTGGCAGGTCTGAAACGCACCGACATCGAGGGCGTGACGCTGACGTTAGGTAGCCTGGCCAGCCTGATCGACGAGCTGCCACTGGACAACAAAATCGAACGCGCCGAGCGTGACACGTCTGGTGATGCGGCGTTGACGGGCATGGCGCGCGTAAAAGCCACGGTGCGTAATGCGGCGGCGAGTCTGGTGAGCTGGCGTAAGTCGGACGAGAGCGTCAAGGCGATGTTGTCGCCCGAGGCCGAGTACTTCCTGCGTCTGAATGTACAGCTTCAGCTGCAAGCGGCACGGTTGTCGTTGCTGCTCGGCGACGATGCCGGTTACCAACAGAGCCTTGGTGACGCGCGCGAGTGGATCAGCAGCTATTTCGATAACAGCGACGAACGCGTGATCAACGCGCTGGATATGATCAACGGCGTCAGCGACGTCAAACGCAACAACAAGCGTCCGGACATTTCAGGCTCGCTCAGCATGCTGCGCCAGCAACGCGATCTGGCCAGCGCGGATCGCAGCACGACAACTGTGCCCGTTGACCCTGCCGCAGATGCTGCGGCCGAGGACAACGCCGAATGAAGCTTGCGATCATCATCTGCCTGGTGCTGGTCGGCAGCGCCATCGGCGCCAATTTTTTGATGGCCGACCCGGGCTACGTCGTCGTCAATTTCCGCGGCTGGATCATCGAGATGTCGGTGCCGGGTTTGCTGATCCTGTTGCTGCTGCTTGGTCTGCTTGTCTGGGCGACGATCAAGGTGCTGCGTGCGCCGCGCAAGCTGGGCGAAGCGGCCGCGCGTTACAGTGGGCAACGCGCCGGCAAGCGTTTTACGCAAGGCCTGATCGAGATCGCAGAAGGCAATTACGCGAAAGGCGAAAAACTGCTGACGCGCGGTGCGCGCAAAGCTGACGCGCCGCTGCTCAATTACCTTGCAGCCGCGCGCGCAGCGCAGTTGCAGAATCAGGATGCGCGGCGCGACAACTGGCTAAAACTTGCCTATGAGCAACAACCCGAAGCTAGCAATGCAATCCTGCTGACGCAGGCGGAGCTGCAGATAGCACATGAGCAGTATGAGTTGGCTCAAGCCACACTGAAGAAACTCGACGAGCAGGAAGAAGGGCGCGGACAGGCGGTCGTGCTGCTCGCGCGTTTGTATCGACAACTAGAGGACTGGCGCTCGCTCGGCGCGTTGCTGCCGCGCTTGCGGCGCATCGGCAAACCGGCACGCGAAACGCTCGACGAATGGGCTATCGGCTTCCATCTGCATCGCTTGCGCGAAGTCGCCGAGGTCAACGGCGATGTGCCGCGCGAGTGGGCGGACGTGGCTAAGCCGTTGCAAAAAGAGCCATCGCTGCGCATCGCCTACATTGATGCATTGACAGCGACCGGCAACGCCAACGCCGCCGAAAGCGAACTGCGGCAGATGCTCAAGCAAACCTGGCACCCGCGCCTGGTCGAGCAATACGGTGAGTTGCAGACCGACGACCCTGGCAAGCAATTGCAGCAGGCCGAAAAGTGGCTCGGCAAGTATCCCGACGATGCCATGTTGCTGCTGACGGCCGGGCGGCTGTGCATGGCCAGCAAACTGTGGGGCAAGGCGCGCAGCTATCTGGAATCGTCGCTGGCGGTCAAACCGACACCGGCGGCCTACGCGAGTTACGGACAACTGCTGACGCAGCTCGGTGAGAGCGGCGCGGCCGCCGATGCCTATCGCCAGGGTTTGAGCATCGTCACCGAGGACACGATGCTGCTCCCCAAGCCGGGTGGCTGACGCGCACACACCCCAAGTGCTGATTGTTGGCGCCGGCTACACCGGGCGGCGATTGGCAACGGCACTGATCGCCTATGGCCACGCGGTCACGTGCGCGCAACGCAGCCGGCAACCGGTGGGCGGCGCGAACATCTTCGTCACGGACCTCGACGATGCGACTTCGGTGCAGGCGCTGCAGCAACACCTGACGGCGGGGCAACAATTACGCGTGGCCTATCTGGTGCCGCCGCCTGCCGATCTGAATGACGCAGACGCAACCGATACAAGACTTGCAGCATTTCTGCATGCGCTGCCGGCAACGACCGAGCGCGTGGTGCTCGCTAGCACGACCGGCGTCTACGGTGATCATCAGGGCAGACGCGTCGATGAGACCACACCGACCGCACCATCGAACCGCCGCGCTATCGCACGGGTAGCCGCCGAACAAACGTTGGCGCGTTGGTCCTTTGAGTCAAACGTTGAGACCGGTGTGCTGCGTATTGCCGGTATCTACGGACCCGGGCGATTGCCACTGCAAGCGCTGCGCGACGGCACGCCCGTCGTCAACGATGCCGAATCAGGGCCGGGCAATCGGATACACGTTGACGACTTGGTGCGCTGCTTCGAGCGCGCGCTGTTCGCCGTCTCGCCGCCGCCCATCGTCAACATCAGCGACGGCGATCATCGCAGCACCGCACGCTTCCAACAGGACGTCGCACAACTCGCCGACTTGCCAACACCGGTGTTCGTTTCAATGGCCGAAGCCGAAGCGCAGTTCAGTCCGATGCGACTGTCTTTCATTCGCGAATCACGCGCGCTGGACAATAGCGTGCTGCGCAATGATCTGGGCGTGACGCTGCAGTACGCCGATCCGCGCGACGGCATTGCGGCCAGTCTGGCCGAGCAAGGCGAGACAACTCGCTGACGGAGCGCCGGGCGCCGAGCAGGTTGGTGCTACACTCGAGCAACAATGAAAACGCATGACGCGGCACTACCGCCACATGCTCGAATCGCCTCGCCGGAGTCACCGTAATGAACCTGATCCTTCGCTCACTCTTCATCGCTCTCGTTTGCTGCTGGCTAACACCCACCGCGATAGCGCAACTGTCCAGTGACGAATTCGCGCCGCGCAGCTTTGGTGACGGACCGTTTGAGACATTGATTATCGAAGGCGCTTATCTGATCGATGGCCTTGGCGGCCCGACACAGGGACCCGTCAACATCACGATCAAGAACGATCGCATCACACGCATTCAGTTGCAGGCGTATGTCGATCCCGAGTCGCAACCTTCCGGTGATGGCGTCAAGGTCATTGATGCTGCGGGTCACTACGTGATGCCCGGCCTGATTAATGCACACGGACACATTCATTCGGTTGAAGCGGGCAAGAACGGCGGCGGCGGTGAAATCCCGTCGCAATACATCGGCAAGCTGTGGCTGGCACATGGCATCACCAGCGTGCGGGAGGTCGGCAACAGCCGCTCACTCGACTGGGTCATGGATGTCACGCGGCGCGCGCGCAACAGCGAAATTCTGCTGCCGCGCATTTATCCCTATCCGTTTTTCCCGACGCGCTTGTCAAACGAGGCGCTCAACACACCGAAACAAGCGCGCGAATTCGTGCGCCAGGCAGCCAAGGCTGGCGCACACGGCATCAAGTTTCTCGGCGCGCCGCGCCGCATTCTCGCAGCCGCTTATGATGAAGCGGACAAACTCGGCCTGAAGACGACGCAACACCACGCGCAAACGTCAGTGGTCGAATCCAATGTACTCGTCACATCCGGTCTGGGTCTGGACGCGATGGAGCACTGGTACGGCTTGCCCGAAGCGCTATTCGAGGACCGCGTCGTGCAAGACTACTCGCGCGACTACATTTACCAGAACGAACAGGACCGGTTTGGCGAAGCCGGGCAACTGTGGCAACAGGCTGCAAAACCAGGTTCAGACAAGTGGGGCGAGGTCATGCAAACGCTGCTCGACCGCGACTTTCATATCATCCCGACGTTCACGATCTACATCGCCAACCGCAACTGGATGGCCGCGCGCCGTGCCGACTGGCACGACAGCTACACGCTGCCGCAACTGTGGGACTTTTTTCGGCCAAGCCTGATCGCCCACGGCTCTTACTGGTTTGACTGGACGCAGGAAGAGGAGCTGGACTGGTCCGAGAACTTCGGCTTGTGGATGCAGTTCATTAACGAGTACAAGAACCGCGGCGGGTTAGTCGGTGTTGGTGAAGATGCCGGCTATATTTATTCAACTTACGGGTTCGGACTGATTCGTGAGATGGAACTGCTGCGCGAGGCGGGTTTCCATCCACTGGAAGTTGTGCGCGCGGCCACATTGATCAACGCGCGCATCCTCGGCGTTGATGATGAGATCGGCAGCGTTGAGGTCGGCAAGAAAGCGGATCTTGTGATCGTGCCGGAAAACCCATTGCGTAACTTCAAGACACTGTACGCCACCGGGCATCTGCGCCTGAACACCGAAACCGGCAACGTCGAACGCATTGGCGGTGTCGACTACACGATTCGTGACGGCATCGTTTACGACGCCGCCGTGCTGCGCCAGGAAATTCGCGACGAGGTTGCGGCTGAGAAAAAGGCGCGTGGGTTGGCGCCGGGTTACATGGCAATCGAAAATACAGATGATTAACAGGATACTTGCTGAGTGACCCGCTTTGTTCTCAATCTAACCGTCTTGTGGGTTTTGGTCACATGCTCTGGCAAGGCTGAGGCCGGTGAGTACGAGGATGCCGATATTTTGCCGAAAGTAACGGCGCTGACGTTTGGTGAAGATGCAGTCAGCATTCAATTCAAAGCGGGTCGATATCATAGGAAACAACCACCATCGTTTGAGCTCAAGCGATCGTCCGGCGAGTTGCTTCCTGCACCGAACTTAGCCAACAAGTCACTGTTGAATCCTGAATCGCTCGAAACTGCATCATCAGAGTATCAATCACGATCGGGTGCGCTTAGGACCGATGACGGCAAATCATATGAACCTTATCGGTGCACTCTCGCAGATGACTATCGCACTAAAATGGAAACACCAATGACCATCGACGGTATTCCATTTCCGACTCATTTCGAAAAGTGCATCAGTGTCTCGCAAGTCCAGATCGTTGGCGATCTTGTTTGGATGGGTACGTACCATGAAAGCAGCCACGGTGATTGGGGCGGCGTTGGCTTAATCGTGGCACGTAAAGATTCGGGTGATATTGCAGCTCGAATCAATACTGGAAAATACCCGATAACCAGGGTCGCTTATGATTCGACAACGACTCATATTTGGGCGGTAACGTGGGACCGGATCTTCGTCGTGAACCAGCAAATGAATGTCGTAGAGAAATATTTTCTATACTATGACTTCGATAGAAAAACGGGTTACCCAGCGCTTATGTTCGCGCGCAAAGTAACCCGGAGCCATCCATTGGCTGTGTTCGCCCTGCACCTACCGGAAACCCTGTACGAGACGTTTTTCCATACTGTGCAAAAACTGCCTGACGGCATTGCAAGAAATTTCAGTCTGTACGAGTTTTACATGTGCTGCACTGGCTTGAATAACGAAGGCGCATTGCAACATTCAAAAGAGCTAGAGGTCTTGGTGCCATTTTTACTTCCAGCTTTCGAACGCAGTCTGGAAAGATTGGTGCCAGATCATCGACACTTGTCCAAAAATGCGTCCCGAACATGGTCCCGAATATGGCGGCAGGTTGCCTGTAACTATCGACAGAATCCCGAGGCAAAACGACTCTGCGAAACCGAAGATTGGGCCGAACTTACTGGAAGTCACAAGTCGCGTTAGAACACTAGCTGGCATTGCTTGAAGTCGCGACAACTCAAGCGTATATGCCCTGACAGGCGCCGCTCAGCGCCTGCTATCGGAAGTCTGCACCGCCGCATATTCAGGAGCTACGGCTGAAAGGCTGACAATACCGTCCACAAACCAATGACGATAAATCCGACGCCAGCCGCCATCGTCAAATATCGCGTATCCACATAGTGACCAAGCATTGCGCCGGCCGTGACCGCCAATGCCGTTGACGCGACCAACGCCATGGACGCAGCGACGAACACCATCAGCACGCTGCCGCCCGTCTTACCGGCAAACAGAATCGTCGCCAGTTGCGTCTTGTCACCAAGCTCGGCCAGAAAGACGGTGCCAAACACGACCGCAAAGGTTTTCCAGTCCATAACCGTTTACTCCACAAGATCCCAGTAGGGTCGTCCGCTGAATCGTGACTCGAGCATATCGAGAAACAAGCGCACCTTGGCGGACAAGTGTCGATGGCGCGGATACAGCGCATGCAACTTGATGGGCGGCGGCGTGTAATCGGTGAGCACGCTGCGCAGCTCACCGGTCTGCAGCGCACCGCCGATGATAAACGTCGGCAACAACGCAATACCTTCAGCGGCCATTGCTGCATCACGAAGCACTTCGCCATTGTTCGACCACAGCACGCACTGAATCGAATACGACTTCGTGCCGTTCGGTCCGGTCAGTCGCCATTGGCTGTGCGATGCCTGGTAACCGTAGTGCAGACAACGATGCGACTTGAGTTGTAGTGGCGTATCGGGTGAGCCATGCGTATGCAAATAATCCGGCGCAGCGCACAGCGTGCGGCGAATGTTCACTAACGGTTTGCTGATCAGACTGGTGACATACTGCGTCTGGCCGATCCGCAGAGTGATGTCGAAGCCTTCCTCGATCGGATCGACAAAGCGGTCGGACAGCACCAGCTCCACGTGCACATCCGGATACTCGCGCATGAACTGCGTGACGAGCGCGCTCAAGTGCATCGTGCCAAACGACATCGGTGCGTTGATCCGCAGATTGCCCGACGGTGTGCCATCGAGCTGCGTGATGGCCGACACGGCATCATCGACATCCGCCAGTATGTCGGCGCAGCGGTCGTAGAACGCAAGGCCGGTTTCCGTCGGCGTCACTTGCCGCGTGCTGCGGCGCAACAGCTGGGTGCCCAGATGGGCTTCCAACCCGATCACCGCTTTGTTGACGACCGAGCGCGAGAGACCCAGTGATCGAGCCGCCGCGGCAAAGCCCCGCTTCTCGACGACTTTGCTGAACAGGCGCATA
>JBCBDU010000052.1:0-20124 GCA_038529355.1 Pseudomonadota bacterium
CGTTGAACGGTCACAGCGACGTGCTGGCAGGTGCTTTGGCCTGTCGCGATGCCGATGCGCCGCTGTGGCAGCGCATCTTGAAGGAGCGCGGTGAGGGTGGTGCATTGCCCGGGCCGTTCGAAGCCTGGTTGTTGCAACGCGGCATGCGCACGCTGTTTGTGCGCATGCAACGCGCCAGCGCCAGCGCATTGTATATTGCGCAGCAACTGCAGTCACATCCGGCCCTCTCCGTCGTGCATTATCCGGGGCTTGAGTCACACCCGGGTCATGCCATCGCGCGTCGGCAGATGCACAACGGTTTTGCCAACATGCTGTCGATTGAAGTCCGCGGTGGCGCGCAGGCCGCATTGCGAGTGAGCGGTGCGCTGCGTGTGTTTAGCCGCGCGACATCGCTCGGCGGCGTTGAGAGCCTTGTCGAACATCGCGCGTCGATCGAAGGCGCGGATAGTCCCATTCCACAGAACCTGCTGCGCTTGTCCATCGGCATCGAGCACGTCGATGATCTGCTGGCCGATCTGTTGGCCGCGTTGGAGCAAGCAACAGCATGAACCTGTATCCGAAGGTCACGCGCGACGTTGACGCCGCGTCCGATGGTGCGCACATCGCCGCGCTGTTCGATTTCGATGGCACGCTGATTGCCGGATTCTCGGTGGTCGCATTCTTTCGCGAACAGCTGCGGCGCCGCGAGTTGTCACGCAGTCAATTGTCGAAAATCGCGTTGGCGGCCGCCGGTTACGGCATGGGTAACCTGGGTTTTTCTGGTTTGCTGGTTGCCAGCGCGGGCATGTTGGAAGGCATGTCCGAGGCCGAGCTTAACGCCGTGGCGCGCGATACGTTTGCGCGGCGCATCGCCAGGATTATCTATCCTGAAGCGCGTGCGCTGATCGAGGCGCATCAACGCAAGGGCCACACGGTTGCGATCGTGTCGTCTGCGACGCGCTTTCAGGTCGAGCCTGCCGCTGAAACGCTGGGCATTGAGCATGTGTTGTGTAGCGAGCTGTTGGTCGAGGACGGCAAGTTCACCGGCGAGGTGGTGCATCCGACCTGCTTCGGTGAGGGCAAAGTAGTGGCCGCCGAGGGGCTTGCTGAACGGCTCGATTTGGATCTGGATCAAAGCTACTTTTATTCCGACAGTCACGACGACTTGCCGCTGCTCGAGCGCGTGGGCCGCGCCCGCCCATTGAACCCGAACAGCAAGCTTGTAGATATTGCCGAGCAACGCGGCTGGCCGGTGCGCCGCTTTGCCAGCCGCGGTCGCCCACGCGTGTCGGATATTGCGCGTACGGCTGGTGCCGTGGGCAGTATGGTGCCGTCGTTTCTGGCCGGTCTGCCGATCTGGGCGCTCACCGGATCGCGCTCCGAGGGCCAGAATTTCTCGATGTCAGTGTTCGCCGATGTTGCCAGTGCGTTCATTGGCCTGAACCTGGATGTCACCGGCGAGCACTATTTGTGGCAACGCAGACCCTGCGTGTTCATCTTTAATCATCAGAGCCAGGCAGATGTCATCATCATTGCCAAGTTGCTGCGCCGCGATGTTGCCGGCGTCGGCAAAAAGGAAATCGCACACGTGCCAATCCTTGGCCAGATCATGCAGATGACGGGTACGGTCATGATTGATCGCAGTGATGTCGATAAGGCCATTGAGTCGATGCGGCGGCTGGTGGACACGATTCAGGTCGAACGCAAATCGATCGCGATCGCGCCGGAAGGCACACGCACAGTCTCTGTGCAGCTCGGGCCGTTCAAGAAGGGTGCGTTCCATCTAGCGATGCAGGCCGGCGTGCCTATCGTACCTATTGTTATTCGCAATGCGATGGATGTGTCGCCGAAAGGTGATCCGTTGTTTCACTCGGCAACCGTTGGCGTTGAGGTATTGCCACCAGTCGACACCAGCGAATGGCGTGTCGAATCCATCGAGCGGCACATTGCTGATGTGCGCAAACAGTTTTTGCAGACGCTGGGGCAATTGTAGTGAACGAACGGAACGGTATGCTCAGGAACGGCTTGTTTTATCGGGCGTGGTTGCCGGATGCGCCGCGCGGGCTCGTGCTGGTTGCGCACGGTTTGGCCGAGCACATCGGACGCTATGAATATCTGGCGGGCAAGTTGGTGGCTGCCGGATTTGCCGTGTACGGCGTTGACCATGTCGGGCATGGACAGTCGCCCGGCGAGCGCTGTTTTGTCGATACGTTTGATGACTATCTGGATGGCATCGACGCGTTGTATGCACACGCACGCGAGCAGCATGCGCTGTTGCCGTTCGCATTGCTCGGACACAGCATGGGTGGGCTCATTGCCGCCTCGTCGGCGTTACGCGAGCCAGACCGATTCAGCGCCCTGGTATTGTCGGGGCCGGCAGTCGTTCCGCCGAGTGAGCCACCGGCGCTACAAAAGTTCATCGCACGCTTGCTGTCGAAGTACGCGCCGACACAGCGGGTGCTGGCTTTGGATGCAAAGGCTATCAGCCGCGATGCTGATGTCGTCAACGACTACCAGCATGATCCATTGGTCTACAAAGGCAAGATCACGGCGCGCTTGGCCAGCGAGCTGTTCGATGCGATGGGTCTGTTGCGAGATCGAGCGGGCGACATCACGACGCCGGTGTTACTGATGCACGGCAGTGCGGATCGGTTAACGGCACCGTCTGGCTCCGAGCTGCTGCACGATCGCGTCACCAGTACCGACAAGACACTGAAGATCTATGACGGCCTGTTCCACGAGATTTTTAACGAGCCGGAGCGCGATGCCGTTATCACTGATTTGCTCGTCTGGCTGGAGGCACGCCATCCCTTGGCGTAGCTAACGCAACGACTGACCTCAAAGCCTGTTCTGCCGTGACGTTAGCTTAGTCTCTAGGACGCCTGCGTGAGTCGCGTGCTGCCGTGCTCGTGCGTTGCGAGCTCTGGTACGACGACCGGAGTTCGCGCACGATTTGCTCAGGCAATCGTTGCAACGGGTCGCGGTTTGGCCGCGCGCAACACCAGATAACCTGCAACGCCAGACACTAGCGAACCGATGATGATGCCGAGGCGCTCGTCGAACAGCAGGTTCACGCCCGTTTCCTCGAACGCCAGCGAGCCGATGAACAGGCTCATCGTAAAGCCCACGCCGCAGAGCAGGCTGGTGCCGTAGATGTGCATCCAACTCAGGCCCTCTGGCAGTTTCGCGACTTTGAGCATGACGGCGAGCCAGCACAAACCAAACACACCGACTTGCTTGCCAACGAACAAAGCGGTTGCTATGCCGAGCGGCACAGAATGCATCAGCGAAGCCGTCGTGACGCCGACCAATGAGATACCGGCGTTTGCGAACGCAAACACGGGTAGCACGAAGTAGTTCACTGACGTGTGCAGGCTGTGTTCGAGCACGTGCAGCGGTGATTTACCGCTCTCGGTCTTGGTCGCCGGAATAAAGAACGCGGTGATGACGCCGGCAAGTGTTGCGTGCACGCCGGATTTCAACACGGCAACCCACATGACCGCGCCAACTATTAGGTAGGGCGTCTTGCGCAGCACGCCGCGTTGATTGAGCAGGAACAGAACCGGCAAACAGGCACCGGCGGCGATCAGGGCGCCGCTCGAGATCTGGCCGGTGTAAAACAGCGCGATAATAACGATGGCAGCCAGATCATCGAAGATGGCAATGGTGACCAGAAACACCTTCAACGTCAGCGGCGCGCGCGTGCCCAGCAGGGCAACGATTGCCAGTGCAAACGCGATATCGGTCGCGGCCGGAATCGCCCAGCCCTGCAACGCGACGTCGTTACCCTGGTTGAAGAACACATAGATCATTGCCGGCACCGCCATGCCGCCGGCCGCGCCGAACGCCGGTAGGATAACCTGCCGTGGATCGCGCAGTTGACCTTCCAGCAGCTCGCGCTTGAGCTCCAGTCCGATCAGGAAGAAGAACATGGCCATCAGGCCGTCGTTGATCCACAGCAGCAGCGGTTTGGCGATCGCGAAGTCACCGATGCTGATGGCAAAGGGCAGATCAATCAGGGCGTTGTACCACCCGGCGAGTGGCGAGTTAGCGACGATCATCGCGAGCACGGCTGCGCTGAATAGCAAGATGCCGCTGGCCGTTTCCATCTTGAAGAAGTTGCCAAAGAAAGAATGCAGCATCGCGTTACGCCTCTTGCGTTGTCATTATTATCGTTCGGGCATGTTCCGTATTGCCCGGCGCTTGCGCGCTATTCTGCCAATTGTGCGCGTGCTTCGGCTAGCGTGATCGTTCGATTTTCCAGTTGCGCGAGCACGGTAATGATGGCGTCGGCTTCGGATTCATCGATCTCACCGATGTGCGCGTTGACCAGTTCACCGCTGCTGGCGACGACCAGCGTGAAGGGCAGCGCCATCAATTCCAGGCCAAAACTTTCGGCCGCGGCGATCGATTCAAGCTCGCCCACCAGGATTGGATAGTTAAATTCGGCCTCGGTCGCGTACTCGGCCACGGCGTCCATCTCGTCGTGCGCGACACCGATCACCTGCAGATTGTCGATTGCTGAATCGTCCTGTAGTGCTTTGAGCAATGGAATTTCGCGGCGACATGGCGCGCACCAGGTCGCCCAGAAGTTGACGAGCCGTGGCGTGCCTGACCAATCGCTGAAGCGGCTCTCACCGCCGGCCAGATTCGGCATGGTGAATTCGGCGATATCGTCGCCTGCGCTGTCTGTTGCTGCGCTCGCCATCGCGTTCGCCGAGTCGACGAGCGAGGTGGGCGTGGCGATTTCGGGCGCGGGTTGTGCCAGGTAGCGCGAGGCAATAAAACCCAGCGCGGCTGACACACTAAGGATCAGCGGATATAAGATGATTTTAGACATGCGCGGATAATAGCAAGCTTGGACTAGCGTGTTTGCGCTGTTGTATTGCCCGACGCAACTGCGGCGCGCGCGTGCTCAGCGAACTGACCTGCTTTCATGTAGCCGACCACTTCATAGTTTTCGCGCTCAATACCATCGGCACCGAAGAATATGATTGATGGTGGACCGAATAATTCAAAGCGCTTCAACAATGCCTGGTCGTCGTCATCGTTCGCGGTCACGTCTGCTTGCAGCAAGACCGTATTCGCCAGTGCCGTTTGTACCGTGGGATCGGTGAACGTGTACTTCTCCATTTCCTTGCACGACACGCACCAGTCCGCGTAAAAGTCGAGCATGACTGCCTGACCTTGCGCGTTGGCGCTGGCGATAGCGCTGTCCAGGTCGGCGACCGTCTTGATACGACGAAATTGCAGCTCGTCGTGCGCCGCTTCGCCGCCGCCGCTGACCATTCGCGCTTCAAGCACTGAGCCCTTGAGCGGTTGCAACGGATCTTCGCCGCCGGCGAGCGCGCCGACAAACAGGATGGCGCCATACAATGTGGCCAGCATGCCGAAGCTCTTGCCGAGTTTGCGCCCGCCACTGGCCGCCTCAGGCAGTGGTGACATCGCGCCGAGATAAATGCCGGCAACAAAGATCAGCACCGCCCACAACAGTAAGACGACCTCGCCCGGCAGCAGCCGCGCCAGCATCCAGATCGCAAGGCCCAGCATGATGAAACCGAAACCCTGCTTGACCGTTTCCATCCATGCGCCGGCTTTGGGCAGTAATCGTCCCGCTGATGCACCGACCAGCAACAGCGGTGCGCCCATGCCCATCGATAACGCAAACAGGACTAACCCACCGCGCAAGACGTCGCCCGTCTGGCTGATGACGGTCAGCGCCGCGATTAGCGGCGGCGCGACGCAGGCGGTAACGACCAACGACGACAGTGCGCCCATGACAAAGGCGCCCACGGCCGTGCCACTTTTCTGATTGCCGCTGATGTTGGCGATCTTGGTCTGGATCGACGACGGCATCTGTAGCTCGAACATGCCGAACATGCTGAGCGACAACACAACGAACAAGCCGGCAAAGGTAATCAAGATCCACGGTTGCTGGAATATCGTTTGCGCCTGTTGACCGGCGGCGGCAAAAGCGGCACCGGCAATTGCGTAGGTCAGCGCCATACCCAGCACATACAGCAGCGCCAGCGAAAACCCGCGCATCGGCGTGACGTTATCGCCATCGCCGGCAATGATGCCGGACAGGATCGGAATCATCGGCAGCACGCAAGGTGTGAAGGCCAGCAACAAGCCGAGTCCGAAGAAAGTGCTGAGCACCAGGAAAATGTTGCCATTGGAAATCAAGGCAGCGAGTCTGGCCTGCTCGGAAATCATGCCATCGCCGCTGCCCGCGCTGCCCGCGCTGCTTGCGCTGTCCGAAGCGGATGCGAGCGGCGCAATCGCGACGCGGGTATCGCCGGCCGGCAAGCTGATATCGAACGTGCGCTCAATGACCGGGTAGCAGATGCCGTCCTCTGCGCAACCCTGATAGGTCAGTGTCAGCACCGCGGTCGTTGGTTCGGCGTTGGCGCGGGCAAGGTCTACTGTGGCAAACACCGAGTCGTAGAACACTTCCGTCTCGCCGAAATATTCATCGGTCTTCGGCTTGCCAGTCGGCAATTGCAGGTTGCCCGTCGTGATCGTGCTGTCATCAAAGCTTGCCGCGAATTCGGATTTATACAAGTAGTACCCGGGTGCAATTTGCCAGCCAATCTCCAGCTCGTTACCGGCAACGTTGGTGATGATCGGCTGGAAGGCTTCATCCGGTGGCAGGAAATCATTGCTGGCCGATGCACTGCCGAACGGACTTGCTGCCGCACCTGAACTGATCGGTTTTGCATTCAACGCAATGTTTTCGCGACTCCAGGTCTGCGGTGGGAAGCAAATACCCAGATCTGATGAACAACCCTGCGACTTGATCACAAGCGTTGCACTGCTGGCGCCATTGGCCGTGTACGGCACGCGCACCTGAAAATCGCGCTCGTAGATCTCCTGCTCGCCGAAAAACTCATCGCTGTGCTGCTGGCCGCGCGGCAGCAGCGCGCCGCCGGTGGTCGCCGTCGTGTCCTGCAGTGCAAACGACAGCTTCTTCTTGTAGAGGTAGTAGCCCGGCTTCACCTGCCAGTCGACCACGAGCTCGCCGGCATCGTCGCTGACGGTGTAGGTGAACGCCTGATCAGGCGGTACCAGCTCCTGGGCGTGCGCGCCAACGGCCGCAAATACCAGCGCCAGCAAGCCGGCGATTTGGGTTCCAATAGTCGGTGTTGTCATCTTCATCTAGTGCAAGACCTGTCGAGACCGGGAATTATCGCAGGTATGTTAAATCGTTGTGGCGGTGTCTGTCGGTGCGCCTGTCTCGTTTTTGGCGCTTCGGGCTGTCACGTTCTGGCGACGCATCGAATCCGCCGCTAGCCCTTGAAATGTCGCGTTACGCCTATATGATTAGCACTCCTGCCGGCCGAGTGCTAACAAGCTTAGCGGGCGGCCGAAAAATTCTTTATTAAAATCAGTAAGTTGAAATAGGAGACTCATCGATGAACATTCGTCCGCTTCATGATCGCGTCATCATCAAGCGCATGGAGGAAGAACGCACGTCACCTGGTGGCATTGTGATTCCTGATGCAGCAACCGAAAAGCCGATCAAGGGCGAGGTCATTGCCGTTGGTAACGGCAAAATCCTTGAGAACGGCGAAGTCCGTCCGTTGGACGTCAAAGCCGGCGACAAAGTGTTGTTTGGCAAGTACAGCGGCACCGAGGTCAAAGTCGATGGCGAAGACCTGCTCGTCATGAAAGAAGACGACGTCATGGCCGTCATTGAGGGCTAAGCGCTCTCCCTCGCATTCGTATATTTCACAGCAAATTCATAAGGAAACCTAAGAATGGCTGCTAAAGAAGTCCGTTTTGGTGACGACGCTCGTCACAAAATGTTTGCTGGCGTTAACACGCTGGCTAACGCAGTAAAAGTTACCCTCGGCCCGAAAGGCCGCAACGTTGTACTCGACAAAAGCTTCGGCGCACCGACCGTCACGAAAGACGGCGTGTCAGTTGCCAAAGAAATCGAGCTAGACGACAAGTTCGAAAACATGGGCGCACAGATGGTCAAAGAAGTTGCTTCGCAAACTTCTGACATCGCTGGTGACGGCACCACGACCGCAACGGTACTGGCTCAGGCGATCCTGCGCGAAGGCCTGAAATCAGTCGCCGCGGGCATGAACCCGATGGACCTGAAGCGCGGCATCGACAAAGCTGCCGGCGTATTGGTTGGCGAGCTGCAGAAGCTGTCCAAGCCGTGCGAAGACGACAATGCAATCGCACAGGTCGGCACCATCTCTGCTAACTCTGACACCGAAATCGGCACGATCATCGCTGACGCGATGCAGAAAGTCGGTAAAGAAGGCGTGATCACTGTTGAAGAAGGTTCTGGTCTGCAGAACGAACTGGAAGTCGTCGAAGGCATGCAGTTCGATCGTGGTTACCTGTCGCCTTACTTCATCAGCGACCAGAACAGCCAAACCGCTGATCTGGAAAACCCGTTCATCTTGTTGTTCGACAAGAAAATTTCCAACATCCGTGACTTGCTGCCGTTGCTCGAAGGCGTCGCCAAAGCCGGTCGTCCGCTGCTGATCATTGCAGAAGACGTGGAAGGCGAAGCGCTGGCGACCCTGGTTGTCAACAATATCCGCGGTATCGTCAAGGTTGCTGCCGTTAAGGCACCGGGCTTCGGCGATCGTCGCAAAGCCATGTTGCAAGACATCGCGATTCTGACCGGCGGTCAGGTTATCGCTGAAGAAGTCGGTTTGTCTTTGGAGAAAGCAACGCTGGAAGATCTTGGCCAGGCCAAGAAAGTCCAGATCAGCAAAGAGAACTCTACGATTATTGATGGTGCGGGCTCTGCCAACGACATCAAGGCGCGTGTTGAGCAAATCAACCGTGAGATCGAAGACTCAAGCTCTGACTACGATCGCGAAAAACTGCAAGAGCGCGTGGCCAAACTGGCCGGTGGTGTTGCCGTGATCAAAGTCGGTGCTGCCACCGAAGTTGAAATGAAAGAGAAAAAAGCACGCGTTGAAGATGCGCTGCACGCCACGCGTGCCGCGGTCGAAGAAGGCGTGGTGCCGGGTGGTGGTGTTGCTTTGATTCGTGCTGTTAGCGCTGCTGGCGAGTTCGAAGGTGACAACCCTGAGCAGACCGTTGGCATCAACATTCTGCGCCGCGCGGTGCAAGAGCCGCTGCGCCAGATCGTCAGCAATGCTGGTGGCGATGCGTCGGTCGTACTGAACGCGGTTGCTGCCGGCAAAGGCAACTACGGTTACAACGCGGCCAATGGCGAATACGGCGACATGATCGACTTCGGCATC
This sequence comes from Pseudomonadota bacterium, assembly GCA_038529355.1. Lineage (GTDB taxonomy): Bacteria > Pseudomonadota > Gammaproteobacteria > Steroidobacterales > Woeseiaceae > CALBPI01. The sequence continues at coordinate 9,219 of JBCBDU010000052.1, forward strand.
CTGGACCCGACTAAAGTGACGCGTTTTGCGCTGCAAAACGCCGCTTCTGTGTCTGGCCTGCTGCTGACCACCGAAGCGATGGTTGCTGATGCACCGGCCGACGAAGCTGCGCCTGCAATGCCTGATATGGGCGGCATGGGTGGCATGGGTGGTATGGGCGGCATGATGTAAGTCGCCAACGCGACGCACATCTGCCGGTCTCGCACCGGCCCAATGAGAAAGCCCCGCGTTTGCGGGGCTTTTTCTTTGCTCAAAATTTACGTCGATTGACCGCTAGAGATACAACAGGTGCGTCGTCGCTTGCCGGCGGCCCGATAGATTCCAGGGGAGCGTTGTGGAAGAGCAACACCTGAACAAGACACGTCATCGATGAGTGCTGATTCGCAACAAACGGCGAACAGCCGAGATCTGCCGGATCCGGCGTTGACCAAGGATGGCGCGGCGAACCGTGTGCCACTGCACGAAGCCGTGTTGTGTCTGGCTTGTTCTGGTGTAGTGCTGACACTGCATGCCTTTATCAGTGACGGCATCCCGTGGTGGGCCGGGTTGACGTTTGTGTTGATCGGTGTGGCGTTTCATTTCGCCATGCGCTTGCAGGCCGTCGAACGGGTTGTCACGACACGACTGGCGACGCTTGTCGATCTTACCGGCGATATCCTGCTGCATCTGGTTGCCGGCTTGCTGATGCCGGATGCCATCTGGTACCTGGTGCTGGCGTGTATGTTCATGATGACGATGGCGGCGTCGTTGATGACGCTGCGTCAATCCGCGCTGGTCTTCCTGCAGATCATGTTCACGATTCTGTGTTACCTCGAGGTGCACGCAGCTGTGTTTCCTGATCTGGATTCGCTTATTGCAAGAGCAGTCGTCGTCTGCGCCATCGGCGCAACCATTGGTGGCAGCGCGATCATCGGTTTTCGTGCGGCGCACGCCCGCCGCAAACATCTGTTCTCGAAACACGAACTGGCATTGGCTTTGCAACAGCTCTCCGCACAAGAGCAGCAACTCAAGGCGCGCGGCGAGCAGCTGGAGAGCGCAGTCGCGCAAAGAACGGCGGAGCTTGCGAAAGCCAAACAACAGGCTGAGCAAGCCAGCGAGGCCAAGAGTCGTTTTTTGGCGAACATGTCACACGAGATCCGCACACCGCTGAATGGCATTCTCGGTATGGGACAGTTGCTGCAAGACTCGACACTGGATGACGATCAGCGCGATATGCTCAACACCGTTTGCGACAGCGGTCGCTCGCTGCTCGATATCGTTAATGATGTGTTGGACATCTCGAAGATCCAGGCCGGTGAGATGACGGTCACGCTGTCGCCGATGAATTTGCGTGAAACGTTGCAATCGGTGTGCTCGCTCTATCGCGGTATGGCGCAACAGCGCAACCTGAGCCTGTCGTTCGATTATCCGCAGGGTGCTAGCGAGTTAGTGATGTGCGATGCCGGCCGCTTGCGCCAGATCGTTGCGAATTTGTTGAACAACGCGATCAAGTTTACGCAGAGCGGTGGTGTAACGGTTGGCGTTGTTGCCGCAAGTGGCGAGGCCGATGTCTGGCGCATCTACATTCAGGATACCGGTATCGGTATACCCGGCGATAAATTGCAGGCGGTGTTTGCGGCATTCGCCCAGCTCGACGATGGTTCTAACAGGAAATTCGAAGGCACTGGGCTTGGTTTGTCGATCAGCAATGAGTTGACTGCGCTGCTTGGCGGAAAGCTCGAAGTCGAGAGCACCCCTGGCGTTGGCACGACGTTTACGCTGGCGCTGCCGCTTGCTCTGGCCGATGCGCTTGTCGATCCCGACAGCGGCGCAGACCAGACGGAGTTGCATGCGACCGGAGATGCCAAGGTGTTAATCGTCGAGGACAACCCGGTCAACCGGCGTGTCGCCGAGGCAATGGTTCGCAAACTGGGTTACGACGCGGTGGTCGCGCTTTCTGGCGAACAAGGTCTTGAGCTACTTGCGTCGTATGCGGTCGACGTCGTGCTGATGGACTGCCAGATGCCGGGTATGGATGGTTTTGACACGACGCGCGCTATTCGCGCAGCGGTCGACCTGAGTTATGCCTCGGTGCCCATTGTGGCATTGACTGCGAACGCGATGGCCGGCGATCGAGAGCGCTGTCTCGCCGCCGGTATGGATGACTATCTCGCCAAACCGCTACGTATCACCAATCTGGCCGACATGTTGTCGAAGTGGACCAGTCCCGATCTTGATCGACACCCGCGGTCGGCCGCGCACGGTTAACGCTCCGCCACAGCCAGCGTTCGCTAAATCTTTGCCAGTGTTTGTCGCTATGTCTGTGGAAAGATGCATTTACGAGTATCGCGTGCAGGCTGTATGTTGTTTCCAAAGTATGGTGGTTGATGTCGGGCAATCAGGTACAGCGTAAGGACAGCAACGACAATGTTGCCGTTGATCGCGCTGCCATCGGCAAGGCGCGAATTCGTGCCGTCGCCATTGAGTCCATCGTGCACTATGCAATCTCTGCGGCGGCGATGGGCGCCAATGCGGGTGTTCGAGACGACGTGTCGCTGTGGCATGCGCTGTTGTTCTTCGGCTTGGGAATGACCTCCTATGCGCTGTTCTTCGTATTGACGCAACACCCGCGCCTTGTGCGCTTCGCATCACCGCTAACGCAATTCATTACCAGCCTTACCATTGCCGGCTTCGTGGCTTACCTCGCGCCCGGTGCCGCGTGGTATTTGTTGCTGACATTCTTTTTTGTGTTTTCGTTCGCGTCCGGTTCGATGACACCGGTCAAAGGTGCGTTCGGTCTGCTGTATGCAGGCGTTATCATCATGACGTTGTTCGCGACCGATCGATTGCGTTTACCCAGTATCAACACAGTGGGCGAGGCCTTGGTGTTTGCCGCCGGCGTCCTCGTTGTCCTGCTGTTGTGCGTGCGACTGGGCATGGCGGCGGGCGTCACGCGCCGGCGTCTGCGACAGTCTGAGGCTGCACTAAAACAGAAAGAGCGTGAGCTGCAGGCGCAAAAAGATCAGCTGGAGATATCGGTGGCCAGACGCACGGCCGAGCTGAGTCACGCGAAAGAACAGGCTGAAGCGGCGAACGAAGCGAAAAGTCGCTTTCTGGCCAACATGTCGCACGAAATTCGCACACCGCTGAACGGTATTCTCGGCATGAGTGCGCTGCTCGAGGACTCTGAGCTCAACAAGCAACAGCGTGACATGTTGGAGACCGTGTCTGACAGTGGCCGATCGTTGCTAAGCATCGTCAACGACGTACTGGACATCTCGAAAATTCAAGCGGGAGAGATGTCGGTAACGATGGAACCGATGCATCTGCCTGAGACGTTGCGGCGTGCCTGTGCCATGTTCGAGGGGCTTGCGGCCCAAAATGGCGTTGCGCTGGTTTACAGTTGTTCGTCGACTGCCGCGTCGTGGGTGCTGTGCGATCCGGTACGCCTTCGTCAAGTCGTCTCGAATCTGCTCAGCAACGCGCTCAAATTCACCGAGCATGGCGAGGTGACACTACGAATCTCGCCGCCTGACGCGCAAACCCCATCATGGGTTATCGACGTTTGCGATACCGGCATTGGCATTCCCGAGACAAAACTGGAATCGGTGTTCGGTGCGTTCAAACAGGTTGATGATGCGGCGAACAGACGGTTTCAGGGCACTGGCCTGGGGTTGTCGATTTGCCGCGAGCTGGTCACATTGATGGGTGGTGCGATTACCGTGCGCAGCACGGTTGGCTCGGGCACAACGTTCACCGTGTCGTTGCCGCTAGCGGCGTGCGAACCACCGTTAGTTGACGCGCCTTCGGTCACCGACGTGTTAGTGCTCGGCGATCGACAGGCAAACATACTGATCGTTGAGGACAATCCGGTGAATCAACGTGTCGTTGGAGCGATGGTCAACAAAACTGGTGCCACTTGCGTCACCGCAAGCTCCGGTGAGCAGGCGCTAACGCTGATCGATGAGCAGTCATTCGATCTGGTGTTTATGGATTGCCAGATGCCCGGCATGGACGGTTTCGAGACGACCCGACGGATTCGCGCTTGTGCGGCCAATGCGAACGCGCGCATCCCGATCGTCGCATTGACAGCGAACGCGATGGATGGCGATCGCCAGCGATGTATCGAGGCAGGCATGAGTGATTACCTGAGCAAACCGTTCACATTCGACGAGCTATCCGAAGTCATGTCGCAATGGCTCGATAGCACGCAAAGCGTTGTGATCAAGAACGTGGGGTAGGTCGCCGCACGTCAGCCAAGGATCAGGCCGGCAGCGCGTCGCACAGAGGCGGACGGCCCAGCAAGCAGAATTTCCCGATCTCGCTGTTCGACGGGGTTATTCGACGATCGTGCCAACGAAGTCGCTGATCGTGCGCACCAGACGCTTGTCGATCGGCAGCGACGGATCTCCGTAGCTTGCCTGTTGCTTGTCGTAGTCATCGCCAACGCGCTTGAGCACGTGGTTCATGCCATCGAGCACCACCAGTTGCGCCTTGCTTTGCACACGCCGGAGCGTTGCGCCTTCGCTCGGTGGCACCTGCAGATCGCTGCTGCCATAGACCAGCAGCAGTGGCGCCTCGATGGCGGCCGCTTGTGCCTGCGGGTCGTTGGCAAACCACGAAATCATGTACGGCTGTACGCTGGGTCGAAACAGCGACGCCAACACATCGGGTGTGTCTTCGACGGTGTTGCCGTTGCGCAGTTCACCGATCAGCGTCTCGCTGCGTTCGTACAGATCTGGTGGAAGTTGTGCGGCCAACTGATCGATAAGGATCTCGGCCGGATGGCGTCCTGGCCCTGCCAGCACGACCACGCCGTCGGGCGGCTGTTGCATGAAGTCGGCCGCGGTCAGCGCGATTTGTCCGCCCTCGCTGTGACCGATCAGTAGCGTTGGCAAGCCGGTGCGCTCGCGCAGCCAATCGGCGAGGCCGGCCGCATCGCTGACCAGGTGCCCGAAGCGTAAGTCTTCTTCGCCCAATGCCGGATCGGCGCTGTCACCGATCATGCGCTTGTCGAAACGCAGTGTTGTGATCTTGCGTTTGTCGAGCGCCTCGGCGAGGTACTTCAGGCTATTGTTGTTGCCGGGGATAACGGCGGAATTGCCATTGCGATCGGTGGGGCCCGAGCCTGCGATGATGACGGCGGCAGCTTTGGCGCCGCGCGGCTCAAGCAGCGTTGCCGCCAGTGACACTTCGCCGACATCAATCATCAGCTCTTGCTGTTTCGCGCTGGCGCTGGTGCTTGCTGCAAGCGCAAGCAGCAAGCAGACAACGGCGCTAATCGATGTTTTGTGCGTCATCGGAAAAGCCCTCCAGTTGACGATAGATCAAGAAAGAATAGGCGACAGGCATCAGCCCGGCGGCGATCACGGCAATCATGAACGGGAAGTGGCCCAGATCCAGCGCGCCGATGATGACCATTGCCGCGCCTGTCGCTACAAACACATAGCCGCCCATGCGGTGCGTGCGCATCCACACTTCATCGCTGGCCAATGTCCACGGCGTGCGAATGCCGACGAAGAAATTCTTTTGCGTCTTGCCCAGGTAATTGCCGATGACGACGAACAGTGCGCCGATGGCAATCGGGAACACGCGCTCCGGCGTGATGTGCACGCCGAAACCGGCGGCGAGAATGATGCCGCCAATCGCAACGCAGAATGCCACCAAAACAACCTGCAGCACATGGACGGTCGCCTGGAAATTGTCGGTGCGAAAACCCTTCGGCGACACATGCGGCACTGCCCACATCAACAACCAGGCCAGCGCGGCCATGCCTGGGCCGAGCAACACGGCATTAAGTTTGTCGGCATAACCGTCGATGTCACCCGCCGCGTTCCAATGGATCGGCACTTGTGCCGGCAGCTTCGTGTAGGCCAGCGCGGCAGCAACGGCGGCGATCAGCAACAGCAACGCGCATAGTGTGTTTGCAGTGTTACGTGTCATCGGAGATCTCCTCGGGTTGTGGGGCCAGCAATGCCATTAACATCGCGGCGGCGTCTTCCATCACCGACGTGTTCAGCGAATAGACGATGTGCTGGCCGCGCCGTTCGGTGCGCACCAGATCGGCGTGCTTGAGCAAATTGAAGTGGTGCGACAACGACGCTTTCGTGATCGTAAAGTGCGCTGCGATATCACCGGCGGATTGCGAGCCGGCGCGCAGCAGCTTCAGGATGTCGCGGCGTGTCGGGTCGGCCAGTGCCTTGAAAACGTGTTGTCCTGCCATGGCGTTATGATATTTAGGCAAATATCTAAATACAAGCTCCGGTGTTGTGATTGTGCCAGTGTTGGCCGCCCGAAATCGCTACAATGCCGCGTCGTTGCTGGCGATGCCGGCGTTTGCTCCACAGGCTGAATAATGCTCCGAAATCCGCAGTTTCGCCTGTTGCTGGGCGCGTTTCTGATCAGTTTCTCGCCCGTTTACGTGGCGTTGGTCGAGGTGTCAGCGACCTCCAGTGCGTTCTGGCGCGTCGCGATTGGTGGCGTGGTGCTGGTGGCATGGTGGCTGCTGCGCGGCGGTGCGCGCTGGCCACGGCCGCGTGTGTTTTCGATGTTGCTGCTGGCCGCGCTGATGTTTGCGCTCGACCTGTGGTTCTGGCACCAGAGCATTAACTACGTGGGCCCGGGACTATCGACGCTGCTGGCCAACTTTCAGGTGTTTTTCATGACGCTGGCAGGCTTTGTGCTGCTGCGCCAACGCCCGACGTGGCAGCAGCTGCTGTCGATTCCGATTGCGCTTTTTGGTCTGGCGCTCATTGTCGGCTTTGACTGGAGCGCGTTAACCGAGGACTACCGGTTGGGCGTCATTACCGGTTTGCTGACGGCGCTGAGCTACGCCGCCTACTTGCTGAGTTTTCGCCAGGCGCAGGCGTGGTCGCAGACGCGTCCGACCGATGGTTTGCCGGTGCGCGAGCTGGCCATCGTGTCGCTGGGAGCTGCGGCGCTGCTGGCGGCCGGGGCGGGCGTGAGTGGCGACTCGCTGACTATCGGCAGCGCGCAGGATGCGGCGTGGCTGACAGCGTATGCAGTGCTGGCGCACGTGCTCGGCTGGCTGTTCATCGCCAGCAGTCTGGCACATGTGCCGGCCGCGCTGATCGGTCTGTCGCTGTTGTTCCAGCCGCTGCTCAGCTTCGTTTGGGATGTGCTGATTTTCGACCGCCCGATCACGCCTACGGAAATACTCGGCGCAGCAATCGCGCTGGCGGCCATTTATCTGGGCGCGCGCCAGCCTTCGAAAAAACCGCAGACCGGCTGACGCGGTCGCGCGACGGCTATGAGATAATCCACAAATGATCGACATCATTTTCAAACTCGCGGTCGCCTATTTGCTCGGCAGCGTTATGGGCAGTCTGTTGCTGGGCCGCGCGCGCGGCGTGGACATTCGCCTGACGGGCAGCGGCAATGCCGGCGGCACCAATGCGCTGCGCACGCAAGGCTCAAGCTTTGCGCTGGGCGTCATCATCATCGACATCGGCAAGGGTTGGTTAGCCGCGGCCGTTGTGCCGGCGCTGGGATTTGTCAGCAGCACACCGCCACCGTTCTGGTTGCCGTATGCGTGCGGGGCAGCGGCAGTCATCGGCCATGTGTTCCCGATCTTCTACGGCTTTCGGGGCGGTAAGGGCGCCGCAACGCTGGTCGGCACGCTGTTGTGTTTCGCGCCGTTGCTGGTGCCACCGTTGTTGGTCGTATTCGTACTTGTCATCATGCTGACCGGCTATGTCGGGCTGGCAACGATTGTGACCAGCGAGGCGTTCCTTGTGCTCGTGGCCGTCGTGTATCAATTGGATCGCATCCCGCTGCTCGTGTACGCCGGCGTCATGGGCATGGTGATCATCTGGACGCACCGCTCGAACATTATGCGCATGATGCAGGGCACCGAGAATCGCAACACGAAGATGATGCTGTTGAGGCGACAGTGAACGCGGCGCGCCTGCAACGCGCGCTGGCGTCGCTGCTGGCCGACGACGGGTCGCTCGCCGACATTGCGGTGTTCGACGAGCTGGACTCGACCAGCACGTATCTTGGCAACCAACCGCCACCAAATATCGACGCGGCACACGCCGTGCTCGCGCTGCACCAGACCGCCGGTCGCGGTCGGCGCGGCAAAACGTGGAAAGCGCCCGCTGGCTCTGGATTGTTTTTGTCGATTGCTTATACCTACCGCGAAATGCCGCGCGAGGCAGCCGCACTGACGCTGGCGATTGGCGTGGCGGTGGCACGCGCGCTGGAGCGCATCGGCGCCGGCGAGATCATGTTGAAGTGGCCGAACGATCTAGTCTGGCAGGATAGAAAGCTTGGCGGGATTCTGGTGGAGTCGAACCTGCGCGCGGACGGGCGCTTTGTCATCGTCGCCGGTGTCGGCATCAACATGGCGCTGCCGGCGGACTTCACGCTCAGCGCCGAATCAACATCATGGGCGAAGGGCGCTGTCGATCTGGCGCACGCTGGCGTTACCCCGGGTCACGCGGCGCTGGCGCGCGAGGTGATTCCCGAAGTGGTGAATTGTCTTGCCAGCTTCCCGGATACAGATCTTGCGCAAACCATCGCGTCGTTCAATCGCCGTCACTGGCTGCTGGAGCGCGCCGCGACACTCGACAAGCGCATGGTGCGTTGCGACGCCGTTTGCGATGACGGGCGCCTGCGCGTGGTGGATATGCTGAACGGCAGCGTGCACGACATCGACTCGGCGGACGTTGTGCCGCTGGCGTGGAGCGATCCGTCGTGATGACGCTGTTGCTGGACATCGGCAACACGCGCTGCAAATGGGGCATGTGGCGCGACGGCAAGATCACCGACACCGGTGCGCTGCTGCACGCGGATATGCAAGACATCGCCGCGTGGCAGTTCGTGCGCGGGGCGCGGCGCACGGTCGTGTGCAATGTCGCCGGCAACGACGTGTTGAATCTGGTCGTGCGGCAGTTGAACGATGTCATCGGCGTCAAGCCGGATGTCGCGCGCGTCACGCACGAACACGCCGGCGTCACGTGCGCCTACGACAACCCGCGACGGCTCGGCGTCGATCGCTGGATGGCGGTGTTGTACGCGAGCCGTCTAGACGCGCAGCCGGCGATGGTCGTTGACGCCGGCACCGCAATGACGATTGATGTCGTCGCGCGCGATACGCATCTGGGCGGCTTGATCATTCCGGGTCTGAACCTGATGGAGCGATCGCTGATGCAGCGCACCGCCGATATCGATGTGGATGCGCCCGCGCCGGCGCAAACCGCGTTAGGGCAAACGACCAGCGATGCGGTGCGCAATGGCGCGCTGGTGGCGTTGGCTGGTGCGGTGCAGCGCGCGATGAGCGTCGTTGATGGTGCGCCGATGCAGGCCGCGCAGGTCACCGTGACGGGCGGCGACGGCGCAGCACTTGCAGCGGCCCTGCCGTTTGACGCAGTCTGTGAACCTTACGTGGTGCTGGAAGGGTTAGCCATCTACGCGGGGCTACACGAATGAGAAATCTATTTTTTATGCTGGCGTTGGCCAACGTGCTGTTCTTCGGTTGGCAATACGCCGTGCGCGACACGAGCGAGCCGGGCGTTGAGCTGATCAGTGAATCATCGCTGAGCGAGCCTGCGCCGCTTGTCGAAACCGCCGACGAAACCGAGCCGGAACTCGACGTCTCCGCGCTGGATACCGAGCCGGAAGCACCGCCGGTTGTGTTGGCCGCCGCAGTCGGCCCGCGCTGCCTGACGGTGGGGCCGTTCAACAAGGTTGATGAAGCTAAGGCTGCGCTAGCGGCGCTGCAGCAGGACGGCGCCACCGCCAAACAACGCAGCACGCAGGGCTCGGTGTTCGTCGGGCACTGGGTGTACGTGGGCAATATCCCGACGCGGCAGGCAGCGCGCGCGTTGGTCGAGAAGCTGCAGTCGGGCGGCATCAAGGATGCCAGCCTGTACGCGGGCAAGCAGGGCGAAGACCTGATCTCGCTGGGCATTTTTCGTGAGTTCGCCGGCGCCGAGCGCATCGAGCTGCAGGCCGAGTCGATGGGCATCGAGACGAGCATGACCCGCAAGACCCGCAACGCAACAGTGTTCTACGTGGACGCCAGGCTGCGCGAGGGCGAGGACTCGGACGGCTACATCGCGATCTACGGCGACGACCTGGTGCTGGCGGGCGACAGCGCCACGTGCCCATAACGCGGCGCACCGCCCGAATAGCGTGATCTGGCTACTGGCGCTGACCCGACAGTGCGTTTACTATTAGCGCCCGTCGGAGCCAGACTCCGAACGCATCACCCGATGTACGCCGGCATAGCTCAGTTGGCAGAGCAACTGATTTGTAATCAGTAGGTCCGCGGTTCGAATCCGTGTGCCGGCACCATTAAATCAATGGGTTATGCGATCGAGTGCGATCTTAATTTCCCCATGTAGACTCTATGTAGACTCTTGGTCGCCTTTTCGGTGCAGTGCTGATCCTGGCGTGTGATACAACTAACTGATCAAATGCCATCTGTGGAAACTTGCTTTCTTGCGCTACCGTTATGGACACTGTTCTATCTACTAGGTCGTGAATCGACTCTCTTTGTCAAGCAATCAGCGGATACGCAAAATGCCACCATGTCAGACGAGTTTTAGGACTTCGGCAGAACGAGCCATAAAGAATATTGCAAGATTCGGCGACACTGATGTCTTCCCATTTCCATTAGAACGATCACTTTTTCGTGACAAACCCAGAGAATGTCTGGAGCTACTTTCAAGTTTTGACAAGAGCTTCGATGAGTTTTACGAGAACTATCCACCCGATACGATCGAAACATTGACACAAGTCGGATACACAGGTTTTCGATGGGCCGCACAAATTGAGCCTTTTTGGAACGCGTACTATTTGGCTCTAGTTATTCAGCTTGCAGGGCAAATCGAAAACCTGTGTATCCGACTTGTGTCAATGTTTCGATCGTATCGGGTGGATAGTTCTCGTAAAACTCATC
>JBCBDU010000053.1:0-19010 GCA_038529355.1 Pseudomonadota bacterium
AAAGGGTCTCAGACACTTTATAGCAACAACAATTTGCTGCGCGTCAGGGTAGAGCCATGAAACATCAGATGACAGCCTTGACCCGGTGCCTCATTGGTAAAACACCTGCTACTATCATAGCTCTCGATTTCGCATAGGCGTTCCATCCGTACCAGAAAACGCTGAAGACACATCGCAACATCGCTATCCACTAATGATCGGAGGTTCCGAATGAGAACCGATTTGTTGATTTCCATTTGCCTCTTCGTTGCCGTAGTACAAGCACATGCACAGGTCACTCCTCCGATGGGATCGGAAATTCTTCTTGATGGTAAATGCTCAGATGATGAGTGGCTCGATGCGAAGACCATCGCTTCCAACCAAGGTCACTCCATCCGCATGAAGAGGTCCGAACGCTATCTGTACCTGTGCATTACCTATCCGGAAGACGCAGGAGGTACATTCGAGGGATACCTGGTCACCGACGCACAGCGAACGCCCCTCAATATCCATGTATCCGCAAAGATCGGTGAACGCGAATGGCAAGGCGAAGACTGGCCTGAGTGGGATTGGTGGAATGCCCAAGGTTGGTGGAGCACGCCTGTTCGATACAACTCTTTCGAGGCAGGCGAACGCCGATTCCTGAGAACGCCAGCACGCGAGATTCAGTTCGACCTTAACCACTTCGGCCGTAGCGGGTGGCGACTGATGTTTGACGTTTATTACGGACGAAATGACGATGGCACCTATCGCACGGTGCCACTACCCGCTGGCGCAACGTTCGCCGACGAGAGCACTTGGTTCGAGTTCAGGCTCTAGGCACCAGGGTGAACGCAGTTGATAGACTCTCTGCGCCTTCCGAGCCATTCAATCATGTCACCGTCACGTAAACGGGAAAATCAATGAGACCAACAATCGCCTGCTTTGCCTTTACCGTTGTATGTTTCTGCGCCACGTCCAATGGCGCCGCACAATCTACGAACACTTCGCTCAGTGATGAAGAGAAAGCGTACATTTCATTGGTGGAGACCGATGGACGTTTATTGTATGAAAAGGATATTCGCGCAGCGAATGCCTCTGATCTTCTACTTCAGGAAATAGATCCATCTGACTACCCAAACTTTGTCGGTTGGGTAACGCGTGCTGCCATCGATGGCTATACAGTTTCGTTTTATGAGCGCACCGAGCGCGGTTTTGACGTAGTCGCAGACGTTAAATATTCTGAACGTGCGGCGCCAGTGCTCACCATTGAGCCAGATAGAAAACCGTCGGAGATTGAGATTTCGATGATTCGCGCCTGAATCGTTGCTTTGGGAAGTGCGACGAACGACTGTTCGCAGCGTTTCAACACAATCGTAATCCCGTCACAAGATGAGCATTTATGGGACGTCTATGTGCTGGCAGCAACCACAGATCCGCGGCTGGTTCAGGTTGGCGGGCACGCTAAAGTAGCCGTCGCAAAAGACAACGCGGAAGTCGTCGAGGTAATGCCACTGTCAAAATCGTGTTTGGCGATAGACAAGACACAAGGACTACCGGAGGGCGCAACGTTAGCGGGGCTGACTGTCACTCACGTCGTTAGCGCCAAGCCAATCGCGATACATACTTTTATCAGTCTGTTACACGACATAGATTTGTTCGTTGGGACAGAAAGCGGAAAGTGGATTGTGCGTGCCGGATCCATTGAACGGCTCTGACATGAAACAGGCAACAAACACAGTCACATTCTGACTCTATAAGAAAATCGCCGCGATTTTCCCTCTGTCGAATTTCGGCCACGCGTCGATGAATGCCACAAGCAATAAAGGCGCCACGGTGTTTTGTACATCAAACCACTTCGTCACAAACAAATGTCTCGGTCGCCGCTCGCTTTGGAGTTGTCACCCAACTATAAATATATAATCCTTGTCGAGATCGTCTTCTGGCTTCATTCGGCTTGTACAACTCCAGTTGCTTTTCGAGTAAGCTCTAGTGCTTGAAGAATGAACGGCAGCGAGTTGAAATGACCGATTGACCGGATTCATTTCAAGTGACGGGACTTCATTGCGACAAAGGGGAATGCGTTGTGATCCGAACTATGAGGCTCTGCACCATCGTCGCTGTCACGTTGGCAGTTTCATCATGCAGTAAAGTATCAACTCCCGAGCGCAGCGAGACTGTGCGCCCCGCCAAGCTGGTTACGGTTCGCAACGCAACTCAGCAGCGCGACTTGAGCTTTCCTGCGATCGTGCGCGCCGCCCAATCGACTGAACTCACGTTCTCGCTGCCCGGCCAAGTCATCGAACTGAACGTACTCGAGGGCGCTGAAGTCGCCCGCGGCGACGTCATTGCCAAGCTCGATCAGCGCGATGCGCGCAATAGTCTTGCTCAGTCACAAGCTGAATTCCAGAATGCACAGACAGAATTCAACCGCGCGCGACGCTTGCGTGAGCAAGACGCCATCTCGCAAAGTGTTCTTGAGCAACGAAAGACACAGCTGGATGTCCGACAGGCTGCTGTTGACTCAGCACGCAAGGCGCTCGACGACACGATCATTCGCGCACCATTCTCGGGTGGCGTCTCGCGGGTGTTGATCAAGCAATTTCAAAACGTGCAAGCGAAAGAAGCCATCGTTATTCTACAAAGCGGTGAAACCGAAGTGATTGTCGACATACCCGGCTCAATCATTGCGAGAATTCCACAGCTTGAGCCGGTAGGTACACGGGTGATACTCGATGCCGCTCCGGATCTCGAAATTCCCGCCACGTTCAGGGAGGCGTCGGGACAGGCGGACCCTAATACGCAGACGTATCAGATCAGCTTTACTTTTGAGCCGCCAGAAAGGTTGCTAATTCTTCCAGGCATGACAGCGACCGTGCGCTCCTCGTTCAACTTCGCGGGCAGCAACGGTGATCTCATTGCCGCGGGCGTTGCGGTACCGCTTGATGCCATCCTGGCTGAAGGACCTAATCGCTTCGTCTGGGTCGTCGACGCCGATATGCGATTGCAGAAACGGCCGGTGGTGCTTGGTCAGGACGTTACTAACAGCGTCACGGTAAAGAGTGGGCTCGATGATGGAGAAACCATTGTGGCAGCTGGCGTGTCGTTCCTCGCAGAGGGGATGATAGTGCGCAGTTGGACACCCGAATAGGCACCGGCGCAGCACATGAATCTTGCTGAATTGTCGATTCGCAATCCGCTCTTTTGCGCGATTATTGCTGCGTTGTCGCTGTGGGGCGGTTGGCTGGCTTACGAGAATATGCCGCGTTTCGAAGACCCCGAGTTCACTATACGCATCGCCAAGGTCTTCACCCCTTATCCGGGCGCGAGCCCAGCCGAGGTCATGAATGAGGTGACAGAGCCTCTTGAGGCGAAGCTGCAGCAGTTGCCCGAAGTAAAATCGGTGAATTCGATCTCAACCGCTGGCATGTCGGAGCTCACCGTTGAGGTCCGGTTTGACTATTCGAAAACTCGATCCGAGTTGCAGGTGGTCTGGACCAAAATCCGTAATTACGTCAACGATGCTCAGCGCGACCTGCCGCCTGGCGCAGGCACCAGCGTCGTTAACGATGACTTCGGGGACGTTTACGGCATCTATTACTTGGTGACCGGAGAAGGTTATTCTCCGGCCGAATTGTCGAGTATTACCGAACGCCTGCGTAAAGAGTTGTTACTCGTCAGAGGTGTGGCCAAAGTTGATGTGCTTGGCGAGCAAGACGAGGCTATCTACATTGAAATCTCTCGACAGCGCGCGGCAGCTCTCGGCACGTCGCTGCGCAGTCTGTATGACACGCTGTCACAACAAAATACTGTTGCTTCAGCCGGCAATATGCGCATCGGCGATTCACGTATCGAGATCAATCCAAGCGGTGCGATCACTTCTGTGGCTGCGATCGAAAGCATTCTTATCGCGGATGACAAAAACGGTACGATTGCGCGTCTGGGCGACATTGCGAACGTAACCAGGGGCTATAAGGACCCGGTGGCGCAATTCGTACGCTGGAATGGCCAGCCGGCACTCGGGCTCGGCATATCGGCGCTTTCGGGTGAAAACGTCGTCAAACTCGGGGACGCAGTCGACGCGAAGCTGGCGACAATAGACAACTTGTTGCCCGTTGGTGTTGAACTCCATCAGCACTATCATCAAGGCAAAGTTGTCAGCGAATCGATCCAGAGCTTTGCCTCCAATGTGATGGCGGCGCTGGTCATTGTATTCGTCACACTGCTGGTCTTTATGGGGTATCGCTCTGGCCTGGTTATGGGTCTGACCGTTCTACTGACGATGGCCGCTACACTGCTACTAATGTGGCTAGGTGGCATTCCCATGCACCGGATTTCACTCGGTGCATTGATCATTTCACTGGGTATGCTTGTCGACAACGGTGTTGTGATCACCGACGGTATCCTGGTTGGTGTTTATAAAGGGCGCGACAAACTTGAGGTCGCACGCGAGGTGGCGAGCAAAAACATGCGTCCGCTAATCGGCGGCACGCTCGTCGGTATTATCGCGTTCGCACCGATTGGTTTTGCGCCCGGTGACACAGCAGAGTTCACTAACTCGCTGTTCTGGGTCGTCATGATCGCACTTAGCCTGAGCTGGCTGTTTGCGTTCACAATAACGCCGCTACTCTGTTACTACCTGTTCCCGTCACCGCAAACACCTGTCGTAGAAAGCGATGAGCGTGACGGCAAATTCATGAAGACCTACAAGCAGGTGATCCGGGGGACACTTGCACACAAAACGCTAGCACTCAGCGTCACGTTTGCGGTATTTGTTTCCGCGCTGTTCGTGTTCCAAAAGGTTAAGGTCGGATTCTTCCCTGCATCAACGACTCCGCAAATTATTGTCGACTACTATCTGCCGCAAGGCACAGCTATAGAACGCACCAACAGCGACATGAGGCGCATGGAGGCATTCGTCGGCGAACTCGACGGTGTGGAATCTGTTCACACCTTGGTCGGCAAAGGCGCACTGCGGTACATGCTCGTTTACGACGCCGGCTCGTCCACCGCAAATTACGGTCAACTGCTTGTACGCACAGCTGACTATCGGCGGAACCTTGAGCTTATCGATCAAATCCAGAGCTACGCTGACGCCGAGTTTCCCGACGGCCAGACTAAAGCTTGGCGGTTCCGCATGGGTCCGGGCGGAGGGTCGAAAATCGAGGCAGAATTCGCGGGACCTGATCCGACGGTGCTGCGTCAGCTCGCTAACGAAGCTAAGGCCATCATCCACGCCGACGGCCGTGCCATTCTCGTCAAGGACGACTGGCGTCGCCCCGTCCCCGTGTTGACACCGCAGTACTCGCAAAACTCTGGCGAGCGCGTTGGTATTACGCGTAAGGATGTCGCCGAAGCGCTCGGCGAGAACTTTGACGGCATCACTCGAGGTTATTACCGCGAGGGTGACACACTCATTCCGATCGTATCGCGCGCGCCGTCGAACGAACGTGTCGCAGCTTGGGACGTGCCCGCTTTACCTATCCTGAGCACAACGACAGGACAAACAGTCCCGTTGGCTCAGGTGATAGAGCGCCCCGGTCTTACATGGAGAGATGCGCGTATCTTACGGTCGGATCGAGTTCTGACCATCACTGTGCAATGTGATCCGGCGCAGGGCGTCATCACTGCGGATCTTCTGACGGACATCCAACCTAGGATTGAGGCAATACAATTGCCGGCTGGCTACTCGCTGACATGGGCTGGTGAGGCAGGCGACTCGTCAGAAGCTCAGAGTAGTTTGGCATCCACAATTCCGCTGGGCTTGCTTGCGATGATCCTGGTCGTTGTGTTTTTGTTCAATGCTTTGCGCCAACCCCTGGTGATCTGGGCGATCGTACCGTTAGCGATCGTCGGCGTGTCCTATGGCCTTTACTTCACCGGGGTGCCGTTCGAGTTCATGGGTATTCTGGGCCTACTTTCCTTGTCCGGTTTGCTAATTCAAAACTCGCTTGTTCTGGTCGACTCCACCGATGACCTCATTGCGAACGGGATGCCACGCTTCGATGCGCTTGTGGAGTCGGCGGCTAGTCGACTGCGTCCGGTAATGATGGGTGCTTTCACAACAGTACTCGGCGTATTGCCTTTGTTTTTTGACGCGTTTTTCCAATCGATGACTGTGGTTATTGCCGGCGGACTTTCCTTTGCCACTTTAATCACCTTATTCGTCACACCGGTCCTCTATGCTTTGCTGTTCGGAATCAGTTCAAATGAGGTTGCGAGCACCGAAGAGGCTACGACATGAAGCGAATCGCGCTTATCAGCATGAGTCTTGTACTTGCGGCCTGTGCGCCATTTGCAATGCAACCAGACTTACCAGCGTTGACACGCCCGTCACTACCGGATTTGCCACCTGCATGGCAGGTTGCTCAAGAAGCCGTGGGCGATGTAACCGTTGGCTGGATTGGCGCCTTCAATGACCCTGCGCTCACGGCACTCGTTGTGGAGGCTCAGGCAAACAACCGCAACCTGCAAGCAGCGTTAGCGGGGCTCGAACAATCACAGGCCATTGCCCGCCAAGCTCGCGCTGCACTGTTTCCTGCGCTCAACTACTCAGCGGCTGCAGCGGAAAGCGGACGAGTGGCGGGCAGCAGCGACGACAGCTATACCACTGGATTGAGCCTTGGCTGGGAGCTCGACGTGTGGGGTCGCGTGCGCGCCTCGCGCAATGCCGCCGCGTACGCTGCCGCTTCCGCCGAAGCCGATTACGTCTTTTCACAGTATTCGCTGGCCGCTGCGGTTGCACAGACCTACTTTCTTGTCATCGAATCTGACCTTCAGGAAGCAGTCGCACAAAAGTCACTCGACGCACTAACGCAAACCGTACGTATTGTCGCAGCGCAGCGCGAACTCGGCGCAGCGGATGCGTACGACGAAGCGCTCGCCAGGGCAAACCTCGCGACAGCTCGCGCAACTCTGGCACAGGCAGCGGGTGGCAAACGTCTGGCGCGGCGAGCGCTGGAGGTGCTAGTTGGCCGCTACCCAGCCGATGCACTTGAAGCTCGGCGAGATTTGCCTGCTGTGCCCCTGCTCCCCGGCGCAGGCGTTCCCAGCACGCTCCTTGAGCGACGCCCCGACTTGATTGCCGCCGAACTCTCCGTCGGCGCTGCATTCAGTGATGTTGGCGCGACCAAGGCAACCCGGCTACCTACATTCTCACTCTCAGGCGCACTTGATATTGCTGGCTTAGACTTCGCGGACGCGCTAGACCCCGATAATGGCACTTGGTCACTGGCAACGTCACTCTTGGGGCCTCTGTTCGATGCCGGTCTGCGCCGCGCACAAATCGATGCAGCGAGTGCCGTGCAGCGGCAGGCGATTGCCGGCTATGCGCAAACCGTGCTCAATGCGCTGCAAGAAGTCGAAAACAGCCTGGACCAGAACCGTGTCGTCGCCGAACGAGTCAAAGCGCTACAGGAAGCCGCCGTCGCGCAGAACCGCGCCTTCGACCTCGTGCAACTCCGCTATGAAGAGGGTGAGACTAACCTTCTGGACGTACTGGTCGTACAAGCCAATACGCTCTCGGCGGACAGTGCCGTCGTGACTGCGCGTCGAGAACAATTAGACGAATGGATCAACCTGAATCTGGCACTGGGTGGCAGCTGGCAGTAGCGCTTAGCGCAGTACAGATTTGCGAACAGCAGATAGCGTTCGCATCCGTTTCGTTAAAATCATAGAAATTGCATGCCTATGTGGCGTGCTCAATTCGCGCGGCGTGAGCTGCCATCAATCGAAACCATTCAGATAGTCGTTGAGGATTCAGTGCAGCAAATCAAACGCAATTTGTTGTTGGACGCCATCTTTTGCGCGGTCTTAATGACGCAAACAGCACCAGCAGAAGACTCAACAGACGAAACGGACGAACTGCTGCGACAATGGGTGGCGTTTACAACAGACTGGGCGGAGTTGGAAAGCAACTGCGCGCGCCGCGGGAATATCGTCCGGTTGCAAGAAAGCGCTCCGCATTCGGCCTTCCTTGCTTACCACACCGTGGAGTTACACAACGACGCGCTCACGTTCTGTTCAACGAACGCCAGCCTCGCCACGAGATGACCTGCGGCACTGCTGGCGTCGATGCGTGGGAGTCGCTGTTGAGCACGCTCAACGACGCCAGTTTCTGGACAATGGCCACTCGCGAAAACGTCTGGCGCCCCGGTACACTGCATTGGACAGTGGATGCCTGTGTGGATGGTGCTTACCACTCGGTATCGACTTATCCAAAAGACGATCGGAAGCTCGAACGAGCGGTTAGCGCCATCCGCGCAATTCTTTTGAAATAGTATGTACGCATGAAACCAATAACCCTCCACTGGTCTTTATTGTCATTGTTGATGATCAACGCCGCGAACACCGTATCGGCATGCATCATTGACCCGACTGCGCAGCTAAGCCGTAACCCTGAGTTTGCTTTCGACAATTCTACGTATGTGTTCACAGGTGAAGTCCTCGCAGTCGACAAAACGGAAGGCGGCAACGACGTCGTTTTTGAGGTTCACCGAGTATGGAAAGGCGCCGAAGCGCAAACCCTTTTCGTGTTTAACGACCTGCGTTCGTCTTGCTCCCGCCTACTCGAAATGGATGGAGAATACGTAGTATTCGCAAACACAACGGATGATGGCAATCTGGTTGTGTTCGGACAGGTTGCACCGATAGCTGAGGCTGAGTCGATTGTTGACTTCCTCGACGCCGCCGCACCCGATGACAATGAGTTGGAGCTATCTGCAAGCGACCGATGAAATCGGTGTCTCGGGTACTGGCGGTGGATACCATCCCATAATGCTAGACGGCACAACGGTCGACTTTGATGCCAGAGTAGCCGACAGTTACTTTGGTTATGAAAGCGACCACGGCGGCAGGGGAAATCACAGCGATCCAACAGGTATTCGAACGGGTTTGCGGCTCACGTTGTACGACCAGACCCTTTAAACTGTGACCAACGCGTAAGCTGGGTTGCACAACACGGAGCACAACGATGCCGAATGAGTACATTATCTTGCCGATGTTCGCGATGGTGATTATCACCTTCGTCACACTCATCACTCTGTTCATCGCGCGCACGACTGCCGTTCGCTCCGGCGCGGTCAGAGCAGGTTACTTCAAGACCTATCAGGATCAGGCTGAGCCAGAACAAAGCGCAAAGCTATCGCGCCATTTCATCAATTTGTTTGAATCACCTGTACTGTTTTATGCCGTTTGCCTTGCCGCTCTGGCGACGCAGAATGCAACGACAGCCTTTCAGGTGCTGGCCTGGTTGTACGTCGCCGCAAGGGTTGTGCACGCCATCATTCATCTCGGCGCCAATGCCTTGCAACGCCGTATCGCCGCATACTTCGTTAGCTGGCTCATCATTCTCGCAATGTGGGGGTTGCTCTGCACGGCAATCCTTAAAAGTGCAGTGTAAGCGTTAGGATTTTGCGATCGACGGGAGCGACTGATAGACCGCGAGTGGGGTATACCCTTTTGCCTTATACTCAATACAGACCTATCTTGACGATCTAATGATCACGCTGATTGGAAGGCTATCTGAATGCGCGTCGTATTCACAAAAGGTTCAGATCGCGATTCTATCGACGTGCAGCGCGCCGACGGCACAACTACGACTACGCGATTCCCGAAGAAAGGTGTGATCCCGCATGATGCGGTGCATCTGATCGTCGAGCGCACGCTGGGTTTGCGAAACGCGTTTTGGGGTCTGGTGAACGCAGGCGCGAATCCGGCAAACGTGGCCCAGATGTCAAAAGATGGCGGACATGCCAGCGCCAGCCGCGCCGGTGTACCCGACCCCGCTATCGTCGAGCTGCTGCAGGCCGAGCGCCTTGTTGAGTGTTTCGAGGCTGACATGTGGAGCGAGCCTGCAACGTTCGCCACATTCCTCTCCGTTCTCGACGCCGCATGTTCGCAATCGCATATCGCGGCGCCAGACTTATCGGAGGAACAAATCAAGCACATCCGAATCGAATTGAAACAATTCATGCGACATTGGCAAACGTTGAGCGTTGGACAAACTCACTCACTCGAATGGGAACAGTGAGTCACAGTTTTCGAATGCTTTACTCGCCATTCACCGCGTATCCGAGCCACAGATGACACCAAACCCATATGTAACCCTTCATTCGGGCGTTACGCGAAACAACTGGGCAGCTCGCAAGCTGGCGTGGCTGGCGCCTTTGCTGCTGCTGCCGATTCCAGCAACAGCCGACGACGTAGCCGCAGAACTGGTCGCCGCGGCCATTGACCGCACACATCAAGAGGTCGTCTACGACGGTGCCTACCGATCCATGCCCTACCCTGGCGGCGACGTACCGGCGAATATCGGCGTCTGCACCGACGTCGTCATTCGCGCCTACCGAACGCTCGGCGTCGATTTGCAACAGCTGGTACATGAAGACATGCGCCAAGCGTTCGATGACTATCCGTCCAAGCGCATCTGGGGTTTGACCAGACCGGACTCCAATATTGATCATCGGCGCGTGCCGAATTTGCAGGCGTTTTTCACCAGGCACGGTCAATCACTGACGCCCGGCGACAACGCTGCCAAATATCAACCCGGCGACCTCGTGACCTGGATGCTGCCGGGCAACCTGCCGCACATCGGCATCGTCACCGACACCACGGCGGACGACGGAGAAACGCCACTGATCGTGCACAACATCGGCCGCGGCCCGAAACTTGAAAACATCCTGTTTCGATATCCGATTACCGGGCACTACCGCTACGCGCCAGAATAAAAAAACCCGCCTGCCGAAACCGACAGACGGGCTTTTACCGGGGTCCAGACGGTTAGTGTGCGTTAGTCATCCAGCATCACGACTTCGCCGTTGCTGTCCACATCAAAGTTTGAGCGGAAGCTGACGGTTTCATCGGTCCACAGGTAGCCGCGCGAGAAGACTTCATCGGTCCACAGGTAGCCGTTTGAGCCGATGGTTTCATCCGTCCACAGGAAGCCGTTGGCGTTCACGTCAGCGGATCCTCCAAGCACGCCATCAGTAGCCCAGTCGAAGCCACCGTCGAACAAGTAGCCGGCTGCCCATTGCGGGTGACCCCACAACGCAGCCGTATCCTCGATCAACAGTTTGTCAGCGTGACCTTTATAGGCCAATGGCGACAGTGCCGGGCGATTAACCACGCCCGAATCATTCATCGCCGCATCGACATCCAACACACCAGCGCCTGCATCAATCGGAGACTCATCCAGCTTGCGCGCCGAGCGCATCAGGCGTGCCTTGATCGTGTCCGGCGTCAGCGACGGATCCTTGTCCAGCATACGCGCAGCGGTTGCTGCAACCAGCGGCGCTGCCATGCTGGTGCCGGACATCTCTAGGTAGCGATCCTGGCAGTTTGATGAAACGCTGCAGTTACGGCGACGCGATTGCAATGCTATGTCGAGGTAGCTGCCTTGCTGAATGCTGGCGATGATCTTGTTACCCGGTGCGACCAGATCGGGCTTCATTACGAGGTCGCCAACCGACGGACCGCGCGACGAGAATGAAGAGACATAGTCGTCGGAGAAATCGTTACCAGTACGGTTCTCGGTCAAAGAGCCAACGGTGATCACTTTGCGAGAATTGCCCGGGCTGTTGATCGACATCTTGCCAACGCGCCCGTCGTTACCAGCTGCGACAACGACGACCATGCCTGCGTCCCACAGTCGATCTGTTGCCCGTACCAGCGGGTCGGTTTCAATCGATTCCGAAATGGTCTTGCCAATAGACAGATTGACGACACGAATGTCGAAGTACGATCCGTACTCCAGCAGCCAGTCGAGCGCTGCCAGCACGTCAGACATCGAACCTTTACCGTCCGCACCAAGTGCCTGCAACGACACCAAGCTCGCACTGCGCGCAGTACCGCGATAGGCGTAATTGCTGTTATAACCTGTGCCCGTGATGATGCCGGCAACGTGCGTACCGTGACCGAAGTTGTCACCCAGCGCGCTGTCGTTAGCCTGCGTCACCTGCCCGTAGGCAATTGTCGGGCGCGGATACTGACCATTCAGGAAACTAAATTGCTTGATGCTGCCGTCCAGGTCTGCGTGCTGTGCGATACCCGTGTCCAACACCGCTACGCCGACACCACTGGCGCGGTACATGTTATTAACACCGCTGGTCGGCTCGTTGACTGCCTGACGAGATGCCGCTGACGTCACACCCACCGTGTCGTCAAGCGTCAACCAGTCAATGCTCTTGCGCTCTGCAAACGCCAGCACCGCGTTGGCCGGCAAGCGGATAGCGCGCATCTGCAAGCCGTCGAAGCTGCGCACGATCTCGCCGCCCAACTCCGCTACACGAGCGTCGTCAAACAACTCCGGCTGCTCAGCAAAGCTTGCGATCAGATCAACCGGCTCACTGCCGCCTGCGGCAACGATTGCGGCGAGCTGACCACTGAGCTTGGCGCGAGCCGGCACAGCCGCTTCCCGTTTGCCGGCGCTGGCAACCGCAGTTGCGTTGCTGCCGGCAATCACGACGCCCGTCGCATCTCCGGTTGCTACCACCAACGTGCCGCGATCGATGTCAGCGCGCTGCGCGGCTGCCTCGTGAGCGGCCTGCCCCGTTACTGATACCACTGCCTCAGGTGCCTGCTCGCTGTGTGCAGAGACTGCCGTTGCAGGCGACTCCGTGGCCAGCGGGCTGAACGCAGTACCGCCGATTGTCAGTGCGACAACGGCTGCCAGCGACAGCAGGGTGTTAATTGTTGTTCTCTTCATAGTGGTATCACTAGGTTGGGTGGAATTCGATGTAACAGGTTGTGTGTGACGGCTCATGAGCGCACCTCCTTGCCGATGACGCTCAAGGTGCCTGCCTTGTTTTGCGTCGGCGCGCCAGATTCGTGGCGGGCCAGGTTGCGCGCACGACGTGCACGGAACAGCAACGATGTGGACTCGATTGCCTCGTGGTTGAAATTCTCACTGGTGATCGCCTCGTCCGGGCGCACCATGCCAACCCAGGCATTGCGCTGACGCTTGGCTTCGTACATCAGGCCATCAGCGATGCTGATGATGTGATCGAGGTTCGCCGACTCGGTGTTCGAGCGGAACAGCGGATACGCCACGAAACCGATCGAGCAAGACGTGCGTGCCACCTGGCCGTCGCCCAGCGTGAAGTGACGGGCATCAACCGTTGCGCGAATGCGCTCAGCCAATGCTGCCGACTCTTCGGGGCAGTTCTGCTTGGCGATGACGACGAACTCGTCGCCGCCCCAACGGATCAGGAAGTCCGAACGGCGGCAGATGTCCTGCAGCACATCGCGGAACTCAAGCAGCATTCTGTCGCCGGCCGCATGTCCGTAAGTGTCATTGATCGGCTTGAAGTTATCCATGTCGATCATCATGAACACGAGCTCTGAACGAGCGCCGGAATTCTCATCGCCGGCGTGATCGTTGAAGCGACGCTGCACCACTTCCAGCTCGCGCGCGACCTCTTCGAACACGAAGCGACGGTTTTTCAGGCCGGTCAGCGGATCGCTGAGGCTGCTCTGGTGCAACGCGTTGTTCAAAATTTCCAAACGCGCATTGTTCTCGGAGAGCTGCTCGGTGCGTTTGCTAACTTCGCTCTCCAGACGGTTGCTGTAGGCTTCCTCGCGCGCCAGCTTGCGTTTGTGGCCGAGCAACAAGCCCAGTGCGAGCAACGCAGCGGCGACACAATAGCTCAGGTAGGCCCACCAGGTGTTCCATGGCGCCGGGCGCACGACGACCGGAATACTGATGCCTGCGTCGTTCCAGATGCCGTCACTGTTTGCCGCGCGCACCATTAGCGTGTAGCTGCCGTGCGCAAGGTCGGTGTAGGTCACACGGCGGCGCGTACCCAGATCGATCCACGCGTCATCAAGCCCTTCCAGACGATATTGATAGCGGTTTTGTGCCGGCGCGGTGAAATCCAGCGCGGCGAATTCGAACGACACGTCGTTGCTGTGCCAATCGACCGTGACGCGACCGTCCTCGTCCAGCGGCACGTCGGCGCGAACCTTATCGTTGCCTTTAAAGAAGCCGGTCAGCGCGATCAACGGCGCTACGGTGTTCTTGGCAACGTCGGCAGGGTCAAAGGCGTTAAAGCCATTGTGGCCACCGAAGAACAGCTCACCGTCAGCGCTCTTGTGATGCGCACCGAAGTTGAACTCTTCTGATTGCAGGCCGTCATGGCGATGCATCGTTTCGATCTCACCCGTTGCCGGGTTCACCTTGTTGATGCCGTAGTTCGTGCTCAGCCACATCCAGCCAGCATTGTCGAACTGGATGCCGTAAATCGTGTCGTTGCTCAGGCCGTTAACTTGCGAGATGTTGCTGAACTGGATGTTCTGCGGATCGCGCACATCGCCAATCACGCGATCCAGACCGCCACCGCGGGTACCCACCCAAACGGTACCGGCCGAATCAACGTTCAACGAGTAAATTGTGTCGTCTGCCAGCGTGCCCGGCGTGTTGGCATCGTGGCGGAAATGGGTGAACTGCTCAGTGACCGGATCGAACAGGTTCAGACCACCAGCGTCGGTGCCGATCCACATCATGCCGCTCGTATCCTGAGTGAACGCCGTGACACGTGCGCTCGACAAGCTGCTGCTGGCCGCCGCGTCCGGTGCAAAGCGGTCGAACGATCCGGTGCGCCGGTCGAAACGGCTGACGCCGCCGCCGAACGTACCCACCCAAACCTGGCCGGCGCGATCTTCGTACAGCGCCATGATGCCGTTCGCGCTCAAGCTGCGCGGATCATTCGGGTCATGCTTGTATTGCGCCAGCGAGCCGGTGACCGGATTCAGCACACTCAGACCCTGGGTCATCGTACCGACCCAGATCAAACCTTCGCTGTCGCGCAGCAGGCTCATCACGCGGTCATCGCCGATGCGTGCACCGTCTTCGTTGCCGACGCGGAAGGATTTCAGTTGACCGGTCTTGCGATCGACTTCGGTCAGGCCATCGCCGAATGTGCCAACCCAAACGCGCCCCATGTCATCGCTGACAAACGACGTGACGTTAGGGCGCGATTGCGCGGCCGCCGTCATCGCTTCGGCAGGCTCAAAACCCAGACCCCACGTACGCGGGTTCCAGGTGTTCAGACCTTTCATTTTTGTGCCAACCCACAACAGACCACTGCGATCTTCAAACAGGCTGGTGATGTTGTTGTCGCTCAGGCTCGCTACGTCGGCGCTGACGTTCGTATAGCGCGTCACGCTGCCGTCTTCTTGCGCGACGAGATTTAGACCATTCGTTGTGCCGACCCACAGGCGACCGGCGTTGTCCTCAAGAATGGATGTCACGCGGTCGCCGGTCAGCGTCTTTTCATCATCAGCGGCGTGCGTAAAGTGCTCGAACGTGCGAGCGCCTGGCGCCAGTCGCGACAGGCCACCACCGTAGCTGCCAAACCACAGGCTGCCGTCTTTCGTTTGTACTATCGCGCGGATGCTGCCCTTTTGCACAGAGCTTGCATCAGCCGCGTCGTGCACGAAAGCCACTTGCTGTCCGGTGCGCGTATCGATAGCGGTCACGCCATGATCGCCGCCTACCCACAGCAACCCCTTGCTGTCGACAGCCAACGCAAACAGTTTGTCTGGTTGCTCGCCGGCCGCCTCGATACGGATGTTGTCAATCTTGCCGGTCGCAGGGTCCAGGCGATCCAGACCCGCATCGCGCGTGGCCATCCATACGCGACCCGCGGCATCAATCGTCAGACGCCGAACAATCGCGCTCGACGTGCCTGATTCACCGGCGGGACCAAAGTTGGTGATCGCACCGGTCTCGCGATTCAAGCGAGCAACGCCGCCCCCGTTCGTCGCAAGCCACAGTGCATCACCTGCCCCCACGGCAATATCAAAGACAAAATCGCTGCTGAGCGCATTCGGGTTACCGCGCTCACGCTTGAAGTGCGTGAACTCATAACCGTCGAAGCGATTCAGCCCGTTTTCGGTGCCGAACCACATCATGCCGTCTGCATCCTGCGCAATGGCAAGCACGTTGCTTTGCGACAGCCCGTTGTCCAGCGTGAGGCGGCTGAATAACATCGGCGGTTGTTTGTCGAGTGCTTGCGCTGCTGTCAACGTTGGCATCATTGCCAACGTAACGAGCACAGCTGCTAGCCAACGATTTGAAGATCTTATTGTGTTGTGTAACGCCGTCACTGTGATTCCATTTCTATAGTGCCAACCCACAATGGATTGGATAGATAGTGACGTTATTAGGCGACAATCAGCGTCGGAATGCGTTGATCAGGCCGTCGCGCGGTAGCGGCGAAAGTGTGACGTAGTTCAAATAAGGCGGGTGTCAAGCGGATGCGCTGAGGGTGCTCTTTTCCTGCTTTTTGAGCCATTGCTTGACGTGTTCGGCAGTGCCCGCTTCGGAGTGCAGAAAGCCCTGGTAGGCGTCGCAGTGCAGCTTACGCAATGCATCGAGCTGGGCCTGCTCCTCGACACCCTCGGCGATGACCATCAGGTTCAGACGCTGACCTAAGGCGACCATTGCTGATGTAATCGCAGCATCGCGCGTATCGCCCACCACGCCGTCAATGTATCTCTTGTCGATTTTCAGCACATCAACCGGCAACTCTTTCAGATACGCAATCGCAGAGTCGCCGGTACCGAAATCATCAATAGACAGGCGTACGCCCAGTGCCTTGACCTCGTACAACTGGCTGATGACGTCATAGTCACCCGATAACACGCCGCGCTCGCTGATCTCGAGTTCCAACAATTCGGGCGGCACCTGATGGCGCTCGATCAACTCGCCAACGGTCTGCGCAAAGTCTTTTTGCATCAGCTGCACCTTTGCGACATTGACGCACATCTGCGGCACCTGAAAACCTTCGTCCAGCCAGCGACGGACCTGCGCACAAGCTGCGTCGAGCACAAATTCGCCAAGGCGCAGCATTAGGCCAGACTCTTCAGCAATGGGTATAAATTCCATTGGATGTACAACCGTGCCGTCCTGACGTGACCAACGCAGCAATGCTTCGAAGGCCAGGACACGATCGCCCTCGACACTGATAATCGGTTGGTACGCCAAGCGCAGTTCGCGCTGTTCAAGCGCTTCAAGCAACATCCGCTCGATTTGCAGCTTACGGTCCGCTGCTGCATGCGATTCAGCGCTGTACTTGCGCAGACCGCCGCCACGTCGCTGCGCATCGCGCATTGCGTTCTCGGAGCGCTGCAGCAAGCGATCAACGGTCTCGGCATCTTGCGGGTACACGGCAAGTCCAATGCACGCCGACAAATGCAGGCTTTGCGCAGGCAAAGCGACAGGCTCCGCAAGCCGGGTTACCAGGTGCTGCTGGAATCGCTGCAACGTTGCGTCATCGCCAGACCAACTGAGCATCAAACCGAAGCGCGCCTGATCCAGACTGGCAACGACAGCCGTATGCAAACCTATACCGTTATCCGCCGGTGCACCGAGCGCCCGTAAACAATCATTCAGCTCGTCACCGATTTTTTGCAGCAACTGATCGGCAACA
Organism: Pseudomonadota bacterium; assembly: GCA_038529355.1. Taxonomy (GTDB): domain Bacteria; phylum Pseudomonadota; class Gammaproteobacteria; order Steroidobacterales; family Woeseiaceae; genus CALBPI01. The sequence goes on from JBCBDU010000053.1 coordinate 17,388, forward strand.
CTTTGCCCCATCGCCTCGATAATCAGGCGAAAGCGCGTGAAACCGACAACAAACACGGCGACCTTGCCGCCGGTGATCATCGATGCACGCATGCCGCGGCCGAGAATTTCCTTGAACTTGCTCTTGTTCGGCAGGCCCGTCACTGGTTCGGTCGACTCATGCGTGCGCAATTGCTGGCGCGCATGCTCGGCAAAATCCAACGCTTTGCGCAACGCATGCTCGCTTTGGTCGAGCTGCGACTGCATCTTTGTCAGCATCGCCGCACGCTGCATGCGACGCGCGACCATTTCCCACGCGATCGGTTTGCGCACGATGTCATAAGGTTGCGCCTCCGCTGCCTCGCGACATTCTCGCTCTTTATGACACAGCACAAACACCGACGGCGTCGGCGCGCCAGCCGTCGTCAGTTGTTTGTAAAATATGTGGCCGGCCTTGGTCTTGAGACTCGCATCGACCAGCACGACAGCCGCATCAATCGCCAATTGCATCGAGGCGGTGTCCTGCGGTGATTCAGGCGCTTCGACTTGCAACCCGCTTTGTCGCAACCAGCGACACCCCCACTTACGTATATCGGCATCGCGCGTCAGCAGCACCGCTTTGGGACTGTCAGTGGTGCTAGGCGCTGGTGCGCTTTCGCGCGCCGGCATGGTAATTGCGCGCAGCTCCTGCGTCAGATCCAGCAAGTCACTGACGGTTTTGGCCTGGCGACGAACGCCGCTATCGGTCTCGTTGTCGAACTCGCTCATGATGCGTCTCCGCTACCCACTGTCAACGCAGGCATCGCGCGAACTGTCTGATCGAGATAATCAGTGACAGCATCGTTCTTGAGAGGCTCGGTAAACCAGAATCCTTGCAGAGTATCGACCTGCATCTTGCGCATCAGCGTTGCGTGTTCGTGCTTTTCGATACCGACTGCAGTCACTTTCAAATCCAACTCGCGCGCCAGCGCCACGATCGCTGCGCACGCGCCGCGATGGGTAGTGCTATCGGTCGTACGATTGACCAGACGGCGATCAATCTTGATGGCGCTGACGGGACTTTCCGCCAGCATCGCTGGCGAGCATGCGCCAGCACCGAAATCTTCAACGACAACCGACACGCCCAGTTTCTGCAAGCGCTTGCACGAGGCGAAATTGGTCTGCGCATCACGCACCAGAATGTGTTCGCCGATCTCTACATCCACAAGATCAGCTGGAATATCATTGTCCTGCAGCAGCTCGGCAAGCCGCTCGATCAGATCAATACGCACAAACTCCGGTGCAGTCAGATTCACCGCCAAGCGCAATCCCGGATCGCCGGTCGCGCGAAACGCCGCGAAATCGCGCAACGCCTGAGACATGACCCAATCGCCAATATCCGCAACGATGCCGGTGCGCTCAGCCACGGTCAGAATTTTCTGGATGGGCTGCGCGGTCAGCAGTGCAGTTGGCCAACGCAACAGCGCCTCCATGCTCTTGATATCGCCGGTGTCAGCGTCAACGATCGGCAGGTACTTCAGCGCGTAGTCATTGCGTTGCAGCGCCGTGCGCAGCTCGGCAGCCAGATCCTGGCGCTGCAATGCGCGCAACCGGATCGTCCCCGAGTGCATGCGATAGCACGCCGAGCGTGCGTGGCGCGCATCGT
>JBCBDU010000054.1:0-18683 GCA_038529355.1 Pseudomonadota bacterium
GAGTGGTACGCCGTTGCGAAGATTGCTGGACTGAAAATGTGTCAGGCGTATCGTCAACAACATGGTTTTGATGCAATCAGTTTAATGCCCACCAATGTGTATGGGCCGAATGACAATTTCGATCTATCGTCTTCACATGTTTTGCCAGCGTTGCTGCGTAAGTTTCACGAAGCAAAACGTAGCGGTGCTGAGGCAGTCGAAGTATGGGGCACCGGGACACCTCGGCGGGAGTTCATCTACGTTGACGATTTAGCTGATGCCGTAGTGTTCTTGATGGAAAACTATTCAGGTATGTCTCCGATTAATGTTGGCGTTGGGCTTGATATAGCGATTAGTGAGCTGGCGTCACTAATCCAGGGGATTGTGGGGTATGGTGGGGCAACATGTTTTGATGATTCGAAGCCGGACGGTACGCCGCGCAAGGTGCTCGACGTGCAGAGGCTTGCACAACTGGGTTGGCAACCCCGCGTAAGTTTGACTGAGGGAATCCGGAGGACCTACGAATGGTTTGCTGCGCAAGACTGCTAGATTCCCGGTAGCCTTGAGAGAAAATCATTCAACCGTGCGAAGATACCCAATACTGGCCAATATTGGACGCCAATTCTCCTACCTCAGACGCTTTGGCTCAGGCAACGGAGTCAGTGCTTGTGCCAGCTGTTCCGGACTGCCAGATTCAGCTTGCCCATCCAGTCACCGATCGATAGATCGAGCAAGCAATTCAGATCGTTTTAAAGTATGGTGCACGGCGTGTCAGAACGAATGGCCCAAACAGGCAATAGCAATCGTTCGGATCAGTATCCTAAATTCGTACTACCTAGCGGCGATTTCGTGAACGAGCCCCGTATTTCAATTGTCACTGCCGTCTACAATTGTGAGGCCACGATCCAGTCTACGTTGGAGTCGGTAGCTCATCAGTCGTACAGTAACGTAGAACACATTGTTATTGACGGCGGTTCTTCCGATTCTACGTTGGACGTTGTTAAAGCCTGTGCCTCGGCGGATATTGTTGTCTCTGAGCCCGACAACGGCATTTATGATGCGTTCAACAGGGGGTTACGCCAAGCGTCTGGCGACATTGTATTGTTCCTCAATGGAGACGACTATTACGCCAGTGAGGATGTTCTGTTGGTTATTGCGAAGCACTATACGGCTAATCCCGGCTGTATCCTGCTCGGGGACGTTGTTTTTTTCTCATCAGAGGATCCGCTTCGCAAAGTTACTCGATTCTATGATTCTTCTAAGTTTCGTGTTGACAGATTGTCTTGGGGGTGGATGCCGGCTCATCCCGGCATGGTTGTCCCACGCGGAATCTTCGAAAGGTTCGGTGGTTTTGACGATACATACAAGATTGCGGGAGACTTTGAATTGTCCGTTCGATTGTTCTGGCACGAACGCCAACCTTATCGCCACATAGACAAAACTCTAGTTTGCATGCAGATGGGCGGAGAAAGTACGCGTGGACTGGCAAGTAACCTGACCATTCTTAACGAGAGTTTGGCGGCGTGTAAAGCTTACCAGTTGAAAACCAATCGATTGAAACTTGCATCGAAATTCGTTACGAAGCTCTCACAGTTCGTCAAACGCCCGCAGGATATTGCATCGAAGAGTGCCAGTCAGTGGTGGCAGAGTTCGAAGTAGTCGTTTTCTTTGTGTTGCCCTTCAGTGTTTGATTTACGTTTTGGTGATTTCTGTTGAGTAAGAGCATGTTGCCAAGCGTTTGAAGCTAACGCGGGTATGATTTTTGGAAGCATTGGTTCAACGAAGGCAAAATAATGGTATTCGATCCGGCAAGTAACATGATCGGTGGGTTCACAGACAACGATGGAACTATCGATTTTTATCTGAGGATAAACTCATTATTGAACCCCACGAGTACGGTTCTGGATCTCGGCGCTGGTCGGGCCGCTTGGTTTGAAGATGATTTGTGCGAGACGCGACGTCAACTGAGATTGTTGAAAGGTAAGGTTGGGCATGTAATTGCCGCTGATGTCGACAAAGCGGTCATTAGTAATCAGGCCAGTGATGAGCAACTCGTGATCGAGCCCGAGCGCCTGGGTTTGCCTCCAGGCTCAGTTGACCTTGTGGTAGCGGACTACGTTCTGGAGCATGTGGATGACGCGGATATTTTCGCTAGACAAATAGACGAATGTCTCAAAAGTGGCGGGTGGCTTTGTGCAAGGACGCCGCACAAGTATTCGTACGTTTCAATTGCAGCGACTATGGTAAGAAACGCATCGCATTCTAAAGTCTTGAGATCAGTGCAACCTGAAAGAAAAGAAGTAGACGTGTTCCCAACCAAATACAAGATGAATACACTTCGGGATATTCGCAGAGCGTTTGCCGGATGGGAGGACAAATCCTTCGTCGCCCGAACGGATCCAGCGTACTATTTTGGACGTAAGTTTGTGTACCATCTTCAATCGATGCTGCACAGGATTACTCCGCGATTTTTCAGCGGCAACCTGTTCATTTTCGTCCGTAAGCCATAGCTAATCGATAGCGCAAGTAGTTCGCTGCTATGAAACTCCCTATTTTGAGTACTCTAGAATCTAGCGTTGAGCAGTTGGCTACGCGAATGCTAGCTGTGATCGAACAGTGTCTGCAATGACGTACAAGTCGAAAAAGCAATCCCGAAAGCCTCGAATACTGATCATCGCGCCGTCCTGTCGATTTGGCATCACAGGCATAGGCCTTTGCGTCGAATCGATGTTGGACGGGTTTCGCGAACGCGGTCACGATACTACGCACTCAGATACCAGTATAAAGCTGCAGGGAAGCATTATAGGCAAGTGGAAACTGAGCAAAGCCCTTCGCCAAGCGACCATGCTTGTACCGGCACTGTTCAGAATCATAAGAAGCGATATCGTGTACATCACGCTGGCATCATCCCGCTTTGGCGCACTGCGGGATTGGTGCTTGATCAGTTTCTCTGCGCTATTGCGGAAAAGAACAGTTGGTCACTTGCATGGGGGCGGATTCAGAAGCATGTATGAAGAGTCCGCACCTTTATTGCAGAAACGCTTCAGACGGGCTATCGGCAAACTAGCCGCTGTAATTGTTTTGACGCCCAGCCTTCGAAGTCAGTTTGAAGGTCTAGCGCGTGCGGGCAGTATACTCGTCATATCGAACGGCATTGCTGCGCCACTCTCGGAATCACGAATAAACGCAAAAGTTATTTCACCACGAAAAGCGCCTTTCAAATTATTGTTTCTTTCGAACCTAATTAAATCCAAGGGTTATTGTGAAGCCATCGCAGGGACACTTGTCGCACGAGAGCTAACTGGCGCTGACATCGAGATTGTTCTGGCTGGCGAAATGATAGAGGTAGAGAGCGATATGCGCGGCTCGAGTAAGAACCCTATCGACTGCTTCAGCAATGAGAGCGTTACATACGTTGGGGCAGTCTCCGGTAAGCAAAAACAAGATCTGTTGAATCAGGCACATGTCTTGATTCTGCCGACGTATTATCCATGGGAAGGACAGCCGCTATGCATCATAGAAGCCATGGCATGCGGAATCCCGGTTATCTCGACGAAACACAAAGGTATCCCGGAGCTCGCCGAAGATGGCCTAGAAGCGATCCTGCTCGATGCAGCGGAAACTAATGCAATTGCGACCGCCATTGTATCGCTTGCCGGTGATGAAGAGCGTTATCGACGAATGTCGCGGGCAGCGCGCGCGCGATTTTTGAAAGACTATTCGCTGGAAGTTTACTTGGACCGTTTGGAAACCGCATTGTTTGGGCAACAAGCCAGCGTTAGGCAGGATTAAGTTTCAAAGCGAGCTTGAACCGAAGTAATCGCCGGCCATACTGTCTCCGACGAAAACTGCCAGAACATTAATCGCGTAAGAGAATCAATAAGCTTAAGATGCAGGTGCAATCCGATTTCGCCAAAGAGTCGGGTCACGAAATCTGGCTCACCGCTGTTACGAACGAAGATTGTGCGGCGCTGCTAACATCGTCCTTTCACTCAATGCGCGCCCGTTGCGCGGCGCGACAACAAGGCACGCAGTGGTTGTGACCGGCTTCTCAGGAACGGCCGCGATGAGACAGAACGAAAAAACTGATGGCGCAGCACCATCTAAAAACTCATGGCGCGTCAAGATCCCTTTCCACATCTATCAGGTCTGGAGGAATCACACCGATTGATCGTGCCTAGCGTGCAATTGGTTCTTCCGATGTCTCGGCGACTTGCAAACGGTCAAGTCAGTACTACTGCCGTTCGCCGGTTGTCGGTGGACTCTACGTATGCGCCACAAGACCAAAGAGAAGCTTGAATGATCTCTGCTAATTGGAGACTAGTGCTGCGCGCACCGTCTAAGATTTTCCCTGCGCCAACCGCTCTTGACGCCGTTTTGCGTCAGTTGTCAAATACCAATATGTCTGTACAATCTCGGAGCTAGAGGCGGCAGTTAGTCGCTGCCTGAACTGGGGTCAAAGTGTGCGTCCTTTCTCGATATGGAGATTGTTGTGGGCGAAAATACAATTCCGGCGACGTTGATAGCCGGGTTCGTTTGCGTGATTCTCGTCGTTGCGCTTCGGCCCTTGGCTATCGCGCACAACCTCGTTGATAGGCCCGGCGGGCGTAAGCGCCACGTGGGTCACGTTCCTGTTATCGGCGGCGTTTGTATGTTCGGCGCAGTGCTTGTGGGTGCACCTCTTGCAGTACCGACAGTCCAAACATTTTTTCTTATGCTGGGGTGTGCGTTGCTTGTGTTTTTTGGCGTAATCGATGATCGCTACGATCTTCCCGCTTCGGTCAGGTTTGGTGCACAGTTTGCGGCGGTATTGCTTATGGTTTTTGGCGGCTCGGTCATGGTCGCGACTATTGGCGCACCGTTCTTTGGAGGAGAGATTTTTGTTGGCAGCTTTTCGCTGCTACTGACCGTATTTCTTTCAACGGCTCTCATAAATGCGATCAACATGACAGACGGCATGGACGGGCTGGCCAGCGGAATGTCTCTGATTGCGCTGCTTGGGTTGGTCGTTGCTGGGTATGGAACTGCCGTAGCCGATATGGCGTTGGTAGGGTTTGCGGCCGTTGCGGGGTTTATGGCTTTTAATTTTCCCTTGCGCTCCAATCGCACTGTCAGAACTTTTATGGGCGACGCTGGCAGTACGTTTCTCGGCTTTTTCATAGCGTGGCAGTGCATCGCCATCAGCCAGCCGCCAGTCGCAGCATTGTCTCCGGTAGCGGTACTGGGCCTCATAGCGATGCCCCTATACGATCTCACATCGTGCTTTTTTCGACGCATTGCTGCGGGTCGCTCACCGTTCTCTGCTGATAGAAACCACTTTCATCATGTGCTTTTGGAAGCAGGTCTCAAACGCAGGCCTATTCTGGCTATGCTGCTTGGCTTTGGCGTCGTGGTTGCGACACTGACCCTCAGCCTGACCCATCTTGGTTACAATGATGGGGTGATTCTCTTGGTATGGCTTGCTTGCGGTGTCTTCATCGATATAGCTTTGCGCGCTTTTCGTTCGTACCGTTTACCAGTAACGTCGGAAACATCGCGCTAGTTCTGCTGATAGAGTTTGTTGGGGTCATCGAGCGCAGAGGTTGCTGGAGTCTGATGTTCGACTCGGCAAGCTTTTACTATAGAAGCGATATGAGTTGGAAGCATCCCGACGCGAGCTCGTTTCTTCGCAGGCTTCGTCGATCTCTTGGCTAGGCCGACATCAAATTAGTTGCTATCGTGCTTTCGCCGCATGGCAGGGTGGCGATCAGGTTGATATGCCAGCAAGTTTGGTGCTCGACTGGAACACCGCGTAATTGACGAAAATGGCGATCTGGAAAGAAAGGTAGGGTCACCAAGTGAATTGACGGGCGGCTACAGATTGCAATAGGTCGGGCTGCTGCGCTGCCGTAGCAAGATTAGTACAGCTTTCGTGACGCATAGGTAGAGTTGGGTATGAGCGCGCAGCGAGGCTTTCACCTGTAATCTTGACAATCGTGCCGCTGTTCAGATCGGCTCCGCAGTTTGACTGTTTCTTTGTCTGGTAGAAGATATGAGAGTAACAATATTTGGATCTGGTTACGTTGGATTAGTAACGGGCGCCTGTATGGCCGAGATGGGCAACGAAGTGGTGTGTGTCGATGTTGACCAAAACAAGATCGACATGCTTAACCGCGGTGAGGTTCCAATTTTCGAACCGAACCTTGACCGGTATATTGCACGTAACCGTGCCGCAGGCAGATTGAGCTTTACGACCGACGTTGAAGCGGGCGTAGTCCATGGTGCTTACCAATTCATCGCTGTTGGAACACCACCTGACGAAGACGGCTCAGCTGACCTTCAGTACGTTCTTGCTGTTGCCGAGTCCATTGCGACCTACATGACGGACTACAAAGTAGTCATTGGTAAGTCGACCGTTCCGGTAGGTACGGCAGATCGCGTGCGCGCACGGATTGTTGAAACGTTGACCGCGCGGCAGGAGAGTGTGGAATTCGATGTCGTTTCGAACCCGGAATTCCTGAAAGAAGGTGCGGCGATCAACGATTTCATGAAACCTGACCGCATCATTATTGGCACGGATAACGTACGCGCTGAGGAATTGCTCAAAACGCTGTATGAGCCTTTCAATCGAAATCACGACCGCCTCGTAGTCATGGACGTACGATCAGCCGAGCTCACGAAGTACGCTGCCAACGCGATGCTCGCGACAAAAATCAGTTTCATGAACGAGCTTGCGAACCTCGCCGAACGCTTCGGCGCTGACATCGAAAAAGTGCGCGTGGGCATAGGCTCAGACCCGCGCATTGGTTATCACTTCATCTACCCCGGCGCCGGTTACGGCGGGTCGTGTTTTCCGAAAGATGTACAGGCACTGGCGCGCTCTGCTCAAGAGGTGGGTTACGACGCGCAACTGCTGCATGCCGTGGAGGCTGTCAACAATCGGCAGAAAGAGGTGTTGTTCGAAAAGCTAAGCGCGCATTACGGCGGCAACCTTGCGGGCAAGACAATCGCAGTATGGGGTTTGGCGTTCAAGCCCAAGACTGACGACATGCGAGCAGCACCCAGTCGCGTGCTGCTGGAGTCGTTGTGGGCCGCTGGCGCATCAGCTCGTGCTTACGATCCGGAAGCGCGTGAAGAGGCTGCGCGAATTTACGGTGAGCGGGATGATCTGGTGTTGTGTGACAGCTCGGAGATGGCGCTGGATGGCGCCGATGCGTTGGTGATTGTCACTGAGTGGCAGGAGTTCCGGAGCCTTGACTTCGATCTCGTCACAGAAAGACTTGTGGACTCCGTCATTGTCGATGGACGCAATTTGTACGATCCTGACACCGTAGCGAGCAAGGGCTTGCACTATTACGCGATCGGGCGCGGGCTTACCCAGCACGACCGCGCGGACTGACTGGATACGCCTGCAAGGTAACAACAATGACAACAATCATTCCGGTGATCCTATCCGGCGGGTCGGGTAGTCGCCTTTGGCCCGCTTCTCGGTCGGCCTATCCGAAGCAGCTGCTGCCGATGGTTGGCGAGCAAACCATGCTGCAGGATACTGCCGGCCGTGTTAGCGCTGTCGCCGGATGCAGTGATCCGATCATCGTTTGCAATAACGCCCATCGGTTCATGGTGGCTGAGCAGTTGCACCACCTCGGTATGCAACCGCAAATCATTCTCGAGCCGGAAGGGCGCAATACGGCGCCGGCTGTAGCGCTTGCGGCGCTGCTCGCCGCACGTGATGCCAAAGATTCGTTGCTGCTCGTAATGCCGGCCGATCATGTGATTGCGAACGTCGATGCGTTTGCGCGCGCCGTTGTCTGCGGCATCGATGCCGCTCGCGCTGGCAAGCTGGTGACGTTTGGTGTGGTTCCGGAATCACCGCATACCGGCTATGGATATATCAAAGCCAGTCCTGACGGCGATGCCGCCGTGCCGGTTGAGGCGTTTGTCGAAAAACCTGATTTAGACACCGCCAAAGCCTATCTTGTTTCAGGCAATTACCTGTGGAACAGCGGCATGTTCCTATTGCCGGCCGACGCATTTCTTGCCGAGCTCGAGCGTTTTGAGCCACAGATGTTGCAGGCCTGCCGGCAGAGCATGGATGGCGCCGCCAAGGATCTGGATTTCATCCGCCCGGATGTCGACGCATTCGCGCGCTCGCCGTCCAACTCCATTGACTATGCTGTCATGGAGCGCACAGACAAAGCCATGGTGGTGCCGCTGGAGGCGGGCTGGAGTGATGTCGGTTCATGGCCGTCGCTGCATGCGGCGCGTGGCAGCGATGCTGACGGCAACGCGATCAATGGCGACGTCATCACCGCGGATTGTACCGACAGCCTGATCAGCGCCGAAAGTCGTTTGGTTGCCGCAGTTGGCCTGCATGACCACGTCGTTGTCGAAACCACGGATGCGGTGATGGTTGCGCCAAAGTCACAGGCAGAAAACGTCAAGGTGCTGGTAGAAAAACTCAAGGCGGCACAACGCAGTGAGGTGATCGATCACCGGCAAAAATATCGGCCGTGGGGCAGCTTCGATGCACTCGATCATGGCGAAGGTTTTGAAGTGAAGCGTTTGATCGTCAAGCCGGGTGCGCAGCTAGCTTTGCAAACGCACGAGCGACGATCCGAACACTGGATTGTCGTCCGAGGCACGGCAAGGATCACCTGCGGCGACAAGGAATTTGACGTGAACCAGAACGAGTCCACTTTTATTCCGATGGGGCAAAAGCACCGAATCGCGAACCCTTACGCCGAACCGCTCGAGATTATTGAGGTACAGACCGGTGACTATCTCGGCGAAGATGATGTGGTCCGGTACTAATCCGACAGCAAAGAGTCGTACTGTCATGATTCTGCGATAACCGCAGTGCATACTATGCGGATTGGATGTGCCTGAACACGCAGCAGGCGCAACGCCGCGAAAAATTTGAGAGGTTAGCGATGCCGATTTCCATTCCGTCCTTTAAGGCTTACGACGTTCGTGGTCGTCTCCCGGACCAGCTCAATGCCGATTTCGCCTATCGTATTGGCAACGCCACAGCGCAGTATCTCGATGCCCGGCGCGTTGTGGTTGGCCGTGATATTCGATTATCGAGTGCCGAGCTTGCGGATGCCGTATGTCGTGGTTTGACTGACGCGGGCGTCGAAGTCCTCGACATCGGTCTCGGCGGAACGGAGTCAGTGTATTTCGCAACCGGCACGCTGGAAGCAGATGGTGGCATCATGGTCACCGCCAGTCACAACCCCAAAGACTATAACGGCCTGAAGTTGGTGCGCGAGCAGTCCAAACCAATCAGCGCCGATACTGGCCTGAAGGACATCCAGATCTTGGCGGAAGCTGACGACCGGCACATCGCTTCGGCCGCTGGCAAAATTACGCCCACCGATATCAATGATCTGTACGTGCAGCATTTGCTCGAATACATCGATGCCGATGCGCTGAAGCCTCTGAAGATTGTCGTCAACGCCGGTAACGGCGGGGCAGGGCTCGTGCTGGATATGCTCGAGCCGCATTTGCCGTTCGAGTTTGTCAAAATCAATCATGCGCCTGACGGCAATTTTCCGAATGGTGTGCCGAACCCGATGTTGACGGAGAATCGCGAGTCGACGGCCAGAGCAGTGGTTGCGCACAAGGCCGATTTCGGCATCGCTTGGGATGGGGATTTCGATCGCTGTTTCTTCTTTGATGAGCACGGTGGCTTCATAGAGGGTTACTACATCGTTGGTCTACTGGCCACGTCGATTCTTAAGAACGCGCCGGGTGCCGGTGTGGTCTACGATCCGCGCCTGACCTGGAGCACGATCGAGATGGTCGAAGCTGCCGGTGGGCGACCCGTGCTAAGCAAGTCGGGTCACTCGTTCATCAAGCAGGTGATGCGTCAGGAAGATGCGGCTTACGGTGGTGAGATGAGCGCGCATCATTACTTTCGAAACTTCTTCTATTGCGACAGCGGCATGATTCCGTGGTTGTTGATCGCGCAGATCGTCGCGCAACGTGGTGTCGGACTGTCAACTTTGGTGGCAGAGCGCATTGCCAAGTTTCCGGCTAGCGGAGAGATCAACCGCCGTGTCACGGATGCAGACGCAGTGATGGCAGACATTTGGGCACACTACGAGAGCGATGCTGTTGAAAGTAATCGTGTGGACGGCATCAGCCTGTCATTTGCCGATTGGCGCTTCAATTTACGGGCTTCCAATACTGAACCGGTCATTCGCCTCAACGTGGAAAGTCGGGCAGACGCAGCCCTGATGCAGGAAAAAACCGCGGCGCTGTTGCAGCAAATCGGCGGAGAGCCAGCCTGACTGTAGCGTTGGCTGGGCTGTTTTGATGCCTGTCGTTGCCGTATTTAGTGAGACAGTTCACGCGTCTGAGGCAGCTTTTTCGTTAACATATTCTGGAAATGAATAACAAACAGGCGTGCTGGCCTAGCCGTGCGACCTGAATCGCGCCCGCGCGATCCACTAGGCAACTGTTACCAATGACAATCCGGTTATTTGATCACTACATTCATATGTCGGTCGTTGTGCTTGCGATCATCGAGCTGTGTGTGGTGCTCGCAGCGCTAGCGCTCGGCAATTACGTCGCGACCGAGTGGCTGTGGATCGATGGCCCGAAACCGGGCAAGTTTCATCAGTTGAGCTGCGCCGTCACGGCCGTGTTGGTCATATTCAGCATGGCGGCGATGGGTTTGTATCGCATCGCGCTGCGTGCCAGCTACAGCGGTGTAATCGCACGCGTTGTCGTGGCCGTGGTTTTGTGTGGCATGTTCCTGCCATTTTTGTTTTACGTCATCCGCCCGCTGTACATTCCACCGGAGGAAACGTTTGTTGCTGCAGGTCTTGCGATCCTCGGTCTGGCCGCGGTGCGCTATGCGTTCCTGAAGTTGGTCGATGAGAGTTACTTCAAGCGCAAGGTGCTTGTGCTCGGTGCCGGCAAACGTGCCGCTCAGTTCATGACGCTACGCCGGCTATCGGATCAACGCGGTTTCAAAATCAACAAGTTCCTGTGGATGGAAGGTGATGACCCCGACGTCAAGCTGCCAGATAAGCGGGTACGCAAATTGCCGGACAACCTGTTCGAATACGCACGGTCGCGCGGTATCGATGAGATCGTTATTGCGATGGACGACCGGCGTGGCAATTTGCCGGTGCGCGAGCTCCTGGAGTGTCGCTTGGCCAGCATCGATGTGACCGACGTCATGAATTTTCTGGAGCGCGAGACCGGCAAGATCAATCTTGAGTTGGTACGCCCGAGCTGGCTTATTTTCGAGAGCGGATTCCGGCGTCAGCTGCCGCGGCGCGTGGCGCAACGTATCTTTGATGTTGTCGCCAGTGCTGTCGTATTGCTGCCTGCCGCACCGTTGATGCTGATCACATCCGTGTTGATCAAGCTCGAGGACAAGGGTCCCATTTTTTACCGGCAACGCCGCGTCGGGCAAAACAACGTGCCATTCGACGTGCTGAAGTTTCGCAGCATGCGCACAGACGCTGAGGCTGGCGGTAAGGCGATCTGGGCGCAGAAAGATGATGACCGCGTAACCCGGGTCGGGCGGGTCATTCGCAAGATCCGTATCGATGAGTTGCCGCAGCTGATTAACGTGCTGCGCGGCGAAATGAGCGTGGTTGGGCCGCGCCCGGAACGTCCGGAGTTCGTCGATCAGCTTTCCGAGGACTTGCCGTATTACCTTGAACGACATCGCGTAAAACCAGGTATCACCGGTTGGGCGCAGCTGTGCTATCCGTATGGCTCTTCAGCGAAAGACGCTTTTGAAAAACTGCAGTACGATTTGTACTACGTAAAGAATCGCTCACTGATCTTCGACTTCATGATCCTGTTGCAGACGGCGGAAGTGGTGCTGTGGCAAAAGGGCGCGCGCTAGTCGACCACGCGTTGCCGCAGGCGGTGTGACGCAAAGTGTTTGCGTATAGTATCTAGCTATGAATCTGGTGCTGATCAGTTATGCGATAGCTGCGGCAGCGTTCGGCGCTTTGGCGCTGGTGCTGGTGGTTGCGCGCCGCTTCCAGTGGCCGTTCAACTATCTGTTGTTCGCCGCTCTGTTACTGGTGGCTTGGTCAATCGGCCTCGGGCTGACTGCTACTGCCGGCATTAGCTTCGACCAGATGGTCGCGATCGATGCGTTGCATGCGTTTGCAATCCTCCTGTTCGTCGGTCAGCTCGTGCAGGCCCGCAGCACTAAGGCGTGGCAGCGCATGTTCGGTTTGCTGCCATGGTTGATCCCGCTCATCGCGGGCTTGATCCACTGGCAGTCTGTGGTGAATCCGGCAGATCGCGGGTCTGTCGCATTCTACTTCGTGCTCGCGATGACTGTGGCGGGCTTGCTTGGTGTCGAACAGCTCTTTCGCAATGCCGATGGTGTCAAGCGTCGCACCGCGTCGTTGTTGGCGTTCTCTTTTGGTGCCGTATTCGTCTTTGACCTGTTCGTGTATTCCAACGCGGTTCTTTCGGCGGAAATTGATCCGCAATTGTGGGCTGCGCGCGGGTTCGTCAACGCGATGGTGGTGCCGGTGGTTTTGCTGGCGTTAAAGAGAGACTCGGACTGGCAGTCCGGTTTCTTCGTATCGCGTCAGGTTGTGTTTTATTCGACGACGCTGGTCGGCGTTGGTGTGTATCTGCTGCTGGTTGCATTCGGCGGTGCGCTGATGCAGCAAGTGGGCGGCGAGTGGGGCACCGCGTTGCGGGCGACGTTCTTTGCGGCGAGTGCGCTGTTGCTGTTGCTGGTGATATTCTCGCAGCAAATCCGGCGACGGCTCAAAGTGTTCCTGGCGACTCATTTTTATGCCAATCGTTACGACTACCGCGAGGAGTGGCTCAAACTGATCGGGCGACTTGCGCAGGACTCCGAGCGCGCGCCGATGCCCGAGCTGTGTCTGGATGCGTTGATGGATATCATCGAAAGCGATGGCGGCGTGCTGTGGCTGCGCGGTATTGATTCCGATAGCGACTATCTGATTGCCGCAGCGCTCGGCGAGCGTATCCTGCTCAACGATCTGGATAACAATCACGAACTCGTGCGATTTATTCGCGATACCGGTTGGGTTGTGGACGGTCGCGAAGCTGAGCAGTTTCCGGAGCGATACCGGAACGCTTTCCAAATCACCGAGCATTCGACCGTGACGGCCGGGCGTCTGTTTGTGCCGATTTCGCTCGATGGCGAGCTGATTGGGATCGCCTGCCTGTTAAGGCCGGCCGGTATGCCGGCGATGAATTTCGAAGATCACGATCTGCTCAGCACCGTCGGTCAGCAAGCTGCGGTATTCTTGCAACGCGATCGCAACCGGGAGCTGTTGGCCGAAGCGCGCGAGTTCGAAGTGTTCAACAAATTTACTGCGTTCATCATGCATGATCTGAAAAATCTCATCGCACAGCAATCACTGGTCGTGCAGAACGCCGAACGTCACAAATCCAATCCGGAGTTCGTCGACGACGCGATCCACACGATCGCCAATTCGGTTGCGCGTATGACAAAACTGCTGGAGCAACTGCAAGGGGACGCCAGCAAAGCGATGGATGAACCTATCGATCTTGCGCAGTTGTTGCGTAGTGTCATTGAAGACGCCAGTGTTCGGCCACCGGCGCCGACCCTGGACGTGCAGGCGAATCCGAAAGTCGTCGCAAACAGCGACCGGTTGGGCGCCGTGTTGGGCCATGTGATTCGCAATGCACAAGACGCGAGCGCACACCTAGCCGGACGCGTTGATGTGACTCTGCGTGTCGACGGGGCTACGGCGTGCGTCGATGTCGTTGACAATGGCATGGGGATGGACGCAACGTTCATTCGCGAACAGCTGTTCAAGCCATTCGAGTCGACGAAGGGCGCTAAAGGCATGGGGATCGGTGCCTATCAGGCGCGCGAGTACGTGCGCCAGATTGGCGGAACGCTGCATGTCGAATCGTCGAAGGGCGATGGCAGTCACTTCACCATTTCTTTGCCATCGCAATAAATCGACCATTTATCGCCAGAATCGACGAGAAATTCTGTCAAACAGCGGCCGCGAACAGATCACAGTTTTTAGCGAGACACACGCACTTCCGATTCGCCGGGAATTGCCTACAATAACGGTCACATCACTATTGCAGCGGCGAATAATGGACCACGTCTCCGGCAACTCTGCGCCAGCACTCGAGCCATGGATATGACCCGTATGCATTTTGGTCAGAGTTTCCAGTCACTGCAAGCCGTCGTTGTCGTCACACTGCTTGTCGTGTGTACGGCCAGTGTCTTTTTCAATGACACCTGGCAAGTGCTGCAGCGCTGGCTGAACGATGACAATTACAGCCATGGCCTGTTGCTGATGCCGATCACGCTGTATCTCATATTCGCTGCGATCAGACCGTTGGCGGTGCGCCCGCGACCAGATCGTCTCGCATTGGCAGGCGTCGTCACAGCGGCGGTCGTCATGTTGATCGGCGCGCTTGCCAGTGTCGCTGTGTCCTTCCAGTTATTGTTGCCGTGGCTGCTATTGTCAGTGCTGCTGGCGATCTACGGTCGCCGCGCTTTGCCTGCCGTGTGCTTCCCGGTCGTGTTCACATATTTCTCTTTGCCGGTCTGGGATGCGTTGAGTCCACTGTTGCAAACGCTGACCACGGTGGCCGTCGAACGCATGATCTATGCAACAGGTGTGTCCGCGCTGATCAACGGAAATTTCGTCACTGTGAGTGCCGGCGTCTTCGAAATTGCCGAAGGGTGTAGCGGGCTCAGATTCTTTATGATCAGTGCTGCGGTCGCAGCGCTGTACAGCTATTGGTATTTGCACGGTTGGCGGCGACAGTTGAGTTTTGTGGCGTTTGCAGTTGCCTTGGCAATGGTGGGTAACTGGGTTCGCGTCTATATTGTGATCCGGATGGGCATTTGGCTGGGTATTGATCACCCGTATGTTGCCGAGCACGGTCCCGTCGGCTGGGTGATTTTCGCGCTGACCATGGCGATCTTGTTTGGGTTAAGCGGCCGCTGGGAAACGGCGATGGCTGTTCGCGCGGCGACTGCAGCGTCAGACCGGCGCGACAGTTCACCGTCGTTTACAACGTTGGCTGCGCCGTTTGTTTTAATTGGGACGCTGTTCGTTGTCCTGCTCGGGGTGCAGCATTACGCTTCGCAAGGCGTGCGTCTGCGAGTGGCACCTCCGGAAGGTTTCTATGCGACGGCGCAACGCGGTCCCGTATGCGGCGACTGGGGCACGCAAGTTGCCGGCGCGCAGCAGACCGTGCGCGGGGTTGTTCCCGGCAGCCCTGCAGCCTGCGTGGATTTTGCCTTCTTTGACAAACAAACGGCAGGGCGTGAGTTGGTTAATGTCAAGCACCGATTGTTCGGCGCGAACGCCCGGCGCAACACGCGCGCGCGGATTGCAGCCGGGGAGCGAGGCATTCATGCGGCGTTATTGGCGAACGTTGGTGGCCAACCGCTATTGGTCGCGTATCAATTGCGCGTCGCTGATCGGGTCGCTCGCAATAGCAATGCGGCCAAGCGCCAACAGATCATGAGTCTGCTGGCGCAGCGCACTGACGCGATGCTGGTCGCTATCGGTATGCGTTGTGATCAACGTTGCATCGCGCAACTCGAGAGCGGGCAATTGCCAGCGACGGTGTCGGCAATGCCGGTGTTCGCGCCGGAAGTTTCTTTGACCGCATCGGATGCGGTCAGTGTAGGGGTTAAATGAGGTTCACTATGACAGTCAGAGCTACCTTGCGATCAGTCCTTGTTGCCGTGGCCGTGCTGCTTGGTGCGTGCCAGCCCAGTCCGGAGGAGCGTCTGGCGCGCGCAGAGCAATTCGTCGCGGCGGGTGACTTTGCCGCGGCGGTCATCGAAGCGCGAGGCGCGCTGCAGGAACAGCCAGCCAATTTGCAGGCGCGCATCGTGTTCGCCAACGCGTCCAGGTTGTCCGGCGACTATCGAACGGCCTATGCGGAGTATCAACGTGCGCGTGAGCTGGGTCTAGAAGACCCTTTGGTGTTGGCGCAGTTTGCCGAAGTCGCTGTGATCGCCGGTCGTCCGCAGGTGGTGGTTGATCAGTTATCGCAGGTGCTCGAGGCGGAGCCCAAACGTGCCGATGCGCTTTCAACGCTAGCGCATGCCTACGCGTTGACTGGCGATCCGGAGCGCGCCGAGGCGCTATATCGCCAGGCATTGATGCTGTCGAATCAAACAGCGCAGGCGTATGTCGGGCTGGCGTCGATTGCGCAGCAGCGTGGTGACACGCAAGGCGTCGCAGAATGGGTCGCGGCCGCCGAACAGTCGGTGCCAGGCAATTCGCTGGTGCTGTTGTTCCGGTCAAATGCAGCTGACAGTGACGACGAAAAGCACGCGCTATTACAGCAGGCCTATGCCAATCTCGACGGCGCATCAACGCCGGCACTGCGCGCCCAGATCCTGTTGGCACGGGTCGAGAATCACCTGCGCCGGCAAGAGTATGATCCGGCGCAAGAGGCGTTGGCCGAGTACCGCCAGAGCAATCCGGGCTCACCGCAGTCGGTGTTTTTCGGAGCGCTGATTGCGCTGCAAAAAGGTGATCTTGAAAAAGCCAAAGCAGGTTTCTTGCGGCTGAGCGAAGGTCTCGAAGATGGCAGTGCTGTTGATCTGTTTCTGGGCAGCATTAATCTGCGCCAGGCCAACCTGCGCCAGGCGGAGGCCTATTTGAACAACGCGCTGCGTCTGGACGGCAATAGTGTGCAGGCGCGTAAGCTGCTGGCCGAAACGCTTTTGCAGTTGGGTCGCTCGAAGGCTGCGCTTGATATTCTGGCTGAGCTCAATGTTGACCAGACGCAGGATCCGCAGATCCTCGCCTTACTGGGACGCGCATCGATCGCCACCGGTGATGCCGCCGGCAGTGTCGACTTTTTCAAACGCAGCTCCGCGTATGCGCCGGATAACCCGAGCTTGAAACTGGCAACCGCCTACAGCTATCTGGCCGCCGGAGATGCCGATGCGGCGTTGGCGTTGCTCGAGCAAATGCCGAACGGCGATGACGACAACTTCCGCCCGCAAACGCTGCGTATGCTCGCGCACCTGACTGCGCAAGACGAACCCGCAGCGATCGCCGAAGCGCAGCGCCTGGCACAGAGCAATCCGGCCAATCCCGCGGCGCTGTCGCTGGCAGGGCAATTGATGGCGAGCATTGGTCGCACCGACGCTGCGGTCGAGTTTTTCAACACAGCGCTGGCCAAGGACGCGGCCTACCTACCGGCGCGGCAAGGGCTTGGTAATACGCTGGTACAACAGCAGAAGTACGAACAAGCGTTTGCGGTGTTCGAAAAAGTGCTGGATCAAGAGCCCGGTTACTTCCCGGCTGTGTCAGCATTCGGCAAGGTCGCAGTGCGTCTGGGTCGCGAGCAAGCCGCGCTGCAGCGCGTGCGTGCGGCAATCGATGCGTCGCCTAACGATCCTGCGCCGCGCATCGTGCTTGCGCAGTATCATTTGCAGAACGGCGCCGCGGATCAGGCGCGGGACGTGGTCAACGAAGCACTGACGATCGCACCCGACGACACCGGGCTACTGCGACTGCGCGCACTCACTGGCGTCCGCTTGGGCTTGATAGAAGCGTCATTGCGCGACATTACAAAGGCCGCGGAATTGGCGCCGGAGAATCGCGACATTCAGTTTGACAAGGCGCGTTTGTTGTTGTCGTCCGGTGATCTGAAAGGCGCGAATCGTACGTTACGCGAGTATCTGACACTGCGACCGGACGATACCGCGATGCGTCTGTTCGCAGCCGACGTTGACTTGCGCAGTGGCAACGTTGCGGCGGCGCTTGGCACCGTAGAGCGTATCCTCGAAGCGCAACCGGAAAATCGTGCGGCAACGATTATTCGCGGCGATATCGAAGCGCAGCGTGGCGAGTTGCGCAAAGCGCTTGGCTACTATGACCAGGCCGCCAGCATCAGCAACGACCGCCTGCTGACGCTGCGACGTTTCGGTGCCCTGACGCGACTGGAAGACCCGCGCGCGCAACAGGTGCTCGATGCATGGTTGACCGAAAACCCCGGGGATGTCGAAATTGAAGTTGTCCTGGCTCAGGCGTTACAAGGCGCGGGCAGTGACGATGGCGCTGCCGAGCGCTACGAAGCCATTGTTCAGAACGACAGCGCCGGCGTTGCACAGCGCGCTATTGCGCTGAACAACCTCGCCTGGCTCTATTATTCGCGCGGTGATGCGCGCGCACTGGACCTTGCCGAGCAGGCCGCAGCGCTAGCGCCCGATTCGGCGCCAATTACCGACACGCTCGGCTGGATTCTGCTCGAGAACGGCGAGCGTCAGCGCGCACTGACGTTGCTGCAAAAGGCACATGAGCTGGCGCCGGATGACCCGTCGATTGGCTACCACCTGGCCGAGTGTTTATCTCGCAATAAGCAGCGATCCGAGGCGCTTGCACTGGTTACGGATGTACTGCAAGGCGATCGTGACTTCCCGGAGCGCAGTGAAGCACAAGCGCTGCTGGCGTCATTGCGCTGATGTTGGCGCGAGGCACAGTGAATCGATGAATATGACAGCGCCTTGCCGTGCGTCGACGCGGAACAGACTGACCTGCGAGATGTCGCCGATGTCCATTGTGCGCCCAACGGGTGCTGCGCGAATCGCATCGATAGGGATGCGGAAGGCGGTCGGGGTTGTCGTCAGCTCGAGCGTCCGGTTGAAGCGATCGTGCAGCTCGTTGTTATGAGCGCCGTCGTGAATACGCACGTACCGCGCCGGGCAGTGAAGGCCCGCTGACCGTGCGTAT
>JBCBDU010000055.1:0-17693 GCA_038529355.1 Pseudomonadota bacterium
GATCGCCAGCCATCGCGAAGCACTCGCGACCGGCCTGGACACAGGCACATGGGGCATGGCTGCGCTGGACAACGCAACATTACCCGAGCAGCTAACGCGCCGCCTGCAGACCAATACGATCGCGGCGCAACGCGTAGTTGCCGCCACGGCGATCGATTGGCAACTACGCGATTTGTGGAGTGAACTCGAATTGATCATCTGCTGGCAATCCGAGCTCGTCGCGCCCTACCTCGACTTGTTGCGGCGCCACTGTGACGGCGTAGCATTTCGCGACTACATCACGCAGTCCAGTGAGTGCATTATGGCGATACCAGTGCGCGACTATGAGTCGGGCGGGCTGCTCGCCGTCGAGGCACACTACTTCGAGTTTGTGCCTGCCGCGCATCAGCACGAGCAGCAACCGGCGACCGTCACTGCGGCCGAAGTGTCAGCGGGTGAGTCGTACGAATTGGTCGTCACAACGGGCGGCGGTCTGTACCGCTATCGCACTGGCGACTGCGTGACGATCAATCACTTCGAAAACGGCATTCCCCACTTGAGCTTTGAATACCGCTTCGGCAGAACCTCGAGCATCACCGGTGAAAAACTGACCGAGCAACATGTGCTCAGCGCGCTGGAGCACACCGACACGCACCTTGTGCTGCGCCGACGCGATGTGCTGGTTTTTCCTCGCACCGGCGACAAACCCCACTATGCGATCCTAGTTGACGAGCAGACCTTGCAGCCCGACTGCGACGACAAAGCACTTCAGGACTGGGTCGCGCGCATTCACACAGCGATCGGTGATGCCAACGGTGAGTACGAAGACAAGTGTGCATCGTTGCGCCTCGGGCAGCCGCGCGTACTGGTGACCGATAGTGCGAGCGTTGCGCAATTGCACAAACAGTTTCGCGCAGTACACATCGGCGACGATCAATACAAGCCCGGTGTGCTGCGCCGCGAGCGAGACCTCGACCGTGACATCGAAATCGTCCGGGAAATCCATGCGGATCGTTAGTTGCACGCTAACCCGGCTGCGCATTCCGTTTCGCAATGCGTTCAGTCACGCTGCGGCGGCACGCCACCACAGCGATGCGATTATTGTCTCCATCACAACAGATGAAGGCATAACAGGCTTTGGCGAAATACAGGCACGACCCTACGTGACCGGCGAGAACAACGACACCATCTGGCAGCAGCATGCGCCAGCAATTGCGCAAGCACTGATCGGTCAGCAAATTCGATCAGTGGGCGATATCCCGTCAGTATTGACAACCGCCGGCGCCTGCACGCTGCAACCGGCTTGCCGCGGCGGATTCGATATCGCGTTGCATGACGCGCTGGATGTCGCTGGCTACGTTGACTGGAACGCACTGTTTGGCACGCGCACCACAGCAGCCAGTGGCAAGTGCATGACGATTGGTGATGATCACGACGACAAGGCGCTCGTGCGTCAAGGGCGGTTTGCGCGCCTGAGCCGCTGCACAATCGTCAAATTGAAAGTCAAGGATGCATCGGATGCCGCACGAATTCAGCTGCTGCGTAAAACGATCGGCCCGGACATGCAGCTGCGCCTCGACGGCAACGGCCAGATGACGTTAGACAACGCCCTACAGCTGTTAAGCGAGTGTCACGATTGCGACATTCAATCCATCGAAGAACCGCTGCCACAGTCAGAGTCACTGACACAGGCGCTACAATCGCTGCACGACACAAGCGGCGTGCCCATCGTCGCCGATGAGTCGGTCTGCGTTGCCGGCGACCTTGTGCAATTTGCCGATCACAGTGCCTATCAGATCATCAACGTCCGGGTGGGCAAGTCCGGCGGCGTCACAGGCTGCGCTGAGCTTACGAAAACGGCACTGGATCACGGTTTTGGCATTGTTTGCGGCACAATGGTCGGTGAGAGTGCTGTGCTACTTCGAATCAGTGGCAAAATGCTGCATCATTGTGCGGCGCTGGACTACGTGGAAGGTCTGGATCAAACGCAGACGCTTCTCGAGGCACAGGCCATTGAGCGCGCGCATGATCTGACCGGCCAACACTTTTGCTGGCACGACGAGCATTTGGCCCGTTACCAAACGGGACGCATGCACTTTGACTAACGCCGTACGCTAACGACTCGCCGCGCCAACGCGTTTACTTTTTCGGAGAACAACAACATGTCAGAACAAACCAAGCAAGAACAGATCCAGGCATTTATTGCCACACTGAACCCGGCCGCTGCCGAAGGCCTGGACCCGTCAGCCAATCTGCTCGAAGAGGAAATTGTCGACAGCGTTGCGATGATGGACGTCATCGTATGGCTTGAAGAGAATTTTGATGTATCGATCGACCCGGATGACCTGACACCGGAAAACTTTGGTTCGGTGAACGGCATGTTGGCCTATCTGGAACGCCAGTAAGCACGCCATCGATGCGACTTGAAGCTGCGCTGGATGCGGCGGCGGCGCGACGCGGGGAGCACCCCGCGTTAGTGCTTGCCAACGGCGATTCGCTCAGCTTCGCCCAATTGGCAACACGCTCGCGGCAATTCGCCAGCCAATTAATAGCAACTGGCATTCACGCCGGCGATCGCGTTGCTATTGTCTCGCGCCACGACCTCGATGCACTGACGCTGTTCTGGGCGGTACTGCGCGTCGGGGGGATTGTCGTTTGGCTCAACGATGACGCGCGCGCGTCGGATTTACCGGACGTGCTGCACAACTCAGACCCCGCGGCAGTCTTTGTGCAGACTGACAAACAACGTAAGCTGTTCGATGCCACACCGGCATACGCCAGCCGCGTCAGACCGCTGGCCGATCTCGCAACGACCGCGTCGCACGATTCGGCTGCCCTCCCCGAACTGACCGATGAAGATGCGCCCGCCGCGATTGTCTACACCTCGGGTAGCAGCGGCCGGCCAAAAGGCGTTTGCCTGTCACACAAAAACATCCTGACGGTTGACCACGCCGTCGTCTCGCACATGCCCATTGGCGAAGACGACAGCTACATGATGGTGGTGCCGATGCACTACGTGCACGGGCTCATGCAGCTGACCGTGCACGCGGTCGCCGGTGCGACTGTGCACTTCTTCGACAACTTCCTGTTTCCTAAAAAGGTCATTCAGGCGTTGCAGACCACCCGCGTACGCGGATTCTCCGGCGTGCCGTTTCACTTCAATGCGTTGATCACGCGCGGCGGTCTGCTCGACAGCGAACTTCCCGATCTGCGCTGGGTCACCGTCACCGGCGGTAAGCTTGCCGCAGACACCATTCTCAAGGTCATCGAGCACTTTCCAGCGCTGGAATTCCATATTGCCTATGGCCAGTCGGAGTGCGCGCCACGCGCTACTGCACTGCACCCGTCACGCACGGCCACCAAACCAGATTCTGTCGGGCGACCGATTCCGGGCGTGCAGGTATTGCTGTTGAGTGAAGACGATGAGCCTGTCGCCCGAGGCGAGGTTGGCGAAGTCGTCATCGCCGGTGACAACATCATGCTCGGCTACTGGAACGACCCGGACGCAACAGCGCTGGCCCTCGACGCGCAAGGCCGACTACGAACCGGCGATCTCGGCAGGTTCGATGACGATGGCGATCTGTTTCTTGTCGGCCGCCGCTCGGCGATGATCAAGTCTGCCGGCGAGCGCATCATTCCCGAAGAGCTCGAACGCGCATTAATGGCGTGCGATGGCGTCGACGAGGCGGTGGTTGTTGGCGTTGACGATGCGCTGCTGGGGCAACGCGTCGTTGCGCACGTTACACTTGGCGACCACGCGTACGACGACAACGACGCAGCAACGGCTGCGATCCGCGCGCACATGAGCCAGGCCGTCGCGCTCGCACGCGTGCCGCGCGAGTATCATGTGTGGGATGAATTTCCGCGCAAAGCGAACGGCAAACCCGATCGTGTCGCGCTGGCAATCACAAAGGCCGACGCATGACCGATCACACTGACAACGCGCTCTCAACATTGGGCCTGCGTGAATATCTCGCCGCACTCGAAGGTAAGCCTGCCAGCCAATACCAGGTTATCGACAAACCGATTTCACCTGACTGGATGACAACGGCCGTTGTCACGGGGTTAGCGAAGAAATTGCGCAGTCCAGTGATTCGCTTTGAGCAGGTCGACGGCAGCCCCTACCCAATGGTCACGAACGTGTGCGCGTCACTCGATCGCGTCGCGAAGAGCATCGGTCTGACCGTTGATCAGCTCAATCAGCGCTTTGTTGATGCGGCGGCGGCGAACATCCACGGCGTGGTCGTGCCCGGTGACGTCGCACCGATCGCGCAATGCAGTGACCGTTTCAAAACGTTTTCCCTGCGCCAGTTGCCGCAACTCAAGTATAGCCACACACAAACCGAACCATACATCACCTCGGCAATTGTTGTCGGTCGTGATCCTGACTCCGGCGCACACAATCTGAGCTTCCACCGCCTGATGATCATGGACGACCAGCGCGCGGCGATCTACATGACACCGAACGGGCACCTTGATCAGATCTGGCAAAAGTACAGCGCGCTTGGTAAACCGACACCATTGGCTGCTGTCATTGGTACGCATCCGTTGTGGTGTTACGCAGCACTGATTGCCGGGCCACTGGAGCACGAAGACTACGACGTAGTCAGCGGCGTGCTGGACGCACCGTTAGCGCTTACCTCGAGCACGATTGATGCCGAGTTGCTCGTGCCGGCCTATGCCGAAATGATCCTCGAAGGTCACATCCAACCATCGGAAACGGCCAGCGAAGGTCCGTTCGGCGAATTCCTGGGTTACGTCGCCGATAAAGCCGAGCGCCCAGTAATCGAATTCACGCAGGTACGCCACCGCGAAGCACCGATCTATCAGGACATTGTCGCCGGTCAAGTCGAACACCTGACAATGTCGAGCATCAGCTTGCGCGCGCGCCTGCATCGCGACTACTTCCGCGATAACCCCGCCGTCGTTGAATTCTTCTTGCCGGCCGCAATGACGATCTTCTTGAAAATCGACCAAACGTTGCAGCCGGGTTTTGACGCGCAAGCGATGATGGATCGATTGCTCGAGAACGAGGCGTATCTGAAACAAGCCTACTGTTTCGATGCCGACATTGACGTACGCAAACAGGCGAGTGTGCAGACGGCCATCGCGTGCTTCGCGCAACCGGCAGCCGACGTGCGCATTTTCGAAAATCAGGATGGCAATGGGGTGGACCCTTCCGAAACGGATGGCCGCACATCGAAGATCTCTGTCGACGCGCGTAGCAAGGTGCCGCCGACGCGCAGCGAATTACCTGACGCTGTCATGGCGAGTTTTGATCTGAATGAATGGATTCGCAAGTAGCGAATTCGAAACGCTTCGTTGCCTGACCGTTGAGGTTGCCTCAGCACCAACGCAATCCGTTGCGACCCGGCTGCGCGCCGAAGACGCCGGGCGATCAGTGATGGTCAGCCATACCCGCACGAAAAAAATCAGTTAGCCGTACGCCCACCATCCACGTTCAGCGTCTGCCCGGTGATCGAGCGGCTTTCGTCCGTCGCCAGATAGTTGACGAGCGATGCTACATCCTCCGGTGTCACCAGACGCCCGGTTGGCGTGTCAGCAACCAAATCGGCTTCGTGTTGGTCGAGACTAACGCCCTTGATGCGTGCCCGTGCACTTTGCGTTTGCGCAAACAGTTTGGTCTTGACGTAACCGGGTTGCACAGCGTTAACCGTGATGCCGGTGCCTGCGACCTCCAGTGCCAGCGAACGCACCATGCCAGCCACACCGGCTTTTGACGCGGCATAAATTGCGTTGTACGGCGCACCGACTTCCGCGGAAATCGAACCGATGTGAATCATGCGGCCGCAGCGCGCGCGAATCATCGGTCGCAGCGCCGCGCGCGAAATATTAAACGCACCGAGCGTATTCACGTTAACAACGCGTTGCCACTCTTCGGTCTTGCCGATCAACACCGGCGCGATGTAACTGACACCGGCGCAGTTGACGAGCGTTGCAAGACCGCCATGCTGCTGCGTGACTGCCTTGACCGCCTGTTTGCAACTGTCCTCGTCAGTCACATCCAGTAATACCGTGTCGACAACAAACCCGTCATCGCTGCATCGCTTGCGCGCCGCATCGGCCTGATTCTGTGTTAGCGATGAGAGCACAACCTTATGACCATTGCTGGCCAGATGTTTGCAAATCGCATGACCAATATCGCCGGTCCCGCCGACAACCAATGCAACGCCGTTCGCTATCCCCATGGACTGATCCTGATGTCGCCGGGCATATCCGTCCAACCATTGCTCTCGTTGACCCATTGCCTACGAATCTCAAGCTCGCCGTTTTTGTGCGTCGCAAACAGGTTCGTCAGCCAGTTCTCGTCATCGCGTTCCGGATAGTCGCTGCGGTAGTGTGCGCCGCGGCTTTCGGTGCGCATCATCGCCGCCTCGGTAATGACCTCAGCCACATCCAGCAGGTTGCGCTGTTCATAGGCTAACGCCATATCCAACGGTGCCGACAAACCCAGTTCGTTGCGCAAACGATGACGATCGCGCGCGATGTAGTCGCGCGCGGCCCGCAATTGCTCGGCGTCTTTCTCGACGATCAACAACTCCCACATTCTTTGTTGCAGCTCACGACGCATCGTGTCGATCGACAACTGTCCTTTTGCGGACTTGAACGTGCGCCAATCGCTCATCAGCGACAGCGCGTCGTCATCGCTGATCGCGACCGCGGAGCGGTTGCTGCATTGCTCGCCAGCAAAGCGACCTGCGCGCCAGCCGAACACCTGTGACCCGCCGAGCATTGTGCCACCCAAACGGTCTGCACCTTGCCAGCCACCGGCCTCACCGACCGCGTATAGACCTGGCAGACTCGACTCAGCGTGTTCGTCAATTCGAATACCGCCGTTGCTCGAATGGTGATGCATCTGCACCTGCACCAAGTCATTGCTGATGTCGATGCCATTTGCGGTCATGAAGTCTTCAAACAGCTCGTGCTTGAAGCCACGCGTGGCATTAGCAAGATCGAGATATACCGCATCGTTTTCCGTACCACGACCGGCCATCACTTCTGCCTTGATCGCGCGATCAATGTGCAACGATGAGTCCCGGCAGCTGACCGGCCAGTGCGCCGCTTTCAGCGCACAACCTTCGGCCATTGCGTCGGCATCCGGATAATAATTTTTCAGGAATGCCTCACCGCGGTTGTTCAGCAACCGGTACGGCTCTTCCATCTCGTACAGCATCACGATCGCCTGCTGTGGCCACGTGGTTGCCAGGCCCTGCTGCATGAACTCCATGTTGAACAAGTCTGCGCCGGCGCGTGCTGCCATCGCGTAACCATCGCCGGTGTTGCCCGGCGGGTTAAAGCTGTACTTGAATAGTTGTCCCACGCCACCGGTCGCAATGATCACAGCACGTGCTTCGACGACGAATGGCTCACCTTCGTCGTCAACGCCGACCGCTCCAATGCACCGACCACCGTCAACGACCAGATCGGTCAGGTTGGCATGCTCGAGCACTTGTGTGTTAGTACCTTCAATCACGGCTTTTTGCACGGCAACGATACGGTTGGTTTTCAGGTCACTCTTGTGACCCTCCATCGTCGCGAGCATCTTGCTCTGGAAACGCATGCCCATCGACTGCAAACGTTTCACAGCTTCGGACACTTCGTCCACGAAGATCTGACACAGCGCCGGATCGGCCATGCCCAAGCCGGACTGCAACATATCGGCGTGCACTGCCTCCGGTGGATTAAAGAAACCGCCTTTGGGGCCGACCGTGCGAATCGTCCAGAAATCACCAATCGGATTCGACGTGGCACCCGCGCCGCGCACGCCGGGAATGCCAAAGCGCCCTTTCACCGCCAGCATCGTTCGTGCACCTGCATCGTGCGCTGCAATCGTCGCCGCAGTTGCTGCGCCTCCGCCGCCGACGACTAGCACGTCGGTGTTGTATCGTGTCAGCGCCATCAGGCGACCGCCGTCACAATGGCTGCGTACTGATCCGGGAAACCGTCTGCTAGCCCATCAATGTCAGGCCAGATCTGCGCATCGTGGAATCCGGCCAACTCGAACACGCGCAACCAGTTCTGCGGCGCAAGATAACAGTGCACCGGACGGTAGTCATCGTTACGAATCGCGGCTGTGCGATGGTAAACCGAGAGATTCAAGGACAGCTCACGCGGCGCCATGTCCCGTTCGGTCAGCCGAATGCGCTCGGCGAATAACACACGACCGCCGGGCTTCAGCGTGTCCTTGCAGCTTTTGAGGAATGCAACGATATCTTTTGCCACGTGCGCGGCGTTAACCGCATAGATCAGGTCGAAGTCACCTTGCGGCACGCGTTGATCAGCCAGCGGCTCGTTCAGATCGGCGAAGCGCCAATCGGTGCTCGTGTCGGGATAGTCGGCACGAATTTCACGGCGCGTCGACATGATGAATTTCTGGCTGATATCGGTGAAGTGATAATGCTCTACCCGATCGAGCTGATTCTTTGCGGCCAGGTGTTTGAACAAATTGCGAATGCCGTTGCCGGTGCCACCGCCGATTTCGAGAATACGACCGCGCGGCATCAACAAGTCGATGGCTTTCGCGCCCATAATGCCGTGAACGTTCTGCAACGGATCGGTGTTCGTCGCGCGGAACCACATTTCCTGATACTCCGACTCGCGACCAGACAAAATCTTATCCAGCAAATCGGGATCTTCGCCGAGTGATTTCTCAAACACGTCAGAACCAAACTGCAAGAACTCAAGCGGCGCAACATACTCATCGCCTAGCGCTTTCATCGAGGTTTGCAGCTCAACCAGATTGTAAGGTAAGTCTGGCGCCGCCGCCGTCGCCTGATATGTCAACGCGTCTGCCGAAGCGTCACGATCGATCATGTCGAACTGCGCTGCTAGCCGATCCAGGATGGCTTCCAATGTGATGCTGGCGCTTTCCACATAGCCTAGCCGCTCGGCAAGCGCTTGCGGTGATGTCGGTGTCGCCAGATGCGCAGCCAAATCCAGTCGGCCGTAGATCTGCAGCAAATGCCAATCCAAGGCTTTTTGCAACAGAGCAGCTGCCTCGATCAACTCGGGCGTAAACAGCTGTTGCTGACACCATTCACTAAATTCACGGGCGAGATCTTGCTGTGACACTGCGGTCCCCTTTTCGTTTTATCGGCGTGGCTTACGCGTGGCGCAGCCTGTTCTCTTTATTGCTGACACGTATCGATCAATCATCGCGCTACCCGACGCGATTTTTACTGCCGCTTTACCCAAGCGCAAATGGCATCGGCCGTAGCGTCGGGCGCATCGAACTGAAGGCCATGCTGCCCGGCCAATATCACGCAACGTTTGTCGTCCACTCGCAGCGTCGCAAACGCGCGCGCATGCTTATCGCTGTCCGACAAACGGTCATCTTGCGCCAACACCATCAACGTCGGCACGCCGAGTTTCGCCCAGCGCGGTGCCAACATGCGGTTCATCTGCACCAATATGCTATTGAATCGTGGCGAAACATAGTGCGTGCGTCTCGTATCCGGAACAATAAAAGCCTCGTAGGCCGGACCATCAGTGAAACGGTCAATCGGCACATTCGGCACCTCGGTCGCCTCTGCGCTGTCACCGACATGCAGCTCGGCACCGGCCACATCTGTCGCCGGAAAAATCGACGGCGCAATCATGATCAGCGTCTGCGCACCGAGCGTGTCGGCGAGCATGACGTTAATCATATAGGTTGCACCCCAGCAGAAACCGCCCAGATGCAGCGGCACATCGTCCGGGCACTGGCTGCCCACGATACTGACCACGTCGTCAATCAGCGTCTGCCCATCGGGCGCATCGCCCGGCGCTCGCGTATTACGACCCGTGCCACGACGATCCGGACAAATGACCAACAGGCCCTGCGCAGCCAGCCGTTGCGCAATCGGCGTCAGCCATTCGGCATGGCTGACAACGCCATGCAACAGCACAACACAGCCGATACTCGGCTGCTGCGGTTCAAACCGGTGAACAGCCAATGGATAACCGTCGCCCGCAATCACGGTTACGGTATTCGCAACAGCGGTGAAATCAGGCGACTCAGACATCGTTATCGCTGAAGTTCAGGCGAATGACGTCGACATCGGTCAAAGCCGCGAGCGACTCTGACTTGGACAGAAAACAACTGAATTCGCTGCGCAGCGAAAACCGTTTCGTCTTGAGCCATGTGGCTAACGCGCTGTCAGCAGCGGGTTCGCTGATGGAGATGGCGCGACTGCCTTTGGGTCGCTGTGCCACAGCGAACGACAGCAATGCACCGAGCGCATCGCGGTTAATCGCCAGATGATCGGCAACAACCAGCACGCCATCATCATTAATTTCGTAGGCCAGATAGCCGGCCGGCTGCTGCGCCGCATCGACAATTGTCACGCTGTGAAACTGCTTACCCGGATGGCGCATCAGGCGCCATTCGAAAAACGCAGCGTTACGCACGCCCATCGCAACGCCCTGCTGCTCAACGCGCGCCCATAGCTGATCGAGGAAACTGCTGGAAACGTCCACGCGGCTAAACTGCCTGCGAGCCTGCGCATGTTCGCGTTTCAGTGCGATCGCAAAAACACCATTCAGCAGTGTTCCTGCCAACAGTGCTACCGGCGTAGGCGCATGGCGGCGCAGATACTGCGTGAAGTCCAATGGCCGCACATAAGTTGCTACTTGCATGTCGAGTTTGTAGCCGCCGAACGCGCGCACTTTTCCCGACAGCTCGTTCGGAAAACCAAACACCAGATCAAACTGTTCACGCGCCAGTTTCAGGAACCCTTTCTGAAAAAAAACGGCAGGCCCCAAACTGCGATGCTTAGGCTCGACAGCAAAGTCACCAAACACGACACCCTGATGCCGATTGCCGGCAATAGAGAACTCGCGGCGCCCCAGACACACAACCGCAACGGGTCGATCTTCTGGTAAATAATCCAGAAAATAGAACACACCATCACCGGCCGGCCGGTTGCGATAAAACCAGTCGAGCTTTTCCGCCTGCGGGGGATTCGTGCCGGGCAAAAAACGCCACAGCCGCAGAATATCCTTGCGATCCGTTTGCGCATCACCCTGTCGAATACGGTAGGTATCGCTCACTTTAGCGGGGCGAGCGCGCTCGGGTTGCGAGCCGGTATTATTATTTTGTGCTTCTGGCATAAATTCGAGCGCAGCCATCGTCAGATTCGGCGGCTACGGGTAATGTTCCTAAACAAGTTACTGCGTCTGCGTCAGAGCCCATCCCAGGGTGTGAACAGCCGATTATCGATGTCGCACAGGGCCAACACGCGACCAACCGTTTCATGCACCATCGTCTCAATGCTCGTTGGTGCGGAGTAAAACGCCGGTACTGGCGGGTAGACGATGCCGCCCATCTCCGTCACTGAAGCCATATTACGAATGTGCGCAAGATTCAGCGGCGTCTCGCGCGCAAGCAAGATCAATCGCCGGCGCTCCTTCAAGATCACGTCCGCAGCACGAGCGATCAGGCTGCCTCCAATGCCGTTGGCAATGTTGCCTAACGTTTTCATGGAACACGGCGCAATCACCATCGCTGCTGTTTCGAAAGAGCCGCTGGCGATACAGGCGCCTATGTTGCGATCCGAGTAGACAACGTCGGCTAACGCCTCGATTGCGGGCCGATCCATGCCTAACTCCGCCTGTGCGGTCAAAAAACCGGACGGTGAAACCACCAAATGGCTCTCGACATTTGGGTTATTTTTCACAAACTTGAGGATCTCGACGCCGTAGGTCGCACCAGAGGCGCCACTGATTGCAACGATGAGTTTTCGAGGGTTCGGTTCGGACATAATATTGCTGGCAAAACTGCAAACTGTGATGCTGAGACAACTTTAACAACATATAACAGTGAGATAATTGATTTATGTCGCGAATCAGATGACGATTCGCCGTCCAACTTTAGAACAATATAAAATTGAGGTGTCGGAATGAGCGCAGTAACACGTTGGCTGCAACTTACGCTGCTGCTGGGCATGGCAATTCTCGCGGGCTGCACCACCGCCGACGAAGAAACCAATGGCCCGATGCTGGATAACAGCATCCCGACACCCGATACGACCGGCTCAACCCAGGCGCAAGCCGAGCAAGCCATTCGCGATGCCGGCCTGATCGTCGGCACCATCACATCCGAGCCCAGCGACACCGTGACCGAAGGCAACGTGGTTCGTACCGACCCGCCTGCCGGCAATAGCATCACCGTGGGCTCGACGGTCAACATCATCCTGTCCAGCGGCACGGCCAGTGTCGACATACCGGATGTCAGCGGCCTGACGCAGGCCGAGGCTGAGGCGGCGATTATTGCCGCCGGGCTGGTTGTCGGCGACATTCTGCCTGAGGCCAGCGCTGTGGTTGCAAACGGCTTTGTGATTCGCACCGCGCCGGCCGCCGCAGCTTCAGCGACCCGTGGCTCACGCATCGACCTGATCATCTCTACCGGTCCTGCCGACACATCGGTACCGGACGTCGTCGATCAGCCGGAAGCCACAGCGATCGCCGCATTGACGAACGTCGGGCTGGTCGTCGGCATCATCACGCGCACCGACAGTGATGTTATCGCTGCCGGCAACGTGATCAGCCAGTCTCCGGTAGGCGGCACGATGGTCAGCGAAGGCAGCACAGTCAATCTCGTCATCTCGCTGGGCGTCGCCAACATTGCGGTACCCGATACGGTCGGCCTCAGTCAGGCCGCCGCCGAAACCGCTATTCTTGATAGCGGCCTCACAGTCGGCGATATCACCGAGCAGGCTGACGTAAACGTCCCCGCTGGCGATGTCATCTCGCAGAATCCGGCCGCGGGCACGCTTGTGGCCGCCACCGACGCCGTCGATTTGGTGGTCTCGCTTGGGCCAACCGCGGTGCCGGTACCCGACATCGTTGGGTTGTCCGAAGCTGAAGCGCGCACAGTTGTGCCAAACGCCGGGTTGGAAATCGGCGTTGTGTCGTTCGCCTTCAGCACGCAGGTGCTCAGGGGCGACGTGATCAGCCAGTCGCTACCCCCTGGCCGAGATGTCGCACCCGATACCGTGCTCGATTTTGTCGTCTCTTTGGGCCCGCCGGTCGATGTACCGAATGTCACGGGACTTGAGCGCGCCGCCGCTGAGGCTGCCATCGTGGCTGCCAATCTCGTTGTCGGCGACGTTACCGAGGTCATTGATTTTAATGTGCCAGCAGGCAATGTCATCAGTCAGGATCCGCTTGCAGGTACACAAGTGTCGGAAGACACGGCGGTTGATCTTGTTGTCTCTCTCGGCCCGCCGACGGTTGGCGTACCGGACGTTGTCGGTCAAACACAAGCCGCCGCAAGCAGCGCGATTACCGGCGTCGGACTCACGGTCGGCAACGTCAGCCAGCAAGCCAGCGCGAACGTGCCGGCAGGTAATGTGATCAGCCAGAACCCGACAGCAGGCGTGCAGGCAATCGTTGGCAGCGCCGTCGATTTGGTCGTCTCAAGCGGACCACCGACCGTCGCTGTGCCCGATGTCGTTGGACAAACGCAGGCAGCAGCCGGTAGCACCATTACAGGCGCCGGACTGGCCGTCGGCACCGTGTCGCAGCAATCGAGCGCCAGTGTGCCGAGCGGCAGCGTGATCAGCCAGAACCCAGACGCTAATACTATTGTGGCGGTTGGCAGTGCTGTTGATCTGGTGATTTCTACAGGCTCCGCAACAACGACTGTGCCCAACGTGGTCGGGCAGTCGCAAGCTGCAGCAAACACAGCGATTGGCAACGCCAACCTCGTAACCGGAACTATCACGACCCAATCCAGCCCAACGGTGCCGGATGGCGATGTCATTAGTCAGAATCCAGCCGGAGGCTCGACGGCGACGGTCGGCAGCGGTGTCGATCTTGTAGTATCCAGCGGGCCATCAACAACAACAGTGCCCAACGTGGTTGGGCAGTCGCAGGCTGCGGCAAACACAGCGATTACCAACGCCAACTTGGTAACCGGAACAATCACGACACAATCCAGCGCGACGGTGCCGGACGGCGATGTCATTAGTCAGAACCCAGCCGGTGGCACAACTGCGAATACCGGCATCAGCGTCGATCTGATCGTCTCTTCCGGACCTGCCAACGTGAACGTGCCGAACGTTGTCGGCCAATCTCAGGCGGCGGCCAGCAACACGATCACGAGCGCGAATCTCGTTGTCGGCGTGGTAACCACGCAGGCCAGCGCCAGCGTGCCCAGTGGCGACGTCATCAGCCAGAACCCGACTGCCGGTACCAGCGTCGCGCGCGATAGCGCCGTCGATTTTGTCGTGTCCAGTGGGCCGGCTTCTGTTGTCGTGCCAGACGTCGTGGGTATGACGCAAGCCGCCGCCACCACCGATATCAACAATGTGGGTCTGGTGGTCGGCAACGTCACAACGCAGGCAAGCGCGTCGGTGCCGAATGGCAGCGTCATCAGTCAGAATCCTGCGGGCGGTGCATCCGTCTCCGACGGCAGTGCGGTCGACCTGATCGTCTCGTCAGGACCTGCCGTTGACGCGTTCAGCGACGAATTCGATAGCAACTCGCTGTCTGACTGGACACTACGTCATCAATTGGAAAGCACGCCTGCGCAGTACACGGTGCTGGACATCAACCAGACCAATGCCGGTCAGCTCACCATCGTGCCGCTGCGAACGGATGGCTGGTTCGGTGCCAATGATGCACCACTGATCTTCAAGAACCTGACCGGTAATTTTGCCGTCTGGACACGGGTGAATGCAGATAGCGTTGCGACGCCGGGACAGGCGCCCGCCTCGGATTTCAACTCGGCCGGTTTGATGGCGAGAAATCCGGCTGGTGCAACGGGACCGGAAAACTACGTCATGCTCAACATCGGTCGCCAGAATAACTCTATCGCGACTGGCGTCGGCAGCGAAACTAAGACGACGGTGAACAGCAGCTCCACTCGTCCGCTGCAGACCGGCAGCAATCAGGGTGACCTGATTCTGTGCCGCGTGGGCGATCAGTTCATCTCGTATCGATTCCTGTCGGGCGACAGCGGTTGGGCGGAGACTACGCGCTTCGATCGGGCAGATCTACCTAGCACGTTGCAGGTTGGCATGGTCGTAAACGCATTTAGCGCACCAGCCGACTTGCGAGCAACGTTTGAGTTCATCCGCTTGCGACCAACACCTGCCAGCGATACCGACTGCACGCCCTGACGCGCTGTCTTCGCTGTGCGCGATAGCGCACCAATGCCCGCCCTGCTGCACAGCACGGCGGGCTTTTTCCTGCCATTGCCTGGCCGCGGATTACCGATTATCGGCACGGCATAGGCGAACCTGCGTGCGCCGATACGCAGTACGTACCGTGCAAACGAATCGGGAATTCGTTCACACACTACCTGCTATTGTATTTACGTTAACGTCAACGTTAGTTACACTTGACGGATGAGCGCAACCCAACATCAACGCCGCTATTCGATCAGCGAGCTGGCGGCCGAATTCGACGTGACAACACGCACACTGCGTTTTTACGAAGAAAAAGGCCTGCTGACGCCGGAGCGACGCGGCCGCGTGCGCTATTTCTCGGCCGCCGACCGCGTGCGCCTGCGCTTGATACTTCGCGGCCGTCGCCTCGGTCTGACGCTCGAGCAAAGCGCCGAAATCATCGATCTGTATCGCGAACCGGAAGGCAGCAAGCGACAGTTGAATAAACTGCTCGCAACCCTCGCCGAACGTCGCGCGCATCTGGAACAACAGGCAGAAGACATCAACGTCACGCTACACGAGCTGGCCGCCGTGGAACGCAAATGTCGCAAAGCGCTGAAGTAGGACTATGAGCATTATTGAGAATACGATTGATCCGCGCAGCGACGCGTTTGCGCGTAATTCCAGGCACATGCAATCGCTCGTCGATGACCTTGCCCGACATGTCGAGCGCATCGTGCTCGGCGGCGGTACCGCGCGCCAAAAGCGACACACCGATCGCGGCAAGTTGCTGGTGCGCGAGCGCATCGATCTGTTGGTTGACCCGGGCAGCGCGTTCCTCGAATTCAGCCAGTTGGCCGCCATGGATGTTTACGACGACGATGTGCCGGCCGCAGGCATCATTACCGGCCTGGGGATCGTCAATGGCGTCGAGTGCGTCATTATTGCCAACGACGCCACGGTCAAAGGCGGCACGTACTACCCTCTGACCGGCAAGAAACACTTGCGCGCGCAAACGATCGCCAGCCAGAACCGGCTGCCGTGTATCTACCTTGTTGACTCGGGTGGCGCATTCCTGCCAATGCAAGACGAAGTGTTCCCGGACCGCGAACACTTCGGGCGCTGCTTCTACAACCAGGCCAACATGTCAGCGCGCGGCATTGCGCAAATTGCTGTCGTCATGGGTTCGTGTACGGCCGGCGGTGCGTATGTACCGGCCATGGCCGACGAATCAATCATCGTCGCCAATCAGGGCACGATCTTTCTCGGCGGCCCGCCACTGGTCAAGGCAGCCACTGGCGAAGTCGTCAGCGCCGAGGCACTCGGTGGCGCCGATGTGCACTGTCGCGAGTCGGGTGTCACCGACCACTACGCACGCAACGATGCACATGCACTGGAACTTGCGCGCGAGGCCGTCCAGCAACTGAACTGGCAAAAGCCTGCGCAATTGCGCCGACAACCGCCTGAGCCCCCGCGCTACCCGGCAGAAGAGCTGTATGGCATCGTGCCGGACGATCTGAAAACCTCGTACGACGTGCGCCAGGTCATCGCGCGCGTTGTCGATGATTCAGCGTTCCACGAATTCAAACCGTTGTATGGCGCAACGCTTGTGTGCGGCTTTGCGCACATCGACGGCATGCCGGTCGGCATCCTTGGCAACAACGGCATCCTGTTCAGCGAGTCGTCGGTCAAGGGCGCGCACTTTATCGAACTGTGCTGCCAGCGAAAAATCCCGTTGTTGTTCCTGCAAAACATCACCGGCTTCATGGTCGGCAAGCAATACGAAGCGGGCGGCATCGCAAAGGATGGCGCCAAACTTGTCACGGCTGTCGCGTGCGCCAGCGTGCCGAAAATCACGATCATCATCGGCGGCTCGTTTGGCGCCGGCAATTACGGCATGGCCGGGCGCGCCTACGATCCGCGCTTTTTGTTCATGTGGCCCAATGCACGCATCAGCGTGATGGGCGGCGAGCAAGCCGCCAGCGTGTTGGCCGACGTAAAGATTGAACAAGCGCGGCGCAACGGCGAAACACTCGACAACGATGCCATTGCCGCGATTCGACAACCTATTTTGGATAGTTACGAACAGCAAGGTCACCCCTACTACGCATCAGCGCGGTTATGGGACGACGGTGTGATCGATCCACTGGACACGCGCCGCGTCGTTGCGATGTGTTTGTCTGCCACGCTTAATCAACCGATTGAGGACACGCAGTTCGGCGTGTTTCGAATGTAATGTTTACGACTCTGCTTATCGCCAATCGCGGCGAAATCGCTTGCCGCATCATGCGCACCGCCCAACAGCTGGGTATCAAGACCATCGCCGTCTATTCCGACGCCGATCGCAACGCAATGCATGTGCAGGCTGCCGACATTGCCGTGCACATCGGCGACAGCCAACCGCAACACTCCTACCTTGATTACGCGAAGATCATCGACGTTGCCAAGACTTACGGCGCGCAGGCGATCCATCCGGGCTATGGCTTTTTATCCGAGAACGCAGCATTCGCCAACGCGTGCCAGAGCGCCGGTATTGTGTTCGTCGGGCCACCGGTTGCTGCCATTGAAGCGATGGGCTCAAAGTCTCACGCGAAGACTTTG
>JBCBDU010000056.1:0-16288 GCA_038529355.1 Pseudomonadota bacterium
CTCAAAAGCGCTCAGCACACCAGTCGGTGTGCTGAGCGCTTTTGAGAATCAGTCTCCCGAGAGTAGTTCCAAATCGACTGCTTGGTCGAAAGATTTTTCGCACTATTTGATGGCTGCTGCAGCGCTGTCGCGAAACGTTTTTAGCTTCTTCCATCAGTTGACTTACATTGGTCCACTACGTGCGCGGCCAGCTAGACGATATGAACTATCTTCTGAAGGGAAGTCCAGCGTTGGTGTTCAAGGAGAAAATACGGCGTCACTGCTAAGAAGGTCTAGTAGTAAACACAAGCGAGAAATCGATGGGTGGGTTAAACGTTTTGGGTTCGGAGACTCGGTCCGACTGAAAAATCTAGATGACGATTTGGTTACCCTCGATTTCGTTCAAGACAATGGCAACATTCTTAACATAGCAGATTTAGGTTTCGGAGCATCCCAAGTCTTGCCGCTACTAGTCCAATGCGTTGCCGCTGAGCGAGGGACTATAACGATCGCCGAACAACCAGAGGTGCACCTCAATCCGCGACTGCAGGCAAGTTTGGCAGACTTGTTCGTTTCATTGGCCGACCGAGGTCAAAAGATGCTCTTAGAAACGCATAGCGAACATATGCTGTTAAGAATGCGACGTTTGGTTGCTGAGGGAAAAATCTCCTCGAGTGACGTTGCTGTTTATTTTGTAGAGTCGATCGACGGCGTATCAACTGTTAGGAAGATCGAAGTAATGGAAGATGGGCATATAGACCACGAAGATTGGCCCAAAGGTTTTTTCGGGGACACTCTGAAAGAGTCGATGGATTTGGCTGCTGCTCAAGTTGCAAGAGCGAAAAGAGGGGAGTCTTCGAAATGAATTGCAAGGTCGTAATAGACACGAATGTCTTCATGCACGCCGATAACCCGGCATCCGGAAGGCAAGAAGATGCCGTAGAATTCTTGGAATCTATTGAGCAGGGAAACGGGTTGGTTGATGTCGATATCGAAGGTAGGATTCTGGGGGAGTATAGGGAACGAATTTCAGGGTCTAGTTTGTCCTCGGGGTTGCTAGCCACTTGGCTTCAAAACAAAAAAATTCAGCATATTCCATCTAATGCTACCCCCGATGTGCGCAGGTGGATCGGTAGATCTGTCGGAGACGCGCTCGATCGAACATTTCTAAAGACAGCGTATAGTTCGACGGGCAAAAAACTGATTTCTCACGATTACACAGACTTTCCAGACCGTAAACGAACCAAAATAAAATCGAGACTACGCGTAGATGTGCTTTCAGCGCGTCAATTCAACCAGGCAAGTTAACACTATAGATAATTACGATTCAGATTTATCAGGAGTTAGACGCTTCAAGCCGGCTATGTCGTTATCCCAAGAAGTAAACAGTGTTTTACAAAAACGGAATATTGGCTCCTAGCACGAAAGTCTTTCCATCGAGAGCTCTGTTGATTGCAAGTATTACAGTAAGCTTAGCGCTATTGGATAGGCAAATCGCGTTATAAACAAACTGTGGTGCACCGCAGCTGGAGCAGTGCATTGGGATCTGCTCGGCCATGGTAAAAAGTGTACACCAGCAGATGGCCGGATTTTGTCAGGCCGTTTTGCCGGGCAGCGTTATCTGTGGACAGTTAGCGTGGCCGCGTGCCGATAACACCAACGATACCGGCTGCGATGGCAGCCCAGCCAAACGCCGGCGCCAACGTTGACCACAACAGCAAAGCACCACCGCCGCCCGCGCAGGCAATACTGAGCGTTTGCCAGTAACGCCGTTTGGCATCCGCACGCATTTCCTCGCGTAGCGCATCCACGCTGCCGTTGCTGGTCGTGACACGCAGCTCGCCGTTTGCCGCCTGCTCGCCAATGCGACGCATAATGGTTGGCAATTCACGTAGTGTTTCGCGCACTTCCGGCCATTGAGTTTTGAAGTCGTTGATGACGGCGCGCCCGCCCAACCGCTCTTCCATCCATTCGCGCAGGATCGGTGCGGCGGTGTCGAACAGATCCAACTCGGGGTACAGATCGCGGCCGAGCCCTTCGATGTTGAGCAACGTTTTTTGTAGCAGGATCAGTTGTGGCTGTACTTCCATTTCAAACCGGCGTGCGGTCTCGAACAAACGTAACAACACCTGACCGAAACTGATCTCGGCGAGCGGCTTGTTGAAAATCGGCTCGCACACGGTGCGCACCGCCGACTCCAATTCCTCGACGCGTGTGTACGGCG
This sequence comes from Pseudomonadota bacterium, assembly GCA_038529355.1. Lineage (GTDB taxonomy): Bacteria > Pseudomonadota > Gammaproteobacteria > Steroidobacterales > Woeseiaceae > CALBPI01. The sequence continues at coordinate 2,204 of JBCBDU010000056.1, forward strand.
GCACCCAGCCCGAGTCCACGTGCAACTGCGCAACGCGATGATAGTCGCGGTCGAAGAACGCGAGGAAATTCTCGGCAAGATACTGCTGATCCTTGACGTTCAACGTGCCGATGATGCCGAAGTCGATGGCCTGATACATCGGGTTGTCCGGATCATCGGTGCGCACAAAAATGTTGCCCGGGTGCATATCCGCGTGGAAAAAGTTGTGGCGGAAGACCTGCGTGAAGAAGATTTCGACGCCGTTCTCGGCCAGTTTCTTGATGTTCGTATTGGCCGCCAGCAGTGCTTCCATGTTGCTGATGTGCACGCCATAGATGCGCTCCAACACCAGCACTTCGACGCGGCAGTAATCGAAATATACTTCCGGTACGTACAACTTGTCCGAGTATTCGAAGTTGCGGCGCAGTTGCGAGCCGTTCGCCGCCTCGCGCATCAGGTCGAGCTCGTCCATGATCGTCTTGTCGTATTCCTGCACGACCTCGACGGGGCGTAAACGCTTGCCGTCGCGCAGATAGCGATCGGCCAACTCTGCCATGACGTACATGACATCCAGGTCACGGCGAATCTTGTCGCGCATGCCCGGGCGCAGTACCTTGACGACCACCTTGGTGCCGTCCTTCAGCGTCGCCGGATGCACCTGTGCAATGGATGCGGCTGCCATCGGCGTCTCATCGAAGTCATCGAATACTTCCGACAAGTCGAAGCCGTAGGCGTCGTTGATGATCTTGCGCGCGAGTTTGCCGTCGAACGGTGGCACCTGATCCTGCAGCTTGGCAAGCTCTGCGGCGATATCAGGTGGCAACAAGTCGCGACGCGTTGAAAGCGTTTGCCCCAACTTGATGAAGATTGGCCCGAGCTCTTCAAGCGCCAGACGAATGCGCACGGCCAGCGGCTCGTCGCGATGCATCCGTCGACCGCCAATCAGGAACAACAAGCGCAGCGGTTTGAGCAACGGCGCCGTTGCGATCAGATCGTCCAGGGAGTATTTAACGAGCACCCGCTGGATTTGCACCATCCGGCGCATGCGTGACCAGGTCAGCATCGCTTAGTCCGTCTCGTCGAGCCGGGACTGTATTGCCTGTACGCGCGCGGCGGCGCGCGCAACGTCATCGCGCAGCGTTTCGACATCGCCTTGGAATGCGGCGAACATCTCGCGCGACGGCAGCGTTTCGCGATTTTCGGTCAGGTATTCGCCGACGTTGCTGTGCAGGCGATCGCTGACGGCGCCAGCGACGTTCTTTAAACCTCGCGCAACAGTGCCTGCCGTGTGCGCGGCTGTGTCACCAACGACGTTCGCCAGTTCATCTTCAAGATCGGGCTGTGCGTAGCGCAACAATGCCTGAAACTTGGCGCCCATCATCGCGTCGCCGCTCATCTTGATGTGCCCTTCGCGCACGAGCTTCAGCGGATCGCTGCCAGCAAGACCTGCCAGCGAAATCGGGCTGCCGCTGAGCACAACACCGGGCTCTTCGTTGTAGCGGGTTGAGAGTGTCAATTTGCCGTCGACAACATGCAGGTACACCGCAATGCCGGTGTCGCGCACCCGCACGGCCATCGTCTCGCCTTCCAGCGATTCGGCAAGCTCACGCGCCGGTGTCTGTTCGCTGATGCGTTTGTTGATCAACAGCGTCAATGGCTTAAACAGGATGCCCAGATCAATCATCAGTCATGCACTCCGCAGCGCGCCTACAGTTTCGTGCCAATGTGCAACGCTGCGATGCCACCGGTCAGGTTGTGGTATTCGCAGGTGTCAAAACCGGCGTCTTCGATCATCGCCTTCAGCGTGTCTTGATCGGGGTGCATACGAATCGACTCGGCAAGATAGCGATAGCTGTCTTCGTCATTGGCAACGATGCGACCCAACGTCGGCAACACCGAAAAAGAAAAGATGTCGTAAGCCGGCTTGAGCATTTCGTTCGGGCGTGAGAACTCAAGCACCAGCAAACGGCCACCGGGTTTCAGCACGCGCAACATGGATTCCAGCGCGCGCTCCTTGTGCGTCACGTTACGCAGCCCGAACGCGATCGTCACCAGATCGAACGTGTTGTCGGCGAACGGCAATTGTTCGGCGTCGACCTGCGCGATCGACAAATTGCCGACCACGCCGGCGTCGATCATGCGCGAGCGGCCCTGCAGCAACATGGCGCGGTTGATGTCGGCGAGTACGACACGCCCGGTGTCGCCAACCTTGCGCGCAAATGCCAACGCCAGATCTCCGGTGCCGCCGGCGAGATCCAGCACGTGCTGTCCGGGGCGCACGCGTGCCTTGTTGATCGTCGTGCGTTTCCAGATGCGGTGAATGCCACCAGACATCAGATCGTTCATCAGATCGTAATTGCCGGCAACCGAGTCGAACACGCCGCGCACCCGGTCGGCTTTTTCGTTCTCGTCGACCGTTTCATAACCGAAATGCGTCGTGGATTTTTGTGTGTCCTGGCTCATGCTGTGTCGATCAACCTCAAGGACTGCCAAGTGTACCGCGTTATGCGCTTGGCTTCGCGGCGTCGCGGCTCAAACCGGCGTTGTCGAGATCGTGTAGATACTGCGCCCAGCGCGCCTCGAACGTGTCGCCGAGCTCACGGAAATAGCGCCACGTGAACAGGCCACTGTTGTGCCCGTCGCTGAACGTCAGTTTCAACGCGTAGTGCCCGACCGGATCAATCCGCGTGATGCGCACGTCGCGTTTGCCTGCTTGCAGCACGGCCTGTCCTTGCGCATGGCCGCGTACCTCGGCCGACGGCGAGTGCACACGCAGATATTCAAAGCCCAGCGCGTGGCACGCGCCGTCGGCCCATTTCAGCTGCAGGCAGCGTGACTTTGTGCGCAGCTTGATCTCGACCGGCGCCGCATCGCTCATGACGTGGGCTACAAAATGTAGCGGCTGAGGTCTTCGTCCTGAACCAGGTCGTTCAGGTGGTCGTCGACGTAGCCGGCGTTGATTTGATAGTGCTTGCCGCTTTGGTCGGCCGCCTCAAACGAAATGACGTCGAGCAGTCGCTCCATCACCGTGTGCAGCCGGCGCGCGCCGATGTTTTCGGTGCGCTCGTTCACCTCGAAGGCAATCTCGGCGACGCGGCGCACACCGCTGTCGACAAATTCGACGTCAACACCTTCGGTAGCCAGTAACGCGCTGTACTGGCGCGTCAGCGAGGCATCGGGCTCGGTCAGGATGCGCACGAAATCTTCTGTCTTCAGCGAATCCAGCTCAACGCGAATCGGCAGCCGACCCTGCAACTCCGGAATCAGGTCAGAGGGTTTAGCGATGCTGAAAGCGCCAGAGGCGATGAACAGAATATGGTCAGTTTTGACTACACCGTACTTGGTCGTCACGGTGCTGCCTTCAACCAACGGCAACAGATCGCGCTGCACACCCTCGCGCGACACATCGCCACCGCTGCCGCTCTCAGCCCGTCGTGCGACCTTGTCGATCTCGTCAAGAAACACGATGCCATTCTGTTCGGCGGCTTCGACAGCCTCCAGTTTCAGCGCGTCTTCGTCCACCATTTTGGCGGCTTCTTCCTCGATCAGGTGCTTAAGTGCGTCCTTAATCGGCAATTTGCGTCGTTTGCTGCGCCCTTGCCCGACGTTCTTGAACATGTTCTGCAGCTGATTGGTCATCTCCTCCATGCCCGGAGGCGCCATGATCTCAACGCCAACCATCGTTTGTTCCAGATCGATCTCGATCTCGCGATCGTCGAGGTCGCCTTCGCGCAGCTTCTTGCGGAATTTCTGCCGCGTATCCGAATTATCCGATGCGCCGTCGCTATTGATCGGCGGTGGCAGCAGCGCATCGAGCACCCGCTCCTCGGCGGCATCCTCGGCACGGTGACGCACCTTGGCGATCTCCTGCTCGCGCGTCAGTTTGACCGACACTTCAACGAGATCGCGGATGATCGAATCTACTTCGCGACCTACATAGCCGACTTCGGTGAATTTCGTCGCTTCGACCTTGATGAACGGCGCGTTAGCAAGCTTTGCCAGACGGCGTGCTATCTCGGTCTTGCCGACGCCGGTCGGGCCGATCATCAGAATGTTCTTCGGTGTGACTTCGGCGCGCAGGTCTTCGTCGATCTGCATGCGGCGCCAGCGGTTGCGCAGCGCAATCGCCACGGCGCGTTTCGCCGCGTCCTGGCCAACGATGTGTTTATCGAGCTCTTGCACGATTTCGCGAGGGGTCATGGACATGTGGTCAAATCCTTACCGTTAGCCGTCGTTGTCGAGGGTTTCGACGATGATGTTGCTGTTGGTGTACACGCAGATGTCTGCGGCGATGTGTAGCGCGCGTTCGGCAACCTCGTCGGCTGGCAGCTCGCTGACCGCCACCATCGCGCGCGCTGCGGCCAGCGCGTAGGAGCCGCCGGAGCCAATCGCCATGATGTCGTCCTCGGGTTCGATAACATCGCCGTTGCCGGACACGATCAGCGATTTGCTGGCATCGGCAATGATCAGCAGCGCTTCGAGCCGCCGCAGCCGGCGATCGGTGCGCCAGTCCTTGGCCAGTTCAATGGCAGCACGCGTCAAATTGCCGTACTGCTCCATTTTTTGTTCAAACAGCTCGAAAAGCGTGAATGCATCAGCTGTACCGCCAGCGAAACCGGCAATGACACGGTCCTTGTACAAGCGGCGCACTTTGCGCGCGTTGCCTTTCATGATCGTGTCGCCGAGGCTCACCTGGCCATCGCCGGCTACGGCGACGCGGTTGCCGCGGCGTACCGACACAATGGTCGTTCCGTCAAATTGCTGCATGATGTGTGATTCCTGATTGAGGCGGTCAGCCTCGCAGACCGGATGGCCGCAGCCGTTCAGTCGTCGCGACGTTTGGCCCGCGGATGTGCTTCATCGTATATCTGGGCCAGGTGCTGGAAATCAAGATGGGTGTAGATTTGCGTCGTGCCGATATCGGCATGACCGAGCAGCTCCTGCACGCCGCGCAGGTCGCGACTCGACTCCAGCATGTGCGTGGCGAACGAGTGCCGCAGCAGGTGCGGGTGCACGCGCGAGTCGATGCCCTGCACGCGCGCCCAGTGCAGCAAACGGTTCTGCACATTGCGGTGGCTGATGCGGCTGCCGCGCTGGCTGACGAACAAAGCCGTCTCGTCCACGCTGGCAAATGCTGCACGCTGTGCCAGCCATTGCTGCAGCGCCGCAATCGCCTTGCGGCCGACAGGCACAATGCGCTCCTTGCTGCCCTTGCCCATGACGCGCACGGTGCGGTCGGCCATGTCGATGTCCGTCGGATCCAGCGCGACCAACTCCGCCAGCCGCAAACCCGAGCTGTAGAACAACTCCATGATCGCGCGGTCGCGACACGTGATCGGATCATCGCCTTCGATGCTGAGCATGCGCCCCATCGTGTCGGCATCGAGCGTGCCGGGCAGGCGTTTGTTGCCGCGCGGTGCACTGACGCCGTCTGCCGGGTTGCGCGTGACGTGTTTCTCGCGCGCCAGATACTTGAAAAAGCTGCGCGTTGAGGACAAGGCGCGCGACAGGCTGCGCGGCGACTTGCCTTGCCGAAAGCCGTAGGCGGTCCACGCGCGCAGGTGCTGGCTATCGACGTTTGCCCATTGCGTTACGGCGGGTTGCTGCGTTTTGAGCCAACCGGCAAAGGCGTTCAGGTCGCGTTTGTAGCTGGATAGCGTGTGCGGCGACAGCCGTCGCTCACTCGCCAGGTGTTGCATGAAGTCAGCGAGCCACTGCGTGCTCGTGGTGTCCATCCGAGCCTTGCTAGAACCGCGATAGCGCAACGCTGATCAGTTGCCCGATGCGCTGCAGGAAGTCGACGCTCATGGCCGGATGGAAATGCTCGGCATTGTGGCTGCCGATGGCCAGGAATCCGATGTCGTGGCCGTTCGCCAGCGGCAACAGCGCCACTGAGCCAATTTCGTCGTTATCGGCACCGAACAGGAAATCGCGCTGGGTGTCGCGAACCTGGCCGCAGCGCGGGTTGCCGCGCTCGAGGAACGTGGCGAACGGCTGCAGCTTCACATCGCTTGCCGGATGCACGCGCAAAAAGCGCATGCGACCCACGGCTTCGAAGTCTGACGGCTCGCCGAACAGCACCAGCACCGCCTCGTCCGCGGAAAAACTGCGGCGTAGCTTTTCTTCAATCGTTTGTACGGTTTCGGGCAGCGTGCTGGCCTCCAGCAACGCCAGCGCCAGCGCGTGAATGCGCGCGGCCAGTGCGTCATTGCGGCGCGCCAGGCCCACCAGCTCGTTGAGCTTGCGCTTCATCGTCATTTCGCTGGCGCGCAGTGCCGCCACCTGCCGTTCGACCAGAGACACGGTGCCGCCCGCCTCATGTGGCAGCGTCAGCGACTGCAGCAATCGCGGATTGCGGTCAAATAGCTCGGGATGTTGCTTCAAGTATTCCAGCACGACCTCTTCAGTGAGTTCGGTCGTTGTCGTTGCTGACGCAGTAGGTGTGGCTCGGCTTGTCATGGTGTCCCTGGCTGGCTATCAAAGTGTCCGCTGAACGCATGCGCGGTAGGCCCCGTCATCGTGATGGAGCTGCCGGCGCCGCGCCAGTCTATCACGAGCGTGCCGCCGGGCAGTTGCACCGATACGCGCTCGTCAACGAGCCCGCAATCGTGCGCGGTGACCATGGCGGCGCACGCGCCGGTGCCGCAGGCGCGCGTCTCGCCAACGCCACGCTCGAACACGCGTAGCACGATGTGATCACGCGAGCGCACTTCGGCGAAGCCGGCGTTCACGCCCTCTGGAAAGGCGGCATGCGCATTCAAAGCACGTCCGATCCGGTTGACGTCGGCGTCCGCCGCGCGCGCAACGAACGTGACAGCGTGCGGATTGCCGATCGATACGGCGCTGAGCGTGTGTTCGGTGCCGTCGACGGACACCGCGTATTGCGTGCTGCGTGCAAAGCCTGCGAGCGGAATGGCGGCGGGCTCAAAATCGGGCTCGCCCATGTCAACGGCAACCGTGCCGGCCTCGCCGATCGTGGCGGTGACGTTGCCGGCGGGGCTGCACATGATCAGTCGATGTCCGGTAGCCAAACCGTCACGTTCGGCGACGTACGCCGCAATGCAGCGCGCACCGTTGCCACATTGATTGACGGCTGCGCCATCGGCGTTAAAAATTTCGTAGGCGATATCAACATCGTCTGCAGTGTGTGCGCGAACGATCAGCAACTGATCGAAGCCGATCCCGGTGTGACGGTCGCCAAGTTCGCTAATGCGTTGTGTGCTCAGCGAAAACGCGTCGCCGTTTTGCATGGCGCGCGTATCGATAACAACAAAGTCGTTGCCAAGCCCGTGCATTTTTTCGAACGCGATTTGCATGCGCGGCATTATCAACGATGTACCCGAACTTGGGTAGCTGTTGGACATTTACGAAAGCGACGGATATTTTGACATAAAGAAGCGCAGCAACGAGGTGTTATCAATGCGTCATATCATGGTTCTCAATTCGAAAGGCGGTTGTGGCAAGAGCACGATTGCGACCAATCTGGCTTCGTATTACGCCACTGAAGGGCAGAAGGTTGCGTTGGCGGATTACGATCCGCAGCACTCCTCGTTGGACTGGGTTGAGAGCCGTCCGGAATCGGCGGCCGAAATTGTCGGCATCGATGCCCATAAGGATGGCTTGCGCGGGTTGTCGCGCAGCACCGATGTGCTGGTCATCGACGCGCCGGCGCGCTCGCATGGCTCTGAACTGACTAACCTCGTCAAACATGCCGAAACGATTATCGTGCCGGTGCTGCCGTCAACGATTGATATGCAAGCCACGAGCAAGTTCATTGCAGAACTGCAGGCGGTCGGCAAGATTCAGCGCAAACAGGCCAAGATCGCAGTCGTTGGCAACCGAGTGCGTGAAAATACGCTCATTTTCGACGAACTTGATGATTATCTCGAGCACATGAAAGTGCCGTATCTGACCTGGCTGCGTGACGCACAGAACTATGTGCGCGCCTACACCCGCGGCCTCGGCATCTTTGAATTGCCGGAGTATCTGGCGTGGCCGGACACCGAGCAGTGGGAGCCGCTGCTGAAGTGGCTGCGCTCCAAGCGCTCACAGCCGTAGGTAGCCGTCCACGACGATTGATGCGTCGGCGTCAGGGAGGCGCCGGATCATGAGGTGTGACTCGGTAAAGACCGTTTGGCCGCTATCCTGACTCACGAAGGGGATCTTTCATGTCCGCAAGGTTTGCCCTCGCCGTGATTGCCGGTTCGATAACGATGCTCGCCGTTGGATTCTTGCTGTACGGCGTGTTGTTCGCCGAACTGTTCCGCGGCGGGGCGTTGGCGCTACCCGGCGTGATGAAAGCGCAACCGCAGGTGGTCTGGATACTGATCGGCCAATTCGGTTTCGGGTTGCTGACAGCGCTCATCGTCAAATGGCGCGGCGCGCTGAGTTTTACTGGTGGGGCATGGACCGGAGTCATGTTCGGGTTTCTGATGGCGATCGGTTACGACTTCGCCCAATACGGCACGGCAAACTTGTGGTCGTTGCAGGCAACGCTGCTGGATCCGTTCATCACCGCGGCGTTGGTCGGCTCGGCCGGCGGCGTGATTGGCCTCATTCTTGGACGCGCTGCGAAGGTGCAGATCCAGTAGCACAAGGCTGCGGATCTAGCGGCACAACTAGTCAAAGCAACGAAAATCGCGTCGAATCGGCGATGCGCCTGTCGATTTGTGCCCAAAGTTAAGCCTCTGAAGTAGATATCTGCATCCGAAGGCACATCATGCGTAACCGTTCTCAACCGGCGCTCTGCCGTCGCTTCCGCACAGGTTAACCCGGCGTTAACCGCTGTTTGAGTACCTTGGCATCTGACTCACTTACACACAGATGAATGCCATGAAACTCTTTACTTGTTCTTCCCGCTTACTCGCGGTGTCGATGTTGATCGTCTTCTTCAGCGCTTGTTCCTCGGGTTCAAAAGGCTCACCGCCGATCGATGCCAGCCTGCCGTTGCGTGCCCAGCTTCAAATTGTTGTCGATAACGCTGTGCAAAGCGGGTTGCCAGGCGTGTCACTGCACCTGCAGGACGGTGACGAACACATCAGCATTGTTGCTGGTGTGGTCAATCAAGACACAGCGCAACCGATGACCGCGACCAGCATCTCTCACGCTGGCAGCATCGGTAAGGCTTTCACCGCGACGCTGGTGCTGCGTTTGATTGATATGGGCTACTTACGGCTGGACGACCCGATCGATCTTTGGCTTGATCCGGCAATGAGCGCCATGATTGCTGATTCAAACAAGATCACCGTGGAAATGCTGCTGGCGCACACCAACGGCATTCAGAACTACTTTGAAATTCCTGAATTTCAGGTTGCCTTCCTCGAAGCTCCCGGCAAGATCTGGGCGCCGATGGAGTTGCTGGGATATCTCGAGAACACCGAGAACCACTTCGCACCCGGCACAGAGTATCGATACACCGATACGAGCTTTCTGTTGGCAGGGTTCATCGCCGAGCGCGTTACCGGCCTGTCGATCGGTACGGCCTTGCGGCAATGGGTGTTCGAGCCGGCAGGCCTTGCAAGCACCTTTGGACCGTATGAAAACCTGGGGCAACCCGAGACGATGCGTGCGTATCTGCCTGTCAGCTTTTTTGAAGGTCTGGATCTAGATGTAGATTTGGATTTGCCCGCAGACGGCTCCGATGTTGATAGCACTGCATGGTTGAACTCCGAAGGAGATGGACACGCGTCGGTGCAGTCTATTCCTGCCGACCTCAATACATTCATCCGTGTTTTGATCGATACTGAAACTTTGATCTCAGAGGAACTCAAGACCCGAATGACGACCGAGTCCTTCCCGGGAGTGTCGGCATATGGCCTGGGACTGCAGATCTTTTTTGATGGCTCAATGATCGGGCATGACGGAAAAGGTCTTGGGCTTCATTCATCGATGAGATACTCCCCATCCGACGACCTGAGCCTGGCGACCGTTGTGAATGCATCATTTGGAAACTACGACCAACTCTACGCTGAGTACATCAATCAATTGAATACGGTTTTGGAACGCCGCCAGTGATCTCGGTATCGCAGCCTATCCCTTTGACCAGGCATGTATCACTGCAATGCATCGGCGCTGCGTGTTGCTCGTGTTGATAGCAACAACGGTCCGCGAGCGTTCCAGCGGTATAGTACGTTCATCCAATGAATAAGCCGTCGACCCAAGCAAGTCCGAATCCACTGCGTCTTCTTATCGTCGAGGACGATGCGGCACTTGCGGCGTCAATCGGAGATTGGTTTGAACTCGATGGCCACAGCTGCGACTACGCAGCTGATGGTCGGGCCGCTCTTGCACTGATCTCCCAGGCCTACTTTGATGTCATTATTCTGGACGTTAGCTTGCCGCACATTGATGGGCTCAATGTCGCCCGGCACATTCGCAAATTGGGCAACACAACGCCAATCCTGATGCTCACTGCCCGTGATGCGATTGATGACCGGGTAATCGGGCTCAACGCCGGCGCCGATGACTATGTTGTAAAGCCATTTGCTTTGGTCGAGGTCGCGGCCCGGGTGCGAGTCCTCTCGAGGCGTCGTACCGGTGAGGTGCAGCACTTGACTGTCGGGCGGTTGCAGCTATCGATCGACGAACACCGTGCTTGCAGGGAAGGTCGAGACATTGAGCTATCGCCCATCGGCTGGCGAATACTTGAAACGCTCGCGCGTGCCAGCCCAGCCCCGGTAGATCGTGACACGCTCAGTTTTGCCGTCTGGGGCGATGAGCCACCGCAGGAAAACAATTTAAAAGTGCAGATGTTCAAGCTTCGCAAAGCAGTTGATAAACCATTCAGTTCGTCAATCATCGAAACCGTTAAGGGTCGCGGGTATCGGCTGCTTGCAACGGGTATACCCAATGATTGAACAGGCCTTTAGCGCGTGAAGTCGATCAGAGGTTCGTTGAGTCGGACACTGTTGGGCATCACGCTCGTCATGGTCGTCGGCTATACGTGGTTGATGGAAACGAATCTTGTTTCAGGACTACTGTTCAGTTCCGAATTTCGTCTTAACCGCACGGCCGATGCCTGGATTGAATCGCGATCGGGATCATCGTCACCGAACCTTGTTTCTCATGAAGGTCAGAGCGCCGAAGAAGCTCTGCCACCGGAAGACGGAACACCTATTGTCTATGGGAGCCGGGAGTCGTTACCCGTTGCTGTGCAAGAGCACCTGCCTGAAGCACTACGTGACGGGCAGCTCACGGTCATCAAGATTGATGAAATCGGATTGTTGAATATCGGTTATCTGCTGCATTTGTTTCGGACTTTGCCCAACGGCGAAGGCTTGCATATCGTGCAGAAGCTGGTGCTCCTCGATCATGAAGAAGTGCGTGTGCAGGATTTCGATGCCTTGATGTATGAGCGGGCTCTGCTGCCGGGCGGTCTGTTTCTTTTCACGACTATTCTTATTGTCTATTTGTTCGGTCGTCGTTTGGCCAAAGCGACAACGCGACTCCTGCAGTGGAGCGAGAGCTTGTCGATCGACGCGCTTCCTGACGAGCCATTGGAGCTACCTTTTGAAGAGATGCAGCTTATTGCTGAGGGTACGTTGGCATCGCTCCAGAATGAGCGCGAAGCGATTGAAACCCGTCATCGATTCCTGCGCTTTGCCAGTCATGAGCTGCGTACGCCGCTGGCGATTGCCTCGGCCAACGCAGAATTGTTCGCAAGGCACGGCGTTGATGATGACGCCAAGGGTGCGCTTGTTCGACTTGAAGACGCGCTCAAGAACATGCGGAATCTAACACACGGCCTGCTTTGGCTAGGCCGTGATGAAGCGCCTTTGCCCGACCCGGAGCCTGTGGATTTAGTCAGCCTGGTGAAAGACATCATCGAAGAAAACAGCACGTTGGCGATCAACAACAATGTAGTTGTCGAGGTGGTCGAGGCAACCAATGCGCGCACCATCCAGCCCCGCGTGTTGTTGGTGACCCTGTGTTCAAACTTGATCAGTAATGCAATTCGTCACACGCGGGATGGTCGGGTAGCGATTCGCCTTAGCCGAGATACTATCGATATCGAAAACCGGGGTAGTCAACTGGGTGACGAGGTTGGTGGTCACGGACATGGACTCGGTCTACAGCTTGTTGCATGGGTGGTAGAGCGCGCCAACTGGCAATGGCATGAGGAGACAGGCGCGACGTTTCGCCGTCATCGCGTGCATTTGACGTCTGAACAAACCGAGTCCGTTCCCTAGTCTATTGGTCTGCACAACGCACTGCGTGCGTTAACCTGGCGTTAACCGGTGCTGAAGTAAGGTGATGTCTTTCTTACTACACACGGATTGATCCACATGCTGCTCTACGCTAGAACTTGCCGCTCAACCGCCTTGCTGATGTCGAACGTCGTTACTAAGGCGTGCGAGGTGTCGACGATGTTGAGGTCGATAACCAAACACCTGGGAGTTGTTTTTTTGCTGTTTACGGTTGCTATTAGCGCCGGCTGTGCATCCGGGTCCGCTCTGGTGACAGGACAATCCCGACCTGCAATTGAAGACTACACAACAGTCGCTATTTTGACGCAGATGCCAGACGGCGCAGACCCGATCGCAATGTTGAAAGCTTCGTCAGATGCAGGCTGGACGCAGCAAGGCAGCTTGAACTACGCGCTTGACGAGCTCAAGAAACAGGCAGCAAAGGTTGGTGCGAACGCGATCGTCTTGGCGGCTCGTGAAACGTCGACGCAGACAGTGGGCGTGCCCGACGATGGGGGCGGTACGTTTATTAGTTCGTTCGAAGTGGAAATCTTGCAGGGCACAGCGATCTGGATTGACTAGTGTAGGCAATTCAAACAGCTACAGTTCCCGGCGCTGCGCCTAGTGGAGAAGCGCCGCAAAAGTCCTCTTCGGACTCACCGTTTGCGGCGCAGGTTCCGGTTAGCGTAACTACCCGGTACCTGCGCTAACAAATGGCCCGGTTCTACCGATATCGTAAGCTGCAATTGCCTGCGCCAATAAACGCTCAAGTTCTGCCGGCGTCGACAGCTGCAGTTGCCTGCGCCAACAAGCGCTCAGGTTTTGCCGATGTCGACAGCGGCAGTTGCCTGCGCCAACAAGCGCTCAGGTTTTGCCGATGTCGACAGCGGCAGTTGCCCGCGCCAACAAGCACTCAGGTTTTACCGATGCCGAGAGCCGTGGTTGCCCGCGCGGCTAAGCCACCATATCGAACAGCAACACTTCGGTGTCGGCGCCGCCTTCGATCTGCAGCGTATCGGGTCCCGCCACGGCGAGTCCGTCACCGGCGGCAAGCGGCTTGCCGTTGACGACGGCGGTGCCACTTGCAACCTGCAACCAACCTTTGCGATCTGCGTTGATCGTGTGCGCAACCGAATAGCCCGGCTCCAGAATGCCGGCGTACAGGTTGACGTCCTGGTGGATCGTCACCGACCCGTCACGACCGTCGCGCGAGCCAACCAGTCTCAGTTGATTGAGCTTGTCGTGATGGGCGAACGTTTGCTGCTCATAGCTGGGCGTCAGACCGTTGCGCTCTGGCAAGATCCAGATTTGCAGGAAGTGCACGGGATCATCGGCGGATGCGTTGAACTCGCTGTGGCGCACACCGGTGCCGGCGCTCATGCGCTGCACATCGCCTGGTCGGATGATCGAGCCGGTGCCCATGCTGTCTTTGTGCTCGAGCGCGCCGTCGAGCACGTAGGAGATGATCTCCATATCGCTGTGCCCGTGCGTATCGAACCCGCGCGCGGGCATGACCCGGTCTTCATTGATGACCCGCAGCGGTCCGAACCCCATGAACTCAGGGTCGTGATAGTGCCCGAACGAAAACGTGTGACGGCTGTCCAGCCAACCAAAGTTGGCGGTGCCGCGATCATTGGCTGGTCTTAGGGTTTGCATGTCTGACTCCTGTTGTTGGTGTGACGTGGCATGCCCTTCATCACCGATGGTTCGGTTTGTACTGCATGCTGGTCATCGTTGCGTGTCATTGTGCTATCGAGCCATGAAGTTGACAATCATGCTAATCGAGATCATTTTGTCGCTGAATTAGCGACAATAAGAGTTCGAGCCATGGATTTACTCAACGGTATGCGCCTGTTCAGCAAAGTCGTCGAGAAGCGGGGCTTTGCCGCGGCGGCTCGATCACTGGGTCTCTCGCGCTCGG
>JBCBDU010000057.1:0-15747 GCA_038529355.1 Pseudomonadota bacterium
CCAGTGTGTACGCAGCTTCGCCTACTGGGACGCCAGTTTGCTCAAGGCAGAACGCTTGCTCAATACGCAAACGGGGGAACTGGAAGCCATCGATATTGGGCCTGCGCAGGAAGCGTCAGTAGACGTGGATGGTCAACCAGTTGCCGCGGTTCGGCATGAAATTGACGTCAAAGGCAAAACAATTTCTGTCTGGTACGCCAAGGATGACGCTCGCTGGCTGGCACTCGAAGCGCCGGCGAAAGGCGATCGCACGCTACGCTATGCACCTGTCGACGTACCGACCGCCCGCATCTACCAACAGGCACTTGCGGGTAGCGCAGCATCAGGAGATTGATGCGCGACAACATTTTGTGACACGACCGATGTCCCTTGTATCGCCGTATCCCCCTCCCTTCAACGGCGACACAGCCTTGGCCAACCGAATTATGCCGGTTGGCCTTTTTTTTGGCGTGGCAACTAGAACGTCGTGTAACCCTCGCTCTCTTCAAGCGCGCGGATGAAGAAATTGCGCAACGCGGCAACACCCTCGTCTTGCGGCATCAAGCGTTCCTGCTCCATCAACACAGCCATGTCCTGCAACGTGCGCTTGCCATCCACCATCGAGAAGAAGAACCCGTGAATGCGCGACGCCATGCCTTGCTGCTGGAATGATTCACTGACCGGCACTGGCGTGTCCGCGCGCACCAGCCAATCGGGCAATGCCACATGGCGCGGCGGTTGATCGACATCATGCGTTTTAGTCATACGCATCACGATGACCTGCTCTTGTCGCGCATGTCGATTGCCCGGCGATGCCATGTACGGAATTTGTGCGTCGATCAACTCAACGTCAGCAAAACCGTTCTGCGCGATCACCTGCATGGATTCTTCGGGGCTCAGACGCTGCAGTGGATCGGCATTGCGAAACACATGGGAGCCAAACCAGATCCATTGACCACCGGGTCGCAACAAGCGATTCCAGCGTTGTGCCTGCCGGTCAAGCGGCTCGCCAATAACATCAATCAACCACGGTGTGACCAGCGTATCGAAACTCGCCGATGCGAACGGCGCACGCAACGCATTCGCCAATACCCAATGCAAGCCATCGCGCGTCGGCGATGGCGCTGCCAGCTCGCGTGCAATGGCCACATCGGCGCCTGCGCCCGGTGCAATCGGAAACTCATGCAAAGGCACTGTTGCGCCGGCGGCAACACGCGCGGCAGCGATCATCAGCAACGGGTTGAAGTCCAGCGCAACCGTCAATGGATGGTCGAACGCCGCGTGCAGATCATACGCGAGCCGACCGCCGCCGGCGCCGAGCACGAGTAAATCGCCTGGCCCACCAGCACTCATTGCATCTTTGACCAACTGCACTGACTGTGCATTTTCGTCATCGCCCCAACACCAGTCGCGGTGCAGATTCGCGTAATAGGTGACAAGACCCTGATCACTCGGCAGCCGCGTGCGCATCGCAAGATAGGTCGCGTGATCTGCAGCCATTGTAGTGGTGTCCAACGACGCCAGCAGCGCTGTGAGTTCAGCGCTGTGTGTCGCAAGCGCGTTTTGTTCGTGAGTCAGACGCGCGCGCGTTGCGTCAAGCAGATCCGGCTGCGCCAGCGCACGCCCCAACTGCTGCGCCTGTTGCTCTACATCACGCAACCGCGCGTGGTAGCGTTGCCGCCATTCGTCCAGAGCAACGCCAGGTTCGGCGAACAGGAACGGAATGCCATCCAGCAGCGGGTAACGAGTCTGGCAACCCTTGCAGTGCAAGCCATTGTCCTGATCGGTAAGCCCGACATCGCAACGTGGGCAGCTTAGACGCGAATTGAATTCAGGGTGTGTCATCGGTGCATGGTAGCCATAGCCTGCGCTTGGAGTCGAGCGACCGGATCACGCTGGATCATTGCATGACGCGCTAGCCATGCCACTCGAAGACGTCGTCGACACGACAACCAAACAGCGCTGCAATGCGAAAGGCGCTTTCCAACGATGGTGAATAGCGACCTTGCTCTATCGCGATGACAGTTTGGCGCGTGACACCGATGGCTTTGCCGAGCGCCGCCTGTGTCATGCCATCATGCGCCTCGCGAAGCTCACGCACGCGGTTGCTGATCGGTGGCCGCGTGCCCATCTCAAACGGCCAGACGGTACAGCGCGATTTGAAACGCGTACTCGGCCATTTGTGCAAGCACAAGGCTGCCAAACACAGTGTAGAACAGCAGATCGCCGTTGTAGCCAAAAAGGTAAAACCCTAGCCCGGTAATCACGCCGACACCCAGCACGATGCCCGACCAATGCCCTGCCCGATCCAGCACGATCCGATCGCGCTCATCAACAACGTCACTGGCCTCGCTGGGTTTCAACAATGCAATCGCAATGTGTCCGATGATGCTCAGCACGACGATGACTACCGTGTAGGCGACCAATCCCGGCAGCAAGGGCGGCGCAAGCTGACCGATGCTGCCGGACAGGCTGTTGACCGCGCTTGCGTACAGCGCGCTGGCAAACAACAGCACGACAATCATTACCCAGGCAGATTTCTCGTGAAAGGACATGGTCGCCTCCGATGTCAAAAATTATTAACATTAGGCTAAGTCAGCGCCTGTACGATGTCAAATTTCTTTGACATCAAGGTAGCAACGGTCGCCGCCACGATTCACGGTTATCCGCGTGCTTGCGGGCTACACCGGCAGATTCACGGCTGCGCACTTGCTTCAAGGCCACACCGCAGGCTCAAGGCTACTTTGCTGCCCCTAAGGTTACTTCCCTGCTTCAAGGCTCCTGCCCTACTTCAAGGTTACTTCCCTGCTGCAAGTTGACTCCCTTGCTGCAGCGTCACTCCGCCGCAACGCGACCGCTGTATCCGTAACCACGGCCAACGCAACACCGAAACCTCACGGCGGAAAAATACCGGTCTTGTCATCAGGGATATCTCGATTGAAGCGCAACAAAAAAGGCCTCGCAGTAAACTGCGAGGCCTTCCGTGCAGTGCGCAGTGGTTTGCGCTGTCAGCGCCTAATTGTCGCCGTCAGCCGAGTCTGCGCTGTCAACAACACGCTGTGCAACGATTGGTTCGATTTGCGCAGCATCAAAACGATCTAGCGTCATCACCTTGGCCCACGCATCAACAAAGTCTTCTGCAAACATCGTGTCAGCATCGTCGGCTGCATAGACTTCAGCAACGGCGCGCAACTCCGAATTCGAACCGAAGATCAGATCAACGGGTGTTGCCGTCCACTTACGCTCACCCGTCTCGCGATCCAGACCCACGTAGATGCCATCGGCATCATCGGCTTTTGCCCAGCGCGTTGACATGTCCAACAGATTGACAAAAAAGTCATTGCTGAGCACGCCCGGTTGATCCGTGAACACGCCGTGTGACTGACCGCCGGTGTTCGCATCCAGCGCACGCAGACCACCGACCAACACCGTCATTTCCGGCACCGTCAGTGTTAGCAGGTTGGCGCGATCGACGAGCATCTCCGCCGGCGAGCGATAGTTGCCTTCACCGAAATAGTTACGGAAACCATCAGCACTTGGTTCGAGCACCGCGAACGATTGCTCATCCGTCTGCTGCTGCGACGCATCGGTACGACCCGGCGTGAACGGCACACTGATTTCAACGCCGCCTGCCGCCGCTGCCTGCTCGATGGCTGCTGCACCGCCGAGCACGATCAGATCGGCCAACGACACTTGCTTGTCGCCGTCAGCATTACGGTTGAAGCGTTTTTGCACTTTGGTCAGCGCCTTCAGCACCTTCGAAAGTTCCGCCGGGTCATTGGCAGACCAGTCCTTCTGCGGTGCTAATCGAATACGTGCGCCGTTTGCACCGCCACGCATATCTGTACCGCGGAACGATGCCGCAGAAGCCCAGGCGGTGCGCACCAATGCTGATCCACTGACGCCACTATCAAGAATCGCCGTCTTGAGAGTCCTGACGTCATCGCCGTCAATCAATGCATGATCAACTGCCGGTACAGGATCTTGCCAGCTCAGCACTTCGCTCGGTACATTCGTGCCGACATAGCGCGCACGCGGACCCATGTCTCGGTGCGTCAGCTTGAACCATGCCTTGGCAAATGCCCGTTCAAACTCTTCAGGATTGTTCAAAAAGCGCTGCGAGATCTTGCGATACGCCGGATCTTCCTTCAGCGACAAGTCGGT
The DNA here is from genome assembly GCA_038529355.1 of Pseudomonadota bacterium. Taxonomy (GTDB): domain Bacteria; phylum Pseudomonadota; class Gammaproteobacteria; order Steroidobacterales; family Woeseiaceae; genus CALBPI01. The sequence goes on from JBCBDU010000057.1 coordinate 4,144, forward strand.
CGTGAACATGATCGGCGCATGGCGTTTGGAAGCATCGTGCGCGTCCGGCACCAGCGTAGCAGCTGCGTCGTTCGCCGGAATCCACTGCGTCGCGCCAGCCGGGCTTTTCGTTTTCACCCAGTCAAACGCAAACAGGTTCGCCAGATACTGCATGCTCCACTGCGTAGGCGTTGACGTCCATGCGCCTTCCAGGCCGCTGGTGATCGTATCGACGCCTTTGCCGCTGCCACACTTGTTTTTCCAGCCGAAGCCCTGCGCTTCGATCTCCGCAGCTGCCGGCTCTGCGCCAACGCATTCGTCGGGCTTGGCAGCACCATGACCCTTGCCGAACGTATGACCGCCGGCAATCAATGCCACCGTTTCTTCATCGTTCATCGCCATGCGACCGAACGTCTCGCGAATATCACGCGCAGCAGCAATCGGATCAGGATTGCCGTTCGGGCCTTCCGGGTTGACGTAGATCAGACCCATTTGAACCGCTGCCAGGGGTTTCGCAAGTTTGCGATCGCCGCTGTAACGTTTGTCGGCCAGAAACTCGTTCTCGGGACCCCAAAACACCAGATCCGGCTCCCAGTCGTCTTCACGACCACCTGCGAAGCCGAACGTTTTAAAGCCCATCGATTCGAGCGATACGTTGCCGGCCAACACCATCAGGTCTGCCCACGACACTTTGCGGCCGTATTTTTGCTTGATCGGCCACAACAGGCGACGGGCCTTGTCGAGGTTGCCGTTATCCGGCCAGCTATTGAGCGGCTCAAAACGCTGTTGACCACCACCAGCGCCACCGCGGCCGTCAGCGACGCGGTAGGTACCGGCGCTGTGCCACGCCATGCGAATAAAGAACGGACCGTAGTTGCCATAGTCTGCCGGCCACCAGTCTTGCGACGACGTCAGGATGACTTCGATTTCCTGCTTCAACGTGTCAAGATCGACGCTTGCGAACGCTTCAGCGTAGTCGAAGTCATCGCCTAGCGGATTGGATTCAATGCTGTGCTGACGCAGCGGACTCAGGTTCAGTGACTCCGGCCACCAGAACTGGTTGGTTTTGGCTTCGTTGGCCAACACCCCTTGTGAGGATGCGAGTCCTGTCAGAACTACTGCCAGTGAAGCTGCGATTGGTTTCGCGTGTTTGAACATGTTCATGCCACCCCTTAGGTCGAATGCGAGATTTCGTATCGGAGAAACGCAACTGGTGTGACGTTTCCTCAGCGCCTAGCATCCGCCTGAACTTGCCATAACGGAAATAGTTTTTGCGCATTGACCTGATAGGTTTTGTGAATCACGAATGGTGCGATGCGGCAAAACCATTAAGATCAATGTCTTGCGCTAGCAAGGGCGCGGACACGACCTCACAACACTACGAATCCGGGAGTACACAATGAGCGTCATTAACCTGCAGGAAAAGCTCGGACTGTTCGACGACCATTGGTCGCCGAAAATCATCTCGTCGTTCAATGGCCATGATCTTATGCTGGTTAAGCTCAAGGGCGAGTTCGTCTGGCACGCGCATCCCGACACCGATGACCTGTTTTTCGTCATCAAGGGCAACCTGACCATCAAGCTGCGAGATGGTGATGTACACCTGGGACCCGGCGATCTGTACGTGGTGCCCAAAGGCGTGGAGCACTGTCCGGTCGCCGAACGCGAGGTACACGCACTGCTGATAGAACCGGCCGGAACGCCAAACACCGGCGACGCAGCGACGGCGGTGGTGAAGACCGCGATCTAGCCGCACCGCGCATGACCAACGCTGGCCAGACCGGCAACGCACGGCGTATGCTGGCAGCAGATTCACGACCGGGAGCGGATTGATGGGTGAGCTCACGCAAGTAACAGGTGCTTGCCTGTGTGGCACGGTAAAGATTACGGCCGACGCGCGAGCAGCGGAAATCGGCGCGTGCCATTGCACGATGTGTCGGACCTGGGGCGGCGGGCCGTTCCTTGGCGTCGACTGCGGCACGACGGCGCAAATTACAGGTCGCGAACACGTGACCACGTTCGATTCCTCCGAGTGGGCGGAGCGCGGATTCTGCACGGTGTGTGGCACGCACTTGTTCTACCGTTTGAAACAACAAGATCGCTACATTGTGCCTGCCGGCTTTTTCGAACACGCCGCGGCGTTTTCGATGGATCATCAGCTGTTCATCGATCACAAGCCGGAATGGTATGCCTTCGCCGGGGAGACGAAAAACATGACTGGCCAGCAAGTGTTCGACATTTTCGCGGCGCAGCAAACCTGATACGCCAACATTAGTGATTGACTGAGTACGCATGGACATACCGGCATGAAGATTTTCACAGCACCTGATCGGCAAGATGTTCATCGTCTGCTCGCAGCGGCGCAGCTGCCGGCCGATGACGTTGCCAAGCTCGATCTGCAGCACTTTCTTGGCTGCGGGGAGGCCACACGCGTACAAGGCATCATTGGTGTTGAGCCACTGGGCGACGTCGGTCTGCTGCGCTCCCTGGTTGTGGCCGCAGATGCACGTGCTCACGGTTATGGACAACAATTGGTCCAACACCTTGAGCAGCATGCCATCGAGCACGGTATGCATTCGCTGTATTTGCTGACCAATACCGCCGAGACGTTCTTTGCCCGTATGGGTTATGCACCAATCGCACGGGATAGTGTTCCGGCACCGGTGCAGGCCACACGCGAGTTTTCACAGCTTTGTCCGGACACGGCCACCGTGATGGTCAAACGGTTGCGATAGGGCACCGACGCCAGTGACTTCAGCGCCAGACATGCAGATCGTACCGGCTCGAGCGGAACATGCACAGACACTGAGCGAGATTGCACTGCGCTCTAAAGCACATTGGGGCTACAGCGATGCGTTCATGCGCGCTTGCCGCGATGAACTCACCGTTAGCACCGACGACATTAACAATCCGGCGTGGCGAATCGAGGTCGCTTTCGTTGCCGGTAAACCGGCGGGCTTTTACACGCTGGCGCCTGACACGGATCAAAGCTGGGAACTCCACGCGTTGTTTGTTGAACCGCGCAGTATCGGGCAAGGCATCGGTGCTGCGCTGTTTGCGCACGCCATTGCCGCGCTGAAACGCCTGGGCGCGAGCGCACTGACAATACAAAGCGATCCTGATGCCGAAGGTTTCTATCTGGCACAGGGTGCGCGTCGAGTCGGCGAAACAGCCTCCGGCAGCATCCCCGACCGTATACTGCCGCAACTTGAAGTAGTCATCGCACCGTGAGCATCGCACCGCGGATTCTGCGTACGAAACGGCTTGTGGTGCGCGAAGCCGAAACACAGGATGCGCCCTTTTTGCTGCAACTGATGAACGATCCCGACTGGCATCGCTTTATCGGTGATCGCGGCGTGCGTGATGTGGCTGCAGCCGGTGACTACATTGAACAGCGCGTTCGCGCGGCCTACGCCACCGATGGCATGGGCATGCGCGTGGTGACCATCGACAACAAACCTATCGGCCTTTGCGGCATCAACCAACGCGATTATCTGGATGATGCCGACATCGGGTTTGCATTTCTGCCCGAGTACCGGCGCGCCGGCTATGCGTTCGAAGCCTGTGCAGAAATCCTGACGCTGGCCAAAGATGTCGTCGGACTCAAGCAACTGATTGCGATTACGCTGCCGTCAAACAAGGCATCGCATGGATTGCTCGAAAAACTCGGTTTTGTATTTCGTCGTATCTTGCCGCCCGATGCGGATGGAGATGAATTAGCCCTTTTTCAGCGTGCGTTATAAGACGCGAGCCTGCGCGCACAGTGCGCATCCTAGCGGAATATTGCGTCGTGACCTCGCTGTGAGGACTGAATCCGTCTCAGCTGATGTACTGATGTCACGTTCGTGCATGAGACTTGGAGCACAGTTTTAGCCACTGTCGCTCAATACCGACGGATAGTTCCTTGATTCGCGGCAAGCCGCTTGCTCTGATAGCAGCAACTACGATCCCCGTGAAGGTATTAGCAATGGCGCAGTGGCACAAAGCATTCCTGATCTCAGTCGCAGCTTGGGTGTTGCACACACCGGCGCTCGCCGCCGACAACATGACGATCAGTTACAGCGAGACGATTGACGACATTCGCTTCGCGAAGATCGACAGTGTTGCCAGTGCGAAAACAGCAGCAGGCACAGACGTTGGTAGCGCAGGTTTCAAACTGCAATTCGACGGCCTTGACCGCCACTTCGATATTGATCTTGCGCCGAACCATGCACTAACCCGCCATGCAGGATCGACGGCGAAGGCACATGCGCAACAGACTTTTCGCGGTAAGCTCAGCAACACTCCGGGCTCGTGGGCACGTTTGACGATCATTGACGGCATGCCACAGGGTCTGATCTGGGATGGCCAGCAGATGTTTGCTATGGATGCCGTCGACAGCGCCGGCAACGCCGTCGACGAGCACGCAGTCGCCGCGCGATTGTACCGTCTGAATGATGTGCACTTCGCGCCAGGCTCGATGCGTTGTCCTGACTTGACGCACGGCCACGAGACCGCCGCGCAATTGCTCACACCGTTAGCGCCAGCCGCTGCGCTTGAGCCACAGCAAGCAGCCGGCGCCAGCTCCGAAATTCAGGTTGGCGTGCTCAGCGACTCACTGTTCACGGTCAACAACAACAACACCGAAGCTGAACTGATTGCGCGCATGAACATCGTCGATGGCATCTTCAGTCAACAGACCGGCGTGCAAATCACCATTGCTCGCATTGATATCTTCGACAACAGCAATGATCCGTTCAGCGAAGTCACCGACTCACGTGACTTGCTCGATGAATTGAGTGATTACCGCGGAAGCTCCAGCACGCAGCGCAACTTTGGCTTGACGCACCTGTTCACCGGTCGCGACCTGGATGGGTCTACCGTTGGTATCGCGTGGCGACGTGCACTATGCCGCAACACGTTTGGCAGCGCGCTAACCCAGGCGACACGTTCAACAACCGTTGACGCCATCATCGCCGCGCATGAGTTCGGACACAACTTTGGCGCACCGCATGACGGTGAAGACGGCTCAACCTGTGAGGCCGAGCCGCAGACGTTCCTGATGGCGCCACGAGTGAACAACTCGCAAACCTTTTCCAATTGCAGCCTTGACGAAATTGCCAGTCATGTGGCGCAGTCGTCGTGCATCACGCCGATTGCTGTCGATGAGGTTTCAATCAGCACAACGTCAAACGGCAGTGATGTGCTGCTGGGTGATTCAGGCACGGCCGCGTTCACGGCCGTCAATGCCGGCACCGACACACTGAGCAACGTTGTGATCACCGTGGAGATCGCAGCCAACGCAACGCTCGCCTCCGTCAGCGCTAGTGCGGGCACCTGCAACATTGCCGCCGGAGTCGGCACCTGCACGGTAGATACGTTGGCGCAAGGCGCCGGTATCGACGTGACAGCCGTCGTCGATACAACCGCACCAGGTGACGCCAACGTGACTGCAAGCGTCACCGCCGACGGCGACAACACCCCGAACAACAACAGCACCGACACGACGATCACGGTGCAACCGGCCGTTGATTTGAGCGTCCGCATACCGGCAACCACGCAAGTCAACGTAGACGGCACGACCACCGTAAATGTCACCGTTACTAACGCCGCCAGCATTGCGGCAACAGATGTCGGGTTGGCCGTCGCACCCGTTGCAGCCGGTGTACAGGTCAGTGCGATCACGTGGGCTGACGGCAATTGCCAGATCGCCGATGGCGCTGCGACTTGCACTGCGGCAACGCTCTCTGCCAATGCCAGCTCTGCAGTGTCGGTGGAGCTTACCGGCGTGCAGCTGGGCGATGAGACCGTCAACGTTACCGTGACGAGTTCAGAAGTGGATCGCGATGATACGAACAACAGCGACAGTGGCAGCATCACCGTTAGCGAAGCGCCCGCCACGCCTGCGCCGACGCCAGGTGGCGTTGTCGGCGGCAGTGACAGTGGCGGCGGCGCAGCAGGCACTGCAACCGTGCTTGCCCTGCTGATGCTGCTCGCCGGTCGTCGCCGGAAGTACTGACGGCTGCACCTTTGCTGATCGAATGACGCAGGCCGAGCGCAACGTGTAGCGTTCGGTCTGCGTGATCGCGGGCTAGTGTCGCGCTGCTGTGAGCAGGTATGATCAGAACATGACTCAAAACGCTCGCCACGCCGGACGACCGGCGCTCCACTCATCCTTTAAACGCTTCGTTGCCGTGCTGGCGATTGGCTTTGCCACGCTGACTGTGTCACTTGCCGATACAGCACCCGCAGCGCAACAAGTGCGCAGCGACGCACCGGAGCGGCGCACCACCAAACGTCCGTTTATTCGCATCGTCAATGATGCTCGCGAGTTGCCGCTGTCACTGCAAGTAGCCAACGCGCACTACGTAAAACGCATTGATGAGCGTATCATCGCCGTTGACCTGGTGGGTGCCGTACACATTGGCGAGCCTGGATACTATCAGGATCTGAACACGCGCTTCGATCACTACGACAATGTGTTGTACGAACTCATCGCACCGGCGGGAACGCGCGTCGCGCACGATGCCGGCGATGACAAGAGTCTGCTGTCGCGGATGCAATTGGCCATGACGAAAGGTCTGGATCTGTCTTTTCAACTCGAGCAAGTTGACTACGACAAGAGCCATTTCGTCCACGCAGACTTGTCACCGAGCGAATTCAAGCAGGCGATGAAAGATGCCGGCGAAACACCAGCCGTACTCGCATGGCGCTTTCTGTCGACCAGTATCCGCGAAGGTGCTCGCGCGGCGTTGACGTCGTCCTCATCCGACGCGATTCGCGACATGCTACTCACCGGAGACAACGCAACAAAAGTCATGCTTGCGCGCGAACTCACGAAAACTGAATCGATGCAGGGATTGCTGGGCGACGATGCCACCTCGTCAGTGATCGGCGCACGCAATGCGCGTGCGATTGAAGTGCTCGGCCAACAAATAGACGCTGGTGCTGAGCAACTGGCGGTGTTCTACGGCGTTGCGCATCTGCCCGATCTGGAACGCCGGCTCATCGACGAATTGGGATTCGAGTTTGCCAGCATCACCTGGCTGGACGCATGGGACCTGCAAAGCGCCAGCAACAACTGAGCGCAACGTGCGCGGACTGCGCGTTACAAACCCAGGATACTGATCGCGGCGCCGCACATCGCCACTGAAGCACCGGCAACTGCGTGCGAATAGGCACCCAGCTGCGGCACCTTGATACGCTGCATGCCCAATGATGCCGCGGCCACAACGACCAACATCGTCAGCAGCGTCACCACGCCAAATACAACCGCAACGGCCAACACCAAAGCCGAGCTTTGCGTTGCCGCCGGATACATGAACAACGGGATTAACGCCTCGCATGGGCCGAGGATAAAAATGATGAACAAGGCCCAAGGCGTGATGGGGTTACGAGCCGACTCCGTGTGCACGTGCGCGTGATCATGATGATGATCATGGTGGTGTTCGTGCACCAGATCACCGTGCGCGTGCAGATGCGAGTGCTGCGTGTTGCGACCCGCGCGGCGCAGGCCCCAGGCGAAATAGACGCAGCCGAAAATCAGCAGACTCCAGCCGGCCATATTGCCACGTGAGCCTTCCAGCGCCTCAAGCTGCGCAAGCTCGGCGCCGAACCACAAACCGATAGCACCGATCACGATCGAGCTCAGCACATGTCCAAGCCCGCAATAGAACGTAATACGCAACGTCTTGGCTAACGACCAACCCCGCGCCTTGCCCATTGCGATAAACGGCACATAGTGATCCGGCCCCATGACCGTGTGCAGCAGCGCAATCGTTGCAGCCGTTATCAAAAGCAGATTTGCATCCATCAGTGTCTCTTTATCTGTCGCTAGCGGCCGCTCTGCCGGTAAATAGGACGCGAACCGACATCGCGTGATGCCCCTGTTAGCTTACATTAACGAATCATGCTGGCGTTTCGACATCAACGTGCATCGCATATTGGTAGCGCTCCGGATTGTATAGACAATCCAACACATCGACGACTTTACCATCGCGATCTCGCGATTGACGCACTATCGACAGCAACGCCGTGCCCGGAGCAACGCCAAGTTCGGCTGCGACATTGATCGGCGCATTACTCGCGCTGAGCGTCTGGCGAATTCGGGCAATACTGATGCCATTGTCGCGCATCACCTGCAGGCGCGGGGTCTGCTCCAGGTGTTCGCGCGTCCAATCGCGCAAATTGCCGATTGTCCAGCTCACGTAGTAGGCGTACGGCTCGCCATTTTCGTGGCTGCGCACACGCACCAGCCGGTTGGCTGTTTCATTCGGCTCGGTCTCGAGCAGCTTGCGCATCGGCTCGGGTGGTTTTGCCGTTTCGATGTGCACAACGCGCACCAATCCGTGCTGGCCCATATCGGCCAGACTCTCGAGCATGCCAACCGGCGGGGCATTCAGAGGCTGCGCGGCATGCTGATAAATCACATGCGAGCCCTTGCCGCGAAATCGCGCCACCAGATTTTCAGCGGCCAGCTCATCCATGGCGCGCTTGGCAGTAATGCGCGACACACCAAACGTTGCCACCAATTGCTGCTCGGTCGGCATCCGCTCATCGTGCGCGATGGTGCCGCTGATGATCGACTCTTTCAGCATCGCATACAGCTGATGATAGAGCGGCATGCGCGCCAGCGCACCGCTCTTGGCGACACGCCACTCTGATTGCAGACGCGTCAGCAGTTCACTCATGGAGACTCGGGGGCCGGCAGATGCGTCTCCTGCAGTGAACGTGCCTTGATCTCATCGATGGTGCCGCCACGGCTGAACAGCCCTGTATCCTCTCGCGACGCGCCCATTTGCTCACGCAACGCGGTTGTAGCCGATGCATCAATGGTGCCGTCGGCGCTGACGACCACGCCGTAGCGACGCGCACCCGGCACAGTCACCAAACCGCGTTTGACATCCAGCGCGACCTGCGCCGGATCGCGCTCCAGCGGGTTACCCCAGCCGCCACCGCCCCAGGTATTGAAATACAACACATCACCTTCGTTGACGGCGATGTCCTCGCACTTGGAGGGTAACCATTCTTCACTGCCATCCGCGCGCACCAGTCGCTTGGTTGAGCGCATGCCCGGATCACCGCCACGCACACCCCACGGGTAGGTCAACCAGCGGTCATCGTGGATCGCAACTTTGCCTTCGACCAGAAACTCGTACGCGACCGACAGGCCGTTGCCACCACGATGCAGGCCCGCACCGCCCGAGTCGGCGATCGGTTCATACAACACAACGCGCAACGGGAAATACGCCTCGATGAATTCATTCGGCACGTTGGTGAAACCCGGCCACAACGAATGTCCATCCGGACCATCGCCAACCGGTCGACCCGGAATGCCGCCAAAACCGATCTGGAACAGCTGGAACCACTCGCCGTTCTTGTCATAGCCGGAATAGAATAAGTGCGGACTATCCGAGAAGCCGGCAGCGTTCATTGCATCCGGCGCGCCTTGACCCAGCACACCGCCCATGACATCGAAGATTCTCCCCAGCACGTGCGTGCGGCCAGACAACGCTGCCGGGAACTTCGGTTTGAGCAAACTGCCCTGCGGGATACGCACTTCAACGAGTTCATAGAATCCGTCGTTGAACAAGATGTGCGGATCGAACAGATTGATCGTGAACGAGCCGAAGAACATCTTGAACATTTCTTCGTTCATGTAGAAGTTAATCGAGCTCTGTGCTTGCGGGTCGGTACCTTCGAAATCGAAAATGGCCTTGTCGCCTTCTCGCCACAACTTGCAGGCGATTTTGTACGGCCCTTTGCCGACGCCATCATCGCAAATGTAGTCTTCGAAATATGACGGTGTCTCCGGCACAATCATGTTAATGATCGCGCGCATTGCTTCGAGGTTGCGATCGAGCATGATTTGCATCGTCGTCTGGAACACATCGTCGCCAAAACGCTCGGCAATTTCAGCGCAGCGTTTGGAGGCTGTACGACAAGACGCCACCAGCGCGTTCAGGTCGAACCGGTTCCACTCGGATGTGCGCACGTTGTGCAGGATCAGCTCGAGGATGTCCTCCTGCAACACCCCCTTCTTGTACAGCTTGGTCGGCGGGATACGAATGCCTTCCTGGTAGATTGTTTCGGCCTTGACCGGAATTGAGCCTGGCACCATGCCGCCGTTGTCCGACATGTGGCCGAACATGGCCGACCACGCGATGTGGCGACCATCCTTGAAGCACGGCACCAACACAATCCAGTCTGGCAAATGCGACACGGCCGCGTTGCACATGTACGGATCATTCGTAAGGATGATGTCGCCCTCTTCGATATCGCCATCGTAGGCTTCCATGAAGCCGTGGATGAAACTGCCGAACTGGCCGACGACCATTTTGCCGTCCTTGTTCGCCACCATCGGAAAACAATCGCCCTGCTCGCGAATGCCTGGACTCATGGCGGTGCGAAATAACACCGCATCCATCTCTTCGCGCACGTTTTTGAGCGCGTTTTCGATAATGTCTACCGTTACTGCGTCGACGTCGACGGTGTTAAACGGCGTCGAATTGGTTTCAACGATTCGTGCTGTCATGTCAAACGCTCCTTAAACCGGGTTGATCAAGAGGTTGCCGACGGTGTCGACGGTCGCGGTATGTCCGGGCAGTACCAACGTCGTGGAGTCCATCTCCTGCACGATGGCGGGCCCCGGTACGACCGCTCCTGCAGCCAGCTTGCCGCGATCATAGATCACCGCGTCGTGCCACTGCTGCTCAACATAGAAACGGGTATCCAGCAGTTTCGCGTCCGCGATATTGGTCGAGCCCGCTTCGCCGTGCGTCAGCGCCGTCGCAAGTCCGGTTCTGGCTTTGACCACGGCGCGAATCATGACGATTTCGTGATCCTTGCCATGCGCAAACGTAAACAACTGCTCGTGCTGACGATCAAACTCATCGGTTAGCACGCTCAAGCCTTCTTTGCGCAGCGCCGCTTCGGTCACGTTCAAAGACAATTGAAACGCTTGTCCTGCGTAGCGCAGATCGGCTTGATAGACCACTTCCTGATCGCTTTGCGCAATGCCATCTGCCTTGAACGATTCACCGGCACGCTCGCGCAACGCTTCGAGCTCAGCAAGCAACGCCGACGCATCGATGCTGTCGACACGCGCCACGTAGGTTTGCGACGCCTCATCGCGCACCTCGGTCGTCGCATCCCCGTACGCACACAGTACGCCCGGCCCTGGCGGCACGATGACCGGCCACGCGCCACTGAGCACACCCAGTGCATTCGCGTGCAACGGACCTGCGCCCCCGAACCCGACCAATGCAAAGTCGCGTGGATCATAGCCTTGCTCGACCGACACAAGCCGCAATGCACCAAGCATTGACTCGTTAACGATTTTGATGATGCCTTCGGCGGCGGCCATTAATTCAATGCCCATCGCATCGGCCAGCGTCTGCACGGCTTTCTCGGCTGCATCCCGATTGATTTGCATCGCGCCGCCCAACTTCACTTCGGACGGCAGGTAACCCAATACCACGTTGGCGTCGCAAACGGTCGGCTGCTCGCCACCTTTCATGTAAGCGGCAGGACCAGGGTCTGCGCCCGCCGAATCCGGACCAACGCGCAAAGCCTTGGTCAGTTCGGGTACGAAGGCGATCGAGCCACCACCGTCGATTGATGTGCGCACCATCGGCGCCGGTGGTG
>JBCBDU010000058.1:0-15653 GCA_038529355.1 Pseudomonadota bacterium
CCGGACGGCGGCATGCCGGAGGGCGTGCTGCTGGACGGCAATGGCGCACTCAAATACATTAACCAGATACCGCACACCGATCACTGCGTGTGGTTACCGATTTGTCTGCAAGCTTACCTGAGTGAGACCGCCGACTATGCGTTTCTGGCGCACAGGATTGCAGGCAGCGCGGATGGCAAGACCAGCACCGTGCACGAGCGCATCACGCACGCGATGCAATGGCTCATTGCCAATCGAAACGAGCGTCATCTCAGCCTGATTGCACAAGGCGATTGGTGCGACCCCATGAACATGGTCGGGCATCGCGGCGATGGTGTGTCCGGGTGGCTATCAATCGCGACGGTGCACGCGCTGAACCTGTGGCGAGAGATTTGCGACAGGAGCGGTCACGGGGAGATTGCAACGGACATGCACACCGCGGCACGCCAATCCGCGGACGCCGTGCAGGCCTACCTCTGGCAGGAGCCGTGGTTCGCGCGCGGCATTACCGATGACGGCAGAACGTTTGGCACGATCGACGACAGTGAAGGCAGCTTGTTCCTGAATCCGCAAACGTGGGCCATCATCGCCGGTATTGCGAACGACCAGCAACAGCAAACGCTGATCGACGCGATTGAATCGCGACTGACAACACCGTACGGCGTGATGTTGCTCGCGCCGAGCTTCACCCACATGCATGAGGACATCGGCCGTCTGACGCAGAAATTTCCCGGTACCGCAGAAAACGGTTCAGTCTACAATCATGCCGCCATGTTCTACGTGTACGCGCTATTCCAGCGCCGCAAGTCCGAGCTGGCGTTTGCGCACCTGCGCCGTGCCTTGCCGTCGCTGGATCCCGACGATCTGCGGCAACGCGGCCAGCTGCCGGTGTTCATTCCCAATTACTATCGCGGCGCATACCGCGAGCACCCGCGCACCGCAGGCCGATCCAGCCAGCTGTTCCACACCGGCGCGGCAAGCTGGATGTATCGCATCGTCATCGAGCAATTGTTCGGCTTGCGTGGCTGCGACGATGGCCTGTTGATTGATCCGCAATTGCCGGCAGTTTGGGACAGCGCTCGAATTGAGCGCACGTTTCGCGGCGCGCAATTTCACGTGACCTACGAGCGCTGTGCGAACCTCGATGCACTCAGTGTTGAGCAAGACAAAACCGTGCTCAGCGACAACATCATTCGCAATGTCCGCGATGGCAACGAATACCAGATTACTGTCAAGCTACCCATGGTGTCGCCATGAGCGCGCCATGCGAGCTCATGATCTGCATGGGCGTTAGCGGCAGCGGCAAGACGACGCTGGCAAGAACACTGTGCGCGCTGACCGGCTTTCGTTTTTTTGACGCCGACGATTATCACAGCCAGGCCAATACCGCACTGATGCAACGCGGCATCCCGCTGACCAATGCGCAGCGGGCACCGTGGATGCAGAAAGTTTGCGCGGCGCTTGCCGACGCGAAACTCAACGGGCAGCACAGTGTTCTCGCGCACAGCGCCTTGCAGGCGCAGCACCGCGCACAGCTACGCGCACTAGGCTTCAATACGCGCTTCATTTTTCTGGATGGGAACCGTACGACGATTGCAGCACGAATACAGCAGCGAGCAGGGCATTTTATGCCCGCACGATTGCTCGACTCACAGTATCAGACACTGCAGTGCCCAACCGGCGAGCCCGATGTGCTGCGACTGGATATCGCACTGTCAACGCAGCAGATGGTCGCATCGCTCACGGACGCCCGGCTGCTCGCGCAATGTCCGGCACAATTCGCCGCAGCATTAGCGGATTGCGCAACCGCGAGCAGTCCAGGTTAGAAGCATTTGCGGTGGCTATTGGCCACAATCGAGAATAGACACGTTAGGGATGGGGGACTGAAGTGAACTTACAATCAATCGATATCGCCGTGGTTGCGATCTACGCGGTTGCGTTACTCGCGTTGGCACAGTGGGTGTCGCGCGAAAAACCGGGGCATGAGAAAAACACCAGTGACTACTTTCTGGCGGGTCGCAATCTGCCGTGGTGGGCGATTGGCGCATCGCTGATCGCTGCCAACATCTCCGCAGAGCAAATCATCGGCATGTCGGGTTCAGCTTTTGTCATGGGGATTGCCATTGGCGTGTACGAATGGACGGCTGCGATCGCGCTGATCATTGTGGGCAAATTTCTGCTACCGGTGTTCTTGAAGAACAAGATTTACACGATGCCGCAGTTTCTCGAGCAGCGTTACGATCATCGGGTGCGCAACGTCATGGCTGTGTTCTGGCTCGGCGTCTACGTGTTCGTCAATTTGACATCGATTCTTTGGTTAGGCGCATTGGCGATTACGACAATCACCGGTCTCGACCTGGTTTGGGGTCTAGTTGGTCTGGCCGCATTTGCCACCGCTTATTCGTTGTATGGCGGCCTGAAGGCTGTCGCGATGACCGATATCATTCAGGTCGTACTATTGGTCTTTGGCGGCATCCTGATCGCCATTATCTCGCTAAACGAGGTTTCCGGTGGCGATGGCGTCATCGCAGGCTTTGGCATCCTCGTCGAGAGACTGCCAGAGAAATTTGATCTGATTTTCGACAAGCAGTCGCCGCACTATGCCGAACTGCCTGGCATCTCGGTCCTGATCGGCGGCATGTGGGTCATGCACCTGTCCTATTGGGGATTCAATCAGTTCATTATCCAAAGAACGCTGGCGGCCAAGAGTACCGCCGAAGCGCAAAAGGGCATCGTGTTCGCGGCGTTCCTGAAAATGCTGATGCCTTTGATTATTGTGTTACCAGGTGTCGCCGCTGTGATCCTCGCACCAGAACTGGACCAGGCCGACAAAGCTTATCCGACTGTCATGGGTCTGTTACCCGCAGGACTGTTGGGCCTGGTCTTCGCAGCGTTGATCGCCGCCATCGTTTCGTCGCTGGCGTCGATGATGAATTCGATTTCGACGATCTTCACGATGGATTTGTATCGACATGTCGTGCGCGAAGAAAAGACCGAACAGCATTTGGTCAGCGTTGGTCGTCGCGTCAGTTTCGCGGCGATGGTGATCGCAGCCATCGTTGCCAAACCCTTGCTGGGCAATTTCGATCAGGCGTTCCAGTTCATTCAGGAGTTCACCGGATTCTTCACGCCCGGCGTGTGCTGCCTGTTCCTGCTTGGCATTTTCTGGAAAGGCACCACGGCCAACGGTGCGCTAGCGACCGCCATCGGATCCGCAGTCTTTTCGCTGCTGTTCAAACTCTACATGCCCGAACTACCCTTCATTGACCGCGTTGGCGTTGTCTTCCTGTTGTGCATCGCGATTGGCGTCGGCGTGTCCGCCCTGGGTAGCAAAGCACCACAGAACAACACGATTGATAGCTCCGGCATCGATACCAGCACCAGTGTCAGTTTTAACGTCTCGACCGGTGCGATCGTCCTGATGTTAGCGGCGCTCTACGCAACCTGGTGGTAGCGTTGCGGCAGTCCTGCCAGAACCTGCCTGGGGTCAAGCGGAGCTGCATAGCGCTGGCAGCACTCTGGATTACTGGCTGCGCCGGCAACGCGCAACACTGGCAGCAGATCGCTGCCGGTGGCGATACGCCGACGGCGCGGCACGAGTCGGCGTTTGTTGCACATGGCGGCAAGCTCTACATGATTGGCGGCCGTCGCATCAATCCGACAGATGTCTACGACCCTGTTGCAAAGCGATGGAGTCAACGCGCCGCGCCGCCGATTGAAATCCATCACATGCAAGCAGTCTCGTACGGCGATGCTATCTATCTGTTGGGTGCGTTCACCGGGCAATGGCCCAACGAAACGCCGCTCGACAGAGTGCTCAAGTACTTTCCCGCCGAGGATCGCTATGCCTGGGGTCACCGCATCCCGGCAGAGCGCCAGCGCGGCGGCGCTGGCGCAGTTGTCTACAATGACCGCATCTACCTGATTGGTGGCATCACCGACGGACACATGTCAGGATCGCGCGCCTGGTTGGACGAATACGATCCACGCAGCGGTCGCTGGCGCGTGCTACCCGACGCACCGAATGCGCGCGATCATGTGCATGCCGCGGTCAATGATCACAAGTTGTATGTCTTCGCCGGTCGACGCTCATCACGCGCTACTGGTCACGACATGGATCTGACTGTCAGTCACGGCAACGTGTTCGACTTTGCGGACGAACGCTGGCAACCGGTGGCCGACGCACTGCGCATCCCGACCGAGCGGGCGGGCAGCATGGTCGTCAGTTGGGGTAACGAGATCATCGTCGCGGGCGGTGAGAGCGGCGCGCAGGTCGATGCACATGCCGAGGTTGAGGCCTACGACGTGCGTTCGCGCAGCTGGCGACGCCTGCCCGACCTGACGCTGGGCCGGCACGGCACCGGTCTCGCTGGCATCGGCGATCGACTATTCATCGCGGCGGGTAGCGCGCAGCGCGGCGGAGAACCCGAACTCGTTGATCTCGAGCAAACGACGCTTTCCCCGACGCCCAACCCGGCACCGCGCGTCGGCGTCGCAAAGAACGTCTACCAACGCTGGCATACCGTTTCCTTAACGTTTGAAGGCCCGGCCACTTCAGAGACCGCCGTACCCAACCCGTTTACCGATTTCCGTCTACAGGTTGAATTCACAAACGGCGAACAACGCTACGTCGTCAAGGGGTTCTACGCCGCAGACGGTCAGGCTGCCGATAGCAGCGCCACCGGCGGGAATCGTTGGCAGGTTCGGTTTGCACCGCCGACGATCGGCACCTGGCAATATCACGCCAGGCTGCGCGCAGGTAGCGACATCGTCCTGGACGATGATTTCTACGCCGGGGATGAGGTTGCGATAGCGGCAGCCACAGGTTCATTCATTGTGACCGAGTCAGACAAATCGGCGCCGGACTTTCGCGGTTTGGGCGCACTCGCCGTCTCCGGGCACTATTTCTACACGCAAGCGGACAATCAACGTTGGATCAAGGTCGGCACCAACAGCCCGGAGAATCTGCTGGCGTTTCGCGATTTCGATGCCACCGAACGCGCGCATCGCGAGGCACGCGATGGCGAGGCTGCGGCAACCGGCGATATACACGCATTCGCCGATCATCTTGCAGACTGGTCGGACGGCGATCCGACGTGGGGCGATGGCAAAGGTCGAGCGCTGATCGGCGGTGTCAACTACCTGGCCGATCAAGGAATGAATGTTGCCTACTTTCTGACCTTGAACATTGGCGGAGACGGCAATGATGTCTGGCCCTACGTCTCGCCAACCGACTTCGAGCGGTTCGATGTCAGCAAGCTGGAACAGTGGGAGCGCGTGTTTTCGCACATGCAACGGCGCGGCATTGCGCTGCATGTCGTCGTACAGGAGACGGAGAACGAACGTCTGCTGGACGACGGCGACACCGGTAGACTGCGACAATTGTATTTCGGCGAATTGATTGCACGCTTTGCCCATCACCCTGGTCTGATCTGGAATCTCGGGGAAGAAAACGGACCGGCACCCTGGTCGCCGCACGCGCAGAACACCGAGCAGCGCAAAGCCATGGCGAATTACTTCAAGGCGTACGACCCGTATCAGCACCCGGTGCTGTTACACACGCACGCCTCGGTTGCTGGCAAGCAAGACATACTGACTGCGTTGCTGGGCTTCGACGCTATCGATGGCCTGTCTTTCCAGGTCGATGATCCGCTGCGCGTCAATGCGCAGTTGCTGGATTGGCGGACGCGCTCCGCAGCGGCCGGCAAACCCTGGCTGATCACAATGGATGAAATCGGACCGTGGCATACCGGGGCAGTTCCGGACACGGCCAGCAACGATAACCACGCGATGCTGCGGCAACATGCGTTGTGGGGCAGTTTGCTGGCCGGCGGTGCAGGCGTTGAGTGGTATTTTGGCGCACACTACCCCGCCAACGACTTAACGTCAGAAGACTGGCGGCTGCGCGACTCTCTGTGGCAGCAAACGCGTGCCGCAAAAGCGTTGCTTAACGAGTGGGCGCTCGAAACGTTCTCGTCATGCAATGCCATCTCCAGCGGGTATTGTTTTGGCAATGACAATGCCTACCTTGTTTATGTCCCTGCCGGCACGCAGCCGTTTATCGATCTGGGCGCAGCACCAGAAACTTTTTTCCTGCGTTGGACTGACCCACTCACCGGACGCATCGCAACCACTGGCGAAGATAAGATCACAGGCGCCGATCGTATCGAATTCACGCCTCCCGACGTCTTACGCGATTGGCTACTGATGCTGACGCGTCAAGACGTCATGCAATGAACGAGAGCACGCGTCAAACAAACACTGGAGATCTATCAAATGATTCACGAAACGCTATTCCGGGCACAGTGTGTCGCACTCATCGCAACCCTTGGCGCAAGTGCGGCACTGCACGCTGACCCGATACCGTATGCTGCGGTAGCGCCAACGATCAATGGCTTGACCGATGACGCCGCCTGGCAGCGAGCAGCGTGGCGAGATATCAAATACCTGACGTTGGGCACGCCACCAAGTGCAAGTGACTTCTCCGGACGCTACAAATTGCTCTGGAACGAAGCTGGCTTGTATTTGCTGGCAGAAATTGTCGACGATGTGCTGATCGATGCACATCCCGATCCGCTGGAGCGCTACTGGGACGACGATACGCTGGAGATTTTCGTCGATGCCGACGCCAGTGGCGGCGATCACCTGTACAACTACAGCGCGTTCGCCTATCACGTTGCGCTCGACAACCAGGCCGTCGATGTCGGGCCTTTCCAGTCAGAGGAAGACGCCGGGAACGAACACCGGTTCGTACGTACCTTTCCCGATCACATTACCTCGAGCTGGCAGCGAGCAAACCGTGCACCTCATACGATCATGTGGGAGGTGCACATCAAAGTATTCGGCGATGATTTCAATGACGATGCAAACACTCAGCCGTTGCGACTGTCGGCGGGGCGGACGCTCGGCTTCATGGTTGCCTACTGCGATGCCGACGACACGCAGGGACGCCAGCACTTCGTCGGCGATGTCGATATCGAACCGGTTAACGGTGATCGCAACCGCGGCTATATCGATGCCGATGTCTTTCGCCGCGTTACGTTAGTCAGGTGAGCTGACAGCACAGCGCAACCTCGCTATACCATGAATCGATCGCGCCACGCTGCCGGCACCGAAGAGCACAGCGTGTTCGCCAAGGCGCGCTAGCCAGCAGCGCGCTTACGCCAAACCGCGCAACCCGATCGCCTGCCGGACTTTCGTCATCAGCGGTGTCGCTACCGCGCGCGCACGCTCGGCACCGGCACGCAACACCGATTCGACATGACCTGGATCTGCAATCAGCCGCTCGTACTCACCGCGCGCGTGTTCGAGGTGCGCGTCGATATATTCAAACAACTGCTGCTTCGCTGCGCCCCAAGCGATGCCTTCCGCGAATTGCTTCGCCATCGCGTCGGCTTCTGCGGGTGTTGCAAACGCCCGATAGATATCAAACAGCGTTGAATCCTCCGTGCTTTTCGGCTCGCCTGGCTCCAGCGAATTGGTCTTGATCTTCATGATCAATTTGCGCAGTTTTTTCGGTGGCGCAAACAACGGGATCGTGTTGTTGTAACTCTTCGACATCTTGCGCCCGTCGAGCCCCTTCAGCGTGGCGGTCGAATCGCTGATCACTGCCTGCGGCAGCGCCAGCAAATCACCATAGTGGTGATTAAAACGTTGCGCGATATCGCGCGCCATCTCGACGTGCTGCTTCTGATCTCGGCCAACCGGGACATGCGTCGCGTGAAACATCAGAATGTCGGCCGCCATCAGCACCGGATAGCTGAACAGCGCCATCGTGATGCCCTTGTCAGGATCGTTGTCTCCGCCCTCGGTATTCGCATCAACGGCCGCTTTGTAGGCATGCGCGCGATTCATCAGCCCTTTGGCCGTCTGACTCGAGAGCACCCAGGTGAGCAATGGAATCTCCGGAATATCGGACTGACGATAGAACACCGTGTTATCGGTATCTAACCCCAGCGCCAGCCAACTTGCTGCAATTTCGAGCGTTGAGCGATTGATCTTGTCCGGCGCTTCGCTTTTCACCAGCGCGTGCAGATCAGCGAGAAAATAAAAATTTTGTCGCGACGGATCCTTGCTGCTTTCAACCCCGGGGCGAATCGCACCGACGTAGTTACCAATGTGCGGCGTACCGGTCGTGGTAATACCCGTTAGCCAGATTTCTTTGTTGCTCATACTTAATACCCGGCAGCGTGACCGTCTTTGCGCGATTCGGACGCGCCGTAATAAACGCCTTGCTCATGATCACGCATGATCGCCTGATAGCCACCATAGCCGCCGCCACTCACCGACACATCGTGACCGAGCTTTTCCAACGCGAGGCGCGTTTTGGCATCGATGCCGCTCTCGACGTTCAGCGTGCCGCCGTCGGTCATCACCTCGCCTGTCGGCTGCGACGATCCGTCATGGCGAATCCGCGCCGCGTCGCCGGCCGCCTGCAAATTCATCCCGAAGTCGACCATGTTGACGATAATCTGCGCATGACCCTGCGGCTGCATGCCACCGCCCATCAAACCAAAGCTCAGCCACGGCTTGCCATCCTTAAACGCGAACGCTGGAATGATCGTGTGAAACGGTCTTTTGCCGGGTGCGTAGACATTCGCGTGATCCGAATCAAGTGCAAACAGCTCGCCGCGATCCTGCAGGATGAATCCGAGCTCGCCCGGCGTCATACCGCTACCCATACCGCGGTAGTTGCTTTGGATCAGCGACACCATGTTGCCGTCAGCGTCCGCAACCGTCAGATAAATGGTATCGCCGTCCTGCAGCGGTGCATCGCCGGCAGGCAACTGTTTCGACGCACGCTTTGGGTCAATCAGTTTACGTCGCTCTGCCGCGTAGGCTTTTGATACGAGCCAGTCGACAGGGACATCGGCGAATGCCGTGTCTGTGTAAAACTTTGCGCGATCTTCAAAGGCGAGTTTTTTCGCCTCAGTCATCACGTGCACGTATTCTGGCGAACCATAGCCCATCGCCGCCACATCGAAGCCTTCGAGGATGTTCAGTATCTGCAACGCCGCTATCCCTTGCCCATTCGGCGGCAGCTCGAACACTTCAACGCCGCGATAGGTGGTCGATACCGGTTCAACCCAGTCGGACGTATGGTTCGCAAGATCCGCAACGCTGAGAAACCCGCCCTGCGCCTGCACATAGTCGGCGATTGTGCGTGCAATCTCGCCGCCGTAGAACGCTTCACGACCGCCTTTGGCAATCGCCTCGTAGGTGTTCGCCAGACGCGGATTACGGAACATCTGGCCTTTCGCCGGCGTTTTGCCGCCCGGCATGAAGGTTTCCGTGAAACCCGGATAGCTGTCCAGAACCCGCGCATTGCGCTCCCAGTAGTAGGCGATCAATTCACTGACCGGGAAGCCGTTGCGGGCATAAGCGATTGCCGGCGCAAGCACGTCCGTCATTGGCAGCTGCCCATAACGACCGTGCAACTCAAACCAGCCATCGACAGCGCCCGGCACGCTCACCGGCAGCGGTCCGCGGGGTGGAATCGACGTCAGACCGCGATCTTTGAGCATCTGCAGCGTCAAACCTTGCGGCGAGCGACCGCTTGCGTTCAGGCCGGTCAGCTCTTGCTTTTTTGCATCCCAGACAATCGCGTACAAGTCGCCGCCGATACCGCAGCCGGTCGGCTCCATCAGCCCCAGCATTGCATTGGCCGCAATGGCCGCATCGACGGCACTACCGCCTGCACGAAGGATGTCTAGCGCCGCCTGCGTAGCCAGCGGTTGGCTCGTGGCGGCCATCACATGTGGCGCGATGACTTCGGAACGTGACGCATGCGGCGCACCACTTAACCTGTCGAATCCGTGTGCAACACCCATCAGGCAAAGACCTGAACAGAAAGCGGCAAAGGTGCCGGCGAGACGATGTGACGTTTTGGCAGACATGGAGCTGTGACCTCGGTTATCGTTGACGGATCCATACGTTAAGTGTGCCTCGTCGCACGTCAACATAGAACCGGCAAAGCACCGATTGTTATACTCTCGGTCGAATTTTGAGGATCCAACGATGACGCACCCAGCACCTGACGAATCCCTCTATCAAGCCCACGTCGAGAGCGTCACAAACGCGTTCGATCAGGCTATGGACGCAGCCGGCGCTGACACCGTCGTCGTGTTTTCCGGTGCGCTACACATCGCATTTCTTGATGACCACGGATACCCGTTCGCGGTAAACCCGCATTTCGCCTATTGGCTGCCGCTGACTCACGTCACCGACAGCTACGTAATCTACCGGCGCGGTCAGACGCCGATTCTGACGTATTGCCAGCCGGACGACTATTGGCATGCGTTGCCGGATACGCCCGATCCGTATTGGGCCAACCACTTCGATGTGCGAGTGACCCGCAGCGTTGAAGCGTCCAAAGCGCATTTGCCGGAAGGCACGAAATCACCGATTTTCATTGGCGAAGCACTGACGCCTGCGCATACGCTCGGCATCGAGCGCTGCAACCCAAGCGCTGCACTGCACCATCTGGACACCGCGCGCACCCGCAAGACGCCGTATGAGCTTGTTCGCATGCGCACCGCCAGCACGCTGGGTGCAACTGCCCACCGTGCTGCCGCCGCAGCGTTTGCCAGCGGATCGGTCAGCGAGTACGACCTGCACATGGCCTATCTGAAGGCTATCCAGTGCGTCGATGCAGATCTGCCGTATCACAACATCATTGCGCTGAACGAGCATGCTGCGATTTTGCACTACCAGCATCGCGAGCGCAGTGCACCGCAGCATATCCGCACGTTCCTGATTGATGCCGGCGCCAGCGACGCCGGCTACGCGAGTGACATCACGCGCACGTACTGTCGCGAGTCCGGGCTGTTTAACGACATGATCGACAGCATGGACACCCTCCAACAAGCGCTGTGCGCCAACGTCAAGAGTGCTGTCGACTATCGTGCGCTACATATCCTGATGCATACGTTGCTCGCCAAGCTGCTCGTCGAACATCGCATCGGCCTTGCCAGCGCAGAGGCGCTGGTAGAAACCGGCATCACACGGGCGTTTCTGCCACATGGCCTCGGTCACTATCTCGGACTGCAAGTGCATGACGTCGGTGGCCATTTGGCGGATGCGGATGGCACACCAACCGAGCGGCCGGGCAGTGACCCGAATCTGCGGCTGACGCGGGCGCTCAGCGCGGACGAGGTGCTGACCATCGAACCCGGCCTGTACTTCATCGACATGCTGCTCGAACCGCTGCGCCAATCCGAGCACAAATCGATGCTCGACTGGCAGGCGATCGATGCGCTCAAGCCGTTCGGCGGCATTCGCATCGAAGACAATGTACGCGTCATGGACGATGGCTGCGAAAACCTGACCCGCGACGCATTCAAAGCGCTGCCATAACCACTCAGTCCTCGTCACCTGCAGGTGACAGCATCGCGCGCTCCTGGCCGACGACCAGACCTGCGGCCGGCCAAGCGTTCGTGCTAGCTGCGCAACGCGGCCGCCTGTTTGTTCATCGCCACCGCCAGCGCGAAATCCTTACCGGTAATGCCGCCGGCATCGTGAGTGGTCAGCGCAACCTCTACCCGGTTGTAAACGTTGAACCATTCCGGATGATGTCCCATGCGCTCGGCAACAAGCGCAATGGATGACATGAATCCGAACGCGCCCACGAAGTCAGCGAACTCAAACTGCGCCGTCAGCTTACCATCACTCAGCGCCCAACCATCCAGCGTCTGCAGCGCAGCCGCGATCTCGCTCTCTTGCATTGCATTCATTGTGTGCTCACTTGATCAATGTGTTGGCTAAAGCCAAACGCGACGTCACCAGGCCCATGCCGGGTTAACCAATCCAGACGGTGTTTCGCATCCAGTATGCTCGGTTGCGTGCCAGGCGCCACCCGCCACAACGCCTTGTTTGCCATTGCGCGCGGCAGGAACCAGCTGGCGCGCTGCTGCACAAAACCGCCGTGCGCCGAACGATAAACGAAATCGCGCAACGACTCGAGTGTCTCCCAGACTGACAGCGCGATGGCCAGGTTGGGTTCTCCAAACAGTTCAGCCGCTTTAGCTTCTTCCGCATCGTCGGTGAGCCGCCAGACAAAGCCCGGTGAACGCTCCGCCAATGCATTGATAGCGGGTACCGCGTCGAAAAACGGCTGCACGCGCGCATCCCCTCGCGAATATCGCAACGTTGCGACATTAACGTGGGCAATGTGCTGTTCAGTCATCAGACTTGGCCGCAATCGCACGCGCCTTGTAGAACGCTTTTGCTTTGCGACCGCGCCGTTCGAGCAGCGGCCGCAACAATCGCTTGATCGACGGGAACATGTAACCGACGTCTCCCAGCACGCCGCTGATGCGTGGCATCTTGTAATCCAGCGCGTCCCCGGCAGCCACCTTCAGCACAGCGTCAGCAACCTCACGTGCAGTACTCATCGGTTGCGAAAACGTCAGATCCGTCACCTCGTCGATATCACTCATGATGAAACCGGTATCAATGGGCCCTGGCGACACGGCGCCGACGTGAACGTTGCTGCCCTTTAGCTCATCAGCCAGCGCCAGCGTGAACGCACGTAAGCCGAATTTGCTCGCGCTATAGGTAGCCGATCCGGGCACCGGTGTTGTGCCGGCAATCGACGCCACTTGCACAATGGCGCCACCGCCTGCGTTGCGCATAGCATCCAGCGACAAGCGCGACAATACCAACGGCGCGCGCAAATTGACATCAATCATCTGCGCGATTTGCGCAACATCCACGGTGTCGAAATTACCGCGATAATGGGCGCCGGCGTTGTTCACGAGCACATGCAGACTGCCGAACTCGAACACCGTTTTGCGCACGAGGTCGCGACAGGCGTCAATGTCGGCGACATCCATCGTCATCGTGCGAGTCTCTGTGATTTCGGACAGCTCTTCTGCGATCAGTTTCAACGGTTCGCGACGCCGTGCGACCAGCATGAGACGCGCTCCTGCCTCGGCAAACACTCGGGCAACCTCTGCACCGACACCTGCCGAGGCTCCGGTCACGATGACGCTCTTGCCACTAAAATCATCAATTCGATTCATCAGGATTGCTTGCCTTTTGCTGTAGTTTCAGCACTTTCAGTGAGTTGCACGGGGATACCACCAAATGCGTCTGGCGCGAGATCAAGCACACGCCAATCATCCAGCCCCTGTCGTTGCGCACCGACAGCGCTAATTCCGTTGCGCTGCACTCTTGCCAGTTCGCGATCCAGATTATCGGCGCAAAACGACAGCAGAAAAAGTCCCGGGCCACGCTCGCGCAGCCAAACGGCGGCAGGACTGTCATCAGCTGTCGGCGCCAGAACTATAAGCCACAGTTCATTCAGCCGGAAACGACGCAACGCGACAGCCCGCGACGGCAAATACTCCATGGGCTGCGCGGTAACTTCGGTCAACGCCTCAAAATGTTTCGTTGCTGCGTCAATATCCGACACAACAAGGTTGATGTGGTGTATTCGATTCATCTTCGTTGTATAGTCCAGATCGTTACGCTGATGTTAGCTTAGGGGAGCATGTAATGACTAAAGAACTAGATACGCAACACAAGTCGCTTGAGAAGGCGAAAAAGGAATTGGTCACTGCTGCGACTCGGGCGACCAAATCACTCGATCGCGAACGCAAGAAGCTTACACGCGAAATCAAAGCCGCGAGTAACCGCAGCAAGAAGGCGCGCGAACAGCTGGCGAAGAAAACCGAGCGTCTCGCCAAGGCCACATCAGCCAAGGTCAAACGCGAATTACGCTCGCAAATCAAGAAGCTCGAGAAGCTGAAAGACGCCGCAACCACCGAAGCCAAAGAATCTCGTACGCAGCTGCGTCTCGTGCGCGAAGATCTGGCCAGTGCGCGCCTGCATATGAAACGCGCGTTGCACCTGGACAAAGCGCTTGCGGCCATTGATAGGCAGATCGACAAGATCACTGGCAAGAAGAAAAAGGCGAAAAAGAAGGTAGCCAAGAAGAAGGCAACCAAAAAAGCGCCCGCCAAAAAGAAAACTGCCAAGAAAAAGACCGCGAAGAAAAAAGTCACGAAGAAAAAGGTGACAAAACGGCGCGCTACCAAGAAGAAAGTGGCGAAGAAAACGACGCGCCGGGCACCGCGCAGAAAAGGTTAATACCTGATCGACAGCCGTCGAGACACAAAAAAGCCGGGCATTGCCCGGCTTTTTTGTGCGTGCCGCCAGCGGCGCGACATCCAAGCAAATTCGCCTAGTCCGCGGCCTCTTCGGCAACGGCTTCAGGCTGATCCAGCAACTGGACCATTGCCATCGGCGCAGCGTCACCCGGACGGAAACCCATCTTCAGGATACGCAGGTAGCCACCGGGGCGCGTTTTGAAACGCGGACCCAGATCCCCAAACAGCTTGCCGACCGCTTCTTTGTCGCGCAGGCGATCGAACGCCAGCCGACGACTGGCAACGCCATCTGTTTTGGCGATCGTGATGAGCGGCTCGATGACACGACGCAACTCTTTTGCTTTCGGCAAAGTCGTCTTGATCGTCTCGTGCTTGATCAGCGAGGCCGCCATGTTGCGGTACATCGCCTTACGGTGCGAGCTGTTTCTATTGAGCTTACGGCCCGATTTCTTATGACGCATGGTCTTTGTTGTCCTGCTATGTCAGTCCGGTATCAAGGATTGAGCAACGTGCGGTCACCGCGCAAACTTGCGGGTGGCCAGTTGTCGACCTGCAGACCCAGGCCCAAGCCATGGCTCTCCAGTACTTCCTTGATTTCGGTCAGGGATTTCTTACCGAGATTCGGCGTGCGCAGCAATTCCACTTCCGTGCGCTGCACAAGATCACCGATGTAATTAATGCTTTCCGCCTTGAGGCAGTTCGCTGAACGCACGGTCAGCTCGAGCTCATCGACCGGACGCAACAGAATCGGATCGACCTGTGCTTCGGCGGACGCAGCCGCGGTGTCTTCCTGACCTTGCAGGTCAACAAATACACTCAGCTGATCTTTCAGAATGCTGCCCGCGCGGCGGATCGCTTCTTCCGGATCGATGGTACCGTTGGTTTCAATGTCGATCAGCAGCTTGTCCAGATCGGTACGCTGTTCAACACGTGCCGCTTCAACGCTGTAGGTCACACGACGGATCGGGCTGAATGAAGCGTCGAGCTGCAAACGGCCAATCGGACCCGTCTGATCTTCAAAGTTAGCGCGCTTGGCAGCCGGGCGGTAACCGCGGCCACGTTCAACGCGCAGGATCATGCGGATATCGCCTTCCTTTGTCAGGTTTGCGATGACATGGTCCGGGTTGCAGACCTCAACGTCATGATCCAGCTGGATATCACCAGCGGTGATCGGGCCCGGGCCTTTCTTGACGACCGTCAGCTCAGCATGGTCGCGACCGTGCATGCGCAGTGCAACCTGCTTCAGGTTCAGCAGGATGTCGACGACATCTTCCTGTACGCCCTCAACGCTGGTGTATTCGTGGAGTACGCCATCGATTTCGGCTTCGACAATAGCCGCGCCAGGCATAGAAGACAGCAAAATACGCCGCAGCGCATTGCCCAGCGTATGCCCGAAGCCGCGTTCAAACGGTTCAATGACCACACGGGCCTGGCTGTCATTCACCGGCGTTACTTTAACAACGCGCGGCTTGAGAAATTCGTTCATGGAATCCTGCATGGGAACAGTCGCCTCTTTAATCTTTTACTTCGAGTACAGCTCGACAACCAGGTTTTCGTTGATAT
>JBCBDU010000059.1:0-14961 GCA_038529355.1 Pseudomonadota bacterium
CCGAACCCGAACGAGACGACAAACCACACGACCAGACAGCCCGCCACCAAGCGCAGGTTGGCGCGCCAGTATTGCTCGGCAGCGGTCATTGCGCGCGACCTGCGATCAGGTCATCGACCACAGAAGGATCGGCCAACGTTGATGTGTCGCCAAGATTGCCGACATCATTCTCCGCAATCTTGCGCAGAATCCGTCGCATGATTTTGCCCGAACGTGTTTTTGGCAATCCCGGCGCCCACTGAATCACATCGGGCGTTGCGATCGGGCCGATCTGCTGGCGCACCCATTGACGCAATTCACCGATCAGTGCATCACTGCTTTGCGCACCTTCCATCAACGTTACGTAAACGTAGATACCCTGCCCCTTGATATCGTGCGGAAACCCGACGACCGCTGCTTCTGCCACTGACGGATGAGCGACCATCGCGCTTTCGACTTCCGCGGTGCCCATGCGATGCCCGGACACATTCAGCACGTCATCAACGCGACCGGTGATCCAGTAGTCCCCATCTGCATCGCGGCGCGCACCGTCGCCAGTGAAATACATGCCATCGAACGTCGAGAAATACGTGTCGACAAATCTCTGGTGATCTCCGTACACGGTACGCATCTGACCTGGCCAGCTGTCCAGGATGACCAGATTGCCCTGCGCTGCACCGCTTTGCGGATTACCGTCACCATCGACGATTGCCGGTTGGATGCCGAATAAAGGGCGTGTGGCACTGCCGGGTTTCAATGCCGTCGCGCCCGGCAGTGGGCTGATCAAAATGCCACCGGTTTCCGTTTGCCACCAAGTGTCGACAATCGGGCAGCGACCTTCACCGACCACACGGTGGTACCAGTCCCAGGCTTCCGGATTAATCGGCTCTCCGACCGAACCGAGCAGTCGCAGTGACTTGCGTGACGTGGCTGTGACCGGCGCATCTCCCTCACGCATTAACGCACGAATCGCCGTCGGTGCGGTGTAGCACACATTAACACTGTGTTTATCGCACACTTCCCACAAACGCCCCGGCCCCGGATACGTCGGCACACCCTCGAACATCAGCGTCGTCGCACCGCAAGCCAATGGCCCGTAGACGATATACGAATGTCCGGTAATCCAACCAACGTCAGCGGTACACCAATAAACGTCACCATCCTGATAATTGAACACGTAACGAAACGTCGTAGCGGCATAGACAAGATACCCGCCACTGGTATGCAGCACGCCTTTGGGCTTGCCCGTCGATCCGGACGTGTACAGGATAAACAACGGGTCTTCGGCGCTCATGGATTCAGCAGGACACTGCGCATCAACCGAAACTCCGGCCTCATGCAGCCAGACATCGCGATCGGCGTGCCAATCGACAGCGCCACCCGTGTTTTTGACAACCAGCACTTTTTCCAGCGTCGTGACGCCCGTCACTTCGGCTGCGGCATCAACGTTCGCTTTCAGCGCAATCGGTTTGCCGCCACGCAGGCCTTCGTCAGCGGTGATCACAACGTTCGACTGACAATCAATAATGCGACCGGCCAACGCGTCTGGCGAAAACCCGCCAAACACCACCGAGTGCACGGCACCAATACGCGCGCAGGCGAGCATGGCGATCGCCGCTTCCGGAATCATTGGCATATACAGCGTGACGCGGTCGCCTTTCTTGACACCAATGGACTTCAGTACATTGGCAAACTTGCACACGCGCTCATGCAGTTGACCATAAGTTATGGTTTCATCGCGCGCCGGATCGTCGCCTTCCCAGATGATCGCTGGCTGATCGCGGCGCTCGCTCAGATGCCGATCGACGCAATTGACACAAACATTCAATTCGCCGTCGTCATACCAGCGAATATGCACATCATCACGCGCGTAGGACACGTCCTTGACCCGCGTGAACGGTTTCATCCAATCGACAACTGCAGCCTGTTCCCGCCAAAACCCCTCATTGTCTTCAACAGATTTTTGGTACAGCTCGGCATAGCGTTGCTCGTCAACCAGCCCGTGTTCACTAAAGTATGCATTGACTGGATACACCGCACTCATCGCCCAACCCCCGGATACCGAAAAGCAAACCCTAGAGTTTGCCCGATGATGATCAGGCCGTCGATATCCGTCGCGTAAATTGCAACGCCCGGTCATTGATGCCGGACCATTTGAACGCATACAAATCCAGAAAATAGTTCTGGTTCACAGTCCATGGCCGCGCACGCGACTGACGCGGCAGGATAGTCGCAGCGCGCTCGATGTAGCCGGCGCGCAGATCAATGAATGGCCGATCGGCACCATGATCGAGATATAGCGGACACACAACACCATACTGGTGCTTGTCCATGTAGTTGAGCAGACGCACAGTCCATTGCGAAATGAGCTCACACTTCAACGTCCACGATGCATTGGTATAACCCATTGTCATTGCGAAATTGGGCACGCCACTGAGCATGGCACCTTTATAGGTGACGCGCTCATTGGCTTGCACGCGCTCACCGTCCACGCTGATGCGCGCGCCACCAGCCACGCGCAGCGCAAGACCCGTCGCGCAGACGATGACGTCTGCATCGATGCGTGTACCGTCGTCAAGCGACAGGTGATCGGCGCCGAAGCTTGCGATGTTGCCAGTCGCTACCGACGCCGAACCGTTGCTCAGTGCGTCGAAAAAATCGCCATCGGGCGCCAGACACAACCGTTGATCCCAGGGGTCGTAGGGCGGATTGAAGTGCTTGTCGACATCGACCGCCGAACCTAATCGCTGCCGTACTTTGTTCACCAGTTGTTTGCGCATAAAGGACGGGAAGCGCCGCGATAGCTGGAACACACTCATCGTGTACAGAATATTTTTCCAGCGCGTCAACCAATGCGCGGCACGCTTGCCTAGCCAACGATGCGCCCAACGACTCACCGCGTCGCGAGCGGGCATTTCAGCGATATAAGACGGCGTACGCTGAACCATCGTGACGTGCGCCGCGGTCTCGGCAAGGCTCGGCACGAGCGTCACGGCCGTTGCTCCGCTGCCAATAACGGCAATGCGCTTATCCTTGGTCGAAAACGTGTCGGGCCATTGCTGCGGGTGTACCCATTCGCCCTGGAACGCCTCACGCCCCGCAAATTCCGGGGTATAACCCGCCGCATAGTCATAGTAGCCGGTACACAGCATCAGAAAATCGGCGCTGTAGTTCGCCACGGCGTTGTCAGGACGGCAACGAAAGCGCAGGGACCAACGTTGCGCCGTACTGCTCCAGTCGGCGCTACGCAAACGGTGACCAAAGCGGATGTGCCGCAAAATGTCGCCATCTTCGGCAGTGTTTCGAATGTAGCGCTTGATCCGATCGCCGCTGGCGATAGCGTGCTCTTCAATCCAAGGACGGAACGTAAAGCCCAGCGTTGGCATGTCCGAGTCGGATCGCACGCCCGGGTATTGAAACAGATCCCACGTGCCGCCGACATCATCACGCGCTTCAAATAATGCAATTCGCGCGTGCGGCCTTGCCTTACGCATATGCCACGCCGCGCAGATGCCGGACAGCCCAGCGCCTACGATGATCAAATCAAAATGAGTGTCCGATGCAGTCAATGCGCGAGCAACCAGTCAAGTTCGGACGCTGATTGTACGCAAACGACAACGTGACTGCCGGACCGCGGCGCCAACAAAGCCTAGATCTGCATGGCATCGAGCGCTGCTGCCGGCACCTCGTGGGCCTCGAAAACCGGCCAGCGCACAATGCATTCCGTGCCGCGCGCAACATCGGGGTCTGAAACCAACTCTACGGATCCACCGTAGGCCTCGACCGTCTTAAGCAAGATCGACAGCCCCATACCACTACCTTCAACATCGTCACGCGGTTTCAGCGTCTGAAACATCTCAAAGACCCGTTGTTGGAATTGCCTAGGAATACCGGCGCCGTCATCGGCAACGCTGACCACAACTTCACCCTCACCACGTTGAACGCTTACGACAATCTGACCCGTCTCTTGATCATGGTGCTTCTGTGCATTGTCGAGCAGATTGCGTATTACGAGCTCGAACGGCGTACGGTACGTAAACACCACATCGTTGCTGCCCTGCACCGTGACGGTGAAATGCTCATCGGCAACCATCTGTGCACAGTCCGACACGCATTCGAGAACATCGACCCGCTCGAGCGGCTGCTTCGCGCGCCCTGCGCGCGAATAGTCCAGCAATGATGTTAGCAACGCATCAAGGCGCTGGACGCGTTGCATGACGATCTCGAGATGCTTGCGCGAGTCGGCAGGCAAACCATCGCCAACGTCTTCATGCAGGAAACCCAGAAGGTTTTCGACTGCGCGTAAAGGCGCGCGCAAATCGTGAGACGCGACGTAGGCAAATTTGTCCAGATCCGCATTGACCTGTTCCAGTTCCGAGGTACGGGCCACTAAGACTTCCTCATGCTCAGCGAGTCGGCGCGATCGGTCACGGAACACTTCTAGCGCTCGAGCGATATCGGTGAGTTCATCGTCACCATCTTGCTCTACCGGCGCGGCGAGATTTCCGTGGCTCAGTTGGCGAGTAGCTGCCGACAACCGTCTGATGCGTTTGATCAGTTTTTTGAATATGTAGAAATAGCTAATGCAAAAAGCAATCACAACGCTAAACACGGCCACCGCCAACAAAGCCACGCGCATTCGATCCAGTTGGCGGTCAGCGCGTAGAACCAACTCACGGACAATGGTGTTATTGGTTTCCTCTACGACGATCAAACGCGAGTTGAGCTGCTCGCGGAGACTTTGCAGATCACGCCTCGTAGCATCGAATGACGCTTTGATTTCTACGGTTTCGAGTTCGGTATAGAAGTATCCCGCAGGCTGCTCACTGCTGCCCAGATCAAACAATTGTGACAACGGATCCGACAATTCACGTTTGAGATCGTTGGCTGGCAAAGTCGCCGCCTCGGATACCATGTCGCGAAGTGTTGCCGCGTAATCATTGGCGGCCGCGCGAATGACGGATTCCGCTTCCATAACACTAGTCAGAACAAGCAATCGACGCGCACTGGCGCGAATATTGAGCGCACGTTCGTAGACCGTCTCTTCGAATCCTGCAGGTTTCGACGTGATGTTTTCTATTTGTAAGACTGCATCGGAAATAGCAGCGCGCTGTGTCACTAGTCGCTGGCGATCATCGCTGGCCTGCTCGACCATACGCAGTGCCGCCTGCACCAGCGTTGCAATGCGCGTAACCGTGTCGTTGAAGGGGCGCGGTGGCAAACCCAACATCGTTTCGCCGCCATCTTGCGAGCGTAACTCTTCGACGGCTTCATCAAGCAAAGGCGCAAGCGCCTCGAATTGCGTCAATAGGGATTGCGCGCGGGCATCCTGCTCCGCACTCGACGCAATCGATTTGTCGAGATCGTAGATCACCAGACCAAATAGCATCTGCGACAGGCCTTGCGCCTGCACCTGATAATCGGAGAAGCGCAAATTGCGAACGAATGCCTGATCGAGCGGCTCTTGCACGCCGCTCTTCGAAATCCAACCCACGGACGCGGCAAGAATAGGTAGCGCGGACAAGCACAGCATCGCCAGCAGCAACCGGCCACCAATGCCGCCGAACGTGCTGGTAACCGGCTGATCACGCGATCGATCCGTCATCGATGTTGCCGTCGCTGGGGGGTTTGTCTTCAAAAGTGGCGCATTCCGTCGCTATTGCTGTATGTACGTCTACGATCTAGTGTGTAACGAGCCAACGGAGGGCTGACCCATGACATTCAAAGTATCCCGTCGACAGGTGCTGCGAGCGCTCAGCGCAACGACAGCGATGAGTTTAGCCCCGTCGATTCGCGCACAGTCTGCGGACGAAGATACGCGAATTTCTGCCCTTATTCAGGCTATACAGCGACTCGATGGCGAAAAACCTGAGGCGCTGAGGGTACTTGCACCGACCGGTGCGCAGGCTAATCTAGCGCCCATCACGCGGGCGTTTACTGCCGCCACCGGTATTGGGGTCGATATTCACCTCGCCCCCGTGGATGACATCAACACCCGTTTGCTGCTGGACCACATGAGTCAAAAGACGCCATTTGATCTGGCAGTAGTCGCCTCTTTCGGAGTACCTGATCTAGTTGCCGCCAACGCGTTGCTGGCAACGGATCAGTTTGAACGCAAATATCCGGTCGCGAAACGGTTGCGGCAGCAAGGCCTGTACCGCCTTGCGGATCAATTCGGCGGCAACACATACGGACCGCAGGTCGATGGCGACCTTTACGTCATCTTTTACAACACCGAGATGCTTAAGGACGCCGACTTTAGCGCGCGGTTCGAGAGCCAAACCGGACGCAAGGTCAAACCCGCCGAGTCCTGGGAGCAACTCGACACACTGATGAGAGTTGCGCATGAGCCTGCACGAAACCGGTTCGGCGGTCTGTTGTTTCGCACACCACGTTATATCGTTTGGGAATTTTGGAGCAGACTGCATGCGGCGGGCATTCTGCCATTCGATGCCGATATGCGCCCGCAATTAACCGATCAACGCGCAATCAGCTCGGTCGAAGCGCTGGTTTCAGCCAGCAATCATTTGCATCCGCGAGCACGCAGCGCAAGCCTCGTAGAAAATTGGGAAATCTTTGCGCAAGGCAACACCCTGTGCAATATCGGCTGGGGTGGCAGTCAAAAGTACTTTGTCAGCCACGCGGACAGATTACCCAACGGTTTAACGATGACGCAGCTGCCGGGTGTGCGCACCGCGTCGGGCATGATGCCCCTGCCATACTTCAATTGGGGCTGGAACCTGACGGTACCGATTGATGCGCGACATCCCGAGCTGGGCTTCCTGCTGTCCGCATTTGCGACAGCGCCGTCGATATCCACACAGGCCGTTGCGCCCCGGGATGGTTTCTTTGACCCATTCCAGCCGGCACACTACAATGATTCTGCGATCAGGGAAGCCTACGGTGACGACTTTCTTGCGGTGCACCAGACGGGATTGCAGGGCGCAATACCCGACTTGTACATCCGCGGCCATGGCCAGTATATCGACACCTTGAGCAGCTACCTGATGCAAGCAGATCGCGGTTTGACGAGCCCATTGAAGGCCATGCAAGCAGTTTCAAATCGCTGGAACATCATCACGCGCACACTAGGACTGGAAGAACAAAAGAAGCAATGGCGGCAGTTGCTGAACAACTACCCGCCAAGTTTTTTGGCAGCATTGGATATTGGCTGACTCGAACCCTAACTGAGCACGAGTTTGTATGGATACTGAACAACCACTACAGCCGGTTAACGTTCTCTTGGTCGACGATGACGAAGTTGATGTCGTCACGGTCCGACGTGCGTTTGAACGCAAACGCATTGCCAATCGGATCTACGTCGCTAAAGACGGCATCGATGCGCTCGATCTGTTGCGCTCCGGAGAGATCGCACGCCCCATTTTGATCTTGCTCGATATCAATATGCCGCGCATGAATGGTTTGGAGTTCCTGCGTGAGATGCGGGCTGATCCAAGACATCACAACCATGTGGTGTTTGTGCTGACAACGTCTTCGGATCAGAGCGACATCTTCGACGCCTATGAGCTGAACATTGCCGGATACATGTTGAAAAACGAAGTCGGTGACGGCTTTGTTGATGCTATCGGTTTGATCGAGTCTTATTGGCGTATCGTGGAACTGCCCACGAGCTGAGCGTTACAGCTCGACCACCGTCGTCTCCGCCGGCACTAGCGAGAAACGCATCGCAGGCCAGGCAAACAGAGCCAGCGTGACGCCGGCCGCTGCCAGCGCGGTCGGCACACCGTACACACTTGCGACCTTACCCCATGTCGCACTGCCAATCGCCATACTACCCATAAAACTCATCATATAAACGGACAACGCGCGCGAGCGCACGTCATCGTCGAGCGTGAGTTGCACAGCTGTGTGCACCGTCGACAAGACACTGATCCATGCAAAGCCACACGCGCAGACGGCGACGAACGCGATCGGCAGCGACACGGCAATCGACAAGCTAGCAACGCCCGCTGCGAACAGCACGCTTGCACAGAGAATCAGTCGATCACTCGAAACCCGGCGTCGAATACCTGACAACGAAACACCACCGGTAACCGCGCCAACCCCCATACCCGCAACCAGCAAACCAAATGTCGTCGCGTCACCGTCGGGCAACCCACGTGCAACCAATGGCAGCAATGCCCACAAGGCGCTGGCAAACAAGTAGAAGCTCACCCCACGCAACATCACCGATTGAAATGCTGGAGCCCGACGCACATAGCGCAGCCCCTCACCAATAGCCGGCAAAATGGCTTGACGTTCGATGCGCACTCTTCGGGGCTCATATTGCCAGCGATACAGTGCGACCAATACGGCGACAAATGTGCAGGCGTTAATCAGGAAGACCGCACCCGAGCCGAGCCGTACCACGATCAAACCGGCAATCGCCGGGCCAATCGCACGCGCAAGATTAATGCTCAGGCTGTTCAACGCAATGGCTTCGCGCAACGCATCGCGCGGCACCACGTTTGGTGTCACCGCTGACCACGCAGGCATCATCATGGCCGAGCCGATGCCCATCAATAAGGTCATCGCAAGCAGCACGGTTGCGCTAGTGAGATTCGATAAGGTCAGTACGCCGAGCGTTGCGGCGACCACGAGCAGCCAACACTGCGTCACGATCAGGTAGCGCCGTCGATCAAAGCTATCGGCGAGCGCACCGGCCACCAATGCCAGCGCAAACATGGGCAACGTTGTAGCCGTTTGCACCAATGCCACCATTAACGGCGATGCGGATAGCGACGTCATGTGCCAACCGGCACCAATGTCATGCATCCAAGTACCGATATTGGAAATCAGCATGGCGATCCACAGCGCACGAAACGTGCGGTTACGCAGCGGGTACCACGCACCCTGTTGACTACTCATGTCGTTGGGAGCCCGTGTCCCGAACAGCAGGCTCTATATCGATCCGATTCGGCATGCTTAGCATGGCTCAGGCGCGATGCCAGCGCAGTGGTTTGGTCGCACAACGCACGACAAGCCGCTTCGCCTCAAGATCCAGTTGCACCGTCTTCAACCACCACCCGGAAGTCTTGCCGCCGGGAAACAACGCATCAGGTAAATGCGATCTGACCGCCGCCATCAGCTCAGCTTGCGTGGCGCCCGGCGCGGACGCCGGCAACACGGCAAGGTATGCAGTGCGCATCGCCTGATACTTCGCAGCGTTAACACGCGATGTGCGGCCAGGTGTGTTGATGTTTTCTACGACGATCTTTTCGTCACTCATCCGGTGCAACCTCCGTGGTCCGAACGACCGTAGCCCGAGAGTATACGGCAACCAATGCTGATCCAGCGGCGAGCGGTTGCAACGCAATATCTCGCCGACACGTGTTCTCGCTATGAGTCGATTGAACTGGGTTGATGAGTCGCCTGTGCGTAGCTGTTCTGCGCAGCAATTAAGCCCGAAACGAACAAGGGTTGCGCTCACTTCGTGATCTCCGATCGTGAAATCCGGTGACTTTTTCGATCGCTTATGAAGTGGATCGAACAGGACTGATACACTGCGCGAAGCCCTTGCGAACTTCAGGAGGAAAGTCATGGTTCCAACAATCGGTGTAGTCGTTATCGGTCTGGCATGCCTGCTGGCAGGCTTTGCATTTGGCACCTGGTTTGCGGGTTCCAGCAAAGGTGCGGCCGGCAAGAAGGCTGAGAACACGCAACGCGCTTTCGACGAATACAAGGAAGCGGTCAACCATCACTTTGGCGATACTGCCAAGCACTTCGCAACCATCGGC
The DNA here is from genome assembly GCA_038529355.1 of Pseudomonadota bacterium. Lineage (GTDB taxonomy): Bacteria > Pseudomonadota > Gammaproteobacteria > Steroidobacterales > Woeseiaceae > CALBPI01. The sequence goes on from JBCBDU010000059.1 coordinate 9,717, forward strand.
AAAGAGTATCAGGCGCTGTACGCGCACATGGCGAAAGGCGCCGAATCGCTGCTGGGCGCTGATTCCTCACTGAGCCAGGAAGGATTCCCGCGCTTGCGTATCGAACCGGTCGTGGCTGCTACTGCCACTGTTGCTGCGAGCGACACGTCCCCGAGCGACACCGACACGGCAAGCGTTGCTTCCGCGAACGCGAGCGCTGGAAACGATGAGACGCAGCCAACTTCGAATGAGCAAGACGCAAGCGCCACGCGAGATACAGAACACCCGACGAGCAACACATCAAACAGTGAGGCTGTTGCTGATGGTTCAAGCGCGACAGATTCCAGCGCTGGTGATGCATCTGCAGCCGACAGCAATGGCGACAGCGACAGCGACAGCGACAGCGACAATCCGATCATCGCTGGTGAGTCGGTGCAAACCAAACCGGAATCAATAGCAGCAGCCGACGGCGACAAAAACCAATCTAACGCCGAAACCGATGGCGCGCAACGCTCTGGCTAACCCCACCACTAACCGCATTGACCGACAGCAACACTTGCAGTAACTGCCAGCGAGCGCTCGAGGCGCAGGACGTGTATTGCCGGCAGTGCGGGCAAAAGCGCATCATGCCCGACAGTCGGTCGTTCACCGCTCTATTTATGGCCAGTCTGTCCGAGCTGACGGATGTGAATGGTCGACTACTGCCGACACTACGATTACTGCTCACGCGCCCCGGCGCACTGTCCCGCGCCTATCAAGCCGGGCAGTGGCGTCGCTACATGACGCCGATCAGCGTTTTCCTGCTCGCAAACGTTGTGTTCTTTCTTGCCCCGAGCTTGTCTGATTTCAGCGTGACATTAAGTGATCAGCGTGACTTGCAACCTTACCGTCAATGGGTAGCACCGTGGATCGATGCGACAGTCGCCGCGAGTGGTGAGTCGTTTCAAATGTTCGCCGAGCGCTACCAGCAGCGTGCGAACGATGTCGCGAAAACGCTCGTGATTTTGCATGTACCGTTGATCGCGCTAGTAACGCTGCTGTTTTTTTTCGATAGGCGGATTCTGTACGCGGATCATGTCGTCACGGCGATGCACTTCTTTGCGTTTCTGATGTTGTACTACGCAGCATTGCCACACGTCGTGGCGCCAGCCGTCGCCGCGATTGTCGGATTGACCGGGTTACCGCCGAGTTTTCTACGACTTGGCGTGGCATTGCAGTTTTTGTATGTGCCTTTCATGCTGCGTCGCGCCTTCGGCGTAGGCTGGATGCGAGCCATAGCAAGCTCAGCAGTCTATCTGCCAGCACTGCTGATGGTGCATATCGTTTACCGGCTCACACAACTAATGATTGTGATGGCCCTGATCTAGGGCTCGACGTCGAGCTTCGGCGTCGCAACCGGGCCCGCGCACACTGGCTTTGCATCGGAGGCACGATAATCAGCCAGTAACTGCTCGGACTGGCGTACCTCGGCAGGCGTCAGCGCCTGGTACTTGCGCTCGAACTTCCAGCCATATCCCCAACGATACCAATTGTAAAAATACGGACTGCCACCAACACGCACGCCCTCGTACATCAACGCCGCCAATGCTGTGTTGCCCGTCTTATCCGCCACGCATTGCTTGAGCTGCGCATCGGCGGCTTTGCGTTGATCCGCCGTACCGCCACGCCAGTAGGCAATGTCGTGCTCGAAGCAGCACTCACACCAATCGCTGCTGCTGATGACTGAACTATCTGGGAACAGTGAGCATCCATCGCTGGTAAACGCCGCCAAACCAGGCGTACGCGTGCAGCCGGCAAGCAACGTCAGAAACACAAAGACAATCAGTCGCAAGTCGGTTCGCATGCTTCTAGTCACAACAGTTTCGCAAGATCACTCATTGACTGTTCGATGGTAACCGAAATCAGCCAAACCGATCTGTTGATGTAAGGCCGAAGCTCTTTACGAACTCGGACTGACTCTGCTTAGCGGGATCTGAGCCATCTTCAACCCGATATGCCCAGCGCATCTTTGCCAATTGCTCCAAATCGGTCCGCTGAGCGCGTCGGAACACCACCGTTTGTAGAGCAGTCATTTCGTGCGTAACTCGGCATGTATCGTGACTGCATTGCTGTCTGCCACACCGAAAGAACAGCTCTGCGCTGTCAATAGAGCAGCATGAAGGGATGGCATGCAAGCACCAGACAAATCAATCGAGCCGCCCGTAAAACGTCATGCGCGCTGATTCCGACAGTGCAACATCTGGTTTTGTATTGTAGGCCAGCACCACTAACATGCGCGTGCGTTGCCCTTGCACCGGCGTGACTCTGTGCAGCGCATCGCGGCCTCGAAACAATACCAATGTACCCTCGTCCATAGACAACGCATTCGCTGGGACATCGCCATTCAGCACCTGCTGCGCTTGAGCATGCGTCTCTTCCATGTTGGCGGGATCGCGTACGTCACTCACGTACTCAAACGCTCCACCGCGCTCGGGAGCTTGCACCATGAGGGTGATAGCGAACGAAGAGTTGTCAAAGTGCCAGCCCAACTCCTGTCCATCACTCGCGTAATGCAGATTGATCGATGATAAGGGGTCAGCATACGGATACAGGTTGGTCTCACCGAGCACCGCACACAAGAATTCGCGAAACTGCGATGCATTGTAGAGCGCGTGCAACTCGGACTCGCTGGGAATCTGATCGGTCGTGATACACCCTTTGGATGAGGAGACCTGCCTGTTGCGCGGGTGATCCTGCGGGTACTGCGGATCTTGCGGCGCGAGATAGATATTGTGGGTGTTGCCAGTGTAATACGCGAGATGCCGGCACCGCTCGCCTTGCGCCTGAATCGATGCAATCGTGTCAGGGTTCAGGAATTGCGGAAGGACGAGCGCACCCGTCTCGTCTATCGTACGCTTGCACACCGTACGGAACTGATCGTCGCGCAACGGATGTCGCGTCAAGTCGGCGATATTGCCTAGCGACTTTTTCATAATCGAGCCAACTCGGTGATCGACGCAGCTTTAGCGAGCAATGGAGACATACTTTATCGTAGCTGGTTAGCAGAGGTAGTGCCGACGTTTAAAGATGCCGACTGTTAGTTTTGTGAATCGGCGTCACTCGATATGCCGCTGATGAATGCGAGAATCTTCTCCTCATAGGCAACGCCAGCAAAAGCGTGCAGATTCTGGTGACCGGCTCCGGCAACCAGCCAGACGTCTTTGACACCGGTGAGTGAGTCATAGAGCAACTTCGTGTCGTCGACTGTCGTGCGTTGATCCAACGCTCCTGAAACAACGAAAACCGGATACTGGATGCCCGGGGCATGATGCATTGGTTTCAAGTCTTTAACTTCAACATCAACAAACCAACTTAATTGATTCATGAAGATGGATGCGACGAAATCGGCGATGTCACCGATGCGAATGCGCAATCGATTGCGAACAGCGATTTCGATGTCAGGGTAAACCGCCTCTACGATCAGACCATCAATCGGCAACGCAGGACGCGCCAACAACGCTGCTGCACCCCCAAGGGAGTACCCCAACACGACAAGTGATCCGCTGCCCGTCTGGCCCCGCATAAACTCAACTGCCGCGGCAACATCGAAAGACTCTAGATGACCAAAGGTGATTCGATCGCCTTCGCTCTCGCCATGCCCTTGCAAATCAATCATCAGCACCGAGTAGTTTGCGGCGATAAGAAAGCGCGCTCGACTCAGCATTGCCCTCCTGTTCCCGCGAACGCCATGAAGAAGAACAACAGACCCTTTCGGGCGCTCCGCAATCGCTAGCCAACCGCGAATTCTGGAACCCGACGCGCTATCGAACGCCACAGATGAAGCGCCCAGCCATTCTGGGGCAGCACCGATCTGAGCGGGAACCGCAGCCGTGAGTTTGTGCCCGAGGTAACCGAAGCCGAGCAAACCGGCAGCAGCGGCTACCAAAGAAACGATGACTGAAATTTTTAGGTAACGCATGGGCCGCGCAACTTGACACACCAGTTCAGCAGCGCTTGCTGCGACCGCGCCCTGCCGCCGCCGCAACGAAATAGGCACGGATTGCGTAACCGTTGCGTTACGACACTAGGTTGCATTGTTAGACCGAGGGAACAAGAAGACATCTCGCTGCAACCCATCCGGGAACATACGTCGATCTGTGTATCGTGCGCCAAGTCGCACCGCCAACGCGCGCTGCATCATTGTCATCATTCATGTATGTTTCGACGGATGACCAATTCAACGAATCGTAGGCAAAGTCGATCGCTGCACGAGACGCCTCCGTCGCGATACCACTGCCTCTCGCGACAGGCAGTAACCACCAGGTGAGTTCGCGAGGCCATCCTTTGCCTTGCCAAAAGCCACAGGTACCCACGAAATCCTGTTCGCGCCGGCGCTGGATCACCCAAACGCCGAAGCCCTGCAAATGCCACGCCCCAAGATCACTAGCCAAACGCTCCCATGCAGCGGAAACCGAAAGTGGGCCACCGTACATTTTGGATGCTGCCTCGTCCGTGTAGAACTGGCGGTAAGCGTCCCAGCATGCAACGCCAGGGGGAACCAGCGTCAAGCGCTCTGTGGTCAGTACTGGAAGTTCGGCGCTCACAACCCACGCTGCGAGCTAACGCCAGTGGTCAGTTTCGGCAAAAAGAAACGGCAGCAAAGGAAGCGACGCAAGGAATGCATAGAGCAAAGAAAGAGCTTCACACACGTATCGTTTTTGTGCTGAAGGTCGCAAGCGCCTCTCGGATCAGCGACAACGAACGGAAAAAGCGTTGCGTACAGAGAGTTGTTAGATCGCATCATTTTTCGATGCGAGTACGTACAAAAGAAGTACTACCGCAACAAAGAAATCGAAACTGATAACAATACCGGCAGTGCTGAGATACTGGCTGCCGAAGATTACGACTAGGCCACACCAAATGAACTTGCTTGTAGCGGCAACTGAAGCCACAAGCTTTCTGCTTGCTGGGTTGAACGCAGCATAAATTAGCATCAAACCGATTAACGAAATTAGAGCGCCCCAATTTCTCACTACGATATTGGCTATTGGGCCGGATAGTGATTCGCCGAAGGTGTTTTTCACCGCGAGCTCAGGTGATATGACGGCGATAAACATAGTGCACGTTAGGATTCACTGGCACCCATTCGAAAAACGGAAAAACTAATCGTGAAAATAGTCACAAAAAACATCAAGTGGATAATGTTGGTGTCAGGCGTCCTTACGTGCACTATGTTTTTCACCGCGAGCTCAGGTGATATGACGGCGATAAACATAGTGCACGTAAG
>JBCBDU010000060.1:0-13246 GCA_038529355.1 Pseudomonadota bacterium
CGGCGGCTGCGTCGGGTCCAGCGCGAAGTCCGCAGCCGTTACGTTGCTGTCTTGAAAGACTGCGGTTGGCGTGTCCAGCGTGCAACCAAAAGCGGTGGCCTCGATGATGGCGTTTTCGGTGTTTTGCGAGTTGCCGAAATTCTCTACGCGAATGTAGCGCGCCGGCGTGTCGGGCGTGTCGTAGCGCTCAAAACTCTGCGTTGCGCTGGACGCTGTTTGGTTGTCCAGCAGCGACTCAAAGTTCACGCCGTCGACTGAATAGGCGAGATTGAAAGACGCTGCACGCTGATCGCCGGCAAACCAGGCAATACCGACTTCGCGCACCAGGTGCCGCGCACCCAGGTCGAACGTGATCGTCACGGCGTCACCGGGTGACTCCCAGCGTGACGTGGGATCGAGGTTGTCATCGATGGCCTGCTCCGGTCCATTGCCGGCGCCAGCCATGCCGTCGTCGGTGGCCGCAACCACGTTGATCAGGTGGTTGCCGGCGCATGTGGTTGGCAGCGGCTCGGGCGGAGGTGTTGGCGGCGGCGTTGGTGTTGGCGGGGTGCCGCCGCTGACCGTTTCCGTGGATCCTCCGCCGCCACATCCTGAAAGCAAAAACAGGCAGGCAACCAAACTGGCTCGAAATTTCATGAACGCATCTATCCTAAATCCTGTATTGCGCTGGGTGGTGACGAACCACTATGTGACCGTGCCTCTATCGTTGAGGTTCCTGGGTCTAAAGTCCTCACGCGACCACCATGTTTTGCTGGGACAAAACCACTTCCGCAGATCGCAAAGGTACCATGGTGGGATTTGGCCTTACCAATAAAAAGCTGACTTACCGCCCTCTGGTCAGGTATATTGGTTTATCCTATAGCACGAAAAAACAACAAACAGCGCGCGTAAAGGCGGCTTTACCGACTAACGTCGATTGTCTTTGAGCCGAAAACGGTGTCGCCAAGGCGCCACGGTATCGTTCAGTCGAATCAATCATTGGACATAATTGGTATTACCAATTCATCTCGATGGTCATTTCTAGTTGGTGTTATTGATGCCGAGCGGCAGTTTGATTGACACTGGAATGTGTCAGCTTGAGCTGGATCAGGGGACCTTGCGGGCTGGCACTAACAATTACAAATTCTTGAATCGGGGGGTTCAGAGTAATGAAGTTCAAACTTTTTCTGGTTGCTGCGCTGTCTATGGCGCTCATTGGTTGCGGTAGCGATCGAGATTCCACCTCACTGATTCAGGGCTCCAACGGGGCTGCAACGCTTAGCGGTCAAGCGATCGTTGGTCAAACACTGACGGCGTCAGTTACCGATCCGGATGGCGTTCAGTCCGGATCAGAAAGCTACCAATGGGTTTCTGATGGCGACGTCATCGCCGGCGCGACCGGCGCGTCCTACACGCTCAGCCCCGATGAAGGTGGTGAAGCCGTAAACGTTATTGTGCGCTACACCGACGATACCGGCCTTCGCGAGACGGTTCAGTCTAACCCGCTGGATATTCAGGCGGCCTTTAACCTCGGCGCATTGTTCGTCCATGGTCTCGTCGATGGTGCAACGTGCGACATTTCAGCGATCGAAGCTACCGGTGTTGTGGCGGCTACGCCATTTGCATCGGGCACAACGACGGTCGGGCTAGTCAGCTTTGACGGTCTCGTTCCTGTTGATGGCCCCGCGCTGATTTCTTGTGCCGGCGGCACCTACACTGACGAATCCACCGGTGCAACCCTCGATGCGCCGATGACCCGGGCAGTAGTTAATGTCGATGGCGATACGATCTTTACGGTCTCGCCACTAACAGAAATTGCCGCACAGCTGGCCGAGGCGGCTGGCGACCTGAGTTCGGCAGTGACCACTTACAATGGCGCGGTAGGCGCTGTGTTCGCTGTTGCCGGCGACATTACCGGCATCACGCCAACCGACTTGACGGCAACGATGGCCGCCAACGACGACGCGGGCCGTTACGCGACTGCGTTGGCTTTGATTTCACAGGTGGATGCAACCGACACGGGCGCAACGGCCGGTGAGGTCATCAGTAACTTTGGCACCGACCTGACAGACGGCACATTGTCGCAAACAACAGTAGACGCATTTAATGCGGCTGTCGTCGCGCTACCAGGTTCTGCGATTGGCGGTAACCTTGATGCGACCGCGCTGATGGTCGTTGAGGGCGCCATCAACAACGCCCCTGAGCCTGCCGTCTTCGAGGGCTTGGACGCAACGATTGCGAACAACGAACTGATGACGATTTCCGGTACCGTGACGGTTACCGATGTGAACTTCGGTGAGGATCGGGTTGTCGCGCAAACAGACGTTACAACGACCTACGGCACCTTCAGCATCGAAGAATCCGGCGCGTGGACCTACACGCTCGATACGATGAACGAAACGGTTGCCGGTCTGGACGTCGGCGCATCGATCAATGACACGATTGCGCTCACGTCCGTCGACGGCACGATGGCCAACCTGGTGATCCGCATTACTGCGCTAACGCAGGTCGCTGCGATCCGGAACACCATCAACGGTGATACTGGTGAGTTGCGGTTTAACCTTGAGAACAATTTGCGTCAGGGCAAGTTGTCGTTCTCGTTCCTGAAAACAGAGGCACTGGCAGATGATGGCAACCAGAAGGATGCCTATGTTGCGCTGTATGGCTCCTCGGGCAGCAACTCGGAGTCGCTCATTGATCTGCGTATTCAGGGTCAGGCAACGGCTGATGATGGCAGTATCATCGAGCCGCGATTCCTTGTCCGCAACACGGACAACGCAGCCTACCCGGGTGGCCCTATTACGGCGCCGTTTACGCCAAACAGGTTTTATGACATTGAGATTCTGTGGGATCTGGACGAGCCGAACCAACTGACGGTTCTAATCGATGGCGTGCCAATGGGTGGTGGTCCGTTCTCAACTGCAGCCGTGGTCGATAGCGACTTCATCGATCTTGATCAGTGGTTCGCTGAGGGCGTGCAGCGCGCGCAGTGGCGTTTTGGTGACAACGGTACGACGATTCCGTTCGGCGTCTATTACGTCGACAACATTCAAATCTTTGCCGATACCGCGGGCACGATGCTGGAATTCGAAGATGACTTCGAGAACAACATGGTGGGCGACGAATTCGCCGGTTCCATGAACTACCCGGACTCGGTTGACGCCGTGGTAGAAGTGTTTGACGCTGGTGCCCCGGTCGATAACTCCCCTGCAGCATTTTTTGATCTTGCCGGAGCGATCACCAGCGACAGTGTTGAAGTGCTTACCGGCTCGGTCACGGTCCTTGATCCGGATCCTGGCGAAGACATGGTGGTCGAGCAGTCGGGGACAATGACCGAGTACGGCACGTTCTCGATCGCGCCGTCCGGTGACTGGCAATACACCCTCGACACAGAGAATCCGACGATCGCGGCGCTCGTGCAGGGCGACCGACTGATGGACACCATAGCGATTGCGTCTGTTGATGGCACCACTGCGGACTTTGTGGTCACCATTAACGGCGTCGGTGGCGCGCCGATGGGTGATAACAATGTCGCAGTGATCATCGATACAGATCCAACCGACACCGGTGAGCTGCGCTACGCGCTCGGCGATGCCGGTCCGCTGGCGGCAGGCCGGGTAGCGCTGAAACTCAAGCGATTCGACGACGATCTCGGTAGTGGTGATGCGTTCATTACGCTATTTAACTCGGCTACCAACAACGATGGTGCATTGCTCGATCTGCGCATCCGGGATAATAACTTTGAAGTGAGGAGTCCATCGGGAATCGATACCTCTGCGCTGCCACTGACCTTGGATGCGTTTATGGATGTCGTGGTTACGTGGGAATACCCCGGCGGATCTACGACAGTACTGCCGGAGATCACGATTTCAGTGGATGGTGTAAGCCTTGATCCGTTCACGCCAGAAAACAACGCGTTTGGTGGGTTGACGCATGTTGCTGTCAGGTTCGGCGATAACGGGCGCGCTGAGGCTGAAGGCGAAGTGATGGTTGATGACTTGTTCATCTATTCTGACACGGCAGGCACCGTTGAAGTGTTCTCGGATGACTTCGAGTCTTATCTTGACGGCGACTCGCTTGATACAGATAACCCTGCGTCTCCGTACAACTCGAGCACATCCGAAGCAACTGTGGAAACCATCGCTGGTGCCAGTGGTCCGGGCACGCCGGGCAATCAGTTCGCCGCGATCGTCGATACCCTTACGACGGATACTGGCGAGCTGCGCTACGCACTGGGCGATGATGGCCCGTTGGCTGCTGGTCGTTTGCAAGTAGCCGTGAAACGGCTTGACGACGACCTCGGCAATGGCGACGCGTTTATTACCCTGTTCAATTCGGCCACCAACAATGACGGTGCGATTCTGGACTTCCGGATTCGGGATGACAGTTTCGGTGTCAGAAGCCCAAGTTCGGTGGATACGTCGGCGCTTCCACATACGCTCGATACGTTCATGGACGTGGTTGTGGTCTGGGAATACCCTGGCGGCGACACGACGCTGTTGCCGCAAGTCACCATTACAGTTGATGGCGTCAGTCTTGCGCCGTTCAGTCCGGAGAACAACGCGTTCGGTGGCGTCACGCATGTCGCATTCCGCTTTGGCGATGACGGCGTCGCGCGCCCAGCGACGGCTATATTCAGCGTTGACGAGATTTCCATTTATTCCGATACGTCGGGCATGACTGAGGTGTTCTCCGACGACTTCGAGTCGTATCTGGAGGGTGATTCGCTGGGTACGGACAATGCAGCGTCGCCTTACAACTCCAGGACGTCCGAAGCAACGGTTAGTGTTGAAGCTGGCGACCAGGGAGGTCCTGGTACGCCGGGCAATCAGATCGCCGAAGTCATTGATACCGACCCTAATGACACTGGCGAGTTGCGTTACGCGCTTGGTGATGGCGGTCCGCTAGCGGCTGGTCGCCTGGACGTTGCCGTGAAACGACTCGACGACTCTGTCGGCGACGCGGATGCTTTCATAACTCTGTTTAACGCCAATACAAATAATGACGGTGCCATTCTGGACTTCCGTATTCGCGATAGCAGCTTCGGGGTCAGGAGCCCCGGGACGATCGACACGTCATCTCTACCGCACACGTTGGATACGTTCATGAATGTCTCGATCGCGTGGGAGTACCCAGGTGGTGATACCGCGTTGTTGCCTTCCGTCACGATCACAGTGGATGGCGTCAGTCTGGCGCCGTTCAGTCCCGAGAACAACGCGTTTGGCGGTGTCACGCACGTTGCGTTCAGGTTTGGTGACGATGGTCGTACTCCCGGCGTTACAGGCATCTATAGCGTCGATGAACTCGCGATTTACTCGGACACAGCTGGCACAACCGAAGTGTTCTCAGACGATTTTGAGTCGTATCTCGATGGTGACTCCTTGGATACTGACAACGCCGCATCGCCGTACAACTCTAGTACGTCCGAGGCGACAGTCGGGGTGGAGGAATAACATGTTGTTCTTGAAAACACCCAAAACCTCCGTGCGCAACACCCAAGACAATGCGAGTTCAACTATGTCCAAAACCAACCAGACTAACGCCTTCCGTCACTTGCTAAGCCGCCAAAGGGCGAACCCGGTGTTGGCTGCCAGTCTTGCGCTCTTCGCCGGTACGGCGGTTCACGCTCAAGAGACGGGTGATGCCGAAGACACGGTCGATGCGATTGAAGAGATTGTCGTTACCGGCACACGTCGCACCGTCCAGCGCTCGATCGAACTCAAGCGTAATTCGGTGCAAATCGTCGATGGACTGTCTGCCGATGAAATTGGTGATATCCCGGCACTGTCGATTGGTGAGGCGATTGAAACGATTACCGGCGCTACGTCACACGTTGAAAACGGCGGTGCAACTGAGATTTCGGTGCGCGGCCTTGGGCCATTCCTTGGCACCACTGTAGTGAACGGTCGCGAAGCGACGAACGGTGGCGGTAACCGCGCGGTGAACTTCAGCATCTTCCCGGCTGAGCTGTTCAACAAAGTGGCGATCCACAAAACGCAATCCGCCGAGTACATCGAAGGTGCGGTGAGTGGCCAGATCCATCTGGACACCAAGAAACCGCTGGACTACGGCAAGCGCCTGTTGCAGGGCACAATAAAAATGGCCCACAACGCTGACGAAAGTGATATCAACGGCGGTCAGGATTTGGGCTCACGTGTGACAGTTGCTTATATCGACCAATTCGAATTCGACAACGGATTCCGGTGGGGTTTGTCGCTTGGCCTTCAAGCCAGGGACGAGACCAACCCGGAACAGGAATACCAGACAACCTCTGGTGGGGGTCGACTTGAAGCCTGCGAGCTAACCTCATTCGATTCGAATGCACTGCCGACTGACACCATTGGCCGCTGTCACGATGGCACTGCAGGCGTTAGCAACGACGAGATTCAAGACTTGATCGACGCCAATCCGAACTACAACTCCGTTGCCGATATCCCGTTTGCTTATATCCCGCGTGATCATCGCTATCGGCAAAACGTAACGGACGACGAACGTGAAGCCATCTTCGGTAGCTTTCAGTTCCAGCCGAATGATCGTATGGACATCACGTTCGACTTTCAGTACTCCGAGCGCGACCAGCGTGAGCTGCGCAAGGACTTGCAGTTCTCAACCACGCAAGAAGATATCTCCGCGCTGACCTCAAATCCTGCCACCGGTATCGTGACCTCGTCTGTCTCCGAAACGAACATTATTTCATTCACGACAGATTTCCAGCGCCTGGAAAGATACGAAGGCTATGGAGTTAATTTCAACTTCGATGTAACCGACAATCTGACGTTGAGTCTCGACTACGCCAAGTCCGCTACCGATCGCAAAGAGATTGATACCGAACTGCGGCTTGGTGCCACCGACAATAATTTGCTGGGCGGCAACGGGGATGACTTCACAGTGCAGCTGGATGTCAATCAGGGTGCAGGCGCTGCGATAGCCACAATTCTGGATGATGGTGGTAACGGCTTTGAAGTAACGGATCCAAGCTACTTCAACGCAAGAAACCGCGGCCGTATCCGGGCGCGCAAAATCACGCGGGACAATGCATTGGACGCATTTCGTGCTGATCTTGAATGGCGCCGCGATGACGCGAAGATATTCGCAGTGAAGACGGGCGCTCGATTGTCGTCAATGGAATATCTGTCGCTGGGCGGATTGCGCAACAGACCGGGTCAGAGCCTGTTCGAGGATGAGGATCTCGTCACGCCAAACGGTGTTGCAGACAACGCCGTAACAGACGCGGTGCTCGCGAACGTCTTGGCCTGCGCTGACCAGAGTTTCCCGGAGTCGAATTTCCTCGACAATGTCCGCGACTCAGAACTCATCACTAACGTCAGCAGCGGTACAGCCGTTAGCCAATACGCGACTTTCGATTTCCAATGTGCGGCTAATGCATGGCTGGCAAATTACGGCGGCCTCGCTGGCATCCAATTTCAGCAAGGCATCGAGAACAGCACTAACGACGTTACTGAAGATACACTGGCGTTGTACGCGCAGGCCGACTACGCATTGGAAATTGCAGGGTATCCAGTGCGCGGTAACTTTGGTCTGCGATGGGTTGATACCGACATCACCTCTGTTGGGTACCGTGGTTTGATCACTGTCGAGGAGTTTGAGGAAGGCTTTGTTGTCACTGAAGCTCCTACGGACAACGGTTTCGAGACTGACACGCAAGAAAGCGGTTACGACAAGCTGTTGCCGAGCGTGACGGTCATTGTCGATCTGAAGGAGGATCTGGTACTACGTGGCGGTGTCTTCCGAGGCATGTCACGGCCGGATCCTAACGCTTACGGCAATGGTCGTGTCGTTCAGGAGAATGATCTGGGCAGCGCGTTCTCGACTTTGTCCGAAGCGGTCAACGGTATTGGTGCGACCGGTAACCCGTTCCTCGAGCCGATCATGTCAAATAACGTCGACTTGGGCTTGGAGTGGTATCCGAATGCCGACACGATCGTTGCAGGCGCACTGTATTGGAAACGATTCAACGGCGCGTTTGAGAACGTTGCGCAGCTCGAGACGTTCAACCTTGACGGCAATCTGGTGCAGGGATTGGTCGAAACCACGCAGATCAGTGATGACGAAAGCACGTTGAAAGGCTTCGAGCTTTCGGTAGCCCACTCATTCACTTACTTGCCAGGATTCTGGAGCGGGTTTGGTGCAAAGTTTAGCTACAACTACGCTGATTCGAATTTTGAGTTTGAAGACCAGCAAGGTGGCGACGGTGTGAACTTTGCAGTTGATCAGACGACCGGCGCCGTCACGGCAACGCCGTTGATCGGCATTTTGCCGCCGGCCAACCTCTTCGGGTTGTCGGAGCACGTCACCTCCACGCAGTTGTTCTGGAGCAACAAGAAGTGGAATATCCAGGCGCTGTACAGAACCCGTTCGAATTACTTCCAGCAGTTCGCACGCGATACGCAGGGTCGAATTCGTTATACGGATGACTACAATCGACTGGATCTGAAAGTGCGTTACAAGCTGATTGATAACGTCGACGTAACTTTCGAAGTGCAAAACATGCTCGATGAAGCGCGTATCGATGATCGTGCCATTCCGGGTAACACATATCAGGCGTTATCGTTCGGACCGCGCTTCTTCCTGGGCGCAAGAGCCAAACTGTAGAGCTGCGAGCAGCGGCGATCTGCGCTTAAGCAGATCGGATATGCCGCGGTTGAACGGGTATGCGGTGGATATGTCAGGCGACTGTAAAGGCGGCGCCGACGTATCCACCGCGATTCGAAGCAATCCGTTAACTGCCTGGCTATATCGACCATCCCACCAATTTTGAGCTATCGCCCGAGTCGCGTGACGGTATTTCGCATGCCTATAGCTGCTATTTCGGTGGGCTAACGCCATAAACAAGCCGCCTCCGGCTGATATAATCGCCTCAATGGGACAACACAAGTCTGGTTCGCCAAGCGACCGGAGGGACACACATGAGCTTATATTCAAATTATCTGGCCGAGATCGACAGCCGCAAAGCGCAGGGCCTTAGCCCAAAACCGATCGAAGACGCCGCATTGGTTGCCGAACTGGTCGAACAGATCAAGCAAGCGGACCACGAGCACCGCGCGGACTCACTGCACTTTTTCATCTACAACACGCTGCCGGGCACGACCAGTGCTGCTGGCGAGAAGGCGCAGTTCCTGAAGTCGATCATTCTGGGTGAGTCTACCGTCGAAGAGATCTCGCCGACGTTCGCCTTTGAGCTGCTCTCTCACATGAAAGGTGGCCCTTCAGTTGAGGTGTTGCTGGATCTCGCGCTCGGTGATGATGCGGCGATCGCAACGCAGGCTGCTGGAGTACTTAAGACACAGGTGTTTCTGTACGAGGCGGACACCGATCGACTCGAGGCGGCGTACAAGGCTGGCCATGCGATCGCGCGTGAACTGCTCGAAGGCTACGCCCAAGCCGAGTTCTTTACGCAATTACCGGATGTCGATGATGCTGTGAAAGTGGTGACCTATGTAGCCGCTATTGGCGATGTCTCGACCGATTTGCTCTCGCCGGGTAATCAGGCGCATTCACGCTCGGATCGCGAGTTGCACGGCAAGTGCCTGATAGACGAGGCTGCGCAGGGGAAGATTCAGGCGCTCAAGGAGCAGCACCCCGACAAGCAGGTCATGCTGGTCGCCGAGAAGGGCACGATGGGTGTTGGCTCTTCACGGATGTCTGGCGTTAACAACGTCGCGCTGTGGACAGGCAAGCAGGCGAGCCCGTACGTGCCGTTCATCAACATTGCGCCGATTGTTGCTGGCACCAATGGTATTTCGCCGATTTTCCTGACCACGGTTGGTGTGACGGGCGGCATTGGTCTTGATCTGAAGAACTGGGTCAAGAAACTCGACGCAGCTGGCAATCCGGTCATCGGCGATGATGGTGATCCGGAGCTGGAGCAGCTGTTCAAGGTGGACACCGGCACGGTGCTGACGATCAGCCTGAAAGACAAGAAACTCTACAACGAAGACGGCAGCAAAGAGCTCAGCGATATTTCTTCGGCACTGACGCCGCAAAAGCTCGAGTTCATTCGCGCCCAAGGCAGCTACGCGGTCGTATTTGGTAAAAAACTGCAGACGATCGCGGCAGGCATTCTTGGCATCGACGTCCCGCAGGTGTATGCGGCCTCGAAAGAAATCTCGCACGAAGGTCAGGGATTGACTGCTGTCGAAAAGATCTTCAATCGCAATGCCGTTGGCGTAACGCCGGGCAAGGTCTTGCATGCCGGCTCGGACGTGCGCGTGAAAGTGAACATCGTCGGCTCGCAGGACACGACGGGCCTGATGACATCGCAGGAACTGGAGATGATGGCGGCGACGATCATTTCGCCAACCGTCGATGGAGCTTATCAGTCCGGTTGCCACACGGCTTCGGTCTGGGACACCAAAGCGCAGAGGAACATTCCGAAGTTGATGAGCTTCATGAATAAGTTCGGTTTGATTACTGCGCGCGATCCCGAGGATAAGTATCCGCCGATGACGGACGTCATTCACAAGGTGTTGAACGATCTGACGGTTGACGACTGGGCGATTATCATCGGCGGCGACTCGCATACGCGTATGTCGAAAGGCGTTGCGTTCGGCGCCGACTCGGGCACAGTCGGTCTTGCATTGGCGACCGGCGAGGCGACGATGCCGATTCCCGAATCCGTCAAGGTGACGTTCAAGGGCACGCTGAAAGACCACATGGATTTCCGTGATGTCGTGCACGCAACCCAGGCGCAGATGTTGAAACAGTTCGGGGACAACATCTTCCAGGGCAAGATCATCGAAGTGCACATTGGTACGCTGCTCTCTGACCAGGCGTTCACGTTCACAGACTGGACAGCTGAGATGAAAGCGAAGGCGTCAATCTGTATTTCGCAGGATGAGACGCTGATTGAATCGCTGGAGATTGCCAAGGGTCGCATCCAGATCATGATCGACAAGGGTATGGATAACCACAAGCAAGTGCTGCAGGGTTTGATCGACAAGGCCGAGAGCCGCATCGCTGACATCCGCTCGGGCGCAAACCCTGCGTTGCGACCGGACGACGACGCCAAATACACAGCTGAGTTCGTCGTCGATCTGGATCAGATCGTGGAACCAATGATCGCCGATCCGGACGTCAACAATGACGACGTCTCCAAGCGCTATACGCACGACACCATTCGACCCATCTCGTACTACGAAGGCACGAAGCAAGTCGATCTTGGTTTCGTTGGTTCGTGCATGGTGCACAAAGGCGATATGAAAATCATTTCGCAGATGCTGAAGAACCTCGAATCGCAGGATGGTCACATCGAGTTTAAGGCACCGCTGGTGGTTGCGCCGCCGACGTACAACATCGTCGATGAGTTGAAGGCTGAGGGCGACTGGGAGGTGCTGCGCAAATACGCCGGCTTCGAATTCGATGACGATGCACCGAAGAATGCAGCGCGCACAAAGTACGAGAACATGATGTACCTCGAGCGCCCCGGCTGTAATTTGTGCATGGGCAATCAGGAAAAGGCCGAGAAGGGCGACACCGTCATGGCGACGTCAACGCGTCTGTTCCAGGGCCGCGTCGTGGAGGACTCCAGCGAGAAAAAAGGTGAGTCGTTACTCGCATCGACACCGGTCGTCGTGCTGTCAACGATCCTTGGCCGCACGCCCAACCTCGATGAGTACGAAGCAGCCGTGAAGGGCATTAACCTGACGAAGTACGCGCCGCCGCGTTTGTAAGTGCCGCGATAGGCTCGTGCGATGAGTCAGCCGAAATGCAGGTATGACTGTCGCCGGGCGGCATCTCAGTTGGAAATCAATTAGGCAGTCTGTTTTCCCGCATCCTCCAAAAGGGTGCGGGATCACCGTCTTTGTCTTGCTTGGTACCGCTTAGACGCTCACTTGCCGCGCGTTCTATAAGTTGTTCGTCCGACTACTTTTCCATCACGCTGAGCCGTTCAGCTGATCGCAATAGTCGATCTAATTTGGGATCGGAAACGTTATCAGGGAAATTCTGCGGCAGCGATGCTGATAATTGTTCGACGACGTTCAATGCCCGTCGCCACGAACGAAATAGTGTCCATCGTACGAAATCGTCGTTTCATTCGTTCAGGTGCATCTCGCTCGCACGCTCCAACTGGCGTATGCGGTACTGTAAGTTATTCACATCCGGCTCGATCTCGTCGATCGCGCGATAGTACGCAAGCAAGTCGGCGTACGAGGTTGGTAGTGCAACGCGCTGACCGCGCTGCACGGTAAACGCCTTGCCGTTCTCGATCAGTACGCTCGCCAGATGCCCGCCATAGTGCGCTGCGATACCGCTGTCCGCAGCAACCACGCGCCCGTCGTAGCGCGGTACGATGGTGCCGAAGCCCGGCGTGTGACCCACTATGATGCGATCCACTTCGAAGCGTTTCAGTAGCGCATCGACGTGCTCGGTGATCTCCGGCAATTCTTCCCCGAGAGACAGCCCGCGATACCACAGCGGGCCGTCTTCGTCTTCAATGACCGGTAACGCGGCAGCAGCGGGTGTCGCCAGTTCGGTGCGCACTGTTTCGTTGATACGCTGCAGTGACCAGTCGATGTAATCGGGACTGAGACCACCGTGCACGAACAAGTTGCGATTGATCCGCACGACGGTATTGTGACTGCGTACCCACGCGCCGAACGGACCTTGCGGATGCCAGTGCTGTCGATGCTCGACGTAGCCCAGCGGATGCGCGGTGAGCCACTGCTCGCGAAACGCAGGATCAATGACGACATCAGGTTCCTGCGCGATCAAAAAGTCGACAAGCTGAGCATAGTAGTCCTCACGCAGGCGATCGGACTTGCGGCTCGTCAGCGCCTCGTACTCGCCGGGGTGCACGTAGCGCAGATCACCGATCATGTTCATGACTTCATGATTGCCAATCAATACATGCACCTTGCCGCCGGACTTGTTCGCCTGCACCTCGAGCTTCATCAGGTGTTCGATGATTTTCGCTGTATCGGGTCCTCGATCGGGTACGTCACCGAGCTGCACGAAGTGCGTGGCACCAGCGCTCCAGCGACCCCGCTTGTCAACGACGCCGGCTTGTTGCAAGACCGTGATGTAGTTGTCGTAGTCGCCGTGCACGTCCGCGATCGCAATAATGCGCTCAACACCTTGCCAGTCTGAGATCCCTGCGTGCGCGACGAGTGAAGCGGCACCGAGCAGATACAGTAGGACGAGACTGCGCAGCGGCCGCACGGCGATCTGTTGCGCGAGACCGCACGACCGTGGCAGGACGATCTGTTGCGCGAGACGGCACACCCGTAACAGAACGATCCATCGCGCG
>JBCBDU010000061.1:0-13004 GCA_038529355.1 Pseudomonadota bacterium
TAGTTGTACCAGCGCACGTTTTGGCGTCTGCCGCTCGCCTGATGTTGGCCTTTTGCGCTACCATCTAGGCCGGTTTCAAAGGTGTGCAAGCATGAGAGCGTATCCAATCACGGCAATGTTGTGTGTCTTGCTGGCGGGCTGTATCACCGAAGGTGGTAACCCGCGTACTGTCAAAGAATCACCGAAAGACGCGGCAGCCTATAACTATCAACTTGGCGTGGAATATCTGCGCGCGGGCAAGCTGCGCGCGGCGCGTGAACGGTTGGAAAGTTCGGTGCGCCAGAACCCATCAGTCGCCGCCACGCATTTTACGCTGGCTATCCTGTATGAGCGCATTGACGAGCCAAAGCTCGCTAACCGCTCGTACAAAGATGCGATCCGGATGGCACCGGATGATGCGGCGGTGCAGAACAGCTACGCTGTGTATCTGTGCGGCCAGAAAAAATTCTCGCAGGCGGAGGCGTATTTTGTCGATGCCGCCAAGAACCCGCTGTACGGCACGCCGGCCGCGGCGCTGACTAACGCCGGTGTCTGCATGCGCCAAAAGCCGGACCTGCAGGCGGCAGAAAAATATTTCCGCGAGGCACTGCGTATCAGCCGTGAGTATCCGGATGCGTTGCTGGAACTTGCGCTGTTGCAGGTAGAGAAGGGCAACATGCTCAGTGCGCGTGCATTTGTGCAGCGCCTTGTTGCGGCGCAGGAGCCTTCGGCGGACGTGTTGTTGCTTGGATGGCGTGTCGAGAAAGCGTTGGGTGATGATCTGGCGGCTGCCGATTTCGCTGACAGGCTGCGCGAGTCGTTCCCGGATGCACCGCAAACCAGACAGGTCACGCAAGGCGGCTAATCCGCCTGTTGCCCGCGCGTTTATGTCGGAAGAAAACCCCCAGCAAGATGCATTCGACGCTGCTACTGAAGCAGACGTTGGCGGCTGGCTGCGCAAGGCGCGTGAGTCACAGTCGCTAAGCATTGACGCTGTGGCCGATGCGCTGCACCTGGATGTTGCGATCGTCGATGCGCTCGAGCGCGAAGCGTTTGATGAGTTAGGTGCGACGGTGTTTGCCAAGGGGCACCTGCGTGCGGTGGCCAGCTACCTCGGACTCGATGAGCGTCAGGCGGCTGCGCGTTTTCAAGCGGTCAGCGGCATCGGCGATGATGATTTGCCCGAATTAATTGTTCAGTACAACAAGCCGTTGCGAGCGCCGTCACGTCTGCCCGTGATTGCCGGTCTGGTGGTTGCCGCGATCATTGTTGCTGCCGGCTTGCTCTACGCTGGCATGCAACTGGCACGTGGCTCTGCGCAACCGAGCGAACCACCGGTGCGCCGTGTCGCAACCGACGTTGCTTCGGGCGAATCCGCAACGCTTGATGGGGAGCAACCGCCAACACCGGGCAACAGCACTGAGCCGGCTGCGTCGTCGTTTGCCGAAAAGCTGGCGCAGGCAGGTTCGGCGCCAGCCGCAACGGCCAGCGTACCGGCGCAGACGGCAACTCCGACCGTCGCCCAATCACAGACCGCAACGCCGGCTCGATCGGCCGCCAGCGACGGCCTGCGACTGCGCTTTGACGATGAGTGCTGGTTCGAAGTGCGCGATGCCGATGATCGACGTATTGCCTATGGCACGGCGCGCGCTGGCACCGAACGCGTGATTACCGGTAGACGACCGTTTGCTGTCACGCTCGGTGTCGCCGATGCCGTAACCGTGACCGTTGACGGCGAGCCGTTTGCGCTCAGTGCCACGATGCGCCGCGGCCGCGCCGCCAAGTTCGCCGTTCCCTAGCGCAGCAGCGCGCTGGCGCGGCGTCGTGGCTGCTATATACTCGCGCAGCAACGAAACTGCGGTGACCCGCAAGGACCCGACCGATGAGCAATAAAGTACGTCCCGTACGAGGCATGAACGACCTGCTGCCGCCCGAGGGCGATGCGTGGCTGGCCCTTGAAGCGCAGGTGCAGCAGTTGCTCGCCGCGTACGGTTATCAACACGTGCGCGTGCCGTTGCTGGAATACACCGACTTGTTCAAGCGCTCGATCGGGGACGCGACCGATATCGTCGAGAAAGAGATGTACACGTTCGACGATCGCAATGGCGAGAGTCTGACGTTGCGCCCGGAAGCGACCGCAGGACTGGTGCGGGCCGCGATCACGAACGGCATGACCCATAACCAGAAGCACAAGCTATGGACCAGTGGTCCGATGTTTCGTTATGAGCGGCCGCAAAAAGGGCGCTACCGGCAGTTCTACCAGATCGATGTCGAAGCGTTTGGCTATACCGGACCGGACATCGACATAGAAATGCTGCTGATGTCGGCGCGCCTGTGGTCGATGCTCGGTCTTACGCGCCTGGAACTGCAAATCAATTCACTAGGCACGGTTGCGTCGCGCACGGCGTATCGCGAGATTCTGGTCGATTATTTTTCCGCCCATCGTGAGCAACTGGATGAAGACAGTCTGCGCCGTCTGGACGTGAACCCACTGCGGATTCTTGACAGCAAAAATCCGGCGCTTGCCGAATTGATTGCCGCAGCGCCGTTGCTGACCGATCATCTGGACGCCGAGTCTGATGCGCATTTCGCCGTGATCCGTGCGGCACTTGAGGAGCACGGCATCGCTTACACGGTCAATCCAAGGTTGGTGCGCGGCCTCGACTACTACTCGCGCACGGTGTTCGAGTGGGTCACCGATGCACTGGGTGCGCAAGGTGCGGTCTGCTCTGGCGGCCGCTATGACGGGCTCGTCGAGCAGTTGGGCGGGCGATCCGTTCCGGCCATCGGATGGGCGATTGGTGTCGAGCGGCTACTTGCGCTGTGCGTTGCGGAACAGTCGAGCCCGGCTGTGGTCGAACCTCTGGTCTACGCAATTGGCGTCGGTGATGCGGCTGAGAATGATGTGCGTGCTATCTGTGAGTCCTTGCGCGATGCCTTGCCGGCACAAGCGGTGGTGCAGCACCTTGGCGGCGGCAGCATGAAGTCGCAGCTCAAGCAGGCAGACAAGTCTGGTGCCCGCTTTGCGTTGTTATTGGGCGAAAGCGAGCGCGCGGCAGGGATGATCACGATCAAGCCATTGCGCGAGCGCGCTGAGCAGCAAACGGTGCCTGTTGCGACGCTGATTGACGTGTTGCGCGGGTTGGCCGAAGGGTGATATTGCCCGCTAGGCGTTTGCCCACAGCGCATTCCGAGTTACCATAGCGGGCTTTTGACGATGGCGAATCCATGAGCGATTTAACAGAAGAAGAACAAGTAGAGCAGCTACGCGCCTGGTGGGCGAAATATGGCATCGCGGTCGTCGTGGCTGTATTGGCGTTTGCGGGCGGCTTTATTGGTGTGACGCAGTGGCGTGCAGGCAACCAGGCGCATGCGGAAGCTGCGTCGCTGCTGTACGACAAGGTCGTTGAGTCGTCTGGCGCGGCAGATCTGACGCTGTTGGTGCAAAGACGCAACCAGTTGCTGCAGGACTATGCAGACACGCCGTATGCCAGTCAGGCCGGGCTGCGCCTGGCAGCGCTGTATGTGCAGCGCGGTGAGACCAACGAGGCTGAAGCTGTGCTCGAAGAAGTGCTGGCGGCCGAGAAAGGCACGTTACTGGCACCGATCGTTGCTGCGCGTCTGGCGCGGCTGCAGATCTATCGCGAGGATGTCGACGCTGCGCTGGCGACGCTTGATGGCGTGTCGGCCGGCAAATTTGCGCCGCTATTCGATACGATTCGCGGCGATGCACTCACAGCGCTGGGGCGCAAGGAGGAGGCATCGCAGGCCTATTCGGCCGCTATCGCCGGCGACGATACGCAGCAGATGGTTGATCCGAACATCATCAACATGAAAATTGCAGCGCTAAGCGCCGTGATCAGTCCGCCTGAGCCGGACGCCGATGAGCCTGCCGACGATACGCAGGACGCAGACGCAAGCGACGAGGCTGACGCGCAGTGAGTCCACGCCTGGCAGTTCGCACACTGCGCCGCCTGATGCCGCTGCTGGTCGCGGTGGGTCTGGCCGGGTGTTCGATTTTTGGTGACGATGATGAAGTGTCGGAGCCGCCAACACCGCTGGCTGAGTTCACACCTGAAGTGAAACTCAAGCGTGTGGTCAGCACCAAAGTGGGCGGCGATGGTGAGTTTCTTCGCTTTGCATTGCGACCGGCTGGCGACGGTACACGGGTGTTTGTGGCCGGTGCCAACGGCACGGTTGAGGCCTTCGAGGCGAATAATCACAAGCGCGCCTGGCAAAGAAAGCTTAAAGCTCAGCTGACCGCAGGTCCGGGCGTCGGCGACGGTCGGCTCGTTGTGGCCGAGCGCAACGGCGTGCTGATCGCGATGGACGTCGCGACTGGCGAGACGCTGTGGGAGCGTGACATCAAGGCCGAAGTGCTGGCGCCGCCAGTTTTGGGCGCTGAACGTGTGTTCGTGCGCACCGTTGATGGCCGCTTGATTGCGCTGGATGGCAAGAGCGGCGAGCAGCTGTGGTTTGTCGAGCAGCCGGTGCCGGCGCTGAGTCAGCGTGGTATTGGCGCGCCGGTCATTGTTGGTGATGTGGTTGTCGCAGGCTTTGATAACGGCAGGATTGTTGCCGCGCGGGTCATCAGCGGCGAAATTGACTGGGAAATTCCGCTCGGTATTCCGACGGGGCGTTCGGACATCGAGCGCATGGTCGACGCTGACGGCATGATCGCTGTGGCCGGCAAAGATCTGTATATCACCGGTTTCCGTGCACGTACGGCAGCGGTAGCGGCGGAATCGGGCCAGGCATTGTGGGCGCGCGAGCTGTCCAGCTACGCAGGTCTCGGTGTGGATTGGGCAAACGTCTACTTGAGCACTGACGAGAGCCAGTTGCAGGCGCTTGGTCGCAGCAATGGCGCATTGGAATGGTCCAGCGATGCGTTTTTACGCCGTCGGATCACCGCACCCGCTGTGCTTGGGGAATACGTCGTGGTTGGTGATTTTGAAGGCTATATTCACCTGATCAATGCGCGTACTGGTGAGCTCGCCGGACGTGAGCGTGTCGACAAGAGTGCCATTGTCATGCAGCCTTACGTCAGCAATAGCACGTTGTACGTGCAGTCCGAGAAAGGCGTCGTAGCCGGTTATCGGCTCCAGTCCGACGCGTCGCGGTAACGATTGTGTTGCCCGTCGTGGCATTGGTCGGGCGGCCGAACGTCGGTAAGTCGACGCTGTTCAACCGCTTGACCCGCTCGCGCGATGCGCTGGTTGCGGACTACGCCGGTCTGACGCGAGACCGGCAATATGGCTACGGTAAAGTCGGGCCGCATCCCTACCTTGTTATTGATACCGGCGGTCTGGCCGGCGCCGATGATGGCGTCGAGGCATTGATGCAGGCGCAGGCGATGCAGGCGATTGAGGAATCAGACGCCGTCGTGTTTATGGTCGATGCGCGCGAGGGGCGACTGGCTGGCGATGACGACATCGCGGCGATGTTGCGTAAGGTCGACGTACCGATATTTCTCGCGGTCAACAAGGCCGAGGGTCTGGATCGCGACGTGATCGCGGCAGATTTTTTTGCGCTCGGTGTCGGTGAGCCGCTGGTCATTTCGGCAGCGCACGGTGATCGCGTCACCGCGCTGATCGAGCACGTACTCGCCGATTGCCCACTGCCAGAAGACGGTGACGCTGTCGATGAGCGCACGGTGACCGTGACCGTGGCGGGCCGTCCAAACGTTGGCAAATCGACATTGATCAATCGGCTGATCGGTGAAGAGCGGCTCGTCGCATTCGACCAACCGGGCACAACGCGCGACAGTGTGAGCGTGCCTTTTTCCCGCGACGGTCGTGACTATACGTTGATCGATACGGCCGGCGTCAGGCGCCGCGCGCGCGTACGCGAGGCGATCGAGAAGTTCAGCATCATCAAAACGCTGCAAGCTATTGAACAGAGTAATGTTGTCATTGCTGTGCTCGACGCCCGCGAAGGCGTTACTGATCAGGATGTGTCGCTGTTCGGTCTGATCATTGAACGCGGACGAGCGCTGGTGATTGCTGTCAACAAGTGGGACGGTCTGGATCCAGATGCGCGCAAGCGTCTGCGTGATGGTCTTGAGATGAAACTTGGCTTCAGCGATTTCGCACCCTGTCACTTTATCTCCGCGCGCCACGGCACCGGCGTGGGTAAGCTGCTGCCGGACGTCGACAAAGTGCATCAGGCGGCGTGTAAGGAGTTATCCGCTGCCGCACTGACGCGAGCATTGGAGACAGCCGTCGTTGCGCACCCGCCACCGATGTCACGCGGGCGACGACCACGCTTGCGCTATGCGCATCAGGGTGGCCGCAATCCGCCGGTCATCGTCGTGCACGGCAATCAGGCTGAGCGACTGGCAGCCAGCTATCGGCGCTATCTGATCAACTATTTTCGTAAAGTGTTCAAACTCAAGGGCACGCCCATTCGCCTGCAACTCAAAACAACAAAGAATCCGTTTGAGGGTCGCCGCAATAAATTAACGCCACGTCAAGAAAATAGTCGTAAACGTTTGTTAAAGCACGTTAAAAAGAAAAAGTAACAATTCCTATCAGCCGCGCTTACACCCGCGCGTGGTAAGCTTGTGACCGGGAAAAATTCTAAGGGGAGCGATCACATCATGAGTATTTTAGAAACCATTCTGAAGTCACAGGGCGGCAATCTGGTTAAGCAGGTAGCAGGCAATCTGAACCTGAATGAAGGGCAGGCCGGCGCTGCGATTGCGCAAATGTTGCCAGTGCTGACGCAAGGGCTGAAAAACAACGTCTCCAAGCCGAATGGCCTGGAATCGTTGATGGGTGCTCTGCAGGGTGGGCAACACTCACGCTATGTCGAGGACCCGGCCAGCTTGAACAGCGCGGATACAGTGCGCGACGGCAACGCAATCCTGGGTCACTTGCTGGGCAGCAAAGACGTCAGCCGTCAGGTTGCGTCAACGGCGGCACAAAAGACCGGCCTTGATGCTGGTGTGCTGAAGAAGATGTTGCCAATGGTTGCGGCAATGACGATGGGCTCGCTCAGTAAGGAAAGCAAAGGCGGCGCACTGGCATCGTTGTTGGGCGGCGGTGCATCGGGTGGCCAGTCTGCCGGCGCTTCGATGTTGGGCAGCTTCCTCGACAAGGACAACGATGGTGTGGATGTCGGCGACATGCTGAGTCTGGCCAAGAAATTCTTCTGACCCACGCGGTGACGCGATGACAGAGTCGATACGATGAGGCGGCAGCGGGTTCGTCGCAGTGGTGCGGGCGGTCTTGTTCGGTTGCTGCCGATCGTCGGGTTTGCGCTGTACTTCGGTTGGTATTACCTGTCCAACCAACAGGTCGTGCCGCTGACCGAGCGCAAGCAGCTCGTCGATTTGTCGCACGACCAGGAAATGGCGCTTGGCCTGCAGTCTTATCAGGACATTTTGAGTCAATCGCAGGTGCTGACCTCGGGTAGCGAGGTCAGCGCTGTGCGCCAGATTGGTCAGCGCATCGCAGCGGCTGCCGCGGACATGGATCCGGGCTTTCGCTGGGAGTTCAATGTCATCAATTCGAATCAGGCCAACGCCTTCGCGTTGCCTGGCGGCAAAGTGGCCGTCTACACCGGCATCCTGCCGATCGCCGAAAACACGAACGGCCTGGCGATCATCATGGGGCATGAGGTGGCGCACGCACTGGCGCGTCACGGCGCCGAGCGTATGGCCCGTCAGAAACTGCTGCAGATTGGCAGCATGGCGGCATCTTTCGCGATTGGGGACATGAATCCGTCAACGCAGCGTGCAGTGCTTGGTGCGCTCGGCGTCGGGGCGCAATACGGTGTCATGTTGCCGTTCTCGCGCTCACATGAGTCCGAGGCCGATTACATCGGTCTGGTGCTGGCAGCGCGTGCCTGCTTCGATCCGCGCGAGGCGCCCGGGTTGTGGGAGCGGATGGGTGCCAACGCGGGCAAGACACCGCAGGAATTCATGTCGACGCACCCGGCTCCGGAAACGCGCGTGCAGCAGTTTGAAACGTGGATGCCCGAGGCATTGGCTATTCGCGCAGAATACTGTCAGGCGCGATAGTCGATGGGGCAGGTGACAGCGGCGGGTGCACGCCAATTCGTGACGCTGGATGCACCGTTCCCGATGCAACGCGGCGGCAGTTTGACGGCACCGACGTTTGCCTACGAGACCTGGGGAGCGTTAAACGGATCTCGTGATAACGCAATAGTGCTCTTTACCGGACTGTCGCCTTCGGCACATGCGGCGTCGTCACCACAAGACCCGTCGCCGGGCTGGTGGGAAGAGATGCTGGGCCCGAAGCGGCCGATAGACTCGGAGCGTTTTTTTGTCATCTGCGTCAATTCTTTGGGCAGCTGCTTCGGTTCGACCGGTCCTGCGTCTGTCAATCCGGACACCGGACAGACCTATGGCATCGATTTTCCGGTGTTGTCACTCGAAGACGTCGCCCGGGGTTGCGCGGCGGTACTGGATCACCTGAACATCGACAGCCTGCATGCGGCCATTGGTTGTTCGATGGGTGGCATGACGGCGTTGTCGTTTTGTGTGCAATACCCTGAGCGGGTGCAGCGTCTGGTATCCGTCTCGTCGGCGGCGCGCGCAGCGCCGTTTGCAATTGCGTTGCGTTCGCTGCAGCGCGAGATGGTGCGCAAGGATACGGCCTGGCAAGGCGGTCGTTATGTGGCCGGCGAAGGGCCGATTACCGGTATGCGGCTGGCGCGCAAGCTGGGTATGATCTCGTATCGGTCGGCGCAGGAGTGGGCGATGCGCTTTGGCCGCGAGCGGGTGGCGGCAGAGCGCACCAGCAACGATGCATTCTGCATTGATTTCGAAGTTGAATCGTATCTGGAAGCGCATGCGAACAAATTCACCGGCGATTTCGATCCGAATTGCTATCTGTATCTGTCGCGCGCGATGGATTTGTTCGATGTCGCTGACTATGGCGGCTCGGTCAAGACAGGCGTCTCGCACAGTCGCTTGCAGCAGGCATTGGTGATCGGGGTCGATAGCGACGTGTTGTTTCCGGTAGCGCAACAGCGTGAGCTTGCTGATGCAATGCGTGCGAATGGCTGCGATGTCAGCTTTCATGCGCTCGCGTCGATTCAGGGCCATGACTCGTTTTTGGTGGACATGGATCGTTTCAGACCGGTGATCGGAGACTGGCTGCGATCCGATTGACGTACTAACGTCGGCAGGTTTGTTACAATCAGCAGTATGGAAACTGCTAAAACGACAACGCCTTACGCAGGCATTGCGCCGCTGATCGAGCTCGTCGATAGCGCCGTTGCGCTCGGTGACGATACCGCTATTACCGAGCAGATCAAGAATGATCTATGTCGCATGATCCGCACCAATGCCTTTGAGCTGCCGGTGGCCGTAATGACGCCGCTGCCCGATCGCTATGCGCGCCGTTTGCTACACCGCGATGCCGAGCGCGGCTATTCCATCGTTGCGATGACATGGGGGCCGTGCCAGTCGACGCCGATTCACGACCACGATGGCATGTGGTGCGTGGAAGGCGTTTGCGCGGGCAGCATCGATGTACTGCAGTTTGAATTGATGCAGGTCGAACAGGAAGAGCAACGTTATCTGTTCGAGTCGCGTAACTCGTACATGGCTGGCGTTGGTAGTGCGGGGTGTTTGATTCCGCCGTACGAGTACCACCTGATTTCCAATCCTTGCGATCGTAGTCCCGCGGTGTCGCTGCATATCTATGGCGGCGACATGGATCAATGCCATGTATTCGTTCGCGAGGCTGAGCAGTCCAACTGGTATCGACGTGCGATGCGTGAGCTGTCTTTCGACGACTGATCGCGCACCTCTACGATCTGCCCTTGAGCTTTACCTGCACCGCCGCAGCGAATCACCAACGGTAAACATCAAGTCGGTCGCTATCCGGATGGCTGTTTTTTAATGCTGCGCACATGGGCCGCAAACTGACCATCAACCAGTCGCACGGTGACATGGTCGTCAACCGCGATCTGTGTAATCGATGCGCGCGCAGCATGCTCATTGGCATCGGTCACGATTGCAAACCCTCTGCCCAGCACCGCTAACGGGCTTACCGCGTGCAGATGTCGCCCGGCGGCCGCGAGCTCTTGCTGGCGCTGCTCGAGCATACGGTGTTGTGCGTGTCGCAGCTGCGTGTGCAGCCGGACGAGGTCCTGGCGGTAGCGCCCGATGATGTGATGGGGAGACTGTCTGTGTAGTGCGCCGGCAGTGTTGTCGAGCCGGACGCGCTCTTTGTGCAGCGTCAGAGACAATGCCTGCGCGAGACGCCGTCGCGCGCCGGTCAGCGCATCGGCTCTGCGTTTGAGTTGCGCGACCGGGTTTTGCACCGACAGTCGGCGTGACAGAAAATCGATGCGTTGCGCCAGCGCTAGTTGCGCACGCTCCGTTGCGGTTCTGATGCGTTGCGCCGCGCTGGCTATTTGAGCAAGCAGAACGCGTCGCTCGGGCACGGCCATTTCAGCCGCGGCCGATGGCGTGGGTGCTCTCTGATCAGCGACGAAATCGACTATGGTGACATCAGTCTCGTGACCAACGCCGCTGATAATCGGTAGCGGGCACGCCGCAACATCGCGCGCGAGTTGTTCATCATTGAATGCTTGCAGATCTTCCAGCGATCCGCCGCCGCGCACAATCAACAAGACATCACATTCGTTGCGATGCACCGCCTTGGCAAGCGCGGCGCGCAACGTGCGCGCTGCGCTGTCACCCTGCACAGTCGCCGCGTAGACAATGACCGGAATGCCGGGGAAGCGTCTTGCCAATACGTTGAGTACATCTTGCAGCGCGGCCGTACTGGGAGACGTCACGACACCGATCGCGCGCGGCAAAGCCGGTAACGGTTGTTTGCGGGCTTCTTCAAACAAACCTTCGGCGGTCAGTTTGAGTCGCAAAATTTCATAGGCGCGGCGCAGTGCGCCTTCACCCGCAGGCTCCATATGTTCGACGATGAGTTGATAGTCGCCGCGCGCTTCATACAGGCTGAGCTTGCCGCGCACGAGTACCTGGTCGCCGTCCGCCAAATCGCGCACCGAGCCGCGTTGGCGTTGACGAAAGAAGGCGGCGCGCAACTGGCCGTTAGCGTCTTTGAGGCTGAAGTACAGGTGTCCGGAGGCCGGACGGGCGAGGTTCGACACCTCTGCCTCAATCCACACGGTACCCAGATGTTGCTCGAGCAAATCACGGACAGCGCGGTTTAGTGCAGAAACTGTCCAGATATCGTGATGTGCCATCGAAAAACCCGGGCCGCAGATTCAGACCCTGAGTATAGCCCGCTTGTACTGTCACTGCTGACACAAATGCCCGCGCCGCGCTACAATGTTTGGTTAATCCTGCAGCCGCCGGAGCGCACGAGGTATGCACACGTCATATGCTCGCGATGCGCGGGCGTGTCTGCAGCCGGATGCTTGCCGATTACGGAGAACCGCCATGCGAATCGCGAAAGAAGCACTGACGTTTGATGATGTACTGCTGCAGCCTGCCTACTCCGAGATTTTGCCTCGCGAGGTGTCGCTGGCAACTCAGCTTACGCGCGATATCCACCTGAATATTCCGTTGCTCTCGGCGGCAATGGATACGGTCACCGAAGCGCGTTTGGCGATTACGCTGGCGCAGGAGGGTGGCCTGGGTATTGTGCACAAGAATCTGCCGCCCGCTGAGCAGGCGCGCAACGTGCGCGTCGTCAAGAAATACGAAAGCGGCATCATCAGCGATCCGATCACCGTCGAGCCGGACATGACGATCCGCGACGTCATCGCGCTGACCCGCGCAAAAGGCATTTCGGGCGTGCCGGTCGTTAATGGCAAAGAGACTGTTGGCATTGTCACGAATCGTGATTTGCGTTACGAGACGCAGCTCGATGCGCCGGTATCAACGGTCATGACACCGAAGGAGCGTCTGGTCACTGTCCGCGAAGGTGCTGCGAAGGAAGAAGTGTTGTCATTGCTGCACAAGCATCGCATCGAAAAGGTGCTGGTCGTCGATGACGCGTTTTCACTGCGCGGCATGATTACCGCGAAAGACTTTCAAAAAGCCACTGACTATCCGCGCGCGTGCAAGGACGAGCGCGGTGCATTGCGTGTGGGCGCGGCGGTCGGCACCGGCGGCGACACCGAAGAGCGTGTCGCGCTGTTGATGCAGGCCGGCGTCGATGCGTTGGTGGTAGATACATCGCACGGATTCTCGAAAGGCGTGCTGGATCGCGTGCGCCAGATTCGCAATGACTATCCGGACGCGCAACTGATTGCCGGCAATATTGTCACGGCTGATGCGGCGCTGGCACTGGTCGAGGCGGGCGTCGATGCGGTTAAGGTCGGTATCGGACCGGGCTCCATTTGCACAACGCGTATCGTGGCCGGTGTCGGTGTGCCACAGATCACAGCCGTTGCAGAGGTTGCCCAGGCGCTCGCGCCGAAAGGCATTCCGCTGATTGCCGATGGTGGCATTCGTTTCTCCGGCGACATTGCCAAAGCGATTGCGGCCGGCGCCTACGCGATCATGGTTGGCGGGTTATTCGCCGGCACGGAAGAATCGCCAGGCGAGGTCGAGTTGTACAAGGGTCGCTCGTACAAATCCTATCGCGGCATGGGTTCGCTGGGTGCCATGGCGCAAGGCTCGTCGGACCGCTACTTCCAGGACACGACCGATGAGCTGGAAAAACTGGTGCCGGAAGGCATCGAAGGTCGCGTGCCGTACAAGGGCTCGATGCTGGGTATCGTGCACCAGCTGATGGGCGGGCTGCGCGCTGCGATGGGTTACACCGGTTGCAGCGACATCGCGGCGATGCGCAGCGAACCTTCGTTCGTGCGCATTACCGGTGCCGGCATGCGCGAAAGTCATGTACACGATGTGACAATCACCAAAGAAGCACCAAACTATCGCACCGAATGAGTAACACCGAGTGACCACACACACAGACATTCATGCCGAACGCATCCTGATTCTGGATTTCGGCGCGCAATACACGCAATTGATCGCACGGCGTGTGCGCGAAGCAGGCGTGTATTCGGAGATTCATCCGTGGGACATGTCGCCCGATGAGATTACGGCGTTTGCA
>JBCBDU010000062.1:0-12097 GCA_038529355.1 Pseudomonadota bacterium
AATGCACCGTCAGTCATGACCAGCATAGAGGAGCGTTGGGCGTCGTTGTAACTCGCTGTGATCGTCAGCGCAGCGGCGGGCAATCCTAAGCCGCTGGCGATGCCGATGGCGCCGAGGCATCCGCGCACGAGCCCAAGTTCTGCGCCTTGCGTGATGATCAGCAACGCGATTGCGAACACGGCATACGAGATGCAGAACACGGTGCGTAATGCCAGACGATCAAGCACAAGCAGTGCGCCCACAGCGCCGATCAGAATGCCACCCGTTAGCGCACTGAAGCTTTCCGTCGCGTCGGTCACGTCGATACCAAAATGACTGGCCATCGGCGACGACAGAATGCCGATCGGTGCCAGCATTGCGGACATCGAGAAATAGGCCAGGAAGCTTGCGGCGGTGATCCGCATCTTGTTGTTCATGCGTGCATAGTCACATCTGGCTGCCGATTCTGCCACACTCATACTATTGTGGACGTGGACACCGAAGCCTGAGCTATGCAAAAAATCATTTTCGACACCGATCCGGGTATCGATGACGCGATGGCATTATTGTTTGCCGAATTGTCGCCGGCGATCGACCTACTCGGCATCACAACGGTGCGCGGCAATGCTGATATCGAGATCACCACGCGTAACGCGTTGTATCTGACCGAGCGCTTCGATATGGCGGCGACGGTTTACCGCGGCGCGGGGCAGGCGCTGGTCGTGCCCAACACACCCGTGCCTGATTTCGTGCACGGCGAGGACGGTCTGGGCAACATTAATCCCGAGCCGCCGAAACGTGAAGCCAGTTCATTGGATGCGGCACAGTTCATTGTTGACCAGCTACGCCGCTATCCGAGCGAAGTCACGCTGGTTGCTATTGGTCGGCTGACCAATCTTGCGCACGCGCTGGAGCTGGCGCCGGATGTTGCCGGCCTGGCCAAGGCGGTGGTGGTGATGGGTGGTGCGCTGGGTCGCGACGGCCATGGCGGCAACGTCACGCCGTGCGCCGAAGCCAATATTTATGGCGACCCACATGCGGCTGACATCGTATTTGGCGCAGCATGGCCGGTCACGATGGTCGGCCTCGATGTCACGATGCAGGTCATGATGGACGAGGCGCGCATGCAGCGCATTCGCGACGGTGGCGAGGAAGAGGGGCGCTTCGTCTACGACGTCAGTCGCTTCTATGCTGACTTTTATCGCAACACGGGTATGACGACAGGATTTCCAGTGCACGATTCTTCGGCGCTGGCGTTTGTTGTCGAGCCGGAGTTGTTTACGAAGCAGACAGGGCCAGTGCGCGTGGTGTGTGACGGTATCGCCATCGGCCAGACGATTCAGGCAGTTGGCGGCGACAGACCGTTCGAACATTGGCAAGGTCGGCCGGCCCAGTCCGTGTGCGTCGGTGTCGATGCTGAAGCGGTACTGGCGTTGTACGAGCGCACATTGTGCAGTTAGCCGCAACGCCACCTCGCTTGCCGCGTGCGATTGGTACCAGTCGCATCGTGCTGCGCCGTCGCGAGCGGCGCACGGTATTGGATGAGTTGTATCAGCAGGGTTGTGCGAAAGTGCGTTTCCCGCGCGGCGAAATTGATGCTGCGCATGAGTCGGTTCTGATCAATACCGCTGGCGGACTGACGGACGGCGATCGTCTTGATCAGCACGTGCACTGGCAGGCGCGCACGCGCGGCGTGATAACGACGCAAGCGGCCGAGCGCATTTATCGCTCGCGCGGCGCTGCGGCGACAGTCGAGTCACGGTTGCAGGTCGATGCCGATGCGTCGGCGATCTGGTTGCCGCAGGAAACCATTGTGTTTGACGGTGGTCGTCTGCAGCGCGGTTTGCACGCGACCCTGCAACCGGGCGCCACGCTGTTCGCCAGTGAGTCGGTAGTCTTCGGCCGCACGGCCATGGGCGAATGCGTGCGACAGGGCGCATTGGCCGATGCATGGCACATCGAGCGCGACGGCCAACCGTTATTCATCGACCGCTTTGCCATTGACGATGTTGTTGATGGCGATCTGTCGCAGTGGCGTGCACAACCGGTGACGATGGCTGGTGGGCTGGCGATGATGACGATCGTGATCGTTGCGACAGAGCTTGCACAGTACGTCGAACCGGCGCGTGCCGCACTGGAAGCGTGCAACGTACATGCCGGCGTGAGCAATCTTGGTGCAGTTTTGTTGATGCGCGTAGTCAGTGATGATGCGAGCGCGTTGCGCGATACTTTGCAACGGCTGTTCTTTTGCATACAGTCAGTGGCAGCCGCTGACAATCCGTTGCGCGGTGTCGCAATGCCGCGTGCGTATTTTTGTTAGTGGAGTGCTTCGTTGAACCTGACGCCCAGAGAAAAAGACAAGCTGTTGATTTCGGTTGCCGCGATGGTGGCGCGCCGGCGCTTGGAGCGCGGCGTTAAGCTCAATCACCCGGAAGCGATTGCATTGATCAGTGATTTCATCGTCGAAGGCGCGCGCGACGGCAAGAGCGTTGCGACGCTGATGCAGGAAGGCGCGAAAGTGTTGACGCGTGACCAGGTGATGGAAGGCATTGCCGACATGATTCACGATGTGCAGGTTGAGGCTACGTTCCCCGACGGCACGAAGCTCGTCACCGTGCACGAACCGATTCGTTGAGAGGTAGGCAGATGACACCCGGAGAATTTTTTGTCGGCGACGGTGATATCGAACTGAATGCCGGCGCAGAGCGGCGCACCGTGTCGGTTGCCAATACCGGCGATCGACCGATACAGGTGGGTTCACACTATCACTTTTTTGAAACCAACCCGGCGCTGCAATTTGATCGCGACCAAACGCGCGGCTGGCGTCTGGATATTGCAGCCGGCACTGCCGTACGGTTTGAACCCGGTCAGTCGCGCGATGTGACGCTGGTGCCGATAGCAGGCTCGCGCGAAGTGTTCGGCTTCAACGCGAAGGTCATGGGGGCGCTGGAATGACGAATTCGATGAGTCGCGGTCAGTATGCGGCGATGTTCGGTCCGACAACGGGCGATAAGGTGCGGCTTGCCGACACCGAGCTTGTCATCGAGGTTGAGCGCGACCACACGACCTATGGCGAAGAGGTCAAGTTCGGCGGCGGCAAGGTGATCCGTGATGGCATGGGTCAATCGCAGATTGATCGCGACGGCGGTGCGGCGGACACCGTGATCACCAATGCATTGATTGTCGACGTCACCGGCATCTACAAAGCAGATGTTGGCCTGCGCGACGGGCGCATCGACACGATCGGCAAAGCGGGCAACCCGCAGACGCAGAACGGCGTCGATATCATCGTCGGGCCATCCACCGAAGTGATCGCCGGCGAAGGCAAGATTCTGACTGCCGGCGCGTTTGATGCGCACATCCATTTCATTTGTCCGCAGCAAATTGAAGATGCATTGATGTCCGGCGTCACAACGATGCTGGGTGGCGGCACCGGCCCGGCGACTGGCACCAATGCGACGACCTGCACGCCTGGCGCGTGGCACATCAGTCGCATGTTGCAATCGTTCGATGCGTTCCCGGTCAACCTTGCGTTGTCCGGCAAGGGAAATGCGTCACAGCCGGCTGCACTCGAAGCGCAGATTCGCGCCGGGGCGGCAGCGTTGAAATTGCACGAGGACTGGGG
This sequence comes from Pseudomonadota bacterium, assembly GCA_038529355.1. Taxonomy (GTDB): domain Bacteria; phylum Pseudomonadota; class Gammaproteobacteria; order Steroidobacterales; family Woeseiaceae; genus CALBPI01. The sequence continues at coordinate 3,605 of JBCBDU010000062.1, forward strand.
CACGACGCCGGCCAGCATTGATTGCTGTCTGACGGTAGCCGATGCGCTGGACGTGCAAACGATGATTCATACCGACACGCTGAACGAGAGCGGGTTCGTTGAGAACACCGTGGCCGCGTTCAAGAATCGCACGATCCATGCGTTTCATACCGAGGGTGCCGGTGGTGGGCATGCGCCTGACATCATCAAAGTGTGTGGTTTGCCAAATGTCATTCCGTCGTCAACGAATCCGACGCGACCGTTCACCGTGAATACCATCGACGAGCATCTCGACATGCTGATGGTGTGTCACCATCTGGATCCGAAGATTGCCGAAGATGTCGCGTTCGCCGAGAGTCGTATCCGCCGCGAAACCATTGCTGCTGAGGATATCCTGCATGACCGCGGCGCGTTTTCGATCATCGCATCCGACTCACAGGCGATGGGTCGGGTTGGTGAGGTCCTGATCCGGACATGGCAGACGGCGGACAAGATGAAGCGCCAGTTTGGCCAACTCGCCGACGAGGTTGGCGGCAACGACAATTTGCGTGTGCGCCGCTACATCGCCAAGTACACGATCAACCCGGCTATCGCGCATGGCATGTCCGAACATATTGGCAGTATCGAGCCGGGCAAGATGGCTGATCTGGTGTTGTGGGACCCGGCGTTTTTCGGCGTCAAGCCGGCGTTGATTCTGAAGATGGGCACGATCGCTGCGGCGCCCATGGGTGATCCGAACGCATCGATTCCGACGCCACAACCGGTGCACTACCGCCCGATGTTCGGTGCGTTTGGTCGTTCGTTGACGCAAAGCTCCGTCACGTTTGTATCCGCCGCGGCGCAGGCCGAAGGCGTCGGCGAGCAACTGGGTCTTGCGAAATCAACGCTAGCTGTGCGCAATACCCGCGACATCGGCAAGGCAGACATGCGGCTGAACGATCTGTGTCCGAACATCGAAGTCGACCCGGAGACTTACGAGGTGCGCGCCGATGGCGAATTGCTCACGTGTGAGCCGGCCGATGTGTTGCCGATGGCGCAGCGCTACTTCTTGTACTGAGCAATGACATTACCGCGAGCTATTGCTGTTGCCGATGCGCAGACGGCCAAAGACAACGACGATGAAGTGGTATTGGAGTTTCTCGATCGGCATCGCCGGCGCATCACATTGACCACCGAAGGCGGTGTTGCCTTCCTGCTGGATCTGAATGAGGCGCGTGCACTTGCTGATGGCGATGTGTTACTGCTCGATAGCGGCGGGCAGGTCGTGGTGCGTGCCAAGGATGAGGCGTTGCTGCAGATCCGCGCGGCCGATCCGCACACATTAATGCGTATCGCCTGGCATCTGGGTAACCGCCATCTGGCGGTGGCGATGTTTGCCGATCGTATCGAGATACTTGCCGACCATGTCATCGCCGATATGGTGCGCGGTTTGGGTGGCGACGTGACTGAGCGTCACGGTCCGTTTCAACCCGAGCGCGGCGCCTACGCCCATGAGCACTGACACGCGCAGTTTGCATTTGCTGCTGTCGTGGCTTTCGCCGTCGTTTCCGGTCGGTGCCTATGCGTTTTCGCATGGACTGGAATATGCGGTAGCGGAATACGGCATTGACACACCGGCGGCGCTGACGCGCTGGCTGCAGCATCTGCTGCATCATGGCAGTGCGCAGACCGATCTTGTGTTCGCCGCTGCGGCGTGGGCTGCCGATGATCCGCAGGCCATACATGCGCTCTGCGCACAGGCGCTGGCGTTTTCGCCCAGCGCTGAGATCAAACTGGAAAGCACAGCGCAGGCCGAGGCGTTTGTGCACACGATTGCCAGCGCCTGGCCTTGCCACGCCGTCGATGAATTGCGCCCGCTGTTGCCCGATCTTTGCGCCTACCCAGTGGCCGTCGCACGCGTGGCGCGCGCGCACAGTATTGAGCAGAGCGCATTGGTCGCCGCGCTGGCACATGCGTTTTGCGCCAATCTGGTGTCAGCAGCGATCCGCCTGGTGCCGCTCGGTCAGACCGACGGACAGCGGGTGATGGCCGATTTGCTCGAGGCGATTGATCAGGCCGCGACGCACGCAATGGCGACGCCGGTCGACGCGGTTGCAACTCAAACGCTGATGTCTGATATTGCAAGCATGAAACACGAACACCAATACACGCGGTTATTCCGCTCATGAGCGCGCTACGCGTTGGCATCGGCGGACCGGTAGGTTCGGGCAAAACGGCATTGACCGATGCGTTGTGTCGGGCTCTGCGTGAGCGCTACTCACTGGCTGCGATTACCAATGATATCTACACCCGCGAAGATGCCGAATTTCTGACGCGCTCCGGCGCGCTACCGCCTGAGCGCATCCTCGGCGTTGAAACCGGTGGTTGCCCGCATACGGCCATTCGTGAGGATGCGTCGATGAATCTTGCGGCCGTGCGCCGCATCAGCGAGCGTTTCACCGACCTTGAGCTGATCATCATCGAATCCGGTGGCGATAATCTTGCGGCAACGTTTTCTCCCGAACTCGCCGATTTGACGATTTATGTCATCGACGTATCAGCAGGCGACAAAATTCCGCGCAAAGGTGGTCCGGGTATCACCAAATCGGACTTGCTGGTGATTAACAAGATCGACCTGGCGCCGCTGGTTGGTGCGGATCTTGACGTCATGGACCGGGATGCGAAGCGCATGCGCGGTGATCGCCCGTTCGTCTTCACCAACGTCAAGGCGGGTGTGCGTGTCGACGAAATCGCTGCGTTTATTGTAGAGCGTGGCGGTCTGGCTGATGGTGCAGATGCGTAGCGCAGATTTTGAGCGCGACGGTTTTGTCGTCGTGCCGAATGCGATTGATGCGGACATGATTGCCGCACTGCGCGATGCGGCAGCCGGCATCGTCGATGCGTTCGATGTCGAGGCTAACAAGAGCGTATTTCAGACCAACGATCGCGATGCCGGTCGTGACGATTACTTCTTCGATTCAGCGGAAGCGGTACATTGCTTTTTGGAAGAAGGTGCGCTCGACGCCGACGGCAACTTGCTAAAGCCCAAACGACTGGCCATCAACAAGATTGGCCATGCCTTGCATGACCGGCACGATCAATTTGCAGCGTTTTGCCGTTTGCCGGTGTTGGGCAGTCTGGTCCGCGAGCTCGGCTTCGTGCACCCCGTGGTGCAGCAGTCGATGTACATCTTCAAACAGCCGGATATCGGTGGTGAAGTTCGCTGGCATCAGGATGCAAGTTATCTGTCGGTAGAAGATGGTGCAGGCCTGGGCATCTGGGTTGCGCTGGAAGATGCGACGCAGGACAACGGATGCTTGTGGATGATGCCTGGCCAACAGCACAGTGCGCTGCGAGAAATCTATGAAGTGGATTGGAGTGCAGGCGTTGGCACACTGCGCACACTTGACGATGCGCCGTGGCAGCCGCTAGGTGTGGAGCCAATTCCGGTCGAGGTCAAGGCGGGCAGTCTGGTGTTGTTCTCTGATCACATCCCGCACTACAGCGCAGCCAACACCTCATCGGCGTCGCGCCACGCGATGATCGTGCATGTCATCGAGCGAGACGCGCGCTGGTCAGCGAAGAACTGGCTGCAAAGACGCGAGCTGCAACCTTTCGCTATCTGACAGGGCGCTAGTCCCGACGGGCGCTGTTGAGAATGTTGTACAGGTTGCGGCGGTGCTCGCGAATCTCGGCATCGCTCAAACCTTCCAGGGAATGCGGAAACTTCAGCCACTGGCTGGTCTCGTGCAGAAAATAGTCCGGTTCGCGCTGCGTTTCGTTACGCGCCGGTTTGTAGTAGGGCACAGCGACACGGATATCGTGGGGTGTGTTGCGCCGCGCCAGTGACTCCAGTTTTCGGATCAGCGCATCAATCGTATGGCCGGTATCGAACACATCGTCAATGATCAGCAGCCGGTCGGCATGCGTGACGTTCTTGATCAGGTAATTCATGCCGTAAATCGCAATTTCACGCGACTGTTGGTCGATACCACTGTACGACGAGGTGCGCACGGCAATGTGATCGGTTTCGACGCCGTGCCAGGCGAGAAATTCCTGAACGGCGATGCCAATAGGGGCTGCGCCGCGCCAAAGTGCAAGAATGAAGCTGGGCCGAAAGCCGCTCGCCAGGACTGCGTTGCCAAGCCGGAATGAATCCTCCAACAAGGATTGCGCGCTGATGTAGAGTTTGTCGGCCATGCGCGCAATGTGCAGCGTATGGTTGCGCGATGCAAGCACCGCTGATGCTACACTGCGCGCATGCAGCAACGAACGTTCGTCACTGAGCAAAATCTGGTCGAAGACGCCTTCCGGCTCGGCGTGCGCATCTTCAACGATGGCTTTGTGCCGACGTTCGTTGTCGGCTTGTGGCGCGGTGGCAGCGCGGTCGGCATTTATGTGCAGGAGTGCCTGCAGTTTCTCGGCATCGACACCAATCATATCGCACTGCGCACGAGCTACCGCGGTCTGCAGGACTATCCTGAGATGGTCAGTAACCCGGCCGATAACATCCGTGTTCATGGCACGCAGTATTTGGTCGAATCATTAAGCCATGACGATCGACTGCTGATCGTTGATGATATCTGCGGCTCAGGTCTGACGTTGCAGGTTGTCGAGCAACGGCTGCAGCACAAACTCAAACGCAACATGCCGGCGGATGTGCGCACGGCGGCGATCTGGCATCGCCCGGACAGCAATCGAACCGGGCGTGCACCGGACTACTGTTTGCACGAGACCAATGACTGGCTTGTATTACCGTATGAAATGACTGGTTTGAGCGAGCAGGAACTCACCGAGCACAAACCGTTTGTCAGTGATTTACTACTACCCGGTTTCAAGACACGCTGATTGCGGGCATAGGTGTTTCGCTAACGCCACATTGCAATGGCGTAACAAAACTGTGATCAAATGGACTTAAGCTACGCGTTCATAAAGTTGTAACCGGCGACGGGCGAGGAGCAAACGTGGGGTTCTGGTTAGTCGTGGTTGCGGTAATTGGCGCGCTGATCATCGCGTTGCACTGGATAAGCTACACGCTGCTCAAAACACGTATTGGGCGCTCTCAACGTTGGGGGCTGAACGTTTGCTGTGGCACCGTCGATGGCGGCGGCGTCAATGCCGATATCGTCAAGCACGGTGATCCCCCCAATTTTGTTGCGCTCGACTCGGTCTACGATCTGCCCTTTAGCGATGGCCAGTTCGATTCGGTGCTGTGTTCGCATACGGCAGAGCATGTTGCCGATCCGGATCGACTTGATAGGGAATTGCGTCGCGTGGCAAAACAGGTGACGTATGTGTTGCCGCCGCTATGGGATCTTGCTGCCGTATTGAACGTGCTGGAGCACCGCTGGGTGTTTTTGTGTGTGCGCAAGACACACGCAAGATTGCCGCGACGCGTCAGATTGCCGATGGCGCGCACCATTCAGGCGCGCTTTGGACAAAGAATTACTGCCTGACGAACGCTGTCGGGGCTATTCAACCGGTATCAGCGCGTCGGCTTCCTCGTCGGTCAGTTGTTCGACCACCAACGTCCAGTAGGTGAAGGCCGCGTCCACTTCGAATCGAAATGTGCCGGTTTCGCGAAACAGTTTGAGGCCGTTCAGGGATGTTGGTTTGCGAATCACGCGGCTGTGAAAATATCCCGAATCTGCGTCGAGCAGGCTCAGCTCAAACGAGGACTGCGGTCGGTAGTCGCTGTTGATGCGCCACGACAGCAGCCACGGGCCGTCGACCTTGAAGGTCGCTGTGCGAGCGCTGCCTTCGCCTTTCGTGTCAAGGATGACTTCGCCGGCATGCGCGCGCGTTGCGCTGGTCGCCAGCAGGAGAATGATTAATGTGCCAAATGCAGCGCGTAGCGAAGTCATGATGTTGTTTTCCCGATGATTTCCACAGCACTCTCGCACCTGTGTTACCTGATATCTGATGCCGGGCGGCATGCCAAGTTCCGGCCTTATTCAACTTTTTGCGCCCGATGCCGCTGACAGAATAACAAGAGTTGCGGCCGGGGAGCAGCCGTGAGCGAACAAGTCGAGCAATGGAAATCCGAATACCGTGCACTGTTGGCTGAACAAACGGCGCAGGCCAACGAGGCGCAAGCGTTGCAGCGCTTCATGCGTGAGGCATTGCAGCGGCTGCTGATTAGCTGTCTGGGGCGCACGGAAGGCTGGGATGCGCAGATCGAGCGCGTACGTAATAGCGTCGATCAGGCAGATTCGGCGCAGCAGTTCGAGCCGGTGCTGGATAGCATTGACCGGCTGATGCGCGGCATGATGGCTGATCCGTACTCCGATCCGTCGATGATCCATCGTTTGGTGACAGAACTTGCGACGGTGCGGGACGAGACTGTTGAGGCCATGCAGAAGTTTGCTGCACTGGCCGGCCTGGTTGATCCGCAGCGGTTTGCTGCACCGGGCAGCGCGCCGCCTACCGCGGTCAGCAACGATCTAGCGCAAATTTCACAGGCGTTGTTAGTCGGATTCAAAAACCTCTCATTGCGCCATGCCGAGGCGGAGCAATTTCTGGACGAGGTGCGCGACACACTGGCGGAAGTAGCTAGTCTTGCGGACGCGGATGCCGAGCATGTCAACGCCCAGCGCGATGCAAACCAGACGTTGCAGAACGACGTTAACGCGGAGGTTGCCGGTTTGCAGTCAGCCGTCGCGGCCAGCGATGATTTGAGCGCATTGCGCCGCCAGGTGCGTGCCCGCTTTGACGCCATCACCCGTCGCATGGCGTCGTTCCGCGACGACGAAGAGGCGAAGCTGGCTGTCGTTGAAGCGCGCAATCAGTCGCTTCGCAATGAATTAGGTGAACTCAAATCAAAAACGGACGCGCTGCACGAACAATTGGCTGAGCAGCGCGCATTGTTGTTGCTCGACACGCTGACGGGCGTGCACAGCCGCTTCTCATATGAACAGCGTGTCGAGGAAGAGCTGGCGCGCGCTGCACGCACGGGCCAGCCGTTGTGCTACTCAATCTGGGACATCGATTATTTCAAGGCGGTCAATGATCGCTATGGACATCAGGTCGGGGATGCTGCGTTGCGCGAAGTTGCTGCGTGTCTGGTGCGCCTGACGCGGGCAACGGATTTCGTGTCGAGAATTGGTGGTGAGGAATTTGTTGTACTACTGCCAGATACGACGCTCCCCACCGCGCAAACAGTCGTCGAAAAGCTGCGTATCAGTGTTGCCGAGACATCGTTTGCGGATGCTGGCGTCGCCACGCCGCTGACCGTGTCGTGCGGCATTACCGAATACGTGCCGGGAGATACTGCTGCGCAACTGTATGAGCGCGCCGATGCCGCGCTCTATCAAGCCAAGGAGGCCGGCCGCAATCGTTGCGAAGCCGCCTAGCGTTTACGCGCGTAGCGCTTGTTCAGATAGCGCAGGATATCGGCGGACTCGAACAGGCTGGTATTGGTATTCGGATCCATTAAATATGGCACCTGCACGCGACCGGCCTGTGCCTTGAGTTTGTTGCGGTTGGTGCTCACCGGCGTATAGTCCGGCAGCCACCGCGCGCGTAAGCCGGGTGGCAAAAGCTCGGTAAGGTCAGTCTTACCGACATTGTGTAGATAATACGGCAGCTCCAGCTCGCACAGACGCTCGCGAACCAGCCGCGCAAACGGGCTAGCCTCGAAACTCCAGAGTTGCAGTGGTTTTTCGGGTACACGCGACGCTTGCACGTGCAGTCCATTCGATTGCCGTATTGCGGACGCGGCGATGACAGGCGGTTTTGATAACAACGGCACGCGCAACGCCCAACCATGCCGGCGACTGTACGTGTCGTACAGATAGCTGACGATTCGTGTGGACTCATACAACTGCTGCCCGGTGTTCGGATCGATCAGGAACGGAAATTGCGCTTTGCCGCCGGCATTGGTCACAAACGAGCGAAAGCGCTCGCCACCTTTCGGGCACGGATAGATTAGCGCGTCCAGGTCCAGCGAGGTCAGCGCTTGTCGTACGAGGCGGCAGTGCGGGCAGTTTTCCATGTCGTAAAGCGCCAGCGGCTGCGCCGGTTGCTCTTTGCGGTGTTCGCTGAATACCCCGTGCGGCATGGTGATCGCTGATGCCAGCAATGAGCTGGCGAGTGACAGGGGAGAGTTCATTCGTCGATTCCCGTTTCTGTATTGTGTGGCCACAATGTTGTCGGACCGTTGATCTCCCAGCCGTTTTGGCGCGCCAGTCGCTGCAGCGCAGCGACACGGTCGTCGGGGGCAGGGTGCGTGCCAACGTAGCGATCGAAGACGCTGGCCTGTTCGGCGATGCGCGTAAAGAATGCGCCGGCATCAGCCACGTGACCGTACTCGCTGACGAGCAAGCGCAAGCCAAACGCATCCGCTTGCGATTCCTGCTCTCGATTGAAGCCACGTAGCGTCAAGTCGGCGAAACTGAAACCGACCGAAGCACCGCCGCTGCCGCTGGACACAGCGCTCAGGAACAGTGTCAGCGCCGTGGCGCGGCCGAGTTGGCGGATATGATCACGTTCGGCAAAGTGCCCCAGTTCGTGTCCCAGCACAAAGGCCAGTTCGTT
>JBCBDU010000063.1:0-12078 GCA_038529355.1 Pseudomonadota bacterium
TCTGAACTGCGCTGTGCAGGCAGGAACCAAACGCAGCCGAAAAAGCGGGGTTGCCGATAGTCCGACGGGAACCTGCCGAAATAACCGAATCGAGGCGTCCGCATCTGACGGGTGGTGTTCGAGTGACTCGTCACTGGTGTTGACGGACAGGTCTATGTCCGGATGTTCGTGGGTGAATCGCGCCAGCTGAGGAATAAACAACTCACTGGCAAAAAACGGCTGCACGGAGAGTTTCAGCGTACGGCGGTTACGACGGGTTCGCATGCGCGTTGCTGCGCCATCGATTTGTCGCATCGGCAAGTCAATCTCGCGAAACAGCAGCGTGCCGTCCGGCGTCAACGCCAGCGTGGCATTGTTCCTCACGAACAGACTTACCCCCAGCTCCTCCTCCAGCCGCTTGATTTGGTGGCTAACGGCAGACGGTGTCACGAACAACTGTTCGGCAGCCCGTCGATAGCTCAGTGTTCGCGCAGCCACGCAAAACGTCCGTAAACCTCGCAGCGAGAGTTGGCGTGTTTGCTGCTTCACGATTCGCCATCCTTGAGTGACATGCCCAAGAACTGCACAAACCATACCAACACAGCCAAATCACCGTTGCTACAGAATCCGTGCAATAACTGGCCAGTCTGGGCGCAACTTGATGCGGCAAACGCAACCATTGCACCACTTCTTTGCATTGAGTCGATTCGGCGCACTAAATTGGCAACACGGCGACGGAGAATTCGAGCAACCTTCATCAGCGTTGCAACATCACGGCTTAGGTACACGATTGGTTCGCGCGCGTCGCTTGCCATACCTCGTCACTCTGCAGCGATGACGCTTGCACCGCTACAACGCTAAACTGAGTGTTATTATTGTGCCAAACGCACCTGGTTGCGACCATTTTGTTTCGCGACATACAGCGCATCATCCGCACGCCCTATCAACGCCTCGAGGGAGTCCTCCCTCGCTGACCCGAAAGCCACACCGAAACTGGCGGTAATAGTAACCACCGATTCGTTGGTTTGAATGGCCAACCTCTCAATGCTCTGTCGAGAGCGCTCGGCGATCATCTGACCGAGCTCAATTGACGTGGCCGGGATCAGCATGACGAACTCCTCGCCACCCCATCGACTGGCGATGTCCTTGTCGCGCAGTTGCTGCCGGAACGTCTCGGCTGCAGCTTTCAGCACCCGGTCACCGGCCTCATGGCCATACGTGTCGTTAATGGCTTTGAAATGATCAAGGTCAATCATGACCGCACACAGCTGCTCGTCGGCAAGTTTGAGCTGGTTGAAGTGTCGTTGCACATAGGTACGGTTCGGCAACCCTGTCAGCAAATCAATCTCTACCTTTTTCTCGAGGCTGCGCTTGTACAGTAGGGTCAGGATCAGAAAAATACCGGCGAGCAGCAGTACGATGAATGCCGCCGCCAGTGCGTTAGCAATGAATGCCCGCGTAATCTGCGCCTGTCTTGCTTCGAGCGGCACGAGTAACAGCAGCCGCCATCCCAACTCGTCAATGCGGAATTCCGAGACGAGATAGTCCTCTTGCTCGATCGTTACGATTTCGCTGTCGTAGCTGCGCTCAGTCGATGCACCGGCAGGAAACCCGTCGACCAGGTCGAGCGTCGGGATGTAGGCGTCTGTAACGACAAATTTCGGTATCGACGACAGGATGATCTCGTTAGCTTCGTTGACGAACAGCAAGTCGTAGCCAAACCGCCCCTTGTACTGATTAAAGGTCGACAAAAAGCGCTCGTTACGCTTGCCCACGCCAATGTAGCCCAGAAACTCACGATCATCACCGTACATCTTGACGTCGAAAAACAGATGCACGTCACCGACCTGCCCAAGATCAGCCATAAAATCTTTGCCACTCGCCTTGGCTTCGAAATACCAGGCGACCTCGCCTTCAACAAGGTTCAGCGTGTTGCCATTCGAGAAGTACTGCTTGCGCGTTTGTTCGCTGGCTACGAAAAAGATCAACCCCAGATCTTCCTCCATTTTTTGTAGCCGACGCAGCAGCGCCGTCTCATCGAGCTCCCCTGACTGCATCGATGTCGTGAACTCGACAGAGCTGGCAAACGTCTCAGCGATATACAACGGTCGCAACAGTTCATCACGAACGAGTTTGTAGATCGGTGAAATCGCCTGCTGCTGAACACGGCTTTGCTCCGCGGCGACGTTGTCCATTGCCGTGTAGGTCGCATAAATGAATGCCAATCCCAACGACAATAGCAATACGATGGCGAAGCGCCTGAAGGTCATCGTAAACATCAACAAGTACTGATCTAGAATTTACACTCAGTGGATTCGCAACACAGCAGCGGCCTTCCGTGGCATGCCTGCGCGACGAGCGCCGTCACTCGCCAAACGCGCTGCGGGCAAGGATACAAGAGAAGTAACGGAGCAGGAAACCTCCGCGGTCACATCGACGAGTAAATTATCGCTGTTAAGAGCGTCAATCACCCCAGCAAATCGGCAATTCTGCGTTGCAACGCTGGGATCGTACGCGCTTCGAACCACGGGTTTCGCTTGAGCCAGATGTTGTTGCGAGGGCTCGGATGCGGCAAAGGTATCAAATTGTCCACCTGACTGTCCCACTGCCTGACCGTTTCCGTCAGAGTCTGCGACGCCTCCGGCAGGTGCCAAGCTTGCGCATAGCGTCCGATGACTAACGTCAGACCGATCGCGGGCATCTGTGCCAATAACCGCTCGCGCCAGGTCTGCGCGCAGATCGGCAGCGGCGGCAAGTCGCCGGATGCACCCTTGCCGGGGTAGCACAAACCCATCGGCAAGATGGCGATCTGGCGCTCATCGTAAAAGCGCTGTTCGCTGACGCCCATCCAGTCACGTAACCGGCGGCCGCTCGCATCGTCAAATGGAATCCCGGTCGCATGCACCCGAGCGCCCGGTGCCTGTCCGGCAATGAGGATTCGTGCCTGCGGATGCATCTGTAAAACGGGGCGCACGCCATGCACCAGCGTCTCGGCGCACAGCGTGCAAGCGCGGACTTGCCGGATCAGGGCTGTAAATGAATTATTCACGATGATGTGCCGCGACTCGAGCTGTCATGCGTCCGTAAAAAACACAAGCAGCAGAACACCAGCGCGGCGCAACGAATCCGGGCGATCAATTTGGTCCCTGTAAATCGCTGAGCGCGGATACCATCAGCAACATTCACGCTCCAGCCTGCACATTTGCCGCAGCGCAAACCATTAGCCGCAACAATTGACTCCGGCATTCTCGCCCTGAATGGATGTTTTCTGCTCGGTGTCGCCGGGTTGCAATGACGCTGATAACGCGGCAGGTGGCGCGTCTCCGAAGCGTTGCACGTCAGCCATAGTCTTGAACACCTCCCATGCAACGCCCGACGGATCGGTTACCCATGACTTGTCGGCGCGCGCGTAACAACACTCGATCTCGCCCTCATTGACAACCGACATATCGGCTGCGCTGGCACGCTCACGCAGCGTCTCCAATTCTTCAAATTCATCCACCTGCAGCCCGAGGTGGTCAATGCCAGTTTTGCCGGAGCGTGTTGAGATCGCAAAATTTATCCGCGGATCGTCCAGCATCCATTTTGCATAGTCCGTTTTAGTCTTGCTCGGCATCGCACCAAACAGCGAATTGTAAAAAATGATGCTGCTGTCGAGATCCTCGACAGCGACGTGAATGTGTAGTCGTTTCATAGCGCAATCTACCTTTTGGTTGTCCTGGTCGTTAACACCCGGCCAGCTCGATAATCGAGCCGCCCGATTTACTGTCCGTGCGAATACGCGCAAATTGATCGCTGCAGCAATCGCGAACCATAAATGCAATCAGCTGACATGCCTTATCAAAGTTCGCCGAGTAGATCACCGACCGCCCTACTTTCTGCGACCTGATAATGCCGGCGTGCGTCAAGTGGTTCAGATGGAACGACATCGTATTGTGGGGCGTACCCAGCTTGTCGCTCAGCGCACCGGCCGCCAGGCCATCCGGCCCGGCCTTTACCAGCAAGCGAAACGCCTTCAGACGTGTCTCCTGCGAGAGCGTGTCAAACAGGATCTGTGCTTCTTGTATGTCCATATGTCCAGACTATTCGACATTTAAAATCATGTCAATAGTGATGGACATATAAATTTCGTCCGCGCCGTGTTGTCTACATGGCAGGCTTATTGTCTAGGCTGCGAATGAGCGCCTCAGAAATCACGCACGGGGTACGGACCCTCGTTAAACGACTGCTGGTGATAGCCTTTGCTGCCAACCGCCCTGGCCAGCGGACTTCGGTAATCTCGCCCCGCCGTCAGGCAAGCGATCGCCCGCGCGAAGTCGTATTGCGGCTGCCAATCCAACCGTTGTCTGGCGTATGCGTTATCGTAAACCCGACCAATGCTTGCAAGCATGCGCCATTGGCGCTTCTCGTAGGCTTCTCGGTATCCCGGTATGTAGCGTGCAAGCACTGACGGCACATCCGTGCCCAACGCCTGCGCATCGTTGCGCACGAACGGCGTCGTCGCGGAGACGATAAACCGGTCAAAACCGATTTCACTGGCCTTTCGCCATGCACAGTGATGCGCCGAGACGACATCTTCAACGTCGACGCGACGAAACAGAAGTTCATTGAGCTTCAAGTTGTCGCCGGTAAACGCATCACGACTGTTTTTGTCGTCATCATCTTCGGGAAAAAAACGCGACGTCTTCAGCACAACGCAAGCAAGCCCGGTACGACGATGAAACAACTCGCACAGATCTTCGGCCGCGCATTTGGTGACACCGTAAATGTTCTTCGGTTTGGGCCGCAGTGTCTCGGTGACCCAGACCGCGGGCTCACCGGGCGCGTGGCACATTGCATCGCCGAAGGTACTGGTTGTGCTCGTAAACACAAACGAGGCACAACCACTATCGACGGCTTCTTCGAGCAGATTCAGTGTCCCCGAGAGATTCGTATCAACAAAGTCTTGTCGCGAGTGCGTGGCGATATGCGGTTTGTGCAGCGTCGCCGTATGCATCACAGCATCGGCCTGAGCGACGCACTCACGCACAAAACCTCGATCGGCAATTGAACCCACACAATCTGTATATGCCGAGGATACCCGGTCGATGCCGATCGCTTGCTGCCCTGACGCGGCAAAGTGACGCATCAAGGCTTCACCCAAATGCCCGGCGCTACCCGTGACGAGTACTGTCATACGGCAAGTTTAGCGCATTATTGATCCACACCCAGTATGTTGTCGTCGCTGTTCCTGTCGATGTACTTGTTGTACGGATCGATGCCGACATAGTCCGGACGCTCATCAGTAAGGATCACAATCTCCTGCGATCCTGAACGTATTGCATAGCGCTGCATGTGCAACACATCGGCGGCGTCGAATTCGGCAAGCCCCGGCCGCGCCGTAAACATGCCGATATCAATGTCGTCATCCAATTCGGTGGTCGTCTCGCGCCCTTCCCCATCAGCATAGAATTTGGCGGCCTCCACAGTGATCGTAGTCTCGAAGTCTCCTGCAGCCGTTTCACGGACCGATGCGCTGCGAACCTGCAAATCATAAAGCGTGATCTTTTGCAGCAGATCAACAACGAGCTGCCGCTCTTTCTCATTTCTAGCCAGTGATTTGAATCCTTCGACCAGGTCTGTCGAGGAGGCATACGGCTGACTCTTGAAGCGATAGCGATCAAGCAACGCTGCCAGCATCGGATTGACGCGTGCCTCTCCCAGCCGGTCCTGCAGCAGGTACATCACGACAGCGCCTTTGCGGTAATGGATATAGCCTTGATCTTCAACGCGATTTAGCGGCAGCTCTTCAATCGCCTCGCTGCCACGCGAATTCAAATAGCGATCCAGCTCGTACTTGAGAAAACGACGAATCTTGTCCTCACCATACAAAGACTTCATGACCATCAAAGCAGAGTACTGGGCCATCGTCTCGACCAGCAACGTACCGCCCTGCTGGTCGGCACTAATCAACTGATGCGCCCAATACTGGTGGCCAAACTCGTGCGCCGTCACATACGTCACATAGTCAATGTCCGCAGGATCGGTGGTATTGGCAATGAAACCGATGCGCTCCGAATATGGCACGGTGCCAGCGAACGCCTGTGCAAACGATGCATAACCAGGGAATTCAATAATCCGCGCGTAGTCGAATTGATAAGGCCCAAAGTGCTGTTTGAAATATCGCAATGACTCAATCGCCGCATTCAGCATCGCCTCGACGTTGTAGTCGTGTGGCTCATGGTAGTAGACGGCAAAGTCGACGCCGTCGTCGCTACGCTCTGCTACGGCATAAGTGGCCGATTGCACCGAAAAGAAACCAAGGATCGGCGACTGTGACACAAAGCGCGCAATGCGCCGGTCACCCACGACCTCATCGGAAACTCGACTGCCCGGTGCTATTGGGGTCTGGTCCGCCGCGGTCGACACCGTAATATCTGACATGACCCAGTCAAGATTGCCGACGTAGTTGCGCTCGCGCGCAGACGTATCCTCGAGCTTCGGCGGTCTCAATTCCGCCGGCAAGTCGTATTTGCGTCGTGTTGCACGATCCGTCAACAAACCACTACGACTCATGCCCAACGCCGGCGCAAATTCCCCGTTATTCAGGAATGTGCCATTGTGAACCAGGCGCGTATCGTTACCGGTCGCGCGAAAACCGTTCTGCTCGCGCTTGCTGCGAAACGTAAGCGCACGAACCTCACCAGGCTGCATAGCCGCATCGAAACGATAGATCCGATACTTCATCGCTTCATCGTGCATTTCCAGTGTCGCGCCTTGCACCTCGACGGACTCGACCTGCACATTGGTATCATCGAAACGCACATGCAGTGTTTCCACCGGCGCACCGGTGTCATTAATCATCTGTGCTGCGCCTTCGGCGAGAAAGCGACGCTCGTCAGGGTAGATATCCAGTTTCAACGTAATGTCAGTGAAAGACGGTTGCTTTAGCGACTCATACTGCAGATATTTCTTTTCGTACTCGGCCAATCGCTCTTCCAGTTCATCACCGGGCACATAGGCGTTAAGCACGTTAGTGTTCTGGTAGATGTAAAAACCGCTACCGACGAACATCGCCGTCGCTGCAAGCAGCACGACGCCAGACGCGCTGCGCAAACGCTTGGGCACCTGACGCAACGAACCACGCAACGTCACCGCGGTGCCGCGGCGCCACAGCCAATGCGCTGCCACGGCCAGCACGATGCTAAACGCCCCCCAGTACAACCGCACCCACCACGCACCAGCGCTACTAACGGCTGTGCCATTGATATCCGATAGCGGCACATTGATGCCCTGCCCAAACAGATACAACGGATGATCCAGATCGAGCGCGCTGAACGTAATGATCGCAACGAGGTACAGCATCATCAGCGCCCAACCGACGTACTTGTTCGGGCTCAGGGCCTGAACGAACACGGCCAAAATCCCCAGCTGCGCAAACTCAACTGTCAAAGGCAACACGTACCAGGCGAGGTATTTGCCGAGCTCGTAGTCACCATAGCCGCGTAACGTCTGTACGACGATCGCCGCAATCACTGAGATCATCAAAGCCGAAAACAAGACACCCACGACGGCGAAAGACTTGGGCACCATAAACGCCCAGTTCGGAATCGGCGTTGCATCGATCAGCTCATGCATCTTGCGCTCACGATCGCGCCACACCAGCTCGCCGCCATAGAAGATAGCAATGATGACCGGAATGATCGCGAATGAGCCCTGCAGGATATCGATGACGTAGAAGGTTCGCGGATAGGTCGGTGTGCCGTAAGCCTGGTTCACGAAGAACAAGGCCGCAACGCTGTTAAACAGCCCGACTAACATCAGAATCAGGAATGCCGGACTGCGAAACACTTGCTGCATTTCAAAACGTGTACGCGCCAGCAGTCGCGACCACGCAGCGCCTTTTGCGGTCGGCGCCGGTAACGCGTCAACCACGACCGGCGCCTGCTGCGCGAGCTTCGCTGCGGAGCGCTGTTGCTTTTTGACCTGTCGCGACGACATGCCACGCTCGGCGAATTGATACCGGTGGTAGGCAAGTGCCAGAGCCAACAACGAAACGCCGAACCAAATCAGGCGGTTGATCATCAGGATGCCGAAGAACGGCGCCATTTGTGTGTTGCTTTCAGAAGCCGTCCAGTAGCGCGTGAGGTACTCATACGCTGCGCCGCCGAACGGTTCAGCGTAGGCACTAAACAGCAGCAGATCCGGATCGAATTCGGTCAGCGCACCAAAAATCAGGTACAAGACCAGAAACACGACCACGCCGATGTAGCTGCCCATCATCGTGCGCGTAACGGTCGCGACAGCAAAGAACAATGAAGCGGTTAGAAAAATACCCGGTAACGCGAGCAAAAAATAGGCGTATAGGTAGTGCGACAACCGATTGGGCCCGAGCGTTTCAGGGTCAATCCACGGCATCAGTGAGCCAAACCAGACCGCAAACGGAACGGTGAGAAATGCTACTGCGGAGATTGCAAACGCGCCCCCGAAGCGTCCCATCAGGTAATCAAACTTGCTGATCCGCGTCGAGCGCACCATAGGTCCGAAGCCGCTCTCATCATCGCGTACGATGACATTGGCAACGAATGCGGTCGTGACGAACATGAAGAAAATCGTCAGAATGATCAATGTCTCGGCCAACGCCGCAGGGCTATTGGCGTGAACGTTGCCGCCACCGCCGATTTGGATATTGCTGGAAGTTGCAGCACCAAACGTCAGCAGGAAAAACAACACGGACACAACCCAAAACACCGGGTTGCGTAATTGATAGCGTAATTCGAACGCGAAAACTTTTAAGAACATCGCTTGATGCTCAGGCTGCTTGCTGTGCGTTGCCGCGACGCAATGTTGAGAGTGTGGAGAAATAGACATCTTCCAAACCGCCGCTGGCCGATTCGAATCCGTCACCGGGATCCGATTCGCTCATAATGTGGATGATCGTTGCGCCAGCGATCAGACGGGTTGAAATCACCTCATACTGTTCGCGGTGTTTCGGCAAGTCCTCGCGAGCGATGGTCTTCGACCAGATCCGCCCGCGCGTGCCGGCAATCAAATCGTTCGGCGCTCCTTCCAGTTGCAATCGCCCTGCTGCCAACACCGCCATTCTCGGACACAGATCTGCGACGTCATCAACAATGTGCGTTGACAGGATAATGACGACGTTTTCGCCGATCTCCGCCAACAGATTCAAAAAACGGTTGCGCTCCTCCGGGTCCAGACCGGCTGTCGGTTCATCGACGATGATCAGTTCAGGGTTGCCAATCAGTGCCTGTGCCACGCCAAAGCGTTGCCGCATGCCGCCTGAGAAGCCGGCGATCGCCTTCTTACGCACGTCCCATAAGTTCACCTGGTTCAGCAACGTCTCAACCGTCGCCTTGCGATCCGATTTCGACGCAATGCCTTTCAACACCGCCATGTGGTCGAGCATGTCGTACGCATTGACCCGCGGATACACGCCAAAGTCTTGCGGCAGATAACCCAGGCGCTCACGCAACTTCTCCGGCTCCTGCAGCACGTCAATGCCGTCGAACGTAATTTGTCCGGCCGTTGGTGTTTGTAGCGTCGCAATGGTCCGCATCAGTGTCGATTTGCCTGCGCCGTTCGGTCCCAGCAACCCGAACATGCCCTTCGGAATGGTCAGCGTGACATCAGACAGCGCTTGTGTGCCGTTCGGGTAAACGTGAGTAACACCATTCAGTGTGAGCATTGGCAAATCCCCAATTAGAGTTCATTTGCGGCGCATCATGACACACGAATACAAGCAATCGCTACAGCAAACAACCTACCAATAATAATAAAAACAACAACTTGCTAATGGTCAAGGCAATCTTAGCGGATGGCGATCTAGCGCCATATCAAGCAGTTGAGTTCCACCGGATCGCCAATTTTTGAGCAATCCACAAATGGCGAACGTCACATTCAACGCGTCGCATCGTAACGCGCATTTGCGCCGAAACTGCGGCAAATGCAGCGATTGGACCGAGCTTTGCGGCTACACGTCCACCAGCGACCGAACGTTCGCCGGCACCAGTGCGTGCGTGTACTGTATAACGCGTTAACCTCGAACGAAGGCCGAACCATGAAACGCATTGTCCTTGCCTGCGTACTCACACTTTCGCTGATCGCACCAGCATCCGCTCAACCTGCCGCAACGCATGCAGACTTACTGGCGCTGTTTGCCGAATGGCGCGCATTTGAAACACCGCCGACACTTGACGGCGCGCCCGATTACACAATGCGCACGTTTACCGCACGTCGACCGGCGTTTGAGACCTTGCGAACACGATTGACCGCTTTCGACATTTCAAAGTGGCCTGTGGCGCAGCAGGTGGACTGGCATTTGGTGCGCGCCGAGATGAACGGTTATGACTTCAATGAGCGTATCTTGCAGCCATGGGCACGCGATCCTGCGTTCTACAAGACGACCTGGACGTATCGCAGCGATGTGCCCGCGCACGAGGGTCCGACGCATCACGCCGTCGTTGAACTGTGGTCCTACGAATTCCCGCTGCAACGCGACGAACAACAACGACTGCAGCGCGAGCTTGCCGTCATCCCACCGTTGATGCAGCAAGCACGCGTGAACCTGACGGGTAACGCACGCGATTTGTGGATCACCGGCATCCGCGATATCGAACAACAACTACAGACGCTCGCTAAGCTGCGCACGCAAGTTACTGACACCCAAAACGCGCAACTGCTCGCCAGCATTGACGATGCCAGCACCGCAACGACCGCGCTCATCGAGTGGCTGCGCGCACAGGCGCCGAACAAAACCGGACCGTCCGGCATCGGGAAGGACAATTACAGCTGGTACCAGCAAAACGTGCATCTGGTGCCAATGACCTGGGAAGACGAAGTACTTCTGCTCGAGCGTGAGCTGGCGCGCGCGTGGTCGTCACTAAAGCTGGAGGAACAACGCAACCGTGGTCTGCCGCCACTGGTCGCTGCTGATTCTCCGCAGGCGTATGCGAAGAAAGCCGATGCGGCCGTCGAGCGCATCATGGCATTTCTCGACGAACGCAAAATCGTCTCCATTGCCGATTACATGGCGCCGGCTTTGCGTGCCCACATGGGGGAATTTGTGCCTGAGCCGCAACGCAACTTTTTCTGGATAGCCGCGCACTACGATCCGGCGCCGCTGTTCACGCATTTTTATCACTGGTTTGAGCTGGCACGCATGGATGTCAGCCCACACCCGAGTCCTATCAGGCGCGGCGCACTGCTCTACAACATTTTCGACAGTCGCAATGAAGGTACGGCGACCGGCGTTGAAGAGATGTTCATGCATGCCGGCTTATACGACGACAGCCCGCGCTCACGCGAGTTGGTCTGGATCATGTTGGCGCAGCGCGCGGCACGCGGTCTTGGCTCGTTGTACGCGCACGCCAATGAAATGACGATGGAGCAAGCCGGCGGCGTTCACATGCAATACACACCGCGCGGCTGGATGAAGACCGAGCGAGAGCTGCTGATTTTTGAGCAACATCTGTATCTGCGCCAGCCCGGCTACGGCACAAGCTACGTTACCGGCAAGTACCTGCTTGAGCAAACACTAGCCGACTACGCCAGACTACGCGAAGCCGCTGGCGAGCCGTTTGCATTGCGCGATTTCTTCGATCAGCTCAACGCGATCGACAGCATTCCAATCTGGCTTGCTCGCTGGGAGATGACTGGCTTAAGCGATGGCATTGCGCCCGCTGAAACCGGCTGGCGAAAAGAATCGTCTGCGGACTGAAATCGCATTGCCTGCCGAGCCGCTGAGCCTCGGCAGGCAATACACGGTCTGCCGGTGTCGCAGCTATTGCAGATGCTTGTCCAGAAACCCGAGTAGCCCCTCATACAGCTCCACTCGCGTCTCCAGACTGCCTGTACCGTGAGCACTCTCATCGATTTCAATCCATTCGACCGGTTTATCGGCGGCCTGCAGCGCCTTGCGCATCGCGAATGCGTGTTCGATCGGGACACGAATATCCTGATCACCGTGAATCAGCATGGTGCTGGCCTGAATCTTGAGCGCGTGATCGGCCGTGACGAAGCGCAATTAAATGCCTTTAGTCCCGTCAACCACGCGGCGAAGATTCAGGCCAGCACCATGCTGATTCACGGTGATCAGGATAT
>JBCBDU010000064.1:0-12065 GCA_038529355.1 Pseudomonadota bacterium
CGGAAATACCAGACCGCTTACGGAGACCTACGATGAACGGATTTTCTCAAAACATTTTTAGGGCTGCCATTTTTGGCATCGTGCTGATACTGACAACTACTGGCGGCGATGCATACGCGCAACGCAGTGCATTTGTCATGTCAGCTATTGAAAACGAGGCGGCCGGGGACGAAATTCTCGCTGGAGACTATGCCGGCGCCGCCGACTTGCTGTCTGAAGGTGACAAACTTGACGGTGACGCCTTTTCGAAAGCGAACAATTTGTGTGTTGCGCTGACACTAGGCGGTCAAATCGACGATGCAGAGCGCCAGTGTAACGAAGCCCTCTACCACAGTCGTATCCACAGACGGTCGATTGAGAGCCGGGTTGACGTGGTGCGTTTCCGCGCGGTTGCGTTATCAAACCGTGGTGTGCTTAAAGCCATCTCCGGTGATCTAGATGGCGCGGAGCAAGACTTCGAGCAAGCGGCAAAAATTAGCTCACGCTTGCAGAATGCCGCATTGAACCTTGAGCACCTGCGCGATCTGCGCCAACGACTAACCGCAAGTACGTCATCAAAATAACACCCCCTTGTCGTCGTCCGCGATCGTTATAACTATCGCGACGACAACATTCAGGGCTGGTCTGGCTTCGCCCCCCGGTGTCAGATCAGTCCTGCCTTTCATTTGTTTCATTGCGTTGCGTCAGAAAGAGGCGCACTTAACAGGCTATCGACTTTTTCATGCAGTTGTTGAATCGCAAGTTCTGTTTTCAGGTTCACCTCAAACGCATTGGCCTGAGTGATCCGGTCCTTTTCAGTTTGACGGTTCTGGCTCATCATGATGATCGGAGCTTGGACTGAGGCTAGTGTTGACAACGCCAGGTTCAGTAGGATGTACGGATAGGGGTCGAACGCGCCGCCGAGCAAAATGAACGTATTCAATACCATCCAAGACACCAGGAACGTGAAAAAGATCAATATGAACGCCCAAGACCCGACGACAAGGGCGAGTTTGTCGGCAAGCGCGCCCCAGAAGGTAGTCTGTTCAGCAAATACAGTATTCACGTTCTCAGCAACAGGGGTGCCTGTTGCTAGCGAGTCAATCACGCCCTGACGCTTTTCATCGAGTGCATCGTAGGGCTGGCGCAGTAACGCCCGCGCTAGATTTCTTACGTATTTTGTTGCCATTGGTTTTGGTCTCTTAGCTGTGGACATAAGCCATCAATGTAAACACTGCGACAGGGTTTGGTGCTATTCTCGGCGACGTCGCCAACAAAGCCTGATGCGGTAAACCACGGCGCTCGCTGTGTTGCACGGACACCGACGCTATCGATGGTGTGCTCTGTCGCGCGCCCGCGCAAGTCGGGCGGGACGCCCAAGTGTTATTGAGTCTGCGTGAGTTCGGTGTGCCGCCTCGGCAAGGCAGGGCAGGTCAGGTCAGGTCAGGATAGAGCTTGAGTCTAACGTGGCCCGGATCGGTATTGTTCACAGGTAGGGAGAGCCAAGCCAAGCGATTGCATTGCGCAGCTTCATCCAGCGCGGTTGACGTTGGGTACTCTCAAGATCGAGAATATCTGCAGTCTCAATCTGGCGTTCTATGTATTCGTTCAGCGTCGCCGTGAGATGAGGATTCCATGCCTCGATTGCAAGTTCGAAATTCAGCCGTAAGCTACGGTGATCGATGTTGACCGAGCCAAAAACACAGCGATCATTGTCGATGGTAATCAGTTTGCTGTGATCAAACGGTCCGACCTGTTTGTAGACACCGATTCCATAGCGCAGAAGTTCCCGAAACGTGTGCTGCATGGCCCAGTCGACAACCCGCAGATTGTTGTTCTGCGGAATCAGAACGTCGACACGAACGCCCCGGATGGCGGCCGCTTGTAGACCGGACATCAATTCTCGTGGCGGCAAGAAGTAGGGCATGGTGATTCGCACTCGCTGTTGTGCCGTGGCTATCGCGGCCAGCAGGGTTATTGTCAGCAGATCGACATTGTTGTCCGGTCCATCAATCGTTGTGCGGCAATTTACGTTGCCATCTGTTTCGCGTGGTTCGGCAAAGGCTGGGAGTATCTCGCCGGTTGCGTAGCGCCAGTCATCACGAAAGATGGCCGCCAGGTCGTTCGCCACAGGACCTTCGCATCGGAAATGTGTGTCGCGGATATCCGGTGCCTTGCGGGGACGTTTTCTTAGATATCCATTGCGAATGTTCATTCCACCGGTGAACGCGAGCTGGTCATCAACAACGAGTATCTTGCGATGGTTGCGCAGATTAAATCGCCAACCAAAGACGCGTAGTTTCGCTGGCAGAAACATCGCTACGCGCACGCCTACGCGTTGCAGTTGTCGTCGAGTACTGCCGATCGAATAAAGCGCACCTACTTTGTCGAGAATTACATGGACTTCGACGCCTCGTCGCGCAGCGTTACCCAGGGCATCAATAAACTGCCAGCCAATGCCTCGGCTTTCAAAAATATATTGGCTCAGCAGAACGCTGTGATTGGCCGAGTTAATGGCTGCAAGCATTGTGGAATACGCATGGCCGGCATCAAACATAGGGGCAATCTTGTTACCGCTTGTCGGGGACGGCGGTGCGCGTACGACACCATCGCCGAAGTGGCCAAATGCCTCGCTGGTAGCTTTCGATGAATTGACGCCCAACTGCTGGGCTTTTCGCTCAGCGCGATTGACACCGAGTAGCAGGTAGCTGATGGCGCCAAACAATGGTGCAAACAGGCAAAGCGCGATCCAACCGATGGCAGCGCGCGGATCGCGCTTGTGCATCAGCGCATGGATCGCGCAGGTCAGGCCCAGCAGGCCGAGCAAGACTGGCACGCCGTACGGCACCCATTCACCTACACCGAAACGATCCATGGTTGCCCTGTCGTGACTACTCGATGGTTCATTGTGCGCAAGTGGTGCCCAGGATGTTGTTGTTCTGGCTAGTCTAGAGTAAACGGCTGGGGCAAACGTACGTAAATCTGCGTATTGATGCGGCACAGTTTGTCATACATCTTCATTAACCATTCCGCGTCTGGAGTGATTGGCAATGACACTAAAAAATTCTCTGCTGGTGATCATCGATGACGATCTTGATGAGATTTCTGCGCTTGGCCGCGCAACACAGCTCGCCGAGGGCATGGGTGCAACGATTGAGTTGTTTTGCTGTGTGTTCGATCCGGAGATTGCCGCACAACGCCTGTTCGACTCCGAAGACTTATTGCCCGCCAAGCATCGGCGCCTGAAGGAGCAGCGCCGTCGGCTCGAGGATATTGCGCGTCCACTGCGCTCGGAAGGGTTCGACGTGACGGTTGATGTTGAGTGGGACGAACCGGTGTACGAGGGGATTGTCCGCAAGGTAATGCGCAGCCAGCCGCGACTGGTGCTCAGAAGCAATCGCCACCACGATGGTTCCAGGCGCGGTTTTTTCTCTAACGATGATTGGAATCTGATGCGGCATTGTCCGGTGCCGCTAATGATGACGCGCCCGACGGTGGACGAGGACGATGCATTTCATGTATGTGCGGCTATTGATCCGATGCATGAACATGACAAACCGGCAAGTCTTGATTACTGCATTGTAGCCGCTGCCGAAGAACTGGCGGCGCTACTCAATGGCAAGCTCACCGTGTTGCACTGCTATGATCCGGCACCGGCGATCGCAAGTCTTGGCGAGGGTACGATGATGCCGGTCATTGCGGATGTCAAAGAAATTACGCAACAAGTGCGAGATGCTCATTGGGAAGCGACGCGATCGGTCATCGCCGGTGTCGGTCTGGATGAATCGGTGATTGCGCACTTGGAAGGTAATGCCAAAACGTTACTGCCGCCCTTTGCGGTCGATGAAGCGGTTGACGTGCTCGTCATGGGTGCGATATCACGCGGGTTCTGGCAACGCCACATCATCGGTAACACTGCCGAAAAAGTGCTAGACCGTTTGCCCTGTGATCTGTTGATCATCAAACCGGCGGAATTCGCTACTGGTGTCGGTGCTAAATCCAGTCATCGGGTGACTGAAGATGCGGCTTAATGCAAAGTGTTCAACGAAGTGGGTTTTTCCAACACTGGGATTTCTCCCACTCGCAATGCTGTTCGCATCGTGTACAAGTTCAGAGGTGTCCTATGATCCGACCGAACAGTATGAGCAGGTAACGCCGGCAACAGTGATCGCAGCACCTGATGCGCCACCAGCCGGTCACATCGACGCAGATGTTGTGGAGCATGGCGCGTATTTGGTGGAGCTACTCGGCTGCGGTACCTGTCATACAGACGGTGCGTTGGTGGGCGAGCCGAACTATGCGCGGCGCTTGGCGGGCTCGCGTGTCGGAGTTGCGTATACGAATCCACTGGATGACGTTTGGCCCGGCGTGGTGTTCGCGCCAAATCTGACGTCCGATGCTACGACTGGTCTTGGCAACTGGAGCCGCGAAGAAATTGCCGAGGCTATTCGTCACGGACGGGATCGAACTGGCCGACAACAGATTCCTGTGATGCCGTGGCGCAGCTACGCTAATCTTTCGCACAATGACATGCAGGCCATTACTGCATACCTGAAGGTATTGCCGCCTGTGCACCATCAAGTGCCGGAACCTGTCCCTGCCGGCGTAAAAACCAATGAGCGATTTGTGCATTTCGGTGTCTATCAGAGTCGTGGGGCTCGATAGCATCCGTGTGCGCGTAATACGATGCATTCTTGCACGATGCTGGGTGCCGCGTAATGACGACGCTATTTGAGGTCGTGTGACTAGTATGCGTCAACGCTGCAGAGGCTATTTCTGTCGGAAGTTCACATCGTTGTTAGTTCGTAGTCACCAATCGTGCTGATATAGATCACGCAATTGTCGTCCGCTATACACGCAATACGTTGTGCATCGCCATCGTTGGCTCCGAAATAGCTCCCAGTGGGCAAACGCGTCTTGGTCGATGCGTCACTGGTGCCGTATTCCAACTCTCCGCGTATGACAACTGCGCGCAACCACGCGTCGGTGCCGCGTAACGTTCCTTTCATGCCCGCAGGAAGTTTGATCAATGAGCCATTACGTTGGTCGGCCGCAGGACTGCCCCGAAGGA
Source organism: Pseudomonadota bacterium (assembly GCA_038529355.1). Classification (GTDB taxonomy): domain Bacteria; phylum Pseudomonadota; class Gammaproteobacteria; order Steroidobacterales; family Woeseiaceae; genus CALBPI01. Next base: position 5,051 of record JBCBDU010000064.1, read on the forward strand.
ACGCAATTTCTACTCGCGAACCGTTCTTCGTCGCGACCGACTCGGTAATCCATGTTATGTCGTTGCTGCCGAGCCAGACGATGTTGCGAGCATCAAGGTTCACAGGACGTTCACCGTAATCGAAAGCCTTGTCAGTCGGTTTTACAAGATACGGCCCCTGAAAGATTTCCAGGAACGCCGTCGCCCGGCTGCCTGCTTTCGCTGCAGTGATATGCGGTTCGCCAGCAGATTGAGTCCAAAACGACGCGGGTCCCATCCATAGAAACTCAGCGTCGGGATCATCGTTGTGTACGGCGCCGTTGATGACAACGGCCCGGTATGTCACGTTGTGAATATGCAGCGGTGATGTGAACCCGTCTGCAAACACGATCAGTGAGCCACTCGGCATGTTCTGTTCAATATCGCCCCATAGCACACCTGCTTGCGGACTGGCATCGCCGCGCGCCGGATTCAGTGGTTCGAATTGAACCGCCGAGCGTGGTATCACTTGTGTCGTTGAGTCTGCGTAAGCAAACACGCTTGTGATCGACGCTACGAACAGCGTGCATATGCACTGCAGAATTCCGGACATGATAGCGCTCCCGTCGAATCAATGGATTGAGGCGACCTTATTCAAGACGGGACTATTCTGCGACCAGCGAATTAATGACATCCATCAGTTCGAAAGACTTATTTGCATTCGTTGCATCCGGATGCGGTGCCGCAAAGGTCTTGGCATCGTTGTCAAAATAGCGCCCGGTTGCTGTGGCGAATTCATCACTCAGTGCAGCACGCACAAGAATGTTCGCGCCGATGCTGATATCCGACCCGGCAATGCCATACGCAGTTTTCACCATGTTGGTCGCCAATAACGACCCGGGATTCACAGCGACGATTGCCGGTCCGTCGTCACCCAGTGTCTGTGCAAGGGCGCTTGACCACATCGTTATCGCCAATTTGCTTTGCGCATAGGCAGCATTGTCGCTAAGCGGCCCTGTCTTGCCGGCCATCGCATCCAGATCGACTGGTGCTTGTGCGGCGGAAGACAAGTTGATGACGCGCGAGGCGCTGCCGAGCAGTGGTAGCAGTCGCTGCGTTAACAGAAACGGCGCGAGTGTATTGACGACAAAACGCACGTCCAGTCCATCTTCATTGACGGGAGTCTGTGTTTTGAAAACGCCCGCGTTATTGATCAGGACATCCAGCTGTTTGTGTTTCGCTTTGATATCTGCTGCCAATTGTTCAACATCACGCATTCGCGACAGATCGGCGAGATAAGATCCCACCTGACCTATTTTCGCCAGAGATTGATGTACGCTCTTCAGTTTGGCTTCGCTGCGACCGTGCAACAGGACTAGATGACCTTGCTCAACCAGTATCTTCGCTGCAGCTAGACCGATTCCGTCAGTAGCGCCGGTGAGGAGGATTGTTTTGGTCATACGAGGTGTCCTTGTGGGGAGTCGGGGGAGTACATCATGCTCAACCGGTCGGTTCAATTTCGATGACTACCTTGCCGAGTGCATCGCCACTAGTCAGACGCGAATAGGCATCGGCGACGTGATCGAAGTCATACGCGTGCGCATCGAGCAAGGGTTGCAGTGCGCCGTCGTCGGCGATCTGCGCAAGCGATCGTAGTATGTCGCCGTGTACGTTTCGTTGATGCTCGTGCAGCATCGGAATCAACATGAAGATGACATGCAACGACAAGCCTTTGAAGTGGGCAGGGGTCAGGTCTAACTCCACCAGTGAGACGGTTGTCGCGACATGGCCATTGAGCGCTGCCGCGTCGAATGAGTTGCTGAGGTTTGCGCCACCGACCGAATCGAATACAACATCAAAACCACTACCGCCCGTGTATTGTTCAACGTAGTCACTGACCGCTTGCGTCTTGAAGTCGATGCTCGTTGCGCTATAGCGCTCGATAGCCGCCATTTGTTCCGGGCCTGTACCTGTCGCAAACACACGCGCACCGAGGTGTTTCGCAAGCTGTACCGCGATATGACCGACACCGCCAGCGCCACCGTGCACCAGAACGCGGTCTCCCGCCTTGGTACCCGCCCTTTGTAGTCCCTCGTAGGCCGTAATGCCGACCAACGGCAAAGCGGCTGCCTCGCGCATCGACAAAGACTTCGGTTTGTGGGCAATCAGGTTCGCATCTGCCAACATGTACTCGGCAAGCGCGCCTTGTAGATCGGCGAGGCCGCCGGCGCAACCAAACACCTCATCGCCAACGGCAAAGTCCGTGACGCCTTCGCCAACAGCGTCGATCGTGCCGGCAAAGTCCATGCCGAGCAAAGCCGGCAAACTTGGCGAGAGCGGTAGATCGGGCCCCATGGATTTGATCATGGTATCGACGGTGTTAACGCTGGTTGCTGCAACGCGCACGACAACATGACCGGGGCCCACCTTTGGTTTCGGTAGATCAGTCGCTTCGAAGCGCGCATTAGCGCCATACTCGCTGAGTGTCATTGCTTTCATTGCGTGGCTCCTAGTTTGGGTTACAAATGTAGTTGCGACTTTTAGATTAGGCTATTCCGTATTTGAGTAGAATCAGCATTGATACGAATACTTTATTCGGATATTTTTGATAAATGGATGTCACGTCATTACGCCTATTTGTCAGAATTGCTGAATTGGGTGGTGTCACCAAGGGCGCGCGTGATTTGTCCATGTCCGCTGCCAGTGCCAGCGCTCGACTGGCAAGGTTGGAGCAATCTGTAGGCTTCAGATTGTTTAACCGCACGACCCGTGCTGTGTCGCTGACCACTGACGGCGCCGCATTTTTGCCGTACGCACAACACACGCTTGAGACATTGGACGCAGGGCTTGGTGCTATCAGTGGACGCGATGAACACGCACAGGGTGTGTTGCGGATGACAATGCCGGGCTCGTTTGGGCGCATGCATGTGATTCCTCTGCTCGCAAAATTTCGGCAGTTGCATCCCGGCGTTTATCTTGACTTGCGACTGTCCGACGAAGTGTTGGATGTGGTTGAAGGGGCTTACGATCTGGTGATTCGCAATGCAATGTTGACCGACAGCAATTTTGTCGCTCGCAAGCTAGCTGCCGACCATCGCTTGTTGGTGGCGGCGCCGAGCTACTTGGCACACCATGGGGAGCCGCAGTCCGTTCCGGAGCTTTCGGCACACCGATGCGTGGTGTTTCCGGGGCGCAATCGCTGGAAATTCGCAGACGGGCAATCGATCGAGCCGCCACGCAGCGCGGTCGTCAATGATGGTGAGGCGATGCGACACATGATTGAGAACGGCATGGGCATTGGGTTGAAGTCGCTATGGAATGCGGCGGACAGTTTGCGAGCGGGAAAGCTCGTGCCTGTATTGGCGCATTGCCCTGTCAAGACAGAGTCAGCGATCTGGGCGTTGTATCCTGACGGGCAAATCGTTGCGCCGAAAGTTCGCGCCATGATTGATTTTTTGATTGAACAATTCGCGATGGTCGAGTCGTGGGAGCGCTAAATGGAACCGATTGATGTCTACTGGTCTTTTCGAAGCCCTTACTCGTATCTTGTCACTCCCGACCTCGAGGCTTTAGAGCGCGACTATCAGGTGCAGTTGAGTTTGCGCGTCGTGTTACCGATTGCCGTGCGCGCCAAAGGCAAGCTGTTTGATAAGAGCAACAAGAAGCCGGCCCATTACATCGTGATGGATAGCCTGAGGCGCGCCGCATTTCTGGGAATACCCATGCAATTTCCGCCGACACCTGACCCGGTTGTGCAGAATTACGAAACGCTCGAAGTGGCTGAAGAGCAACCGTTGATCATGCGCTTGGCGAAGTTGGGGGTTGAAGCACAGCGACGCGGGCATGGGGTGGCTTTCGCCAGACACGTGTCGCGTCTGATTTTTGGCGGTACCGCGGATTGGGATCAAGGTGACTATCTGGCGGATGCCGCACGCAACGCCAGTCTGGACCTTGCCAGCATGGATGAGGCGATCGAGCAGGGCGATCACCTGCAAGAGATCGAGCGCAACCACGCAGCGCTGGACGCTGCCGGTCACTGGGGTGTGCCCACCATGGTGGTGCGCGGTGAGCCGTTTTTCGGTCAGGACAGAATCGAGACGCTGCGTTGGCGCCTGTCGCTATTGGGATTGGACGCCAGCTAACAGGCACGCCGCCAGATGAGTCAGAGACGTTGCTCTTGAAGCCAGAACACAACACATGGCGAGTGTTTAAGGGCGTACCGCTCATCGGAGTTATTTAGAGGGCGGGCAACGCAATGGGGTGTGTTGGCTCTGAAGACGGTCGTATTGGCACATTCGATGGTCGTCTGATGTTATGGCCGCCGATCCTGCTCGAGCAGAGTTGCTGACTTGACAGTCGACGATGCGCAGCTCGGATTGCCGCTGTCGAAAGAGCAGCCGATGCCGATTGACAACGATATTGCAATGATCCCCACCGCTCGGATTCAGCGTGTTACGTGTATCATGTTGAAATACATTGCCTAAATCTATCTGTATGACGACCGGGGGCTGATATCACGTGCGAGCAATGAGTTTGATGGCGGTGTTCGCCGCGACCTTAATGGCGATGTCCAATGCCAGCGCAGACTGCGCCGCTGGTTTAAACAGTCACGCTCACAGCTTTGGGAAAATACGAGCAGAGTCATTCTCGTTTTTGGATGACGCGTTGAGCGAGGTTCGTGTCTTGGGTTACGGAGAGGACACGCACGGCACGGCTCAATTCACGCAGCTTGCGCAGGAATTGATGGTGTACCTCATTGATCAGCATGAGTTTCGAATCTTTGTCATAGAGACGGGCTTCGGTGAGGGGCAATACCTGAATGACTACATTCATGGAAGACGTACTGATCTAGACGTCGTTTTGGCCGAGCACAATTCCACGTGGCGATATACGACCACCGAGTTTCGCGATTTGTTGAACGCACTAAGGCGCTACAACGAGACTCATTTGCAAAAGATCGACCTTTACGGTAGCGAAATGCAGTACGTGATCTCCGATGCCAATCGAATTCGTGACTATTTGGACGACGCGGATTCGGTGTATCAGTTTGAGGGCTTCGACAAGCACCTCTGGCAGGATTTTGAAGACGGCGAAAAGATCGATTACTTTTTGTCGTATGCCAAACTGCGGCAGCACTTTACAGACAATCGCAAGGCTTTCGAAAACAGAACCTCAAAAGAACGATTTGCGTTGGCACTTCACCATGTTGATGTCTTGGGCCAGTTTGTTACAGCGATCAATCAGAATGTTGAACAACGCAAACACGACTTGCGTGATCTCTACATTGCCGAAAACATACAGTGGATCCTTGATTACCATGGACGACAATCCAAGGCACTCTATTGGGCGCACAATGCTCACGTCGGCGACTGGGTTGACAATGGTATCGTCGACGTGGCTGGCCACCAGCTGCGCAAATCGCTGGGGAGCGCCTACTTCAATATCGCGACAGACTTTGGAACCGGTGCGTTCCGCGCTTTTTCGCAGGATTGGCGAATGCAGACGTATCGTCACGTTAAGGTCGAAGCGGGTACGTTCTCGGAGTGTCTGAAAGTGCTCGGCAAGCCAAACGTGTTTGTGAATATTCGTGAGGCAAGAAAAAACCCTGAATTGGTTAGTGATCTAGATGCGGATCTAACCACCATGAGCGGTGCTGGTGCCCAGGTGCGAGAAACTCGGACGGAAACGAATGGTATTGGTAGAGCGTTCGACGGCATTCTCTATTTGGATAGCACCAGCGAGATTACGAGCCTAGAATAGAAGTTAAACGATGCCAAACAGTCTTAGTTATTGAGTAAGCGGAGTACATTCGATATGGCTACTACGATCAATAGCCGCGGCAGTCGCTTGCCGTCGCTCCGAAAGCTTGGCGGTTGGGTGATCGTGGCGCTTGCCTACTTCCTTGGTTTGGTTGGTTTTGTCATCGGATTTTTCGGGATTGCAGCGCTTGTGAGCAGTCCTGCGGTATTTGTTGGCTCCGGTATAGCGGTTGGCGCCGTGGTTGTTTATGCGGGCTCATGCCTGTCTGCACGCGTGTTGCGATCGAAACGCAAGGTTCGGTACGCGGCGATGCACAGCGGTTTGTTTTCAGTGCTGTTATTTGGCCTGATTACCACCATGCTTTTGAAGCCTTTGGTCCCGCAGACTAGTCCGGTTTATTTGACGCCACACGAAGGCGTTGAGTACTGGGACCTGCGCACCGGCTCAACGGTCGCTGTACGTCACTTTCCAGGGGAAGGCAATAATACCCCGATCGTCTATATACACGGAGGTCCAGGGGCGTATAGCGTTTTGTGGCAACCCATTGTAAACACTGTGTCTCAACTGAGCGCGGCCGGTCACGACGTCTACTTTTACGATCAGGTGGGCGGCGGCTTATCGCAGCGCCTCGACAATATTGAAGCGTACTCATTAACACGCCACATAGAAGACCTCCAAGCAATCCGTGAGACAATTGGTGCCGAGAAGATCATTGTTCTGGCGTCGTCGTTTGGGGCAACACTCACTACCAACTATATGGTTGAGTATCCAGGCAGCGTTGCTCTTGCTGTGTTTTCCTCTCCTGGACCTATGTATAAGCCCGATTGGATTGATCAAGCCGAGGGAAGTCTAGATGACACGCTATCCGTTGCGGATAGGGACGCGTTTAGCACAATGATCAACCGCCCCAGGTTATTCGCTGCGTTGATATTGAGCGATATCAATGCCGCAGCGGCAGTCAACTTTGCGTCGGAACAGGAACTGGGTTCCTTCTTCGATGCAATCGCGAATCGATTCTATTTGCGAGGTGCGATGTGCGAGTCATCGAAGATAGATGCTGTTTCAACCGGGTATGGTTTTTGGTCAAACAAGATGACCGGCAATACGCTTTTGCATCGCACCGACGATCCGAAGCCCTCTCTGCAACATGACAGCACGCCCGTTTTAGTGCTGCGGGGTGAATGTGACTACAAGACCAAGGCTGTTGCGGAGCAATATGTATCGGTTTTCCCCAATGCGATTCTGGAAGACATTCAGCGAGCGGGGCATTTCTTGGTGTATGAGCAACCCGAAATTT
>JBCBDU010000065.1:0-10901 GCA_038529355.1 Pseudomonadota bacterium
GCCGAAGTGTACCACAACAGCGTTTTGGCGTTTCAGGTCTGGAATAAGTGGGGTCGAACCGCAGTTTAGGAAGGGATGCTAGGGCGATCTGTCAGGCCGCGGAAATCTGGTAGGCCTCGGAAAGTGCGTTAGCAAAACCTCGGTTCGACCCCGGCTCGAACCTTACTGGCGAGGAAAACCTCGCTTCGACCCCTACTCGCTTGAGTCGCGTCTTTGCACTTGATCGAATACTCAGGTTTTTTCTGTGGTAGCGTCCATCGTATGTGGTTTCAGGTCGCAACTTGGCTATTTTTCGGTTGGCTGATTATTGATGTGGTCGCCCAGCTCGTCAGTATCTCGATCCCCGGCATCGATCATGCAGCGGGCTCAACCAGGGGCAACTTGACCTATTATTCGACAGCGGATTCTTCGTCGCGTAAGTGTTGATATATTCTACTGCCATGTCTGGTCGACATAACGCTGGAGCGTTCGAGTGAGGCTCTTCGTCTTATTGTCCTGCTTACTCTTCGCCGCGAACACCTCGGTGGAAGTCCGACCAACGCAGCGTTTTGAAGCAGTTATCCCAACTGCAGAGCAAGAGGCGGCCTACATTTGGCGCACCCTTCGTGATACACCGTTTCTTGAGCAGAATGGCTACGACGTGGCTCTGCCAAATGGGGAGGTCATCGTCACCCTGAAAAACAAAGCCAGGGTGGGCTCCCTGGATGATGATGACTACGTCGCACTCCAAAATTTCATGCAATCAGAAGTCTATCGAGCCGAGGACTATCGTTCGGGCTATGAGAAAATTGCTGAAGTATTGCCGTCGCTCGAAAAGATGGTATCGACGTTGGAGGCCCAAAACTACGAGTGGGGATTTCGGGTCTTTGACCACTACCCAATCCTGCTGACGTTGTACGGACCCGGTGGCAGTTATGACCCAGATGCCGGAACCATAACGATGCTAACCACCACACAAGGTGCGTTTCGGCAATATCCTAACCCACTCAACACATTGATCCACGAAGTCGTACATATCGGTATTGAGGCGTCGGTCGTACGAATGCTATCGGTGCCTCATGGTCAAAAGGAGCGTTTGGTCGATACATTTGTGAAACTTCATTTCGCAGAAGTCCTTCCAGACTATCGTGTCCAGAACATGGGCGATCCGGAGATCGATGAAGCGTTCAGCGATTTAGACTCACTGAGGCGGTTACCTGAGATTATGAATGCTTTACCAAAATGATCGTCGTTCTAGACTGCTGAAACGCGCTTATAACCAAAAAGACATCTTCGAGGCTCACTTGACTCGCTTCCATCGTCCGATAATAGATGAGCAAGCTATATGAACATGAATCCCCTCACGCACCAGCTACCCACAGACCACTACCACCGGAGCATGCAATGGTCAGCCCGGCTGTTGGTCGCCACTGTGTGGGCCAGCGCTATGATCTTTGGCCTGTATATTTTCGTGTTCTATTTCATGTCTTCACTCCGTGGTGACATCGTTCAGTGGAACGAGGTTCTACCGGACCTCTACAGCGAAGATACGCCTGCGGCGACGATGGGCATCGGCGTTCACTTTGCTGCTGGGAGTATCATCCTGATGCTCGGTTGCATTCAGTTGATCGGGCGTATCCGGTCCTCCTATCCCGCGATCCATCGATGGTTAGGTAGAATTTACGTTGTATCGGCGCTACTCACCGGCGTAGGAGGATTGGTGTTTATCTTCGCCAAGGGAACCGTCGGCGGCGTAATGATGGATATCGGCTTTACCGGCTATGGTGTGCTGACGATTATCGCGGCAGTTGCCGCAGTCCATTTTGCAAGGCGGAGCGATTTCGTTCGGCACCGCGCGTGGGCGATACGACTTTTCGCGCTCGCCGTCGGCTCATGGCTGTATCGAATGGAGTACGGATTCTGGTTCCTCTTAACCGACGGCTTGGGACACACCTCCACCTTCGATGGGCCGTTTGACCAAGTGATGGACTTCTTCTTTTATTTGCCCAACCTACTCGTCGCGGAAGTTTTTATTGGCCGCCGCAAGATCGTGGCATCAAACATCGCCAAGAGCCTCGCGACTGGTGGTTTGCTCGCGGCGAGCGCACTACTTTTGGTCGCTACCTACTTCTTCACGCTCAAGTTTTGGGGGCCAGAAATCCTCGCGGGGCTGTCCTGAGCGGGACGCCCTCTTATTCTTCCGTTTTCGATAGGACGACTGGGCAGCACGAACTTAAGAGCCGACCATCTCAGCCGCTGACTCGGTGGATGACCAACGAACCAATATCCGAGACACAACAAACGCCTGTCGCGTATTGGGAAATGATCAATTCAAAGATCAGATCGGAAGGATGCTAGGACGATGTGTCAGGCCGAGGAAATTTGGTAGGCCTCGGATAGTGCGTTAGCAAAACCTCGGTTCGACCCCTACTCTCGCGATGATGCTTCAGTAGCACAGGATACGGTGGAGACAAGGGCTCATCTTGTGCCAGTATTGCCGCTATGCAATTTCGTGACGCCACAGAACAGGACCTTGCCGCCATCGTCGCTTTGTTGGCTGATGATATTTTGGGCGCTCAGCGTGAACTTGTTGCCGAGCCGTTACCGAACGAGTACGCGGCCGCGTTCCAAGAACTGTCACAACAGGCAGGAAACAGGCTGATCGTCGCAGAGGATGAAGCGCAGCGCATCGTCGGCTGCCTGCAATTAACGATTACCCCCGGGATCGCACGCAGAGGCGCGAAGCGCGCAACCATCGAAGGCGTCAGAGTTGCCGCAAACACCCGTGGCAGCGGACTCGGCGCGCAGATCATCAAGTACGCCATCGACCAAGCAAGATGCGCCAACTGCCATCTCGTGCAACTCACAACCGATAAAACCAGACCGGATGCACACCGCTTTTACGAAAATCTGGGCTTCCTGCCCAGCCATATCGGCATGAAACTCAACCTCAGTGAGTAGGGGCGCCGCCACAAACTTGAATCCGACCCGCGTAGACGTTACGTGTTATCGAAACTATTGTGATAGTACTCAATGATTGTGTCGCGTAGTTCGTCGTAACTCATCTTTAGGCTGTTCGCGGAAATATTCATTGGCGTGCCACACATCTTCATGTTAGCGCGATGTGTCATTCGCTTTAACGCATTGGCTTTGTTGATGTATTTTTCCGGATCTTTCAATTGGATCGAAATGAACTTTTGCCGTTGTATCTGATATTCACTGATGCCGGTCACTTCTGACCAAGGGATCCTCTCCAGGGATATGCCGCTAGAGTTGTCAAGGATGCCTTCTTTGCTCAAGATCAAACCGGGAGATCGATCCAATAGCTTTCTGACACCCAGAACACCGCACAGTCCGAAGAAGACGATACTAACGACGCCAAGGCCGTGGACGAATGTCACGTTGCTGAACCTGCGCTGACCTTCGATTGACTCGGCGTCCAGCGATAGCAACCACGCGCCCAGAGCCACAAAGACGATTATCCCCAGAAGCGCGATTACAATTTTTACCTTGCTCAGTGCTACGACTTTTTCTTCAAGCATGACGGTGTTGTCCCTAATAACTGGGGTCGAACCGCAGTTTCGCAAACTGCACGGCACTCGACAAATCACTAGCATTCAGCTCCTCAAAATCGGAGTCTTTCGGATGCCCAGACAACCGCGTTACTTCATCCCCTTTGTGCCTCAACACACTGAATGTGATCAGTTCAGAGATCAGATCTGAAAGGATGCTAGAACCATCTGTCAGACCAGAGGAATCTGCTAGGCCTCAGATAGTGGGTTAGGAAAACCTCGGTTCGACCCCTACTCAGTTCTAAGATAGTGGGTTAGGAAAACCTCGGTTCGACCCCTACTCAGTTCGTAGCCGACCCCTACTCATAGCCCCCTACTCACGTAACATCCATCGAAAAAAGCGAACTGCGAACCAACCGCACGCTTGGATTGCTGCGTAGAACTCTGTCAAAATCTCTACGTGAATTTCACACGGAATACCGATAACAATGAAAAAAGTAATCCTAATCGCATTGGCTCTATGCCTTTGCGCACACAATGCAGCGGCGGCTGATCTCACAGCGGGCAACATTCTGATCAGCACAGAAGACGTCATTTACGAAGTTACGCCAACTGGCGACATCGTCCAGACGATCCCCGGCATACGACCCGATGACACTAGCTCGCCGTCGGAAATACTGCGGGATATCGCAGTGGGTGAAGACCGCGTTATTCACGCGTACAACGGTACACTTGCGCCGTACATGAGCACCTACGACCCCATCACCGACAGTTGGTCACACACAAACCATCCAGGACACAGCACGGCTGACGTAGCGCTGGGTGGCGGGCTCGCCGTCAGCGGCACTCGCGTGTTTACGACCGACCAGTTGACATCCGGTGATGCAGCGTTTGAGTCAGGCATCGTTGTTTTCGAAACAGATCCGAACGCCACCTTCCTACCGCCGATCGCTCCCAGTTCCGAACCCATAGTCGGGCAGTTTTCAATCAGACTCGCAGAAGGGACTGAACCCATCGATCTTGCTGTGAGGCACGACGGTCTGCTCTATGTGTTGATTCGCGATCAGTTCACCTCTCGCATGATCATTGACATCTATGACCCACAAACACTAGCAGGACCTAGCACCATTGAACTGTCCAACTATGTTTTTGCTCAAGAGTTTCGGGCAATTGCTGTTGGTCCTGCAGGCATCATCTATGTCGCTACAAGCAACGGTGAGCTCGTTCAGATCGACATCAACTCAGGATCTACGAACTGGAATATCTACTATTGCAATGGCGATTTCTTCGACCCTTGCTCATTCAATGATGTCGATCTCTTGCCCGACGGCCAGCTCGCCTTGGGCACCGAATCCGGCGATGTCATTATTGCAGATGATTATTTGTGGGAAGTTGCAAGATTGAGCGTCAGTAACAGCAACGCCTTTGTCGCCGTAATTCCGCCATCCGAGACTAGCGCGCTGGATGTGTGGCCAGAACGCGCGGCCAACACGCTCAATATCAGCCGCGTTAGAAACGTCATCATCGCGCTGCTAACGGACAACACAGTTGACGCCTCGGCGGTCGATCCGACTACGATTCGTCTTGGCGCAAACGACGCACAGCCGACCGGCCGTCCACGTTTGCGTGATACTAATGGCGATCAGGCACTTGATCTGCGCATGCGGTTTTCGGTTGCCGACATCGGGCTGCAATGTGGCGACACAGAGATTTCGCTCAGTGCGACCACCTATGAAGGTCGCGACATTGATGCGGTGGGCGAGATTGTGATTCGCGGCTGTGACTAATGGCAAGACAAGGTCAGGCTTTTCGGGCACAACGTGCCTGCGCCAAGTCTGCAGCAGATGTGACGGGCTCCCTTGGAGCCCGTTTCTTTTTGTGCGGCCAAAAAGTCTTTCTGGTTAGTCAAGCGAGTTATGAGAACAGGATTGATTCAGTTCGGCCGGCGCCGACCCTCAGCCCTTCCGGGAGCCCTGCAGGCGTCCAAAATGCCCGCATCTTTTGCCGAAAGGAATTCGATCCGGACGCCACCTCTACCAAACACCAAAAAAGCGGCATAAGACGATTTCGGTTGGTCGAGCGTGTTTTGCCGGCAGGAATGATTCAGATCGGCTGGCGCCGATCCTCACTCCTGCGGGGCGTCCTGCGGGCGTCCAAGACGCTGCGCATTTTGTCGAACGGGGTTCGTCTCCTGCACCGCCGATAGCAAACACAAAAAAGGGGCTCTCGGAGTTCCTGAATGATCGAGTGAAATTTGGCGGCAGGATTGATTCGGATCGACTAGCGCCGATCCTCACCCCTTCGGGGCGCCCTTTGGGCGTCCAAAATGCTCTCGCATTTTGTCGAACGGGGTTCGATCCCCGCACCTCCGATAGCAAACACAAAAAAAGGGTCCCGATGGGACCCTTTTTTGTTGTTTGGTAGCGGGGGCAGGATTCGAACCTGCGACCTTCGGGTTATGAGCCCGACGAGCTGCCAGACTGCTCCACCCCGCAACTGGAAGCGGAACTATACAGCCCACTTTTTGTGTACGCAACCACTGATTTCACAAGGGTGCATTTAATATCGTTGAAGCCATTCAATGGCGCGAAACCACTGTATTCAGTGGCTCATCTGCCCGCTCAACACAAGCGCATCAAGCACTCAGGCCAAACCGATCCGGCTATCCTATAACAAATGCGCACAGGGCGAGCAACCCGCCTGGTGCAATACCGAAGCCCAGCACTGCCAGACCATTTGCGCTAAGCGCCAGACGCATGTCTGCAGCGGCAACCACCGGGTGCTCGTCGGTGGCGTCGTCGAAGTACATATACTTGAGCACACGCAGGTAATAGAACGCGCCGATCACCGAGAACACGACCATCGTGATCGCGACACCGGTGTAGATCACCGAGGCGTCGCCAGCCAGGCGTCCAGCATCGAGCACCGCCTGAATCACATGCAATTTCGCCCAGAAACCGACCCATGGCGGAATGCCGGCCATGCCCAGCATGAAACACGCCATCATCGCCGCAAACCAAGGGCTGCGCATGGCCAGTCCGCGGAAATCCGTCAGGTCTTCGGCATCGGCGCCGGTGCGCGAGATGAGCACGACCACGCCGAACGCTCCGGCGGCAGTAAACGCATACGTCAGCGTATAGAACAGCGCCGCCTGATAGCCTTCAGAGCTGCCGGCGAAAAAGCCCAGCAGAATGAAGCCGACATGCGAAATGGTTGAGTACGCCAACATGCGCTTGATGTTGGTTTGTGCGATCGCAACGATGTTGCCCAGTGCCAACGACAGGATCGCTAGCACCATCAACATCTGATGCCATTGCTCGTGCAGCGCCGGTAATCCATCAATCAGGATTCTGGCGGCCAGTGCGAATGAAGCGATCTTGGACAGCGAGCCGAGATACAGCGTGATCGGCGTGCGCGCGCCTTGATACACATCCGGCAGCCACATATGGAACGGCACGGCACCAAATTTGAACGCGATGCCAACGACTAGGAACGCAAGCCCGAACCACAGCGCGATGTCATCGCTGCCGCGCATGATCAACGCTGCAGACAGGCCATCCAACTGAATCGTGCCAGTCACGCCATAGATTAGAGACACGCCATACAGGAACGTACCCGATGCAATCGCGCCCAGCACAAAATACTTCATGGCCGCTTCTGCGCACAGTTTCGAATCGCGATCGAACGCCACCAGCGCGTACAGCGACAGCGACAGCATCTCCAAGCCAAGATATAGCGTCAGCAAACTGTTGGCCGAAATCATCACAAAAATGCCAAGCAAGCCGAACAGCGACAGCAGGTAAAACTCGCCTTTGCGCAGACCTTCGCGCATCAGGTAATCGCGCGAATACACAAACACCAAACCCAAACACAACGTGGAGGCGAATTTGAGTACCGTGCTCAGCGAGTCGGATACATAGCTGCCGGAGAATGTCAGTTGCCGCGCTTCGGGTGATGCCTGGAACACGGCCACAATGGTTGCCAGCAAGGCAGCCATCGCGAGCCAATAGGTCACCACGCGCCGCTCATCGGAGACGAACAAGTCGGCAACCAGCACGACGCACAGCGCACCGAGCAACACCATCTCGGGCAACGCAGGCAGAAAATCAGGAATGATAAATGGCATGTTCTGTTCGTCCCCGGCGCTACAGCTTGCTGCGCCCGATATGTTCTACCAACGCATCAACGCTGGTCTGCATCATCTCAACCAGTGGCTGCGGCCAGATACCGATCGCCAACACCGCCACGGCAAGAATGCCAAGCACCAAAAATTCGCGCCCGTTGATGTCCGTCAGTGCCGCCACACGATCGTTGGCAACGTCTCCGAACAACACGCGCTTGACCATCCACAACGTGTACGACGCACCGAGGATCAACGTGGTCGCGGCGAGGAACGCAATCCAGAACTGCGATTTGAACGCGGCCAGAATCACCATGAACTCACCGACGAAGCCGGACGTACCCGGCAAACCGGCATTCGCCATCGCGAACAGCACCATGAACGCTGCGAATTTCGGCATCGTGTTTACGACACCGCCGTAGTCGGCAATCGCGCGGCTGTGCATGCGGTCGTACACGACGCCCACGCACAGGAACATCGCGCCGCTGACCACGCCGTGCGAAATCATCTGCACCATCGCGCCGGTGACGCCAAGCGATGCACCCGCATCGCCGCCGCCATGGGCAATGATCGGCCAATACAGGAACAAACCCAGCGTGACGAACCCCATGTGCGCAATCGACGAGTAGGCGATGAGCTTTTTCATGTCGGTCTGCACGAGCGCGACGAAGCCGATATAGACCACACCGACCAGTGACAAGCCGATCATCAGCATCGACAGACTGCCGCTGGCATCAGGCGTGATCGGCAGCGACAAACGCACGAAACCGTAGCCACCCATCTTCAACATGATCGCCGCCAACACCACCGAGCCGCCGGTCGGCGCCTCAACGTGAGCGTCCGGCAACCACGTGTGCACCGGCCACATCGGCACCTTGACGGCAAACGCGGCCAGGAATGACAGGAAGATCAGCGTCTGTGCGCTCATGCCGATCGACAGATCGTGGAACGCCAACAGATCGTAGGAACCCGACTTCGTGTACAGGTAGATCAGCGACACGAGCATGAACACCGAGCCGAGGAACGTGTACAGGAAGAATTTGATCGTCGCATAGATGCGGCGCTCGCCACCCCAGATGCCGATGATCAGGAACATCGGCACCAGCATCGCTTCCCAGAACACGTAAAACAGCATCGCGTCTAGCGCCGTGAAGACGCCGATCATCAACCCTTCAAGAATCAGGAATGCCGCAAAGTACTGGGCAGAGCGTTTTTCGATGACGCGCCAGCCGGCAATCACGACCAGCGGCGTGATAAACGTGGTCAACAGAATCAGCGGCGCCGATAACCCATCGACACCCAGGTAGTAGAACACGTTGAAGCGCTCGACCCACGGCACACGCTCGACGAACTGCATAGACGCCGTTGCGGTATCGAAACCGGTGTAAAGCGGAATTGATAGCACGGCTATCAACAGCGACACGCCAAGCGCAAACCAACGCATCGCGCCGGCGCGTGCACTGGTCGCATCGCCACCATCGCCGATCAGCAATACCAGCACGCCGCCGAGTATCGGCAACCAGATCAGCAGACTGAGAATATTTTGAAGAGTCATTATTTTTATGCCGTTACGAGGCTTTAAACAACAGCCAGCCCAGCAGCGCGGTCAAGCCAATGACCATCGCGAACGCATAGACATACAGAAAACCGCCCTGCACCCGCCGCACAATCTGCGACGCGGCACCAATAACGCCAGCCGTACCGTTGACCAGTGCGCCGTCGATGAGCTTTTGGTCGCCAAAGCGCCACAGCGCGTGACCCAACTTGCGGCTCGAACCAGCGAAAACACGGATCCACAAATCGTCGGCGTAGTATTTGTTCTCCAACACGCGATAGACGCCCGACAAACGTTTGGCCATCGTATCCGCGATGGATGGCTGCTTGAGCCACACGTACCAGGCGGTAATCAAGCCGGCCATTGATAACCAGAACGCCGGGCCTTGAACCGCGTGCAGCACGAAGGCCATCGGGCCGTGCCACTCCTCGCCAAGCACGCGCAGCGGATCGGTGGCAGCCGCCGGGAAGATCGCGCCGGTGAAGAAATCACCGAACAGCATCTGCTCTGTCGTGAACCAGCCAATTAGCGCCGACGGGATCGCCAACAAGATCAGTGGCAGCGTGACCACCCACGGGCTCTCTTTCAGATGCGAGCGCGTGTGTTCGTCCATACGCGGCTCGCCATGGAACACGAGGAAGAACATACGGAACGAATACAGCGCCGTGATGAACACGCCGACCAACACGCTCCAGTACGCGACCATCAGCGGCCAGCCGTGTCGCAGATGCCCCGCTTCCGCGACCGCTTCAATCAATGCGTCCTTCGAGAAAAAACCGGACGTGAACGGAAAGCCGATCAACGCCAACGAGCCGATCAGCGACGTCCAATAGGTGATCGGCAGGTACTTGCGCAGACCACCCATCTTGCGGATGTCCTGTTCGTGGTGCATCGCGATGATGACCGAACCGGCAGCCAAGAACAGCAGCGCTTTGAAGAACGCGTGCGTCATCAGGTGGAAAACACCAGACGCATACGCAGACGCGCCGAGCGCGACGGTCATGTAACCGAGCTGCGACAGCGTGGAATACGCAACGACACGCTTGATGTCGTTCTGAATGATGCCGAGCAAGCCCATGAAAAACGCCGTGATCGCGCCGATGACGACGACGAACGACAGAGCGCCCGGTGCCAGTTCAAACAGCGGCGACATGCGCGCGACCATAAAGATGCCGGCTGTGACCATCGTCGCCGCGTGAATCAGCGCCGAGATCGGCGTCGGGCCTTCCATCGAGTCAGGCAACCACACGTGCAGCGGCGCCTGCGCACTCTTGCCCATCGCGCCGATGAACAGCAGCACACAAATCACGGTCAGTGCGTCCCACGGCTTGCCTGGGATCACGTCAATCGTCTGGCCAAGCATCGCCGGCGCAGCATCAAACGCCGCTGAGTAATCGAGCGTGCCGGCCAATGCGACTACGCCCGCAATGCCGAGCAGGAAGCCAAAGTCACCGACGCGGTTGACGAGAAACGCCTTCAGGTTCGCGAAAATCGCCGTTGGCTTTTTGTACCAAAAACCAATTAGCAGATAGGACACTAATCCCACCGCTTCCCAGCCGAAGAACAGCTGCAGGAAGTTGTTGGACATGACCAGCATCAACATCGCAAACGTGAACAGCGAAATGTAGCTGAAGAAACGCTGGTAACCTGGATCTTCATGCATATAGCCGATCGTGTAGATGTGCACCATCAGCGACACGAACGTCACGACGAACATCATCATTGCGGTCAGGCG
>JBCBDU010000066.1:0-4470 GCA_038529355.1 Pseudomonadota bacterium
CGGCAAGATCAGCGGTGCAACCGGCGTTGCCGCAGACAAGATCGACTCGTTCGAGCTCGATGACACCGAGGCGATGAATGGCTCGCTGGACGCCATTGTGATGTTCCGCGGTTTGCATGGTCTGGCACGTAAAGACCTTGCCGACGAAACGCTGGCACATTTTTATCGCTTGCTACGCGACGGCGGCATGGTCGGTATCGTGCAGCATCGCGCCAGCGAAGATGCACCATATGACTACACGCGCGGACACAACGGCTATCTAAAACAGTCCGAGGTCATCGCAATGTTTGAAAGCGAAGGCTTCGCACTGGTCAAGACGTCTGAAGTGAATGCCAACGAGAAGGACAGCGCTAACTGGGACGGTGGCGTGTGGTCACTACCGCCGACGCTGCGTCACGGCGATACGGACAAAGACAAATACCTGGCTGTTGGCGAAAGCGATCGCATGACGCTGGTGTTTCGAAAAGCGGGTTAAAACGAGGGCACTAACCGATGCATGTGATCATTGGTTTTCTGAGCAGCATTGTCACGATTCTGTGGCTGCTGCACAGGCTGGCTGAAATGGGTATCGACCTAGGCGGCTTGAATCCGTGGTCATGGAAACGGCGGCGCAAGTTTCGTGCCGCCTATGAGGCTAACCCGATTTTTCGGCTGGATGATCCGCTTGAAGCGACGGCCGTGCTGATGGTGGCCGTTGCAAAAGCAGATGGCGATATGAGCGGCGCAGAGCGACGCGAGCTACTCGACGCATTCACCGAGCGCTTTCACCTGAGCAACAGCGACGCCGCGGCGCTGCTAACCGCCAGCACGCACATGCTGGGCAATGGCGACGCCGTGCGCGACAGTCTCGAGAGTGTACTGCAACCAAGCGTCGACAAATTTTCACCGACGCAAGCAACGTCGGCCGTTGAACTGCTCGAACAGGTTGCCGCCGTGGACGGCGCCGCCAGCGACGCGCAACAAGCGCTGATCGAGCGCGCCCGCACAACACTGGCCGGCCACGTATCCAGCACACCGGCGACCTGGAGCTGAGCGAACTCGCACAAGGCAAAACACGATGCAGACACAACGCAGCAGCGCACTGATACTAGGCTTGTCGATCCTGTTGGGTCTGGCATCGTTAGGTTTTTTACTCGGCAACGCCCTGCTCGACTTCAAGGAATACGAGCGCAGTGTGACGGTCAAGGGACTGTCGGAGCGTGAGTTCACCGCCGATGTCGTTATCTGGCCCGTCCAATTCACAGCCGCCGGCAATGACCTGACCGGGCTGTACGCAACGATGGACGAATACGCCACGCGCATTCGCGATTTCCTGCAAGCCGCTGGTATCAACCCGTCAGAGATTTCGACGGCCGCGCCCACCGTCGTCGACAAACTGGCGCAGCAATATGGCGACCAGCGCTCGGAATTTCGCTACACCGGCTCGCAGACCGTCACGGTCTATTCGCAAAATATCGACGCCGTGCGTCAGGTCATGAGTGATGTCGCGCAACTTGGCAAAACCGGCATCGTGTTCACGAACTACGACTACAACGCACAAACCGAGTATCTGTTCACACGGTTGAACGAGGTCAAACCGGAGATGATTGAGGAAGCCACGCGCAAGGCGCGCGAGGTTGCCGAGAAATTTGCCAGCGACTCGAACAGCCAGCTCGGCAAGATCAAACGTGCCTCGCAGGGTCAGTTCAGCATCACATCGCGCGATCGCAATAATCCGCACATCAAGAAAGTGCGCGTGGTTTCGACGGTGGTGTACTACCTGTCGGACTGACCGACGACCCAGACTCGCGCTTAGCCGCGACCCATACCCAGACTTCGGCTTCGGCTTCGGCTTCGGCTTCGGCTTCGGCTTCGGCTTCGGCTTCGGCTTCGGCTTCGGCTTCGGCTTCGGCCGCATATTCTGGGCTCGATTAGCATCGTGCAACACTCAATTTGCGCGTTTTTTTGATGCTGCTGCGCACCATTTTGTTCGCTAACCATTGTCGCAACCGACAGCAAACGCCGGAATCTATTGGATTAATCTGACCATTTACGTCTGATTTCGATGTGCGCAAAATAGACCACACTTGCGAATCGAGGGTCTTTTGCCTAGTTTCGGCTGTGAACAATTCGGGGCCAAGCGGCGCAGATCAGCACGTCCCATTTCACTTTCGTTAGGGGATGGAATATGACTTCGTTACGTCGATTGGCCTACATGGGCCGACGGGTCGGTGCGCTTTTGGTCAGCACCGCACTATGCACACACGCATTTGCCGGCGGTTCGCCGGACAACGGTACCGCCGCACTCTCAGCGGCACCAGCCAGCAACCAGATCATTGTCAAATACACGACGCCTGCGTTCAGCGTGGCAACGGGCGACCTTGGCGCTGCGAACGCCGCCGCCGTTGTGCGCGCCCAACAGGTCAGCCACGTGATGGGTATGCAGGCCTCACTGCGTCGCCAGACCGCCGATGGCGCCAGCGTCTACCGCCTGGCCAAATGGCAGCCTGCGTCAGCAATGGCCGCAACGCTTGCGCAGCTGAATGCTGATCCAAACGTTGCCTACGCCGAGGTTGATCAACTGCTGCAGCCGATGGCTACGCCAAACGACAGCCGCTACAACGAGCAATGGCACTACTTCGAAGCGACGGGCGGCCTGAACTTGCCCACCGCCTGGGATACAACAACCGGTACCGGCGTCGTCGTCGCGGTGATCGACACCGGCTATCTGCCACACGTCGACCTGAACGCTAACCTGTTGCCCGGCTATGACATGATTTCCGATGCATCAGTCGGTGTTGATGGCAATGGTCGCGACAGCAACGCCCGAGATCCGGGCGATGCCTCTGCTGCCGGTGAATGCGGCCCAGGTGAGCCGGCGCGCAGCAGCAGCTGGCACGGCACACACGTGGCCGGCACTGTCGCTGCCGTCACGAACAATGGCAGCGGTATCGCTGGCGTGGCCTATGGTGCGCGCGTCGTACCGGTTCGCGCACTGGGCAAGTGTGGCGGCTTCACGTCAGACATCGCCGACAGCATCATCTGGTCATCAGGAGGCAGCGTTCCGGGCGTCCCGGCCAACGCCAATCCGGCTGATGTCATCAACATGAGCCTTGGCGGCGGCGGTTCGTGCTCAACCACGACGCAGAACGCCATCAACACAGCACGCAACAATGGCGCAACGGTCGTTGTCGCCGCCGGTAACTCGAATACGAACGCTTCCGGTTTCAACCCGGCAAACTGCAGCGGTGTGATTTCCGTTGCGGCAACCAACCGTAGCGGCGGTCGCGCGTTCTACTCGAACTTCGGCAGCGTCGTCGATGTGGCGGCGCCTGGCGGTGATGTGCGCGGCGGCGCATCGGGTGGCGTGTTGTCAACGCTGAACAGCGGCACGCAAGGACCGGTCAGCGACAATTATGAGTTCTATCAGGGCACCAGCATGGCCGCGCCGCATGTCGCCGGTCTGGCCGCGTTGCTCAAAGCTGCGGACAGCTCGCTGACGCCGACACAAATCGAAAATACGATTACCAGCACCGCGCGTTCGTTCCCGGCGTCATGCAGCCAGTGTGGTAGCGGTATCGCTGACGCAGCGGCCGCCGTCGCTGCAGTAACAGGCAGTAACCCACCAAACCCGGGTGGCAATGAACTGACCAACGGTGTTGCCGTCACGAATCTGGCTGGCAGCACCGGCACAGAGTTGCGCTACACGATCAACGTGCCGGCCGGTGCGAGCAACCTATCGTTCGTCACCGCGGGTGGCAGCGGTGATGCTGATTTGTATGTGCGCTTCGGCTCACCACCGACCACCGGCAGCTTCGATTGTCGTCCGTTCATCGGCGGCAACGTGGAAACCTGCAACATCAGTAACGTGCAAGCCGGCACCTACCACGTCATGGTACGCGCCTACTCGACGTTCTCCGGCGTTCGCCTGACAGCAAGCTTCGACGAACCAGGTAGCGGTGGCGCCACCGGTGGTTCTGCCAGCGCCGACAACCTGTCGGCATCGCGACGCAACTGGTTGCGCTACACGATTAACGTGCCCGCGGGTATGTCAACGTTGACCGTGCAGATCTCTGGCGGTACCGGCGATGCCGATTTGTATCTGCGTCGCGGCTCGCAACCAACGACCAGTGCCTACAACTGTCGTCCGTATCTGAACGGCAACAATGAAACCTGCACAATCAGCAACCCGCAGTCAGGCACATGGCACATCGGGCTGCGCGCATACGCCACGTTCTCCGGCGTCGACCTTGATGCGGAGTGGGTACCGTAGCAAGCAAACGATTAGGATGTGACACGGTACGGCGCCTTCGGGCGCCGTATTTTTTTGCGTGTATGCTTTGGATAGCAAGAAGACACTGCAGAGTCGCCACAACCTGGATAACACCGCCGTGCACGGAGCACAGGGCGCGAATCACAAGTCACAAGTCACAAGTCACAAGTCACAAGTCACAAGTCACAAGTCACAAGTCACAAGTCACAAGTCACAAG
>JBCBDU010000067.1:0-10446 GCA_038529355.1 Pseudomonadota bacterium
CAATTACGGTCAGCAAGAAGCTGCCATAAATCGTGCTCAATACAGCGACGGCCGCTTCAATATCCGTAATTGCGCTGAATGTTGGCTGGTTGTAGTTGACGATGGTTGGTGATTGCCCGAGTAACCACCGTTCGTCGGCAGCACGAACACAAAGCGCTAAGGAAGGCTAATAACAATAAATAGGGCAATGGTTGCCTAATCAGGTATACGTTGCCGGGTTTCGGGGAAACCCCTTCAGCACACGCCTTTCCCGAATTCCGGCAACGTATTTTTTGTGCCCGCGGCAGCCTCGGTTAGACTGCCGCTATGCCCGCGAAGGTCCGCACTGTCGTTGCTAACCTGCCATTTGCTGCCGTATTGGAAGACAGCGATATCGGGCAGGTTGCTGATTGGTTCGACGCATTCGACCAGCTGACCGCTGGCGCCGCGCGTGCGCAACTCGACGGCATGTGCGAAGCAGACTGGCGCGCTATCGTGGCGAGCCAATTCGTGCGTGATGCGATGCTGTCCGAGCCGGACTACGCCTTGACACTGCTAGCAGGTACTGCGATCGAACCGTTGTTGCACCTCCCGCAAGACGCGAACGATCTGAGTCGTGCATTACGCATCTACCGGCGTCAGCAGATGCTACGGATTGCTGTTGATGATTTGTCTGGACGATGGTCGCTCGCCACTGTTCTGGGTGCGCTCAGTGATCTGGCTGACGAGTGTCTGGTGGCTGCGCTGCGTGGCGCGCGTCAGCGCATGCAGCAACGCTACGGGCAGTTGCTCGATAGCGCAGGTCAGCCGGTTCCGTTGCTGGCGATCTGCATGGGCAAGCTGGGTGGCCGCGAACTCAATTTCTCATCCGACATCGATGTCATTTTCACCTTCCCCAGTCAGGGGGCCAGTGACGGTCGCCGCGCGCTCGAGGCCAGCGAGTATTGCTTGCGCGAGGCGCGTGAGGTGATCGCGTTGCTCGATCAGCAAACCCAGTACGGTCGTGTGTTCCGGGTCGATACGCGCTTGCGGCCTTTTGGGGAGGCGGGGCCGTTGGCCATCAGTTTCGATGCGCTGGAGGCGTATTTGACGCGCCACGGACGTGATTGGGAGCGCTACGCGTTCGTCAAGGCCCGTTTTGTTGCCGCGGACGAAGCTGCATCGTCGCGGATAGCGCAATTCTGTGATCAGGTGATCCGTCCTTTCGTTTACCGGCGCTATGTTGATTTTGGTGTGCTGGATTCGTTGCGCACTATGAAAGCACTGATTCAGACTGAAGTGCAGCAGGACGAACGTCAGGACGATATCAAGCGCGGTCCCGGCGGCATTCGCGAGATCGAGTTTATCGCACAATCGTGGCAGCTCATTCGCGGCGGTCAGATCGAGGCGCTGCGCACGCAGAGTCTGTATGCAGCGCTCGCTGCCGCTTGTGAAAACGGTTGCATGACGGACGAGAGTGCAACACAACTGCAAACAGCGTACGACCTGCTGCGTGTGGTTGAGAATCGCCTGCAGGCGCTTGCGGATCAGCAGACGCACAGGCTGCCACAGCAGGCCGCGCAGCAACGCGCGCTGGCGGTTGCAATGCAAGTGCGCGATTGGTCGGCATTGACCGCGTTGCTTGATGATCAGCGCGCGCGGGTGACTGGCACCTTTGATGATTTGCTGCGTGCATCTGGCGACATAGCCACGCAGAACGCCGACGTGGCGTGGCTGGATCGTCCGGCGGCCAGACTTGCCGTCGATGTGCGTGAGATGGGATTAGAGCCGGCCGACGACATTGCGCAGGCGCTGCTCGCCTTTGCGCAACGGTTGGCGCGCCCGCAGGCCGACGACGCCAGCGCCTTGCGCACGCGCACGTTAGTCGACAATGTCATGCTGCGGTTGCGCGCGTACCAAGCGCCGGCAATCGTTCTTGCGCGCCTGCTGGCGGTGGCCGAAGCAGTGCGCCGCCGCAGTGCCTATATCAGCCTGCTCAATGAGCGTCCTGACGCACTCGACTTGTTGCTGCAGCTGTGCGCCAGCAATCAATTTGTCGCGGGCGAGATCGCTGAACACCCGATACTGATCGACGAGTTGCTCATGACACCGCGCGCCGGGCAACTGACCCGAGCGGCGCTTGCTGCGCGCATGCCTGCGCTGCGCGCCGACGACGATATTGAAACGCAGATGCGTGCATTGGCCCGTTTTACACGCACGGCACAGTTTCATGTGGCGGTCGCAGATGTGCGCGAGCAGCTGCACATCATGCAGGTCAGCGATCGGCTCAGCGATATTGCCGAGCTGACCTTGCAAGCGGTGTTGCAGTTAGCCTGGTGGGAGGTGACAGCGCGCTATGGCAAGCCGGCAGGTTTCGCCGTCGACGCGCCAGGTGTAGCGATCATTGCGTACGGCAAACTCGGTGGTCTTGAGCTTGGTTACGGGTCGGATCTGGATATCGTATTCCTGCACGATCTGCCGGCCGGGCAAACCGATGGGGAGCGCGCCATCGACAATACGCTGCTGGCGCTGCGCGTTGCGCGGCGGGTGGTGCACCTATTGGGTGTGCAAACCGGTCACGGAAGTTTGTATGAGGTTGATACGCGATTGCGACCCAGCGGCAGATCGGGGCTGTTAGTGTCGTCGCTGGCGGCATTCGAGCGCTATCAGCGTGATGACGCTTGGACCTGGGAGCACCAGGCGCTGATCCGTGCGCGATGGGTGGTCGGCGATCGCGCTGTGGGTGAGCAATTTGAAGCAGTGCGGCAGGTGACGCTGCGCGACCATGTCGACCGGGATGGCCTGACGAAAGCCGTGCGCGATATGCGCGCCCGCATGCGCGAGTCGTTGTCGCAAGGCGACGCGGAACGGTTTGATTTGAAGCAGGATGCCGGTGGCATAGCTGATCTGGAGTTCATTGTGCAATACCTCGTGTTGCGCGATGCGCATCGATTCCCGGAGTTGCTGCGTTGGAGCGATAACATACGCCAACTCGATAGTCTGGGTGCTGCTGGCGTGTTGCAGGCGG
Organism: Pseudomonadota bacterium; assembly: GCA_038529355.1. Taxonomy (GTDB): domain Bacteria; phylum Pseudomonadota; class Gammaproteobacteria; order Steroidobacterales; family Woeseiaceae; genus CALBPI01. Next base: position 2,987 of record JBCBDU010000067.1, read on the forward strand.
ACGAGGCGCGGGCGCTGCAGGATATCTATCGCAGCTATCGGCGCTGCGCGCATGCGCTCGCACTGGATCGCCTACCGCAACTGATCGAGCCGCAGCAGTTTGTGAACGAGCAGCGAGTGGTTAGAGATTTTTGGTCGCGCCTGATTGGTCACGCCGATCGTGCAGGATCGGACGTCGCTGACGTATAATCGATGCCGACTCCCTCAATGAACAGTAATACGATGCAAGATTCCCAAAAGCGTGAGCGGGCTAACGCGCAGACCGAGTATGTTGTCAGCGAAGCCGATCTGCCGCTGTCGTGCCCGATGCCCGACATGCTGTTATGGAATTCGCACCCGCGTGTTTACGTACCGGTAGAAGTCACCGGCGAGGCTAAATGCCCGTATTGTGGCGCGCATTACCGGCTGCAGCGCGACTAGACGGTGATTATTGTCACCGGCGGCGCCGGCTTCATTGGTTCGAATCTTGTCGCGGCGTTGAATGCAAGCACGTCCGAACCCGTTATGGTTGTCGACGACATGACCGACGGTCACAAGTTTACGAACCTCACCGACCTCGCTATCGCCGACTATCTCGACAAAGACGAGTTCATGCATCGCGTCGACGCTGGTGAATCGTTTGGTGACGTTAGCGCTGTTTTTCATCAAGGCGCCTGTTCGACGACGACCGAATGGGACGGCCGCTATATGCTGTCGAACAATTTCACCTATTCCAAGATGCTGTTGCACTGGTGCCAAGCGCAACGCACACCGTTCATCTATGCCTCGTCGGCGGCAGTCTATGGTGGCAGCGACGTGTTCGCAGAGCACCCCAAACACGAGCAACCGCTGAACGTTTACGGTTACTCCAAGCTGCTGTTCGACCAATACGTGCGTCAGCAAGCGACACAGTTCACGGCTCAGGTCGCCGGGCTTCGCTACTTCAACGTTTATGGGCCGCGCGAGCAGCACAAGGGCAGCATGGCCAGTGTCGCGTGGCATTTCTATAACCAGCTCAAAACGGAAGGCGCCGTCAAACTGTTCCGCGGCACGGACGGTTTTGCGGACGGCGAGCAGCGTCGCGATTTTGTGTACGTCGACGACGTGTGCGCCGTCAACTTGTGGTTAATGCAGCACCCGGGCGTGCGCGGTGTGTTCAATTGCGGTACCGGTGCCTCACAACCGTTCAACGCTGTTGCGAACGCCGTGGTTGCTCATCATGGTAGTGGCGACGTTCGCTACATTGATTTTCCCGAGCATCTGGTAGGTGCATACCAAAGCTACACCGAGGCTGACCTTGCGCAGCTGCGGGCAGCAGGCTTTGACGGCGAATTCCGTGATGTCGCCAAAGGCGTCAGCGATTACCTGCACTGGTTAGACGCGCATCACGCGTGAGTGCTGCTGCCGATGCTGCGCCGCTGCTGATTGTCGGCCCCTCGTGGGTCGGTGATATGGTGATGGCGCAGAGTCTGTGCCAGTTGTTACATGCCGATAACCCGCACCGTCCGCTCGACATCATTGCACCGCCGTGGTCATTGCCAATCGTGGCGCGGATGCCGCACGTTCGACAAGGTATCGGGCTCGACGTCAAACATGGCGAAGCGGGTCTGCGCGTGCGCCGCAACCTGGGGCATGCACTGCGCAAGCAGGGTTATGCGCGTGCAATCGTGTTGCCGCGATCGGCCAAAGCGGCGTTGGTACCCTGGCATGCGAACATTCCGCAACGTAGCGGTTTTCGTGGTGAGTTTCGCTTCGGTTTGATCAATGATATGCGTGTCTTCGACAAGACGCTGCTCGACCAAACAGTGAAGCGGTTCGCCGCGTTGGCCCCCGCAACGCAGCAACCGCTACCGGCACAATTGCCGCATCCTGTGTTGCACATTGACAGCGCTGCACGTGAACAGCTGTTGGTCGATTTTGCGTTGTCCGCGACGACGCCGATTGTCGGCTTGTTACCTGGTGCCGAGTATGGACCGGCCAAGTGTTGGCCACTACCGCATTTCGCGGCGGTTGCGCGCTCACTGATTGCGGCAGGCGTTCAGGTTTGCGTATTCGGCGGACCGAAAGACCGGAACGCTGGCGCGGCGATCGTGGCGGCCGCGCCGGGCGCACACAACCTGGTCGGCGAAACGACCCTTGCAGACGTGGTGGATTTGTTGTCAGCGTGCACGGCAGTGGTCAGCAATGACTCGGGACTGATGCATGTCGCTGCCGCAGTCGGCACGCACGTTGTTGCTGTATATGGCTCGAGCAGTCCGGCATTTACCCCACCACTCACAGACACGGCGGACATCCACACATTGAATCTTTCGTGTAGCCCTTGTTTTGAGCGCAATTGTCCGTTGGGTCATCTGGACTGTCTGAACAACATTGCGCCGCAGGCTGTGCTGGCGAGCGTCAATGCGGCGTTGAGCGGTTAGCCGTTAGGCAAGCAACGCATCGAGCTTTTGGATCACTGCCTCAACGTCGACTAACAGCATCGCGGCTTCGTGACGCACGCGCTGACCCCAGCGCACTTCCTCGACACGCTTGCCGAGGTATTTCTGCAACGCTTGCGGGTACGCATCGACGGTGTACTCGGGGTTGAGTACCGGTCCGGTGCGACCCGGGTTGGATGTGGCGTATAACCCAACGACAGGTGTGCCAGTTGCGCTGGCCATGTGCGCGGGTCCCGAATCGGGGCACAGCACGACGCTTGCGCGATCAATCAGTGCGGCGAGCTCTTTCAGCGATGTCTTGCCGACCAGATCATGTGTGCCCGCCGGTCCATCGTTTCTGATCCATTCGGCGTATTCGTGCTCTGCCGCACTGCCGGCGCCGGTCACGACAATCGTTGCGCCGTAACGATCCGCGACGTGATTGGCAACCTGCACGAAATGCGCGGCCGGCCAATTGCGAAAATTGTTGCGCCGATCACTCGAGCACGGGCTGATCACAACCAGTGGTTGCTCGCCGTCTATGATCCGTTCGGCCAGCTCGTAGTCACTGTCTGCCAACGGCAGTCCCCACGCATATTCGCGGGCTGTCACCCCGAGCCGTTCGGCGAAGCCAAAAAAACCGTCAATGACATGGGGTCTGTGCTGCGAGGCGATGGATTCGTTGGTGAACAGCCATTGGCAGTCCCGTGCGCGGGCGCGATCAAAACCGATCTTGCGCGGTGTGCGCACCCAACGGCTCACGCGATTGGCCCGCCAGGACGCATGCATATTCAACAGCACGTCAAACTCGCGCTGCCGAAGCTCGGTGGCAAATGCGCGTCTGCGCTTGCGGCTTGCACGTTTGTCGTACACCAGCAGTTCAACGCCATCGAGATTCGCCATCAGCCCTGCCTCAACCTTGCCGATGATCCATGTCAGTTGTGCATCCGGCAGGTGTTTTTGCAGCGTGCGTACAACGGCAAGTGCGTGGCAGCAATCGCCAATGGCCGACAAGCGCAGCAGACAGATCTTTTGAATTTGCTGCGCGCTCATTGCGATTGTGTTGCGGGATCGCTCATGCCCGCAGTGTACCGTTGTGCTTTGTGTACAGGCCAGTCGCGGTTCGGCCGACGCCATCGTTTCAGGTACCATGACACCGCGCGCAGGCGGGCTGCTGCGCAAGTTGCCGGAGCGACATCGTTGCTAAAAACTACAGAAGTCTTGCTGGATCCTGCTGTTTACAGTGAGACGCCAGACTATCTGTTTTGCGCCCGCGCGTGGCCACAGCAGCTCGGCGTTGCGGGTGCCGGCCGCGGTACGACGCGTTTTGTCGGTGATCACAGCGGCAACTATGCGCTGCGTCACTACCACCGTGGCGGTCTTGTCGCCCGACTATCGCGAGATCGCTACCTGGCCAGCGGTGCACAGCGCTCGCGCAGTTTTCAGGAATGGCATTTGCTTGCGCACTTGCGACGGCTTGCTTTGCCAGTACCCGAACCTGTTGCGGCGCGTTACGCACGCACCGGCGTGTTTTATCGCGCCGATATCTTGACGCGCATTATTCCGGATGTTGCCACACTGGCTGAGCGGCTGCGCGCAGGGGCATTGGCCGAACACGACTGGCGGGCACTTGGGCAGCTTCTGGCGCGGTTCCATGAGCACGGTGTTTTCCACGCTGACCTGAATGCACACAATATTGTTGTGAACTCAGCAGGCGACTGGTATCTGCTCGACTTCGACCGTGGCGAAATCCGCGCTGCCGGTGACTGGCAACAGGGCAATCTGGCGCGGCTACACCGATCCCTGAAAAAACTCGCAGGACAATATCCGACGCTTGCGTTTTCTGCCGCTGACTGGCGCGCGTTGCTGGACGGTTACTCGGAGTCTTCGGTCGCCAGGTCGGCGTAAGCATCCGGATACGGCGCCGGTCGTCCCTTGAATTTGCGGTGCACCCAGAAATATTGTGCCGGCGAGCGGCGAATCTCGGACTCGATCAGCGCGGTGATCTGCTTTGTGTCGGCGACGGGATCATCGCCGGGGAAGTTCGGCAGCGCCGGGTGAATGTAAACATCGTAACCGGACAGATCAGCGCGCCGGTGCGGGAAAAAGCCGACGACTACTGCGTTGCCGAGTCTGGCCAGACCGCTGGTCGCTGTATTGGTCATAGCCGGCTCGCCAAAGAAATCAATCAACGCACTTTGTTTGCGCCGGTAGCTTTGATCCGGCGCATACCACACCGGCACCCCCGAGCGCAGGCTGCGCACCATCTGCTTGATGTTGTTTTTCTCTATGGTTTGGCGTCCGGCGCGTTCGCGACCGCGCCGGATCAGCTCATTGACCAGCGGGTTGCGATCCTTGCGAAACACCGCGTCAAAAGACAGGCCGTATGCGCGCAACGCGCTGCCACCCACTTCCAACGCACCGAAATGCGCGGTGAGCAAAATGACACGGCGCTCGGGATGCGCCTCCAGATGTTCGGTGCCATGCAACGTCACACGCGACAGCAAGCGTTGCGGACGGTAGTACGCCATCGCCATTTCGACGATGCTCAGTCCGAGATTCTCGAAATGGGCGGCGGTCAGCGCGTTTCGCTCGGCGCTGGACAGATCGCCAAAACACAAGCGCAGGTTGCGCAGTACGATACGACGGCGTTTGCGCCCGACGCGCAGCGCCATGCGACCAATCGCCTTGCCAATGCGCATTTGCACGGCATGCGGCAATACGCTGATTGCACGCAGGGCACCAAACAACAGCCAGACGGGCCAGTAGTTTGGTGTCAGGTAGCGGTGGAGATGGCGTGCCTGTTCGCTCATGAGTGCTATGCAACCGACGGGTTCTTATCGTCTGCGCTCTTGAAGCGCCGGTGCACCCAATAGTACTGGTCTGGCGCTAACGCAACATGGCGTTGCACCATCGCATTCAATCGCGTCGCATCATTAAGCGCGTCTGCGCCGAATCCAGACAAAGGTGACTCGATCGTGATCTTGAAGCGGCCGGTGCGGGTGCGAACGCAGCTTACCGGTATGACTAGCGGCGCATGTTTGGCGACCAGCTTGGTTACCGTAGTGCTGGTCGGCGCCGGTACGCCAAAAAATGCCGCCTGCACGCTGCTGGCGGTGGTGTCGGCCTGATCGACGGCGAGCCAAATGTTGCTTTCGGTGCGCAGTCGACGGATCAGCGCCTTGGGATTGTGTTTGTCGATCAGCACACGCGCACAGCGCTTACGACCATGGCGCACGAATACATCCAGCAGCTCAATGCCCAAAGGCCGGTATAGCGCATCCATTGACGCATACAGATTCAGGCCGCGGCCGATGATGTCTATCGTCGTGAAGTGCCCGGCGACCAGCAGCGCCGCCTGACCCGGTTTGCGATTGCGCAAATGGTCCAGACCTTGAATGTCGATCCACTTCGACAAGCGCGCATCTGATGCCCACCAGGCCATACCGATTTGCAGTAGCCCGATGCCCAGTTCCCGAAAATGGGCGCGCAGTAACGTCTCGCGCTCTGCATGCGTGAGGGTGGTAAACGCGAGCGCAATATTGCGTTGCGCAACGTCACGCCGCCGTTTGGCCAAACGCAGCGCGAGCCAACCGATGCCGGCGCCGAAACCTCGTTGCAGCCGCCACGGCAGCAAAACCAACAGGCGTTGTGCGCCGATCAGCGCCCAAACCGGCCAATGCCGCGGGTGCGCAAATTTGGGGTTCATATACTCTGCGCGCATTCGCCAGTCTCAAAAACCTGCCCTGGCGGGATCGCCACAGGTAGTGTACCGCGCCGAACAAACACCGTTGCGCTTGAAACGCGCTGCGGACGTCGCCATATTAAAGGGCAATCAGAGGCTGCAGAGGCACATACCTAGATGAAACGTATCGGACTGTTTTTATTAACAAACGTGGCCATCCTGGCCGTGATCAGTATTGTTTTCCAACTGTTAGGTCTGGAGGGCACGATTGATCGTAGCGGACAGCTCAATTTGACCGCCTTGCTGGTCATGTCTGCCATTATTGGTTTCGCAGGCTCATTTATCTCGCTGTTGATGTCGAAATGGATGGCTAAGCGCTCTACCGGTGCGCAGGTGATCGAGCAGCCACGCAATGAAACCGAGCAATGGTTGCTGGCGACCGTCAAGCGTCAGGCAGATCAGGCTGGCATCGGTACGCCGGAAGTCGCGATTTATGACTCACCGGAGGTCAACGCGTTCGCCACTGGGGCTAACAAGAATAATGCGCTTGTCGCCGTCAGCACGGGTTTGATGCAGTCGATGACCCGCGACGAAGCTGAGGCGGTTTTGGCGCATGAGGTAACGCACGTTGCCAATGGCGACATGGTGACGCTGACGCTGATCCAGGGCGTCGTGAACACCTTCGTTGTGTTCTTGTCGCGCATCGTCGGCTATTTCGTCGACCGCGTTGTGTTCAAGAACGAAAATGGCGTTGGCATTGGCTACTACGTTTCGTCGATTGTGGCGCAGATCGTTTTCGGCATCTTTGCCAGCATGATCGTGTCTTGGTTCTCACGTCAGCGTGAGTTTCGCGCGGATGCCGGCGGTGCCCGGTTGTCCAGCCCGAAAAAAATGGCCGACGCGCTGCGACGATTGCAGTCAGGCCAACAGGGCGCCAACGATCTGCCGCGCGAGATGTCGGCTATGGGTATCGGTGGCATGACCGCAGAGGGTTTCAAGCGCTTGTTCATGACGCATCCGCCGCTTGAAGAGCGCATCGCTGTGCTCGAAAGGCCGGTACTGCGTTAAGCGCTATTCGGATTTGTCAGTGGCATCATCGTCCTGCGCAGGCGCGGCGATGATGTCATCTGACGGCTGGCTGACGCCAAGATGGAAAGCCGCAAAGCCTGGCATCACGACCTGATTGCGCGCCATGCCGATGATGCGTCCTGCCTGCGGCGCATAAATACCAATCGTGTCGTTCGTGATCGGGTCCGTAACCCGGCCCAGCAAATCACCCTCGGTGACGCGACTGCCCAATTCCACGTTGGCAATCATGAGAAACCGTGGACCGAGCGAGAAGAGATTTACTATCGCTCAGCGTGGGTGCGCGCCGATAAG
>JBCBDU010000068.1:0-10053 GCA_038529355.1 Pseudomonadota bacterium
CTTCGGTCGTGCCGAAGATCGTCAGTGTCTTTGATTCCTCCGAAGCGCAGCTGCCATTGCTGACCACGATTCTGATCAGTGCCAGCGAATTCCTGCAGCAATGGTGGTGGCTGTTGCTCGCCCTCGCTATTGCGGCCGTGTTCGGCATCCGCTACCTGCTGGGTCAACCCGGGCCGCGCGCATGGTGGCACGCGACGCTACTCAAGATGCCTATCGTCGGCCGACTGACTCGCGGTCTGAACACGGCGCGATTTATGCGCACTTTGAGCATTCTTGCGAGCAGCGGCGTGCCGGTGCTCGAATCGCTGAAGATCGCCGGCGAAGTGATCGAGAGCGTACCGATGCGCAATGCCGTAGATGCAGCGGCCGTCAAGATCCGCGAAGGTGCACCGATTAGTCGCTCATTGAAAGATCAGCGCGTTTTCCCGCCGATGACCATCCATCTGCTGTCCAGTGGCGAGGCGAGCGGCGAGCTGGATGACATGCTCGAGCGGGCGGCCGTCAACCAGGAGCGCGAGACCGAATCGCTGATCACCGGCCTGATGTCTATCGTAGAGCCTGCCATTATCGTGTTCATGGGTCTTATCGTCCTGCTGATCGTACTGGCTATTCTGCTGCCTATCTTCAACATGAATCAGCTGCTCTAGCAGCCTGCTCAGCCCATACTACCCAGCTGTGACGCCGGTAGTTGCGTTATGGCAAAAGTCGGTTATATATTCCGCTAGACGATACCGGCGCCGAGGATTTACAGCGCCCAACGGCTATGAGTAAGGCACATGAACGTAACCGAACAAGAGACTCCCGACGACGACATCGATGGCGAGATTGAGGAAGACGATTTCGCAACAACCATTGTTATCGAGAACAATGACAACGTCGGTGGTGTGTCGGTCGAAATCAATGTCGCTGATCTGGTCGCCGATATTGAGAAGGCCAAGGACCCTTCCGATAACGGCGCCAACGCCAGACGCAGGCTCGAAGCGCTAATGGAAGAGAAGCGTCTGAAGCGGCTGCTGGACGAAGACGATGACTTCGGCATTGAGGATTTGGACGCGCGACAGTAAGCGCAGATTTAGCAGACAGCGTTGATCACCGGTAAGATCCTGACGGCATTAGCGCCCAATACCAATTGCTCTGCGACACTTCGGACGTCCGTGTCGTCTCGCTGAGTTCCATAAGCCTTACACACCGAATACTGACCGCCAGACGCGCGTCTAATCGGGATGCAGTGCTTTATCGATACCGCATCGCGCGCTGACGTCACGACCCGGCATCGAGCAAAATCACTGGCCGATGATCCCGGCAACGGCCACAGCCTCGCGCGGTAACACTACCGTGCCGTTAGCGCGCGAGCAGACCAATTTCCGTGGCAGTTTGCTCGCCAATGACGACACGGCCAAGGCTTGATGGCATCACTGCCTCAGCAGGTGATGTTGCGATTCGACCCCCCATGATTTCCGCGAAACGCTGCGGATACAGCGGACTTTTCGCTGGTTCAGCCAAACCATCGGGTGCGACCGGTTGGTTTGAACCAGGATCGTATTTATCCGTCGCACCTATCGTGTGCAACATTTCGTGCGCGATGACGACGTTGTTACGCTGCACGTTGGTGCGACCGGTGTACGCGTTGACGATACTGTACATGCCGCGCTGAACACCGATGGAATTCTCCAACGCCAACCGCCCGGTCGGTTCGTGGTAGCGAATGAACACGCGAATGTCCGGTCGGATGTCGTCCAGACCCTTCGTAATGCTGCCTGTCCACCAGCGCATGCGTAGCGACCACAGCATGATCTCGAACACGTTGGGTTGATCCGCCAATGTCGGCGGTTGCTCACCGATACTGGGTTTCAGCGTGATTCTGACCGGACGCTCAAGCGAACCCCCATAACGTTGCGTCTCTCGCTGAAAGAATGTCTCGATCGCGGCAAACGTTTCGTCAGTCAGTGACGCGATGTGCTCACGCGTGCCCGCGCTGGCATCGGCATGAATCGGATACACGCTAACCCACAGGCTGTCGTTCCAGTCTGTGCTGCGCACCTGTGATAGCCACGCATCCAGCGCAACGAACAGCAGGATCGCCGACAGGATGGTAATGCGAATGAGCTTGAACATACTTGCCATTGAGCCAGAGAACGGCAAGCGATTCGTGAACCGATTCTACAAAACGAGCAATTTCGATATAAGGGGAACAATTCGCATGAAAACGCTTCCATATCGATTTCGGCGTGGCAATGGCAAAGTCAAGGTCAGCCCGACGCTGCGAAACTGTCACAGTAAACGACGCAGCCGCCGTCCTGTATCGCTGACGTATGACGGCGTTGTGCTTACGAGACAGGCCTTCAATACCGTGCTGGCGATCTTAGCGCTCCGCCGTCTAGCGTACGACGGTCACTGCGCAAGGTGCCCGATTGACAACGGCCATACTGACACTGCCCAGTAACGCTGCCTTGATCGCACTACGGCCATGCGAGCCAATGACAATCAAATCTACCGCGTGTTCGGCGGCGAAATCGCAAATTTGTGTTGCCGGATGCCCCCACACCTGCACCTGTGCGGCGGATTCAGACAGTTGGCCGATAACATCGACGGCGTTGCGCAGCGCCGTTGACTCCGTATGCTGTTCGATAGAGGCGCGAGCGGTATCAACAGACGACACGTCGTCACGAAAATCGATACTTTGCCAGGCCAGCGGCACGACCAGTTGATCGTCCAGCACTGAGATAATCGTTACGCGAGCGTTTACGGCGCGTGCCAAATCGCCACCAAATGCAGCGGCTTTCGCAGCTTGCTCGGATCCGTCAGTCGCAATCAGGATGTGGTCAAGGTCTGACATGTCATACGCACCGTTCGCCAAACATGCTGCCAGTATCCGTTGCATTCGCGCTCGAGCCTATCGCGGCAGACCGAAGCTCATATCAGGGAAAACCACCATTGCAAGTTTTCCACTTTCCGAATAACGCAGCGAATCGGCGTCATTTTCGTTTTAGGTCGATGATGACAATGTGACCATTTTCTTGATCGTGTTCATGTTACGCGCCGTGCCATTCTTGGCCGCTGCGATCCTCAGTCGAGAGTTCCCCATGCCCTCATCATAGAACACATAGAGTTCCTTCTCGCCGAGCACAATCTGCTCATTACGCTGCCCCGACACAGTCCGCAGCGTATCGGCATGCGGTTTTTCATCCAACAGAATCGCCATCGTGAAGTTCGGTTTTTCGTCCGGGAACGGGTTCGCCGCCAGAACGCGCTTGATGTCGGCCGATGTGCGGACAATCACGCCGATCGGTTTGCCAGCGTAGCGTTCAAGGGCGTTCTCCAACGCCGTTTTCGCAGCGCTTGCGCTTAGCACGCTACGAAAGACGACATTCCCGCTGGCGATATAGGTTTTCACATCGCTGAAGCCCAAACGCTCGCATATTGCTCGCAGATCTTTCATCGGCAGCTTACCGGTGCCACCGACATTCACCGCACGAAGAAAGGCTACATAGGTGGCCATGACCTCCCCCTAAAATTACCGACACCGAAAGCACCCCAACGGCTGCATAGCGTGCCTGATCGATCAGACATGCGCACCTACCAAATGTCACTGAACAGACGTGTGCCTGCAATACAGGGCGAAGCAGCGACTGTACGCGGTCGTGCCGGGCCTACAATTGTCGCCACTCAGAGGATCGTTGAACGACCTCGCCGCGCTATCTTCATCACGCTAGCCATTTGCCTTACGAGGAGCGTGAAAACTTGGCATTTCATAGCGTCGGCCTCGACAAGCCTGAATGCCTGTCCTTTGGCGGCGCAAGTGTCCCGACAGCTCACCCGTGATCAGCGCCGCGGCTCCGGTCATTGCTAATCATGCCCGTGGCCGGCCACCCGCGGCCACATGATGACGAATTTCGCGCCACCGATATCCGATGATGCGGCCACGGTGGCCTCACCGCCGTGCAGGCTCGCAATGCGGCTGACGATGGCCAATCCCAAACCAAATCCGCCGGTTTCGCGGTTACGACTGGTATCCAAACGCGTGAAGGCCTTGAACACAGACTCACGCTGCGCGGCCGGAATGCCCTCGCCATCATCCTCCACACTGATCACGAAACGGGCCGCCTCGGCATGTGCCGTCACACGCACCCTTGCCGCGGCGTATCGCGATGCATTGACGACAAGATTGCTCACAGCCATACCCATCAGGCGCGCGTCCATGACGAACAGTTCCCCGTCAGAGGCGATGACCTCCAACGCCTTGTCAGTTGGACCACACCTGCCAAGCGTTTGATCAAGCCAGTTGCGCACCGGCGTGTCGAACCAGTCCATGCGCTGCTCCGGATGATCCAAACGTGCGTAATTGAGCATGCTCGCGATCAAGTGATCAATTTCCTGAACATCATCGCCCATCGCGGCCAGTTGCTGGCGCAGTGCCGCATTCCCATTCTCGCCCGCCACAGCCAATGCGAAACGAATACGCGCTAATGGCGTACGCATCTCATGCGACAACGCCGTTGTCAGTTCCTTCTGAGCCCGAATCAGTCCGCTGATTCTTTGCGACATTTGGTCCAGGTTTTTGGCCAAACTGGTCAATTGCGTCGTTTTCGCTGCTGTCGCCAGAGGTACGCGGTAGTCGGCGGCAAAGCGCTGCGATGCGTGTGTCAGCAAATTCAAATCACGTAACACCGGTCGCAGCCACAGGCCGATAATGACAAACACGCACAGATAGAACAGCGGTGGCACGAAGCGCAACACTGGATTCTCCCGAGGCACATCAACCGGTCCCAACAACAGCGTCAAATCCGAGCTCGGCAGCACTTTCAGATAGCTGACGCGCCCGGTGTCGTCGACCAGGCGTTGTAACTCACTGTTGGTAGCAGGCATCGAAGCAATCTGTGCTTCGGCCAGCAGCTGAACACCAATGCCAATCTCTCGCTGCAGTTTCTCGACTGCGCCGCTGCGCTCACTCTCGTCGTGAGCGCGAAGCTCACGCTCAATCAGCTGCAACGTCGACGCGAGCCAGCGGTCCTCGCCAGTCTCAAGTTTTGCCTGTAGTTTTGAAAAACCGAAATCCAGAACTGTCGCGGTAGCGATCAGACCGACGACAACAAACAGGTAGGAGCGAAACAAGAGTCGGTTGTGACGCGCGAGTTGACCGTCTTTCATCCACCGCAATCCCAAGCGTCCGGCACCAGAATATAGCCTTTCCCCCAAACGGTCTTGATACGCCGCGCTTGCTCCGCGCGATCTCCAAGCTTGCGGCGCAACTTGGAAATACGCCCGTCAATAGATCGGTCAGTCCCGTCATACTCGAGCCCGCGCATGCGCTGAAAGATTTCCTCGCGGCTGAGTACCTGACCTGCGTTACGCGCCAGTATTACCAGCAATTCAAACTCTTGTGTTGTCAAAGCAATCGAGGTTGCGCCAACGCTCACCGACTGCGCACTTTCGCTGATGCGTAAATCGCCGATGACGATGTCGCTGGGCATCCCTTGCCGTCGGCCAGGCAACTGCGTGCGTCGTAACAGTGCGCGCACACGGGCAAGCAACACAATCGGATCTGCCGGTTTTGCTACGTAGTCATCAGCACCCGCTTCGAGCCCGATCACCTGATCGATATCTGAATCTCTCGCTGTAAAAATGATGATTGGACCACTGTAGAATTCCCGCAATTCCCGGCACAGCGTTAGCCCGTCTTTGCCGGGTAACATCAAATCGAGTAAAACGATTCGTGGCTGCTCGGCACGAAACCTCGCGATCGCTTGCTCTCCATCAGATTCAATAACGACGCTGAGCCCGTTTTGCTCGAAATAGCATGCCGTCAACTGTGCTAGCCGGCGATCATCCTCTACCAACAAGATATCTAACGCCGAGCGGCTCATAGCAAATCCCAAACACGACGGTTACGTCGCCGACGACGCCGGTCGCCGTTGTCCAATCTCAAAACTTCAACGGTCGCGTTAGCCAGTCGGACATCATCGCTCTCTTCAGTCATCCAGTATTCAAACGTCTCGACCACACTGCGTTCATCACTGAGCTCACCAATATTAACATCGCGCCAACATCGCACCGCTTCGCGACTACGCTCAACGTACAGGCAAAAACCACCCGGTTCGCCGCTCTCCCACTGCAGCAGAAACTGCGCGTCGCAAACAGGCGTTTGCCGGTCGACAATGCACAGTGACGGCGTCACCGTTAGCAGCAGCGTCGGCGTTTCGGCAGTATCCGCGCGCAGCGTCTGACCGCAACAGACGAACGCGATTGTCACAATCACCCATCGCACCGCCTAGAACCGATAGCTCAAGCCAGTGAAGTAACCGACAATGTGACGCTGAGCAACCAGCGGACTGGATGCCGCATGATCATTCATCCGTTCATACTCGCTCGCCATGGCGAACGACCAATGCTGATTGAAGAAATAGCTGACAGATAGTCTGGCAGAAACGTTAACACCGGAACCTGCATCATAGGCTGGTAGCAACCCTTGCGACGCCAATGTCTCGCCTTCAGTAACGCCCCAATAATAGTCATTCAACGCCTGGCTCTTGTAGCTGAACCCAACAGCACTATCGAGATACCAGCGCCCCTGCCGCCAACCGTACCCATAGTCACCGTAGATTTCATAACCACCATGCGTGGCGCTGACATCGCGATAGGCGCCAACCTCAAGCCGACCCCAGTCGCCATCGGTAAGCATCTCAACGCCAAGCTCAATTGCAAAATCACGATCAGGCACATCCAGCAAGACAGGGGTGTCGAGCGTAGTCCCGCTCGCATCAAGCGTAATGAACCGTGTATTCGTTCTGCCAAAGAATACCCGCTCACTATTGATGCGGGCGACAAGATCGAGCGTCAGCGCATCGTTGTTCGTAACAGTCAACCCGAGGTCACCATTATCGAAAAACACCCTGTCACCAAACCATGCGACATCGATATCAACAAGAATCGGCACATCATCAGACTGTATCAACGGATTTTCGCGAAAACCATATCCCAGCGCGACACCCAGTCGCCATCGCGATAGTGGCTGGCTAAGCGGGTCTGCGCCCTGCGCGCCTTGCGACTGCGCTTCTGCGACTCCGATCAACACAGACAAAGACGCAAGCAGCAACAGGGAATTCCGGATCATACGTGACTCACCCTCAAACACGGGCTGCGCCCCAGTCAACGCAACTCTCCGTTAAATTGTGGCAGAACTAGCGCTGGCGCCTACCCCAAAGCTGTATCAAATATGTGTAAAAGTGTAGAGCAAAAAGCTGACAAAATTCGACAATTGCGACCAACAATTGCTACAGACCTGTATGGCGGCCGGTCCTATCCTGTTTGCGTCGTAACTGCGAAAGAGGACCCATGATGAAACGTCTTACACACTACCTGACGGCACTGGCCAGCTGCACGTTGCTGCTGACAGGCTGTGGCAGTTCGTCGTCCGACGGTGAAGCACCACGCGAACCGGTCGCCGATGGTCAACTTCGACGACTAGCCAGTGCGGCGGAACTGGAAGCTTCGCTGAAAGCCGGTCTGACTGCCATTGAACAGCCGGATCCAAGGTCCAGCGCAGTCGGCGGCGACGCCGGTCGCGCTGATTTCACGGGCACCTACACCCAAGAAGCGAACGTGGACGAGTTCGACACGGTACGCTACGACGGAGAACATCTATTTATTGCACCCATGCGATTTGCCAACTGTTGTCATGTTTTTACCACGCAAACCACGGCACCGTCCGGTACGCCGCCTGCCGCCGTACCGGCAATTCGCATCATGGCGACCGACCCGAACACGGCTGATGTAACGCTGCAAGCTTCGATACCTTTGGAAGATGAAGTCACCGTTCAAGGCATGTACGTTGGCGACGATCAACTGATCGCGCTGACCAGTCGCAGAATCAATGGCACCTATGGCGGCTTCTGGGATGACCTCGTAGAGTGGTTACCAGATGCGCTTGAGCTGCTGATTTATGATACTGCGGACCCTGAAAACCCGGTACTCGCCGAATCAGCGCACATCGAAGGCGTGTTCGTTGATAGCCGGCGTATCGGCGACACGATCTACCTGATCACTCGCTACACACCAGAGATTGAAGGGTTGGCATACCCTGTCAACGACGCCGCCGATCAGGCAGCCAATGAGGCAATTCTTGCCAACGTATCGTTGGCAACGATGCTGCCGACGATCACGATTAATGGCAACGAACAGTCATTAGTAGAGCCGACTCAATGCCTGTCCAGTAGTGACAGATCGTCCGGCGGCTATCCGGTGATTACCAGCATCACAGCATTTCCTGTCGGCAATCCTGCTGCGTTCAGCACTACGTGCTACAACGAAGCAAGCTATGGCGTTTACGTCTCGGAACAGTCGATCTATCTGACACAAAGACATCTTGATGACACCGCGCAGTCCTACGCAACACAGGTACACAAGTTTGGGCTCGATAACATCACCGTCGACTACCGCGGCTCCATCGAAGTACCTGGAGAAGTATGGACTGGCGGCCAACTCGATTTTCGCCTGAGCGAGGCCAATGGCGACTTAAGGATGCTGTCCACGGTCTACACTGCTGATACAAACGATAGTCTGGATCACCACTTGTATGTCGTTCGCGAAAAGTCTGGTTCGCCAGGTCTTGAGCTTGTTGGCGAGCTACCCAACGTTAGCAGACCCGAAGAGATTGGTAAGCCAAACGAACAACTGTATGGCGTGCGTTTTATCGACAACCGTGCGTATATCGTCACGTTTAAACAAATCGATCCGCTCTACGTGCTTAATCTTGCCAATCCGGAAGATCCGACGATTGCCGGTCAATTGGAAGTAACAGGATTTTCCGATTTTCTCCACCCTGTCAGCGATGACTTATTGCTCGGCCTGGGTGAAGACGCGAGCGGTGGGATCAAGCTTGAGTTGTTTGACGTATCGCAAGTCGCGCAACCGTTATCGCGCGGCAGTCTGACGCTGGGTGGGCGTGGTTCGAGTAGCGAGGCACGCTACGATCGCCATGCATTCACCTATCAGAGCGATGTCGATGGGGTCGATAGATTCACGATTCCCGCATACCTTCTTGCGACAGACAACAGTTTTGAGTTTGTTGAATCAGGTCTGTACTTGTTTGAGATACGTGACAAAATGACGCCTAACTTGGCATCGCTGATCAGTGTTGGATCGATGAGCATTGTTGGCGCAAACGGCGGGATCCCCGTCGATGGTACGTCGCGCAATCGTGCGTACCTGAATGGCGATTCGGTATTCTACGTCCGCGACAATCAGGTTTGGTCCGCATTCTGGACGATGCCGGATGGCTTTCGCGGCCCGTTTTAGTCTCAACCCGGTATCGAAAGTGCAACGTGCTTTCGATACCGGGCCGATCGCGGCGGTCGATGGACACGGAGCGATATCGAAACCTTCTACGGCTGCGCTTGTTGACGCTTCCAATCAATGAAAGTCACGCGATTGCGACACCAGCCCGTTAAGCAGCCCGTTGTAGTCGAACAACTCACTGGCAACCACGTGGATGACTTTGCCCTGCTTTTGCACCTTGCCCTTGACGCCCATCAATCGCGCACCAACGACCGTGGTGCGCTGGCGCGCCGCCAGATCTTTCCACACGACGATATTCGCATAGCCGGTCTCGTCTTCCAGCGTGACAAAAGTGACACCCCCTGCACTGCCCGGTCGCTGCCGCGTGACCACGACACCGGACACCAACACCGGCGCATCGTTATCCAGCGTTGCCAACGCCGCAGCCGTCATGAACTGCTGCTCACGAAATAAGCTGCGCAACATCGCCATTGGGTGGCGGTTCAGCGTCAAACCGGTATGGCGATAATCGGCAACGACATCTTCGGCCTCATTCGGTGCGCGCAACATCGGCGTCGCCTCGCGCACTTCGCTGCCGGCCAGCAGATCATCCTGATGTGTGACACCGGCCACCTGCCAACGCGCCAGATGCCGGTGCCCGCTGAGTTTTGACAAGGCATCAGCCGCAGCCAACGCGCCAAGTTCGCCGCGATTGAGCATCGCGCGCGTCGCTAACTCCTGCACGTTGCGAAAGCCCTGATGATCGCGCACACGCATCAA
>JBCBDU010000069.1:0-9595 GCA_038529355.1 Pseudomonadota bacterium
CGTTAGTCGACAGATGCTTTGGCCGAGGGCATGGCCAAGTTTAACGCCAAGGCCGAGAGGGAGGCTCGACCCTACGCCGGCGCTGAAGCCGGATCGAAGTTGATCTTCGATCCGGCTTTTTTGTGGCAGTTAGCGTGGCGGGCAATGCGCTACGCAAGTGCATGATTTGCAACAGGGTAGTGCTGTATCGCATAGTGCGAAATAGTCGTAAACATCAAAAAATTTACGTAAAACATAAAAAAATCATTGCAAAGCATAGATCGTCAGGCTAGAGTTGCCCCATGAGTATTCGAGTAAACCTTGATGTGCAGATGGCCCGGCGCAAGATGTCGCTGAACGATCTTGCGCGGCACATCGGTATATCCCCGACGAATCTGTCGTTACTGAAAACCGGCAAGGTCAAAGGTATTCGCTTTGCGACCCTGTCGGCCATTTGCGATGTGTTGCAGTGCGACGCGGGTGACATCCTTGAGTACGTTAACGAATCCACGATCAACGGGTCGGGCGAGACTGCCGACCGGGCTTCAGAGGTGCAACATGTCCGATAAGCAATTTCTCATTCCGGGTCTTGCCGCGATCGCGCTGGCAATTTTGTTTCCGTTTTATTGGATCTATGGAGTCGGCGTCGTCGATTTTGAGCTGTCCGGCAAAGGCATTGCCAATGGACTACAGGCGCTGGATTTCGTGTTTCTGGTGCTTGGTGCGTTAACCGCCTATTTTTATGTTTCTGTCCGTCGCGCACTGCACGAGCACTATCACTACAGCAGTCTGGACGTCGTATTTGCCTGCATGATCGGTCTGGTTGTGCTGTTCCACGTGAGCACGTTTGCGCTGGATGCAATGGCGGCCAACGTCGGTAGCGATCTGGCGAGCGAGATCATTGTTGTGATCACGTTGCTGTGCATGTTTGCATTCGGTGTACTGGACATCGTGATTGGCGTCATGTTGCTGCGCAGCGCCAATGACCGGCCCGAGATTTTGCGCGTGTTTGCCATCGCCAATCTGATCATGGGCGTGCTCGAAGTGACGATCCTGCTCTCGGTCGGCGTGATCGTCGTGTTCCCGTTGGTGCTCGTGATCATGGCAATGTATTTCATGCGTTCGCCGGAAGTCGTCGAATTTGTCTGATCACTGATCGCAAGCTTTGTTGCGACGCAAAGAAAAAGGGTCTCCGTTTGGAGACCCTTTTTCGTTTGGCAGAGTTGGCGACTACGAGCCGACAATGCCACCGCCTTTCTTGCGAATAACCAACGTACAGTCACGCGGAATCGTCACGCCGTCAAACGGTGCGGGGAAGTTAGTCCGCGTTGGATCACCGTTACCCGGGTGCTGCGTGTTCGTGAACAGCGTCTGATAGTCCGGTGTGACTGCCGTGCCGGTAATCTCGTCTGACTGCACGCCCGATAGCAAGCGACGGTATTCACCGGTTGCGGTGTCGATCACTACCATCTGGTCTTCGATACCATCCGGTTGTCCGCCATCGGTGCCGATGAACAGGCGACCGAACGGATCGGCCCAAGCCGCGTCCGGGTCGGTGAACACGTTGGCACCGCCGTCGGCAGGCGCGCTGTACGCCGCATACGCCAGATCATTGGTATCGTCGCCGGGGTTTTCCGAGCGCGTGTTGCGCGCGATCAGGAACATCGACCAATCGAACGCCGTCGTGCTCGTGTCGGTCGTACTGATGATGTAGCCGTCACTGTTTTCGAAGATCGGATTCACTTCGCTCAATGCACCGGCGCCATCGTCTTTGCGATCGTTATTGGTCAGTGTCCAGTAGACTTCGCCGTTCGTGCCAATCGTTGACCACTCCGGACGATCCATCGGCGTTGCGCCGACCGCGTCCGCGGCGAGGCGCGCATAGGTCAGCACGAGATCCCGCGATGTCAGACCGGCGGCGGCAATAGCCGGGTTTTCGTAGGTCAGCTCAATCCACTCGCCGCGCCCCTTGCCATCTTGTGAGCCTTCGCCGTCGTCAAAGCGCGCAACATAAAGCTTGCCCTCGTCCAGCGGGCTCAGGCCGGCAGCGATGCTGTCCTGCCACGGCTGGTTCGACTCGTATTTGTAGCAGTAATCGCCGCGTTGATCGTCGCCCATGTAGGCTGCGATGCGACCGTCGTCAAGCTCTTTGATCGCAACTGCTTCATGCTTGAACCGACCCATCGCTGTGCGCTTGACCGGTTTTGCCGAGCCGTCGAACGGATCGATTTCAACGCACCAGCCAAAGCGGTTGGACTCGTTCGCATAGTTCGGATTCGATACATCGAAGCGTTCATCGAATTCGTGCCAGCCATAGCCGAAGCCACCCGTGCTGAAGCCATAGCGTTCGTAGGCCGCGTCTTGCAGCGCATTGAAACCGCCAATCTCGCCGGTCGTCGAGCCGAAGTAGCCGTTGAAGTTTTCCTCGCAGGTGATGTAGGTACCCCACGGCGTCGCGCCTGATCCACAGTTGTTGACGGTGCCGCGCGGTGTATTGCCGGCTGCGTTTTCAAGCAGCGCGCTGCCGGCGACCGGTCCGGAGAAGGTCACCTCGGTGTTGACTGTGATGCGGCGGGCTTTCGAAGAGGGGCGAACCAACCAGCGATTGTTGCGTTTGTGATAGCGTAGGAACACGCACGACACGCCATGCGCGGCCTGTGACAAGCGCACATCCTCAAGCGTTTCCGGAAACCCTTTACCCAGCACATGTGAGTTGCGGCCAAACTCGTGATTGACGCACAACACACCGACGCGGCTGCTCAACACGCGACGCCGACGCTCCGCCGGCAGCTTCTTGCCCATATTGCGTTCGAGCAACAGGATGCGCGGCAGGTTGATCGGAAAAAACCACATGCCATCGTGACCGATACCCACCATTTGCTCTTGCTCTGCAGCAGTCGGTCGCGTGTTGGGGTCGCCGAGATACGGAGTGATACCCAATGCCGGGTTGATTGGCGTACCCCACGGAATCAGCGTGTCATATTCGTAGTCTGGCGAGATGGTGACCATGCGACCTGCGCCGGCTACAACCTCTTCAGTGGTTAATGGCGTGAAGTCAATCAGGTTTTGTTCTGCGTCGGTCGACGCGTGCTCGCCAGCGTGTCCGGGTCGCGGCGCAAAGAAGCCAGTGGCGGCGACTGCGAGTGAGCCTTGCATGATCGTTCGGCGTGACAGATGCGCTGAAACGACATCACTGATCGTGCGGTTGTTAGTTGGGTTTGTGGAGAGATCTTCGGACGAGTCATCCTGGATGACGTTGCGTGTGTTCACTGATTCCATTGGTTTGAAGCCCCTGTTACAACGGTTGAGTGTGTTTTGGATCAATCTGCTGGCGGTTTGCGATGCTTGCCCCGCAACAGGCGGCTTGTCATCGGTCTAAATCGACCAGCTTGGTCAGCGTAGGATTGCCGCGTGAAAGTCGGATGACCGTGCCGTGACAACGCGATGACTTCGCGGTTACAAGAAGATGACTGATCTGCAAGAAACGGAATACTTGCCGTTAGTTATGGTGTACTTCTCGTGGTGACCTACGGCGCGCTGGCAACGCTTGAGCGGCCTGACGGGCACCGCTCGCTGCATAACACCTTGAATCGGAGTCGCTATCGGCAACATGTCGTGTTGTGCCGTGGTGTAATAGCGCTAACTACTACTCTTCGAGGAATTCGACCATGCGACTCAAATCATTGCTGCTACTGGCGAGCGTGCTTCCGATGACCACGGGATGCGTGTTGCAAACCCAGAGTTCGCACACTGATGATGCTGCCAAAGCAGCTGAGGCACCGGAGTATTTCAATTTGCGGCCCGATGTCGAGCAGGCATTCGGCTATACCCATGCGGTGCGGGTTGGGAATACGGTCAAGGTTTCTGGCGCGGTGAGTATGGACGAACAAGGTAATCCCACCGCGATCGGTGATATTGAGCAACAAATGAAGAACGTCTACGCAGACCTTGCGCAGGTGTTGGCGCACTATGGTTTGGATTTCGACGATGTCATCGCCGAAAACATCTTTACGACGGATATGGCAGCTTTCCTAGCTGTCGCTGCCTATCGCAACACGATCTACACGACGCATTTTCCCACCGGCAGCTGGCTGGAAGTGAAGGGGCTCGCATTACCGCAGCTTCTGATCGAAATCGAACTGGAATCACATGTTGGCAACTGATGCGATGATCTGAAAACGGTTTGGAATAGATCCACAATGCGCAGCATGACAACACAAAGACTCGTATTGCGAATCATCGGCGTCATCGGCGCCGTCATCTTTACGGCGTTTTTCGCGCTGACGTATTCCGTCCCGCAGTGGGTAGAGACGTTCGCCGCTGATTACATCGACCGCAAGGCGCAGGCGCGCATTGACGGCATGATTGACGCGATCAAGCCAATGGAATCAGAAACCGCGTTGGCGCGATTGTCGCAATATCTGTACGACAAGAACGAAGCGAAAATCGAACACAGCAAGACATTGTTGCGCGACAGGGTCCACGAGCAATGGGCCAGCGCACTGGCCGACATCACGGACATGGATTGCGCGTGTCGACAGCAATGGGCTAAGGAGTTCGAGAGTTGGTTTCAGAGCGACATCAGGCTACTGCGGGCCGCCAACGATAAGATTGCCGACGTCATTCACGCAGCCTACATGGATGTTGCGACGGACTTGAGACGCGACATCCGCATATTCACGGCCAGCAATGCGGCGATCTTCCTGCTGTTGTTGTTGGTATCGTTTGCGAAACCGCAGGCAGCGACCCACTTGTTTTTGCCGGGCGTGTTGCTGAGCATCGCAACAGTGTGCTGCGCGTATTGTTATCTATTCCAGCAGGACTGGTTGCTGACGATTATCAATGGCAGCTACGTTGGTTTTGCCTACTTGGGTTGGCTTGGCATCGTCTTTGCTTTTTTGTGCGACGTCGTCGTGAACCGCGCTCGCATTACCTCCCGGATATTGAATGCCATTTTTAACGCGGTGGGTTCGGCGTTGTCCGTCGTGTCTTGTTAAAGCTTCAAAAGCATCTCGCTTGCCGGCATTTAAAGCGTGAAATACAACTAAACGGCATGATCGTTAAATTGTTACATGAAGCCTGTCGCACGCAATACCGAGCGCGCACCCAGAGCGACGGCGACAACGAACACAATGCCGCCGAGCGTGTTGCTACGTGCAGTGTTGACGTGATCGCCGAGAATGCCGCGCTGGTTCATCGCGTATAGCAAGAAGCCTGCAATGATTGGCAGCAGCAGTCCGTTTGCAAACTGCGCGGTAAGAATAATCTGGATCGGCCGGATACCGCTCAATGCAAACGCGGCGCCGACCAGTAGCACGCTCATGCTGACCACGCGAAACCAGCCGTCATTTGCCGCAGCGCCCGGTCGCAACACTTCGTTGACGGCGTAAGCTGTTGCCAGTGGCGCTGTCAGCGCGCTTGAGACGCCGGCGGCGAGTAAACCGACGCCGAGCAAGTAGCGCGACCAGACGCCAAACAGCGGCTCGAATTGTCGTGCCATGTCCGTTGCGTTGTCGGCTGCAAGTCCGTTGGCAAACAGACCGGCAGCCGCGGTTGAGACGATGAAGATTGCGACGAGCCCGCCAAGGCCAATCGATACGACGGTGTCAGTGCGCGCAGCCGGCAAATCTTTAGTGCCGCGGTAGCGCAATTTGGCTGCCGCTGCGTGCAGAAACAAATTGTAGGGCACCACTGTCGTGCCGATCAGCGCAACGATGGTGATCAGGCTGCCTTCCGGCACGGCAGGCACCAGCAGCCCGCGCAACAAGGCCGACCATTGTGGTGCACCGGCGATAAACGTGCTGACAAACGCGATAGCCATGACGATCACGAGCCCGATCAGGACGCGTTCAACCTGACGATGACTGCCGCGCAACAGCACGATGGCTGCGATCGCGACCGTGCATAGCACCGCTGACCGGAACACGACGACCGACTCACCAAAAATCGCACTGGCGCCAAGCGCGGCACCCGACAGATTGCCGGCCTCATAGGCTGCGTTGCCTGCGTACAACGCTGTGAGCACCAACAGGGCCAATGGCCAGCGCCACAATGATGCGCCGAACGTTGCCTGTAGCGATTCGCCCAGTCCGCGACCCGTGACAGTGCCGAGCCGACAGGCCATTTCCTGAAAGATGATCGTTGCGATGGTTGCGAACAGCAGCGCCCACAACAGACTGTAGCCAAAGCGCGCGCCCGCCAGCGTGCAAACGGTTACCGTGCCCGGGCCAATGAACGCAGCTGTGACCAGCGCACCGGGACCGACAGACTTCAAACGTGCGAGCAGTGACATGCGTAGGTTCCGGTGTGCGGATGACAATGCGGGCAAGCATAGCGTTGCCGGTCGTCGCTGCCCAGTGATGCGGTCTGCGCACGCGAGTAGCCGCCGCAATGTCGTATGCTGTTGCCATGGAATGCGCTTTGCCAATGCCGCTGGTCAGCACTGAATGGCTGGCAAACAACATCGACGCGGTGCAACTGCGCATCATCGATGCTTCATGGTATCTGCCGGCCGAGCAACGCGACTCGGCCGCCGAATTCGCGCAGCAGCATGTGCCGGGTGCGCTGTTCTTCGATATTGATCGTATCTGTGATCGGCACAGCGAACTGCCACACATGGCGCCGGATACTGATGCTTTTGCGACAGCTGTCAGCCGTTTGGGCATTAACAGTGATGATCGAATCGTGGTGTACGACACAGCGGGTTTGTTCTCGGCAGCGCGCGTATGGTGGCTGTTTCGGTTGATGGGCAGTGCATCGGTGGCTGTTCTGGATGGCGGTTTGCCGAAGTGGTTGGCCGAGGCGCGGCCGACCGACGCTGGCGATATGCCAATCCCATCGGCGCGGTTCGATGCCGTGTTGCGGGCACAGCACGTGTGCGATCGGCACGCCGTCGCTGCTGCGTTGCGCACAGGCAGTGCGCAAGTGGTTGATGCTCGACCAGCTGCGCGCTTTGCCGGTTTGGCGCCCGAACCCAGGGCAGGGTTGTCACCGGGGCACATGCCCGGCGCGAAGCAGGTGTTCTTCAAATCGTTGCTGGCAGACGATGGCACGCTGTTGCCGGTTGATGCGTTGCGGCGCGTGTTCGGCGCGGCAGGTGTTGACCTTGCAGCACCGATTATCACCAGTTGTGGTTCCGGCGTTACCGCTGCCGTGTTGTCGCTGGCGCTCGAGGTACTCGGGCATCGCGATCACGCGTTGTACGATGGCTCATGGTCGGAATGGGCGGCGACACCCGGTTGCGAGATCATCATAGACGGCTGACCGGCTGTCTAATGCGCAATCTCGACATTAGTTGATCAGAATAAGACCTATCGTTATATTAATAGAGCTAATAAGACCAACACCGATCCTGCGCGTGCGCGGATCTCGCAGCACACGGGAAGCCAGCCAGCTATGAGCGATTTGCCGCCGCGTCAGGGTCCGCTGACCGATATACGTGTGGTCGAGCTCGGCCAACTCATTGCCGGTCCGTACTGCGGGCAGCTGATGGCCGACATGGGCGCCGATGTCATCAAGGTAGAGCCGCCCGGCAAGGGCGACCCGATGCGGGTTTGGGGTCGCGGTGACTATCCGCTGTGGTGGAGCGTGTGTGCGCGCAATAAGCGATGCGTGACCGCCAATCTGCGCGTCGACGAAGGCCAGGACCTTGTCAGGCAGCTCATCACGGGTGCCGACATGGTGCTCGAGAATTTTCGGCCCGGCACGATGGAAAAATGGGGTCTGGGCTACGACGAACTGGTCAAAATCAATCCGCGGATCATCATGATTCGCGTGTCTGGCTACGGTCAGACCGGACCCTACTCGAAACGCGCCGGCTATGCCGCGATCGGCGAGGCCATGGGTGGCATGCGGTATCTGTGCGGCGAGCCTGATCGCCAACCCAGCCGTGCGGGTCTGTCGATCGGAGACACATTGGCAGCAACGTTCGCTTGCAATGGTGCGTTGGCGGCGCTGCACCATCGCGATCGTACTGGCGAAGGGCAGGTCATCGATGCGTCCATTTACGAATCCGTGCTGAATGTCATGGAAGCGACAATTCCGGAGTACGTCGTCAGCGACTACATTCGCGAGCGTTCCGGATCGACGCTGCCGAACGTTGCACCTTCGAACATTTACGACTGCAAGGACGGCATCTTTCTGATCGCGGCGAATCAGGACACCGTCTTTGCGCGATTGGTGGAAAAAATGGGTCAGCCGGAGCTGGCCGAAGATCCGCGTTTCGTCGGGCATACCGAACGTGGCGCCAACTATCTGGAGCTCGACGACATCATCAATGCGTGGACGCGACAGCATACAGTTGCCGACGTAGATCGCATGATGCAGGAGGCTGGTGTGCCGGCCGGCAAGATCTATCGTGCGCCCGAGATGCTGGAAGATCCGCATTTTGCAGCGCGCGAGGCTATTGTTGCGACGCCGACCGACGAGTGGCCAGCGCTGAGGATGCAAAACGTGTTTCCGAAAATGTCGAAAACACAAGGCACGATTCGCTGGCCGGGCAACACCACGATCGGGGCGCACAATCAGGAAGTGTATGGTGGCGAGCTCGGCTTCAGCGACGCGCAGCTCGACAGCATGCGCGCGGCGAACATTATCTAGCGGTGTGCAAACACCATGACAGCATCGAGGATTGACTATGACGTTTCGATTGGGGGTTGATGTTGGCGGTACGTTTACCGACTTGTTGTTGGTGGATGAAACGTCGGGAAAAACGTTCATGGCCAAGGTGCCGTCGACGCCGGCCGATTCTTCGATCGGTGTGCTCAATGGTATCGAGCGCATTTGCACGCAGTCGGGTATCGATCCGCGACATATCGCGCAAGTGATGCACGGCACGACGGTGGCAACCAACGCCGTGCTCACCGGCAAAGGTGCCAAGGTTGGCTTGATTACGACCAAAGGTTATCGACAAACCTTGCAAGTGGCTCGCTCATTTTGTCCGGGTGGTTTGGGCGGCTGGGTCAGCTACATGAAAGCGCCATTGTTGGCACCGTTGGAACTCACGATCGAAGCCGACGAACGCATGGGTGCCGATGGGAACATCGTCAAGCCACTCGATATCGACGCACTGCGTGCCGATATGCAGGCGCTGGCGCACACCGGTGAGGTGCAAGCGCTCACGGTGTGCCTGATCAACTCCTACATTAACGGCACGCACGAAGCGCAGGTCAAGAAGCTGGCTGAAGACGTGTTCGGGGATATCCCGATTTCGATCAGTAGCGAAGTCGTGCCGGAAATGCAGGAATACGAACGCACCGAAACAACCGTCGTGAACTCGTTCGTACGTCCGCAAGTATCCAACTACGTGAGCAATCTGAAGACGTCGCTCGAACAACAGATGGGCGACAACGTGAAGCTTGCGATCCTGCGCTCGGACGGCGGACTTGCGTCGGCGCGTGCGTCAGCGGAATCGCCGGTCAACCTGCTGATGTCCGGTCCGGCTGGCGGCGTAGCGGGCGCCATGTATTTTTGTCAACGTGGCGGGTTCGCCAACATTCTGACGTTTGACATGGGCGGCACGTCGACTGACGTAGCGCTGATCCAGAATGGCGAGGCACGTATTCGTCGTGAAACACGCGTCGGCGATGTCACTGTGCGCGCACCGTCGATTGATGTG
>JBCBDU010000070.1:0-9153 GCA_038529355.1 Pseudomonadota bacterium
ACGCTCAGGCGTCAGCGCCTGCTCATACCGCCCAAACTGCCCCGGCTTTCGGCGACGACCGCCCTGAGGCGTTCATTGGTCGCCGCAGCAACCGCCTCTTGTGATCAAGCGACTATTTGCCCAGCTACGACGCATCCTTCGTGTGATCAATGATATGCAAATCACGTTGCGGGAATGGAATGCTGACGCCCGCAGCGTCCAGCGCTTTCTTCACCCGCTCATTGAGCTCATGCGATGCAGGCGCATATTTTTCGGCAGGCACCCACGGTCGCACAGCAAGATTCACGGAACTGTCGCCGAGCTCGGCAACAGTGACTTGTGGCGCCGGATCATCCAGCACATATTCGCTTTGCTTGATCGTTGCCATGATCGCATCACGCGCTTTGTCGATGTCGTCGCTGTAGCCGATACCCACCACCAGCTCCATACGGCGCTTTTCCGCGTCGGTGAAATTGATGATGGTGTTCGCCATGACCTGGCCGTTCGGCACGATAATCTTGGTTTTGTCCGGCAGTCTCAGCACCGTCGTGAATACGTCGACTACTTCAACAAAACCTTGCGTGCCATCACCAGCGATTTCCACGAGATCACCGAGTTTGTACGGACGGAAAATGATCATTAACACGCCTGCGGCAAAGTTTGCCAACGAACCTTGCAGCGCCAAGCCCACTGCCAAACCGGCAGCACCAATGACGGCAACTAGCGATGCTGTCTGTATGCCCAACTTACTGATTGCAGCAATCGCCACGAACGTCATCAGCAGGGCAAACAGGATGTTGCCAATGAATTTGCGCAACATGTCGTCCATGCCACTGCGCTTCATGATGCTGCGCGCCAGACTGGTCAGACCTTTCGCGACCCAGCGGCCGATGACGAAAATTGCCAGCGCCTGCAGGCCGAGTAAGCCGTATTCAATCGCTTTTTCCTGTACTACAGGAATCCATTCTTGCCAATTCATCACCTTCCCCACACTTGATTATTGGAATGCGTGCCGTACCGCACGCGCTCACTCTATCTTACAAAAGCACAGACCGTGATGTAGCCGAATGGCCAAGCGTTGACAGATGTTCACATGCAGCGTCGGTATGCGTGGGGACGTTTGACAACTGCACACAGGCGATCAACGCAGCGTTTGCGTGTCGCGTTTGCCGGGGTTTAGGGTGTGCGGGCGGTCGAAACAGCGCGCGCCGGCACTAGCCGTTCGCAGCGCGCCGCAAGCGCCCCGCCGCTGTGGCGTTGAAGTACCAGCGCTTGAGATAGGACAGCCGCTCAACAAACAGCTTGCCGTCCAGGTGATCCATTTCGTGCTGCAGGCACACGGCCTCCATGCCCGTTAGATCTTGTTCAAACTCGTTGCCGTGGCGATCACAGGCGCGGACGCGCGCATCCGCGTAGCGACGCACAACGCTCACGTAGTCCGGTACCGACAGACAACTCTCCTCAACCATGCACGGTGTCGCCGTGCTGAGCAAAGTCGGATTAATGAACACGCGCGGCGCACTGTGATCGTCGGACAGATCCATCACCAGCACCTGTTGCAGCTCACCAATTTGCGGTGCGCACAAACCGATACCCGATGTCGCGTACAGCGTGTCAAACAAGTCTTCGACCAACTGGTTTAAACCGCTGTCAAATGTCGTCACCGGTTGCGATGTCAGTGTCAGTCGTTCGTCAGGAAATGCCAGAATCTGCCGCTGCGCCATGTCTGCCTGCCTTTCGTCAACTCAGCCTTGCGGCTTCGGCGCTTCCTTCAGCGCCACATCGATAGCTGCGGCCTCTTCCGACGCCTGCTCGCGTTTGCTGCCGCGCAACAATGGCAACGCCGCAACGATCGCAACAATCAACAGTACAATTTCAAGGCTGTAGACCGTCATATAGCCGGTTGCCTCTGTGGCAAAACCCCACTCGTTGCCACGATCACCGGTTGCCATATTGACCACATCACGCAGTGCCCCGCTGAACGCCATCGCAACGCCGGCGGCTGTCGCCTGCACTGCGCCCCAGGCGCCCAGAGCGAGACCAACCTGTGATGCCGGCGCGCTGTTCATTGATGCGGTCAATGTGCCGTGTCCGAACAGCGCACCACCAAAACCGATCAGGAAGTTACCAATCAGAAACAACATCGGCATGTCCGTCGTCGCGGCCATAATGACCAGCACAAACGCTGGAACGCCGAGTAACGCGCCATTGCGCGCCATGCGGTACGGGTCAGCGCCGCGCCCCAACACGCGCGAGGCAAAGCCGAAACCGAGCAAGCCGCCAAACGCTAGCAGCGCCGTGAGCTTAGTCGTCGCCGCAACACTCATGTCCAACACCTGGCCGCCGAACGGCTCAAGCAGGATGTCTGCCATGCCAAACGCCATCGTACCGATGCCGAGCACAACCAAACGGCGAACGGCATGCTTGCCGCTGCAAAAGCGTGCCCACGATTCGCTGAACGTAGGGTCGGGCGCCGGCGCGGCGCGACCGCGCGGCGGATTACGCGTCTCCTGCTTCCACATCGATACGCTATTGAGTATGACCGTGGCCAGCGCAGCGCCCTGAATCACCTGCACCAGTCTGCCTGGCGTAAACGCTTCCAGCGCCTTACCGAAAATCAATGCACTGGCGATCATTCCGACCAGCAGCATCACATACATCAGCCCCACCACCCGGGCATGCGACTCGGGCGGCGTCAGATCGGTAGAGAGCGCAAGACCAGCCGTCTGCACGGTGTGTACACCGGCGCCAACGAGCAGGAATGACAAAGCGGCGGCGGCGTGGCCTATCCAAACGGGTGCATTGGCCGCTTCGCCCTTGCCGGCTAACACCAACAACGCAAACGGCATGATGGCAAAACCGCCGAATTGCCACAGCGTACCTTTCCAGATGAAGGGCACACGTCGCCATCCCAGCTCGCAACGATGCGTGTCCGATTGGTAGCCGATCAACGCACGGAAAGGTGCAAAAACGAGCGGCATCGCCACCATCAGTCCAACCAGCGACGCAGGCACACCGAGCTCGACAATCATGACCCGATTCAGCGTGCCGACCAGCAACACCAGCGACATGCCAACCGAGACTTGAAACAGGGACAGCCGCAGCAGACGACTGAGCGGCAGATCGGGCGATGCGATATCGGCGAACGGCATGAACCTTGGCCCCATCGAGACCCAGGATGCCATCAATTTTTGGCTCAGACGGTTCACGCTCGCATCACACTAATACAGATCGCCCCAAAAACTGTTGCCGACACAACGTTGCGTTGCATCGGCACCGAAGCGCATTGCAAGCCGCCCCACACGACTTCAATGCGCTTGCCTGACCCAACCGACACCGGCTGGCCAGGACCTTGATTTAATCCCTGTCTTTCTTAGACAGCACTGGAATGTTGAACATATTAGACAACGGTGCCGGATTATGCGAGATCGTCTTGAATCCGAAACTTGTGTCTTTCGACTTGGGCTTGCTCAACAACGGAATACCAAAACTGGACGTTTTGGACTTCGGTTTCGTCAACAACGGCAAGCCAAAGCTGCTGGTTTTCGATTTCGGCTTCGTTAGCAGCGGAAAGCCGAAACTCGAAGTTTTCGATTTCGGTTTCGTGAGCAGCGGAATACCAAAACTGGACGTTTTCGATTTCGGCTCAGTCAACATCTTGATGTTGAAGGTGTGCTTGTACTTGGTCAGCACCGGAATACCCAAAAGGTCCGACAACGGTGTCGGATTGCTGATCGAGTACGACGGCAACTGATCGGTATCGACAGCTCCACAACGCTCCATAACCTGTTCCGCCTCCGAGCCGCGGATAAACGGCGGCGCGACGGACAGCACATGGTAGCCCTTCTCCAGCGCACGACGGCACACGTGAACGTAGGCGCCTGGCAATTGGCCATGCGCTATCGCACGATCAATTGTCTGCGCGTCGTTACCGGGCATCGGCGAAAACACATGGATATTGCGCTCGTCGCCTGCCAATTCATCCGCCTGCAACTGGCGGATCGCTTCCCGCGCCTGCTCTTCTGCGGGATACATTCTTACCACTGACAGCATGGTCACGCTCCTTGAGGCTCTGTCAGAGTCTCAATAATGGGTTTGGATCACCAAGCGAGCAGATCCGGCACAAGGCCGGATCTGCTCATTCGGTTTTCTGACAGATGCGAACTTACCCGCCGAAGAAAGCCGGGAACCAGGATGTGTTGTCCAGGATCGCGAAGTGTACGGTAAAGGCGATCAGAGCTACGCCGCCAAGAAACAGCGGTAAACCAACCGTCGGGTTAACAACTAACCACATTCTGCTTTGATTCATGGTGTGCTCCTTATCCGAGCCATGGGGTGAAAAGATACGCCAGCACGTGTGCCACGGCTGCAATCACAAAGAACACGCGCGAGCCGTCAACGACGTGCTTGTGCAGCTCTTCTGATTCTTTGATCGTAAGACCGGTAGGCCATACGCGTTCCGGATCGTCAATATTTGGCATGTTGAAATCTCCAATAAAAACCGAAAATGAGTGCTCGCTGTTAGGCGGAACAATCCCCTGGATTCGTTAGGACTTTCGGACGTGCGGAACCGGCGTCAAGATTTTGTCGAACCCTACGGCGCAAATTAGCGCCTCGAGTTTTTGTTGTCAAGCATGGTTGTCACTTATCACTGTCAATATTTTCTGTAACGTGCCGTTGTCAGGTGCTACAAGGGTTTGGCAGATCGGGATTCTGTATTCAGGGCGTATACAACGGTAGAAAAAAGCTGACAGTACTGGTGTATGCCTCTAGCAGGGTCGTTGTCCGCCTTACTATATTCGACTAAACTTAGACTATTGAAAAATAAGCACTATTTGTCTGATTAGATGCGCGCAAACGCTTGGCCGGGTCAATTCGAGCCTGATTAGGCAGATCGCAACCTCGCCCAATGCCCGTTTTCGGGTAAAAAAAAGGCCCTGATTGCTCAGGGCCTTCTTGCTGGTGTCAGCCGAACGCTCTCCTATTTGGAATTGCGCACGCGCTGGACCTCAACTTTGGCGACCGGATCAGACCAACCGTAGGTGCGCCGCGACAAATCGTTATCGCCGATCACGCCAATATGCGGAATGATCACGCCATTCTCGCTCAGCAGCGGGTTACTTTCGCCTGTGCCCGGCTCGCTGACTTCACCGCGGATCAACCCCTGGCATGGCGGCACAATATCGCTGAAGTCTTCGGTATTTTGCTCGGTACGCGTTTCATAGCCGCGCGCCAAAAACGTCGTCTTGGCAGAATTGCTCGGCAAGCGCACTGTATTCAGGCCGGTAAAGCCATCGTTGGTGCAAATCAGCATGCTGACAAACGACAGGAAGCGTGCACTGCGATCCGTCGTGACTTCGAACGTCACTTCGCTATCAAAAGGCGCGCCGCCGGGGTTTGCTGCTGGCACCAGTGGCGCGTTGCCCTGATAAAAGGCGCGAACGTTGGTATCGCCGGCCAACGCAGCGACGAGCGGCGCATTGTTGCCATTTTCGGCAATCTGACGCACGCCTTCGATGGCAGGCTCGCCGACTTCGAAAATCTGCGCGCGGTTGTTGTGAAACGCAACCACAGGTGGCGTGAACGGCTGACCAACCGTCAGGTTACTGATCGTTACCCGATAGGTAACTTGCTCTTTAGTGTCATCCGCCAGCGCTGCTGACTGTGCTACAAATGCCAGACCGGCAACGGCCAGACTACGAACTACGACTCCTCGTACATCCATTTTTTCGCTCCTAGAGTGCATTGGTATGCCGGCCGGCAATGCGCCAGCGCGGTGTTTAGGTACAGCGCGCAGCTTAGGGAGCAGTTGTCACGGTCAGGTCACGGAAGTGTTGCCATTGCGCACGATTAATCTGTTTGATTGAGATTCTGAGCAACGGCCGTTCGCCAAGCTGCATGGCGGCAGTTCCTGGGATCGGTGCAACGCCTCGGCAGAGTACAGTCCGCGCGCCAGACCTTCTGGAGACAGGCATTGTTACTTGGGCTCAGCTGCAGGACTTAACATCCTTCGTTTGCTACATAGACTCAGCCGCAGGAGACGTCACATCCTTCGCCGGCCATCGCCGCTAGAGCCACTCCAGTGTCTGCACGCTGCGCTCGAACGCAGGCAAATGCCTATCAAAATAGTGCAGTGCCGGCGCGCGGTAAGTGACGCTGAGCAAGCCGTTCTCAGTCACGGTCAGATAATAGACAAGCCCGTAACGCAAACCATCGTCGCTACGAAACTGGGCTGCCAATCGAACGCCTTGCCGACCGGCAACCAGCACCGGCTGACGCTGCGTAACCGTCAGCGTGTCATTGGCCAACGTCGCTTTGAGTTCGGCCACGAAATGCTCGGCGATCTCTTGCGGCAGCATGTCCGCCGATGTGCGCTTGTTGGTCAACGCGAACGCGCTATCGTGAGTTTCAAACATCGTGTAGATCGTCTGCAGAGTCTGTCCATCACGCGTGTATTGGGCACCGCGCGGATCACGAAACGCGGTTCGGTACCATCCGGCCGGCGGCACATACCGATAGCCACCCTGCGCGTCGACAACGGGCGCACCTGTTGTCGGTACATAGCTGGCGCACCCGGGCACTAACAGCATCACCGCCAACAAGCCAATAATGCGTGGCTGCATGCATTGAACGATCGCACTCATGGCGCCGAATCGCGCCTCAGCCGCTCGAGATAGCCGCGCACGAACGCAGCGTCGGCATCAGCAGCATCGGTGCTGTTCGCCTGATAGGTTTCAAAGTGATTAATCGCACGAGCGTTGTCGCCGGCTTTCATATAGAGCAAGCCAAGCCTGCCGTGCGCGCGGTAGTCACCAGAGTCTTGCTGCACGGCTGACATGTAAGCCCGCAACGCGCGTTCACGATCACCATCATAGTCGCGCAACCGATAGCCCTCACCGAGATAATAGAACCCGGCGCTGCCAAAACCCTCGCGCAGCTCTTCGTCTGCCAGCAAGAACACTAGCAAATCGCCGTGCCCGCCCTGCACTGCCTGCTCTAAAGCCGCAAGACGCACCCGCGCAAGGCTGCGTTCAAAGCGCTCTGTGTGTAGCCTGCCGTTTGGCAGATCTGCAGCCAGTGCCGCCAGCGACGCAGCGCGCGTCTGCAGCTGTGGGTGCGAGCGAAACAAACCTGCTTGTGAGATACCGCGCGCTTGCAGTTCATCAGCCAAGCGCTGGAACGGCGCGGCAGCCGCCTGCGGCGCATAGCCAGCGCTGGCCATGCGCGACATGCCGACAACATCTGCCTCAACCTCGTGCGCCTGCGACAGACTCGCCATCGATGTAGCGGCGATGAACGAGGCGCCGAGACCGACGATGTTGGCAACCATATTGAATCGCTTTGCCGTGCGTACGTTGCCAACAACATGTTTGTGTGTGACATGCGCAGCTTCATGGCTCACGATCGCTGCAAGCTCTGCCTCATTACGTAAACGCAGCAGCATGCCGGTATTGATGTAGACGCTGCCATTGGCCATTGCAAAAGCATTTGCTTCCACGTTCTTCAAAACTCGCACACGGATGTGCTGCGCGAATTCCGGCAACAACGCAGCAACGAGCGACTGCAGGTAGTCGCTGGCCTGTTGGTCGGTGTATACGGCGCCAGACTTGCGCAATGTGTTGTCGATTTCATCCGACATCAACCACAAACGCCGTTCGTCTGCAGCCAACTCCGCAATGTCTCCGGCATCGCTGATGACCTGCGGTGCTGCCGCACAACCGCCTAACACCACGACTGTGGCCAACGCCATCAGCCGGCGGGCAATCGCAGGTTTAGTGCTGCGCATAAATCAGGCCATCCGGGTATTGCGCCACAAGCTTATCGAGCACGCGCACAGCACCGTCCGCATCGCGCACATCGCCGCCGCGTACCGGGTGCATCGCATGCATCCACGTAATATCGCCGCTGGTCGTGTCGATGTAGCCAATCAACAGCCCGGAAGCGCCTGCAGGTGCAATATGTCTCCCGAGAGCGCCGGGCAACACGCGACTCAGCACGCGCCCCCGCGTCGACCACGTCTGGCTGCCACTAACCAGCACTGCCTTGTCGATGCCGGCGGCAGCCAAAAACGCCAACCCGGATCCCAGTGAATACGCACGCTCATGTTTTTTGTGCGCAACGCCGGCAACGCGAATCATCTCTATCGCCGCCTGCGCATTGGCTTCAAACAACGCGACGTGCTCCTCCAGCACAGCGCGCTGCTCGTCCGACAGCGCGGGCATGCTCGCTGCCTTAAATTGCGGGTCACGTTCGACGATATCAACCATCGCTGCATGCAGATGGATGCGCGCCTGCGTGGT
Organism: Pseudomonadota bacterium; assembly: GCA_038529355.1. Lineage (GTDB taxonomy): Bacteria > Pseudomonadota > Gammaproteobacteria > Steroidobacterales > Woeseiaceae > CALBPI01. Next base: position 8,280 of record JBCBDU010000070.1, read on the forward strand.
CCACTCGGGTACGAGCTCATGGGAGCCCGCCGCATCCAACAGGTAGGCACGAAAACTGTTCGGCAACACAAGGGCAATTTCAGCAGCCGACAACGGCCAGCTGGCCGCAGCAGCGCAGACAAGCAGCAGTTTGGCGATCGTTGAATGCCCTGCGCGCATCGGCGAGTCTCGGGTTTGGTGCAAACACCGAATGTAGCGAGCCAGACGAGGTCGGTCAAACCCGGTGAGCAACACCGATACACTCGACGACGCTGGGCAGTAACGAGGGCCCGCACGAACACGACACGGCCGTCTTCGCTACCTCATTGCGGGTGCCTCATCGATGCATCAGCAGCGCCGGAATATGCTCCTTGAACAAAATATGCTCAGTCAAACCACCGAAGACCGTTTCACGCCAACGAGCACGACTGTACGCACCCATCATGAACAAGTCGCATTTGCGCTCGGCATACGTCGTCAGCAATTCCTGCGTTGCATGACGGCCAGGCGTCTGACTCGTCGTCGCATTAACGCCCCAGTGCCGCAGATACTTCGCCACGGCGCGCGTCTTTGGTGCGCAAAGGTCCTGTGAACCTGCGCTCATGATGTGCACGTCTTCGGCGATCTGCAACAGCGGCAGTGCAGCGTGCACAATGGCCGCCGCATCGATCGACTGATTCCATGCAATGAGGATTCTTTTGCCCACCCGGCCCGTCGCGCGTTGTGGCAAGACCAGCACCGGTCGCGCACTGTGCATCAGCGCGGCCAGAGCAAACGCGCGCGCTTTCGCAGACTTTTCACTCTTGGGGCGTGACACAACAATCAAGTCCGCCAGTGGACCGATAATCGAGAACTGCGCCTGCAAGCTACCGACCAGTTCGTTCCAGGTCGACTG
>JBCBDU010000071.1:0-8177 GCA_038529355.1 Pseudomonadota bacterium
CGCCGCAAGTCGCCGCAGCGCACGCGCCCGCTGGCAATTGCCAGGTCATCGTCGCTGACCGCAAACACGGTCTTGCAGGCGGGGCAGCGGGTTTGTAGAGAATCAGTCGACATCCAGACGGCGTCCGTTCAGCATCACCCAGCCATCCTGCCGCGACAGCGGCGCAAACTCAATCCAGCGTGTGAAGGCTGCGGCCACCTCAGCTGCTTGCGCCTCCAGAATGCCGGACAGGATCAGCGTGCCACCGGGTCTGAGGTGGCTTGCAAGGCGCGGTGCCAGATCGATCAGCGGCTGCGCCAGGATGTTGGCGAGCAGCACATCGAACGGTAGCGTGTCGCTTGTCAAAGACGCGACATCTGCGGCGAGTAGCGCGTGCGCGACGTCGTTGGTCGCAGCGTTTTCCGCGGTCGCGGTGATCGCTTGTGGGTCGATATCGACGGCATGCACGTGGGCGGCGCCGAGCAGCAGCGCCGCAATACCGAGAATCCCTGAACCGCAGCCAAAGTCGAGAACGCGCGCATCGTCAAGCGGCAGTCCGTCCAGTGCGCCCAGACACAACGCTGTTGTTGCATGAGTACCCGTGCCGAATGCGAGCCCAGGATCGAGTTTCAGCACTATCGCGTGTTGGGCATCGATATGCGCGTGTTGGGGCGCAACCCACAGGCGCGGGCCGAACTGCATCGGCTTGAAAGCGCTGAGCCATTCGCGCTCCCACGCGCGATCGGCGAGCAACGCGATATCGAGCGGTGGCAGAGCGCTCAGCGACAGATCGCTCATCAAACGCAGCGCGATGCGCTCAAAACTTGCGTGCTCGTGAAACAGTGCTGTCAATCGCGCCTGTGACCACATCGGCACCTCGCCGGGTGCCGGCTCGAGGATGGGTTGGTCTGCCGCGTCGGTGTAGGTAATTGCGACTGCGCCGGCACCTAGCAGCGCTGTCTCGGCAGCCTCATGATCGAGGTTGCCGAGCGTCAGTGTCAGTTGCTGCCAAGGCATCTGTCGCGACTACAGGCCCAAGCGCTTTTCGAGATAGTGAATGTCCGTACCGCCGGCCACCACCGCCGCGTGCTGCAGGATCTCCAGATGCAACGAGATGTTCGTCTTGATGCCCTCGATAACCATCTCACCCAGAGCGCCGCGCATGCGATTGATTGCCACCTCGCGCGTGTCGCCGTGGGTCAGCAATTTGCCGATCATCGAATCGTAATTGGGCGGCACGCGATAACCATTGTAAATATGGCTGTCCACGCGCACCCCGGGACCACCCGGCGGGTGCCACAAAGTGACGGTGCCCGGCGAGGGCATGAACGTCTTCGGATCCTCTGCGTTGATCCGGCACTCAATCGCATGTCCACGAATTTTCACGTCGCCTTGCGAGAACGAGAGTTTTTCGCCACCGGCTATCAGCAATTGCTCACGCACGATATCGATGCCAGTCACAAGCTCTGTCACCGGGTGCTCGACCTGCACGCGCGTGTTCATTTCAATAAAGTAGAACTCGCCGTCCTGGTACAGAAACTCGAACGTGCCGGCATTGCGATAGCCCATGTCGACGCAGGCTTGCGCGCAGCGCTCACCCATCTGGTTGCGCACGGCCTCGTCGAGCCCGGGCGCTGGCGCTTCTTCAATGACTTTTTGGTGGCGACGTTGCATCGAGCAATCGCGCTCACCCAGATGCACGGCATTGCCATGGTGATCGGCGAGCACCTGGAACTCGATGTGCCGCGGCCGTTCGAGGAATTTTTCCATATAGACGACCGGGTTGCCAAACGCCGCTGCGGCCTCCGTGCGCGTCAGGTTGATCGCATTGATCAGCGACGGCTCACTGTGCACAACGCGCATGCCGCGTCCGCCACCACCGCCGGCAGCCTTGATGATCACTGGGTAACCGATGTCGCGCGCAATACGCAGGTTTTCGTCCGGATCGTCGTCCAGTGGGCCGTCAGAGCCAGGCACCGTCGGCACGCCGGTTTCTTTCATTGCCTTGATCGCTGCGACTTTGTCGCCCATCAGTCGAATGCTTTCGGCTTTCGGCCCGATGAAGGTGAAGCCGCTTTTTTCGACGCTGTCGGCGAAATCGGCATTCTCGGACAAAAACCCGTAGCCCGGATGGATAGCGACCGAGTCGGTTACCTCGGCGGCGCTGATAATCGCGGCCTTGTTCAGATAGCTTTCTGTCGAAGGCGGCGGGCCAATGCACACCGTTTCGTCGGCCAGCAACACATGTTTGAGATTCTTATCTGCGGTTGAGTACACGGCGACCGTCTTGATGCCCAACTCATTGCAGGCACGCAGGATCCGCAGCGCAATCTCGCCGCGATTGGCGATGACTATTTTTTCTAGCATGATGTCCCCCGCGACTAGCCGCGTGTATCGATCGTGACCAACGCTTGGCCGTATTCGACGGGCTCGCCATTTTGCACACGGATCGATTTGACGATGCCGTCGGCATCCGAGTCGATCTGGTTCATCATTTTCATTGCTTCAACGATACACAGGGTGTCGCCGACCTTGACGCGATCACCGATTTGCACAAATGGTGCGGCGCCTGGCGAAGAGGCCGTGTAGAACGTACCGACCATCGGCGCGGCAACCACATGTCCCTCATCCTCAGCGGGCACCTCTGGTGCAGGGGCGGCTTCCGTAGGGGCGCTGGCCGCTGCAACCGGAGCCGGTGCGGCCGGTGCTGGCGCTGCCGCATACACTTGCGGCGCAGGGGCGTGATTGGCGTAGCGACTGATACGCACTGCATCATCACCTTCGGTGATTTCAATCTCGGCGATACCGGACTCTTCCAGTAGCTCAATCAGTTTCTTTACCTTTCTAATGTCCATGTTCGTATGCCTCGCTTGCGAAAGGGGGCGCCTAACCGGCGGTGTTTGACAGATGTTCCAGGACAGCTTGCAGTGCCAGCGCGTAACCGGTCGCACCGAAGCCGACGATAACGCCGACGGCGATATCGCTTATATAACTGTGATGGCGGAATGCTTCGCGCGCGAAGACATTGCTCAGGTGGACTTCAATGAACGGGCGCTCGCTGGCGAGCAATGCGTCGCGCAAGCCGATGCTCGTGTGAGTCAGTGCGCCAGCATTAATAATGATGGCATCGGTGCCGTCGTCGCGCGCCTGCTGTGCGCGTTCTATCAGCGCACCTTCGACATTGCTTTGGAAATGCTCGACGTTCGCACCTGCTGTCTCACCCAGCCGCTGCAGGTCGCTAACGATGTCGCCCAGGGTGCGGGTGCCGTAACGCTCTGGTTCGCGCGTGCCGGTCATATTCAGGTTAGGCCCGTTCAACAACAGGATGCGACGAGTCGCGTTGGGCATGGCTGGGGCTCACGTTCGGCGAAGATGAGCGCAATACTAAACGGGTTAGCGACAATTTGACAGTAGATGGCGTGCTCTAAGGGTGTTTTTTAGCGACGGAACATCGATCTGGATAGCGTAAGTGGCAATCGTAGTGGAGTTTGACGATGTTCTCGACACGATTGCGACGACTCATCGTTGCGCTACTGTCACGGTGCTTCGTCAAAGTGTCAGTTATTCCGATCTAAGTTTGTGTCAACTCTGGTTGACACACCGCCCCGTGCCACATACATTCATGCTTGTGAAACTGCACTCGCTCCGGAATGTTTATGGGCGCTGACGGCTCCGTAAAAACAAGCGCTCACACGCTACGTGTTGTTGTGGTGACGATGGATACCCATCTGGCCAGCGCGACACAGTATGCGGCTGCCGATTTATCGCGCGAGTGTCCGGGTCTGCGATTGTCCATGCACGCGGCCTCCGAATTCGTAGACAGCGACAACAAACTGAAGCAGTGCCTGGCCGACATCGCCGCTGCCGACATCCTTTTTGTCTCCATGTTGTTCATGGAAGATCACTTTCATCCTGTACTCGAGGCGATCCGTGCCAAACGTGGCCAGTGCGATGCCGTCGTGTGCGCGATGTCCGCAACAGAAATCACAACGCTGACGCAGATCGGTGACTTCGACATGTCGAAGCCGGCGAGCGGGCCGATGGCGTTGCTGAAAAAACTGCGTGGCAAGAAAACGGCCAAAAGTACCGGCGGCGCTGCGCAGATGAAAATGTTGCGCCGGTTGCCCAAGCTGCTGCGCTATATCCCGGGCACGGCGCAAGACGTTCGCGCGTACTTTCTAACCTTGCAATATTGGTTGGGTGGCTCGCGCGAGAACATGGCGAACATGGTGCGTATGTTGGTGCATCGCTACGCGCGCGATGAACGTGCGCAGTTAGCAAAGGCGTTGCTCGAAGCCGCACCGCCGATCGAATATCCGGAGGTCGGCGTGTATCACCCGCGCATGGAGGCGCGTATTGCCGACGATGCCAGTGCGTTGCCGAGCGTAAAAGACGGGCAAGGTCGCGTTGGACTGTTGATGTTGCGTTCGTATTTGCTGGGCGGCAATGCTGCGCACTACGACGGCGTGATCCATGCGCTCGAGGCGCGCGGTCTGTCAGTCGTGCCGGCGTTTGCGTCCGGGCTTGATGCGCGACCAGCGATTGATGCGTTCTTCATGCAAGACGGCCGCAGTCGCGTTGATGCCGTCGTTTCGTTGACCGGTTTTTCATTGGTTGGCGGTCCCGCCTATAACGATGCCGAGGCTGCGGCAACGGCGCTGAAGGCGCTGGACGTGCCGTATCTTGCCGCACACCCGGTCGAGTTCCAGACGCTCGATCAATGGGGTGCTTCAGAGCGTGGTTTGAGCCCGGTCGAAAGCACGATCATGGTGGCGATTCCCGAGTTGGACGGTGCGACCAGCCCAACGGTGTTTGGTGGCCGCGCAGGAGCGCCAGGCGTGACCTGCACCGGTTGCGATCGCGGTTGCACGTTTACCGACAAGGATAATCCGCAGGACATGCACAGCTGTCCCGAGCGTGCGACGACGCTTGCGAGCCGCGTTGCACGGCTGGTGGCGTTGCGCCATCAGACCAACGCCGAACGTAAGGTTGCAATTGTCTTGTTCAATTTCCCGCCGAACGCCGGCAACACCGGCACGGCTGCGTTTTTGAATGTATTCGGCTCGTTGCACAACACGCTGACAATGATGGCCGAGCAGGGCTACGACGTCGGCGACATTCCAGCTGACGCTGACGCATTGCGCCGCGCGATCATCGAAGGCAACGCACAGCAGTATGGTGCCGATGCTAATGTGCATACGCTCATCAGCACCGACGATCATGTGAGGTCGGAGCCGTGGCTCAAACACATCGAGTCGCAATGGGGTCCGGCACCGGGACGCCAGTTGAGCAACGGTCAATCGATTTTTGTGCTCGGCAAACAGTTCGGCAATGTGCTTGTCGCGGTGCAGCCCGGTATGGGTTACGAAGGCGATCCGATGCGTTTGCTGTTCGAGCACGGCTTTGCACCAACGCATGCTTTTGCTGCGTTCTACCGCTATCTGAAAACCGATTTCGCCGCCGATGCGGTGCTGAATTTTGGCACGCACGGTGCGCTGGAATTCATGCCGGGCAAACAATCGGGCATGTCCGGCGGTTGCTGGCCCGAGCGCATGATTGGTGATCTGCCCAATTTCTATTTGTATGCCGTTAACAATCCGTCGGAAGGTGCGATTGCCAAGCGCCGCGGTGGTGCAACGCTGGTCAGTTACATGACGCCACCGGTGTCACGCTCTGGATTGTATCTGGGTCTGCAGGATCTGCACGATACGATTGAGCGCTGGCGCTCGGCCGCACCGGACGCCGAGCCTGACGCCGACCTTGCCGCGTTGATCCAGACGCAGGCCGCCGAGCTTGATCTGGCGGCGCCGACGCCGGAGTGGACGCGTGATGCGTGGACTCAAGAGATTGATCAGTTGCAGCAACGCTTGCACGAGTTGGAGACAACGCTGATTCCGCATGGTTTGCATGTTGTTGGCGAAGCACCGTCGGTTGCCGAGCGCGTGGACTTACTGAGCTCGATTGCTGAATCGTCGGACAACGTGCTGCCTGACCCTGCAGTGCTGACCGCGTTGGTGAATGGCACGCTGACACCGGCAAAAGCGGCCAAGGTTGGCAAGCTGGACTCCGTCAGCGACCCGGTAGCATTTTTCGAACGGCTGAAAGCTGCTGATGAGTTGCTGGCCGAAGATCACGAATCGCAAGCATTGATGCGCGCGCTCGAGGGCAAGTTCATTGCGCCATCGCCAGGTGGCGATGTGTTGCGCACACCTGCGGTTTTGCCGACCGGTCGTAACCTGCACGGGTTCGATCCGTTCCGGATTCCCAGCAGCTATGCCGTCGCTGATGGCGCGCGCCAGGCACAGCGGCTGCTCGACTGCCATATGGCCGATGGTGCGGCGTTACCTGAATCGGTGGCGATGGTGCTGTGGGGTACCGATAACCTGAAGAGCGAGGGTGGTCCGATCGCACAAGCGCTGGCGTTGATGGGCGCGGTGCCACGGTTTGACAGCTTTGGTCGCGTTGCCGGCGCGAGTCTGATTGAGCTGGCCGAGCTAGGCCGGCCGCGCGTTGATGTCGTCATGACGTTGTCCGGTATTTTCCGCGACTTGATGCCGCTGCAAATCAAGCTGTTGGCCGAAGCTGCGTTGCTGGCCGCACAGGCCGACGAGCCTGTCGAGCAGAACTACATTCGCAAACATGCGCTCGCCTATATGGATGAGCACCAATGCTCAATCGAGACGGCGGCACTGCGTGTGTATGGCAACGAAGAGGGTGCCTACGGATCTAACGTGAATCACCTCGTCGAGAGCGGTCGCTGGGACGATGAGGATGAGTTGGCCGAGACGTATTCGCGCCGCAAGGGCTTTGCGTATGGCTGTGATGGCCGACCACAAAATCAGTCGGCGCTGTTGAACAGTGCGTTGGCCGATGTTCAGCTGACCTATCAGAATCTGGATTCAGTCGAGTTGGGTGTCACGACGGTCGACAACTATTTTGACACGCTCGGTGGCATTACCGGTGCGGTCAAACGCGCGCGCGACGGCGATACGCCACCGGTGTACATCGGCGATCAGACGCGTGGCGATGGTTCGGTGCGCACGCTCAGCGAACAGGTCGCGATTGAAACGCGCACGCGGATGCTGAATCCGAAATGGCATGAGGGTATGCTCGAACACGGCTACGAAGGCGTGCGTCAGATCGAAGTGCATGTCACCAACACGATGGGTTGGTCGGCAACGACCGGGCAAGTGCAGCCGTGGGTTTATCAGAAACTGACAGAAACTTTCCTGCTCGATCCCGAGATGCGTGAACGCCTGGCGCAGCTCAATCCGACGGCGTCCAGCCGGTTCGCGAACCGCTTGCTGGAAGCCTCTGACCGTGATTTCTGGCAGCCCGATGCCGAAACGCTGGCTGAACTTGAGGCAGCGAGTGAAGCACTTGAAGACGCCGTCGAAGGCGTCTCGTACACGCAGGCGGCGCAGGCGAGTTAGACGCATTCCCGGCGGCGGTGCGCCAATTGTGGCGATGCACCAAACGATACTGGCTATACTTGCCGGATGGACGCCAAAGATCCCCAGCAGCCGGCCACACACATAGAAACCGATATCGCGCATGGTTTGCATACGACCGACGCTACCGGTGCTGTGATGCCGGCAATTCAGCCGTCGACGACGTACGTGCGTGGCGCCGACAACGCGCTATTGAATGATGCGCACGCCTACACCCGGGACCAGAATCCGACTTACGTATTGGCAGAGCAAATGCTGGCGCGGCTCGAGGGCGCGTCGCAGGCGCGACTGTTCGCGTCCGGTATGGCCGCAGCGACGGCGGTCTTTCGTGCGTTGCGACCCGGTGCGCATGTTGTTGCGCCGCGCGTCATGTACTGGGGTTTGCGTAACTGGCTCGTTGATTTTTGCCAACAGTGGGGATTAACGCTGAGCTTGTTCGATGCGGCCGATCCGGAGGCATTGGCCGCAACGCTCGACGGTCGCACAGCAGACATTGTGTGGATCGAAACGCCGACCAATCCCACATGGCAGATTATCGACATTCGTGCCGCTGCTGACGTTGCGCACCAGGCAGGTGCGCTGCTGGCCGTGGACTCAACGGTGGCGACGCCGGTGCACACGCAGCCACTCGCGCACGGTGCCGATATCGTGATGCATTCGGCGACGAAGGCGTTGAACGGTCACAGCGACGTGCTGGCAGGTGCTTTGGCCTGTCGCGATGCCGATGCGCCGCTGTGGCAGCGCATC
>JBCBDU010000072.1:0-7493 GCA_038529355.1 Pseudomonadota bacterium
GCCGGTGCCCGACGCTTCCTTGCCGGCCGTCGAGATTTGTTCGGACAAGTCAGCAGCAGGGCAGATGCGCATGAGCATCCTGAATACTGCGCACTCGGGTCGCTTCTCGACCGACCGCACGATGCAGGATTACAACGAAGACATCTGGCGTCTGCTGCCGCTGAAGAAACAGTAGTGATTGAGCTTGGCGATCCGACCCGCCTGGGCGCCACTGCGCGCGCCGGCGGCGTAAACTTTGCGCTGTTTTCCGAGACTGCCAGCGACGTCGAGCTGTGTTTGTTCGACAGCAGCGGTGGCGAGACGCAACGGCTGCGCCTGCCGGGTCAACACAATGGCGTCTGGCACGGTTTTGTGCCGGGGTTGCAAGCCGGCCAGCGCTACGGCTATCGCGTGCACGGCGAATGGCAACCGCAAGGCGGCGCGTGGTTCAATCCGCACAAGCTGCTGATCGACCCGTACGCACGACTGCTCACCGGCGACTTCACGTGGCACTCGGCGTTGTTCGCGCTGGCACCGGACAGCGTTGGCAAAGACACGCCTGCGATGGACACGCGCGACAGCGCACCGTACCTGCCGCGCAGCGTCGTCACCGAAGCGTCCACGCCCATCGCGAAACGCCCGCTGCGCCGTTGGCGCGACACCGTCATTTACGAAACCAACGTGCGCGGCTACACGATGCGCCACCCGGCGCTGAACGACGCCGAGCGCGGCAAGTTCGCCGGCCTGTCGAACGGTGCGATTGTCGATGCGCTGCGCTCGCTCGGTATCACCGCCATCGAATTGCTGCCCGTGCATGCGTTCGTGGACGAGCAGTTTCTCGGCGACAAGGGGCTTGCCAACGCGTGGGGTTACAACACGCTGAATTTCTTCGCGCCGATGAACCGCTACGCCGGCGATGCGCCGCTCGATGAGTTTCGTCACATGGTGCAGGCGCTGCACGATGCGAACATCGAGGTGATTCTGGATGTCGTGTACAACCACACGGCCGAGGGTGGTTACGGCGGCCCGAACCTGTCGTTCCGCGGCATCGACAACATGAGTTATTACCGCGTGATGCCCGAACAGCGCGGCGCCTACATCAACGACACCGGCACCGGCAACACGATCAACGCCGATCATCCAGCGGTGCAGCAACTGGTCGTCGACAGCCTCAAGTATTGGGCGCGCGACATGGGCGTGGACGGGTTCCGTTTTGATCTCGCGCCGATCCTTGGTCGCAAGTTTACCGGCTTCAATACCGACCATCCGCTGTTGCACAAGATCACGACCGATGGCGTGCTACGCCATTGCAAACTGATTGCTGAGCCGTGGGATATCGGACCTGGCGGCTACCAACTTGGGCAGTTCCCGCCGACGTGGTCGGAGTGGAACGACCGCTATCGCGATGCGCTGCGGCAATACTGGCGCGGTGATGATCGCCAGGCACCGGCCCTCGCCCGCCGATTGCACGGCTCAGCAGACATTTTTGAAGCTGGGCAGCGCGAGCCTCGCGCCAGCGTCAACTTCATCACGAGCCACGACGGCTTCACGCTGCGCGATCTGGTGAGCTACTCCAAACCGCATAACCTGGCGAACGGCGAAGACAACCGCGACGGCCACCAACACAACTACAGCGACAACCACGGCGCCGAGGGTCCGACGACCGATCGCGACATTAACGCGATCCGCGCACGCCAGCAACGCAATCTGCTGGCCGCTCTGCTGTTCTCGCAAGGCACGCCGATGTTGCTGGCCGGCGATGAAATCGGCCACACGCAACACGGCAACAACAACGCCTACGCGCAAGACAACGACACGACGTGGATCGATTGGGAACACGCCGATCTGGATCTGCGCGAAGACGTGCAGCGACTGCTCGAGCTGCGCGCGCAAACACCGCTGCTGCGCCAGTCGCGCTATCGCCACGGCCAAACCACGAACGCGAAAGGCTTGCGCAGCATCGAGTGGCTCGCACCGTCCGGCAGCGAGCTGCACGGCCTGGACTGGCACCACGTGCGCGCGATGACGCTGCTGCTGGTGGCCACCGACGAAGACGACACCGCGCCACACGCAGCCATCGCGCTAGTCATGAACCCGACCGAACACACCAAGACGTTCACGCTGCCGGTCGTGGCCGACTCCGGCCAATGGCACATCGCTTATCACTCGACCAGCAGCGCGCCGGAATTTGCCAAGACTGAACTGACACTTCCGGACAAAGCCTTGACGCTGCTGCGCTGGCACTAGTACTTGGCGCACTCGTGGCGTGAACGCGCCCCGGCCAGTGCGAGGCCAAGGAAATGAGGCAAAGCATCAACCGCGGCTATTGAGCGAACGACCCGAAGCAACACCATTCAGGCTTGAACGCCGTGGGTCTCGCTCTAATCACTCCAGTCTCCGCTCTGGGCTACGATCACTCCGCCCACCGATCGAATCAGCACAAAAAGACTTTCACTCTGCTCGTCGTGGCCTATACCAGCCCATGGCACATCGCTTATCACTCAAACAGCAGTACGCCGAAATTTGCCCCCACTGAACTGACGCTTCCGGACAAAGCTCTGACGCTGCTGCGCTGGCACGCGTAGTCAGCAGCTTTTCCCGAGCGCCTGATGTGACGCGCCCGTGCCCTGTTGCGGTAGAATGTCGGGCTATTGCACAGATCAACACAGGACACTTGGGTGATTCAAACAGACGTAGTGATTGTCGGCGCGGGACCTTGCGGTCTTTTTCAGGTGTTTGAGCTCGGCCTGCTCGGGCTCAAAGCGCACGTCGTGGATTCGATTCGCCAACCCGGCGGCCAGTGCACCGAGCTGTATCCCGATAAACCGATTTACGACATCCCCGCCGTGCCGGTGTGCACCGGCGAAGAGCTCACCGACAACCTGCTCAAGCAAATTGAGCCGTTCGGCGCGACGCTGCACCTGGGCGAGGAAGTCACCGAGCTCAAGCGCACCGACGACGACCGCTTTCACGTCACGACCAGCAACGGCACCGAGTTCGATGCGGGCGCGATTGTCATCGCCGCGGGCGTCGGTTCGTTCCAGCCGCGCCAGATTCGTGCCGAGAACGTGGCGGACTTTGAAGAGAGCAGCATCCGCTATCGCGTGCGCAACCCGGAGCAATACGCCGGCAAGCGCCTGGCCATTTTCGGCGGCGGTGATTCAGCGCTCGACTGGGTGCTGGCGCTGCACCCGATTGCCGAGCACATCACGCTCGTGCATCGCCGCGATGAATACCGCGCCGTGGACGCCTCCGTCGACAAGATGCGCGCGCTGGTGGCCGCCGGCGACATGGACCTGATCGAAAACGCCAAAGCCACAGCCTTCCACGGCAGCGACGGCCAGATCGCATCCATCGACCTGAAAACCAAAGCCGGCGACGAACACACCATTGAGGCTGACTTCGCGCTGGTGTTCTTCGGCCTGGCGCCGAAGCTTGGCCCGATTGCCGACTGGGGTCTGGACATCAACCGCAAGACGATCAACGTCGACACCGAGAAGTTCGAGACCAGCGAGCCCGGCATCTACGCCGTCGGCGACATCAACTTCTACCCCGGCAAGAAGAAGCTGATCCTGTCCGGCTTCCACGAGGCGGCGCTGGCCGCGTTCGCGATCAAGTCGCGACTGGAGCCCGGCAAGAAGGTGCATCTGCAGTACACAACGACGAGCCCAGTCATGCACGAACGCCTGGGCGTCGGCGACGAATAGTCGCGTTATGTTAATAATTCACTCGCTCTATCGATAGAGAAAGAGAACTAAGTCACTGTTTCTTAATATTTACTGAAATTTTTTGCCAATCGGCTTGCAATAATTCAATAGGTCTATAGAATTCCGCATCACTTGATATTGATGACGGAAGTTATGGCAGCGCAAGCCCACCCCCGCTACGAACAACAGAAACTGGCCGCGATTCGCGCGGCGGCCAGCGTGTTCGCTGATCTTGGCTATCACGGCGCCAGCACCAAGCTGATCGCCGAGCGCATGGGCATCAAGCAGGCCAGCCTTTACTACTACTTCAAGTCCAAGCAGCAGGCGTTAGCCGAGGTGTGCCTGTACGGCCTCGAGAACTACGTCGAGCGACTGACGATGATCGCCACGGCGCGCCAGCCGTTTGCCGCGCAGCTCTTGTCCGTCTTCAACGCACACCTGGCCGCCTACCGCGAAAAGAACGAGGCGCTGAAGGTCTACAACGACGAGCGGCTGTATTTGCCCGAAGACGCGCGCACCGAGCTCAAAGAGCTGGGCAGCGGCTACCGGCAAGTGCTCGAGTCACTGTTTGAGAAAGCCGTCGCGGCGGGCGACTTGCGCGACGACGTCGATTGTCACTTCGCAGCCCAGGCTGTGATCGGCATCGGCAACGCCTGGGGCGATCTGATCGTTCGTGACAGAGATCTGGATGTTGTCAGCATCGCGCACAAATGCACGGACATGCTGCTCAACGGCTTCGCCCCGCTGCCCGAGACACACTGAACACCACTTAACTAGAACTGTAATTATCCAAGAAGGAACACATCATGGGTGCTTTTAAAGAGCCGCACGGCGGCAAACTGGTAGATCTTTACCTGGCCGAAGACAAGGCCGATCAAATCAAGGCCGAAGCCAAAGACTATCCGTCGTGGGATCTGACCTCGCGCCAGTTGTGCGACCTGGACCTGATGATGTGTGGCGCGTTCTCGCCACTCGACGGCTTCCTGACCGAAGACGACTACAACCGCGTGCGCGATGAGATGCGTCTGACCAGCGATGTGCTGTGGCCGATGCCGATCACGCTGGACGTGACCGAAGCATTCGCCGAAACGATCAAGGTCGGCGACACCGTTGCCCTGCGTGACGCCGAAGGCGTGATGCTGGCCGTCATCGACGTCAGCGACATCTGGACGCCGGACAAGGCGCTGGAAGCTGAGCGCGTGTTTGGCAGCACCGATGAGAAACACCCGGCGGTGGACTACCTGTTCAACCGCGCCGGCAACGTTTACGTGGGCGGCAAGGTGCGCGGCATCGAGCCTCCGACGTTCTATGATTTCAAACTGCTGCGCGACACCCCGTCGGAGCTGCGCGGCCGCTTCCGCAAACTGGGCTGGCGCAAAGTCGTTGCGTTCCAAACACGTAACCCGCTGCACCGTGCGCACCAGGAGCTTACGTTCCGCGCCGCGCGCGAAGTCGAAGCGAACTTGTTGATCCAACCGGTTGTTGGTATGACCAAGCCGGGCGACATCGATCACTTCACGCGCGTGCGTTGTTACGAGCACGTGCTGGATCAGTACCCCGAGCAAACCACGTCACTGAGCCTGTTGAACCTGGCCATGCGTATGGCCGGTCCGCGCGAGGCGCTGTGGCACGCACTGATTCGCAAGAACTATGGCTGCACGCACTTCATCGTCGGTCGCGACCACGCAGGTCCTGGCGACGACTCGAACGGCAACCCGTTCTACGGCCCGTACGACGCGCAGGACATGTTCAAAGAGTACGAAGATGAGATGGACATCTCGATGGTGCCGTTCAAGATGATGGTGTATGTCGAGAACAAAGCCGAGTACATGCCGGCCGACGACACCACACCGACCGACAAAGTGTTGAACCTGTCGGGCACCGAGTTCCGTCGCCGTCTGCGCGAAGGCCTCGACATTCCGGAATGGTTCTCGTACCCGAGCGTTGTTGCCGAGCTGCGTAAAGCGCATCCGCCGAAAAACAAGCAAGGCTTCACGGTGTTCTTCACCGGTCTTTCAGGCTCCGGTAAATCAACGGTTGCTAACGCGCTAATGACGAAGCTGCTCGAAAATGGCTCGCGTCCGGTCACGCTGCTTGATGGTGACGTCGTGCGCAAGAACCTTTCAAGCGAGTTGAACTTCAGCAAAGAGCACCGCGACCTGAACATTCAGCGCATCGGTTACGTGGCGAGCGAGATCACAAAGAACGGCGGCATCGCCATTTGTGCACCGATCGCGCCGTACTCTGCGACGCGTCGCCAGGTCCGCGAGACGATCGAACCGCTGGGTGGCTTCATTGAAGTGTTCGTTTCTACGCCGATCGAAACCTGCGAAGCACGCGATCGCAAAGGTTTGTACGCCAAAGCGCGCGCTGGCCTGATCAAAGGCTTCACCGGCATCGACGATCCGTACGAAGCGCCGCAGAACGCAGAGCTCGACATCAACACGGCCGAGTTGTCTGCCGATCTTGCCGCGCACCGGGTTTTGATCACGCTTGAGAAATTGGGATACATCAAATAATGAGCGACAAAACTCCTTACGCGTATCACCGACCGCATCCGTGGCACGGGCTTCGGCCCGGCCGCGAGGCGCCGGACAAGGTCAACGTGTTCGTCGAAATGACACCGTTTGATGTGGTGAAGTACGAGATCGATAAAGAGACCGGCTTCATCCACGTCGACCGCCCGCAACGCACCACGGCGCAGATGCCGTGCCTGTACGGTTTCATCCCGCAAACCTACTGCGCCGAAAAAGTCTGCAGGCTTAGCCCGAACGCCACCGTAGGCGACGGCGACGCGCTGGACATTTGCGTGCTGAGCGAACGCCCGGTCAACCGCGCAGAAATCACGCTGCGCGCCTGGGTGGTTGGCGGACTGAAGATGGTCGACAAAGGCGAAGCCGACGACAAGATCGTTGCGATTTTGGAAGGCGACTTCGTGCACGGCCACATCCGCGACATCGACGACCTGCCGTCTATCGCCATTGAACGCATCCAGCACTACTTCCAGACCTACAAGATGACGCCGGGCAACACCGACGTGGTCGCCGGCCTGGAACCGTACGGACGCAAACACGCGATCGAAGTGATCGAAGCATCGATGGAAGATTATCGGCGCCACTTTGGTGACCATCCGGCTTATACCGGATAGGGAGCGCACCTGCCCTGCTCCTAAGCCCGCGTGCGGTTTCGTGCGCGGGCTTTTTTATTGCTGAACATTGCCGAAGCGCGATTTGATCAAACGGGATAACCGTAGCCTTGATCGAGACAGGTAATTCGCTTGTTTTTCACAGTACGGAATTCGGAATGGCTCGGGCGCAATGTATCCCGCCTATGCCGTAGTTCACCTGCATATGCTGCCTTTTGCCGAAACCGGAAATACCGAAGACACGAATTTCCAATAGATTCCGATAGGTAGATACGCCGCAGTTTAACTGCTATGTTTTTACACAGATTGGAATTCAATAGCAGGCGCTGCTTTTGCCGCATCAATGAAAGGGAAATTTCGCGTGATTACCAAAGTAGAAACAGGAAGTTACTTGCTCCCTACCGAGTATTCGCTCGAACATGCTTCACTGCAGTGCAATCACTGCAGCGTCTATAGAATAAGTTGTTAGATTGCACGCATGACGATCTACGCAAGCCTTCAAGTTACCATTACGAGAGTCGTAGATGATTCATTCCCCCTATTCGTTGAGTGTGAGGTTTTCGATGCTAATACTCGGAAGCACACGTTCAGAGACAAGCTCCCAGTTTTTTCTGCTAACGAAGTTATGGAGGCTGATTTGCCGTGTCCGGGTAGTCTTCGAT
>JBCBDU010000073.1:0-5992 GCA_038529355.1 Pseudomonadota bacterium
ATGGAAGCGGTAGTGAAACGCTTCAATCAGCGGTCGTCCGCACAGTTCAGCCACGCGCACCATCTCGGCAGCCTGCTCAGCATTCATACAAAACGGTTTCTCGCACAGCACCGCCTTGTCCGATTGCAGCGCAGCAATCGACCACGGCGCATGTGCGCTCGGCGGCAGGCCGTTGTAAACCAGATCAACGTCGTCGCGTGCAATCAGCGTCGCGTAGTCGCGTGCTACGTGCGCAATGCCATGTTGTTTGGCGTACGCGCGCGCCGCTTCCGGGTCGCGCGCGGCAACGGCGGTAACCGTGACGTCCGGCATCTGGGCCGCTACGTCAAAAATCGCGGGCACGGCAATTTTCGACGCCCCCAACAACCCGATGCGCAACATGCGTAGCCTCCCTCCGATAATCACCTGAGTGTAGCAGCCGCACACGGCGTGTTTGGTGCCGGTGGCACGCAGCGTCTACAATCGCTCGCGCTGCTTCCAACCCAAGGCCCCACTTCATGAACAAACTCGATCAACTGCGCACGATGACCGATGTCGTTGCCGACACCGGCGACATTGAAGCGATCACCCGCCTCAAACCGGTCGATGCGACGACGAACCCGTCGTTGCTGCTCAAAGCCGCCGGCATGGCGCAGTACGAGGCGCTGATCGATAACGTCGCCAAGTCGGTCGCGCCCAACAGCGACCCGGCCGCACGCGTGGGTGAATTCGCGGACCGCTTCGCCGTTGCCATCGGCAAAGAAATTCTGCCGGTGATCCCAGGTCGCATCTCAACTGAAGTGGATGCCCGCCTGTCGTTCGATCGTGATGCATCAGTTGCGCGTGCACGACGACTGATTGAGTACTACGCGGCAGCCGGCTACGGCCGGGAACGCGTGCTGATCAAATTGGCGTCGACGTGGGAAGGCATTGAGGCGGCGCGCATCCTTGAGGCCGAGGGTATCCAGTGTAATCTGACGCTGATGTTCTGCGACGTGCAGGCCGTGGCGGCAGCCAAAGCCGGCGCATTTCTGATTTCGCCGTTCGTCGGCCGCATCCTTGACTGGTACAAAAAAGCACACAATCGCGATCACTTTCCCGCTGATGAAGATCCCGGCGTAATCTCGGTGACGAACATTTACCGATTGTTCCGCGCACGCGGCTACGACACCGTCGTGATGGGCGCCAGCTTCCGCAATGTCGGTGAAATTGAAGCGCTGGCCGGGTGTGATCGGCTGACGATCGGTCCGAATTTCCTCGACGCGTTGGCGGCCGATGACGGCAAGCTTGAGCGCAAGCTCTCCCCGCAGGATACCGAAGGCTATATCGACTGCGATTTCACCGACGAAGCCGACTTCCGGCTGCAGATGAACGCCGATGCGATGGCAACGGAGAAATTGGCCGAGGGGATTCGCAGCTTCGTTGCCGATCAGATCAAGCTCGAAGCGCTGCTGGCGCAGCGGCTGTCCTGAGCGCAGTCCCAATCGCATCGCTTCAGATCGACGCAGTAATGCCACCGATCAGATTGATCGAAAGGTAATGCTGGCAAAGCGACTGTCCTGAGCGTAGTTTTTCAGATGCATGCGGTCGCTCGGACGATCAGATTGATCCTAGAAGAGGTAACACTGGCAAAGCAACTGAGCTGATAGCGCTGTCTAGCGCAGCACAGCATCGTGACGTAGCGCCGCAATCTCATCGGCCGAATAGCCGAACTCGGCCAGTACGGCATCGGAATCGGCAGCTTCGGCGTGCGGCGCGGCCGGTTGGCTGCATGCACTGCGGCTGAAGCGCGGCGCCGGTGCCGGTTGCGTCACGCCGGCAATATCCACATAGGTCTTGCGCGCCTGGTTGTGCGGATGGGCTGGCGCGTCATCGACGTTCAGCACCGGCGCAACGCACGCGTCACTGCCGTCGAATACCGCTAACCACTCAGCCTGCGTGCGGCTTGCGACCACACTCGCAATGCGCTGCTTGGTCTGTGGCCAGTGGGCCGGGTAGAACGCACTGGCATCGAGCTGATCTGCCAGACCCAATCCATCAAGCAACGCTGCTGTGAACTGCGGCTCCAGTGCACCAATCGCAAGAAAACGACCATCGCTCGTGGCATAGGTATCGTAATTGGGCGCGGCGCCATCGAGCAGATTATTGGCGCGCTGCGTATTCCAAAAGCCGATGTCGCGCCAGCCATGAAAGCCGGACATCAAATGCGCCGCACCGTCTGTGATCGCAGCGTCGATGATCTGCCCTTGCCCCGACGCCTTCGCCTCGAGCAGCGCCGCCAGAATACCGATGACCAGAAACAGGCTGCCGCCCGCATAGTCGCCGACCAGATTCAGCGGTACGGTCGGTTTGTCCGCGCTGCCGATCGCCGCCAACGCGCCAACAATGCCGATGTAATTAATGTCATGACCGGCGGTGTTCGCAAGCGGGCCGTCCTGCCCCCAGCCGGTCAAACGACCGAACACGAGGCGCGGATTGACGTCGTGACACGCCTCGGGGCCAAAACCCAGCCGCTCGGCCACGCCAGGACGAAACCCCTCAATCAACACATCCGATTGCGCCACGATACGCAGCAACGCAGCAACGCCCGCAGGCGTTTTCAGATTCAGCGCGATCGAACGCTTGCCGCGCGAGTGCACGTCTGTTGCAGACGGCGGCGCGATACCGTTCGGCTTGGCATCGCGTTCGACGACGATAACGTCGGCACCGAGGTCGGCCAGCAACATGCCTGCATAGGGACCTGGACCGATACCTTTGATTTCAATGACGCGCACGCCGTGCAATGGACCCACTGTTGCTCTCCTGTTCGCCGTGCAACATGGTAGCGCGCTGTCGCGCGCGTTGCGCGTTTCGGCAACCCGTGCAGATCGACAACACTTACTGGCCGGAACAGCTGCCGGAACAACCGACAGCGCGCGCCGCTAGCCAGCCGACACGCAACTCGCCGTCATGACATTACTGCAGAGAATGCGTTGCGAGCGCTTAGCGTCACGAAGCCAAGCGCATCAGCTCTGCACAAATCACCGCACCATAGGTGCCAAGCGCATAGCCGAGCACAGCCAGCAACACACCGACAGGCGCAAGCGATGGGTGAAATGCCGCCGCCAGCACCGGCGCAGATGCAGCGCCGCCGACGTTCGCCTTGCTGCCAACGGCAATAAAGAAAAACGGCGCACGGATCATTTTGGCAACGAAGATTAGCAGCCCGGCATGAATAGCCATCCACACAAGCCCGACAACGAACAGCATCGGATTATCGGCAATCTGGAATACATCCATCTTCGTGCCAATGATGGCCACCAACAGGAAAATAAACACGGTGCCAATCTTGGACGCACCGGCACCTTCGAGTTCGCGCACCTTCGTAAAGCTCAGCGACAGACCGATGGTGGTCGCCGAGATGACCACCCAGAAGAACGTGTTGGCCAGAATGGACGGCGTCTCCCCTGGACCGGGCGCAAACAGTTTGGCAATCGCGCCACCGAACAAATGCGCCAGTGCAACGCCGCCAAAAGCCAAACCCGCAAGCTTCATCAAGTCATCGGAGCTGGTCACTCGCTCTGTCGACTCGGTGTAATCGACCATCTTGTCTCGCAAAGCATCAATGGCAGATGTGTCCGCCTTCAGCCAGCGGTCGATCGGTTGCGGATTGCCCGCGCCGTACAACAAGAACGCCATCCAGATGTTGGCCACGATGATGTCGACAGCGACCATGACCGTGTATTTTTCCGGGTTAAAACCATACACCTCAAGCATCGCCGTCTGATTGGCACCACCGCCAATCCAGCTCCCTGCGACCGTCGCCAGACCACGCCAGGCGGCGTCCGCACCTTCTGCTGCAAAGGTCTCGGGACTGAATGAACCGATCAGCGCGACAGCAATCGGTCCGCCGATGACAATACCCACCGTTGCCGTGAAAAACATGATCAGCGCTTTCGGGCCGAGCCCGATAATCGCCTTCAGATCAATACTCAAAGTCAGCAATATCAGACACGCCGGCAAGAAATAGTCTTTGGCGATAGGCCACAGTTTCGAGGTCTCGGACGAGATAATGCCGAAACTGTTCATCAGCGACGGAATCAGATAACACAACAAGATGATCGGCACGAACATGTAAAACCGCGCCCAATTGCCACCCAGACTGCGTGTGTAAAACAGCGTCCCCACCACGGCGCTCAACAGACCGAAGACAACGGCATCATTGGTGATCAGTGGTGAACTCATGGAGATTCCTTCGTGGCGGGGTCGGTCTGTGGCGGATTCGCGGCGGCCGGCAAAACAGCATCATAAGGCACTTGCCGTACATGCTGCGCATACCACGCCAGCTCCCGATTGATCTTGAACAACTGGAACGACGGTTTGCGATAGTTGTGCGGCTGCCCGTCGGCGACATACAACGCGGTTGGCGCGCCGGCCGCGCGCACGCCGCGATACATCATGATGGATTGTGTCGGCGGCACACGCACATCGTTTTCGCCGCTAAAGAACAGCGTCGGCGTTGTGACGCGCCAGGCCTCCTGAATGGACGAATCGCGACGGAACCGCGCGACGGGCGCGCGACGTTGCCACGGTTCACCGCCGAAGACCCATTGGCGGTTAAAGCGCACATCGCTTTCGGCATACATCGACAGCCAGTCAGCGGCGCCGGCACCGGACGACGCGGCAGCAAAGCGATCTGTGAAAGTAATCAATTTGTTGACCATGTGGCCGCCGGCGCTCCAACCCATCGCGATTAACTGGTCAGGATCGGCGATACCGCGCTTGATCATCGCGTCCACGCCGGCCATCACATCATGATGCGCATTGTTGAAATAGCCTTTGATCATGTCGCGCATGAACGCGTCCCCGTAGCCTGTGCCGCCGCGATGATTGGGCAACAGGACGGCGTAGCCTTGCCCGGCCAGCACCGCCACATAACGGGTGCGGTTCCACGAGCCAAACTGCGACGATGAGCGCGGCCCACCGTGCGTGACCACGGCAAGCGGATAGCGCTTGCCGGCGTCGTAGTCGATCGGATAGACGAGCAGGCCTTCGATCGTGGCACCGCCGCGCGATCGCCAGCGCACGGCCTGCTGTTGAGGTAGCGCAATGTCGGCAAGCAACGGCGCATACACGTCGGTCAATGGCTCAAATGTGCCGCTATCCGGATCAATCAACACGACATCACCGGGCGTCGTGGCATCGACGCGAATCGCCACATGCCGGTTCGCTACGGCATCGAACTGCCAGTCTTTCAGCGTCAGATCACCGCGTGTGATCTCGCGTAGCTGCCCACTGGTGAGTTCATAGTGATACAAGTGGGTCCGCAAGCCGGTATTGCCCAGCAGATACAATCCCGCACCCGTTCGGTCCCACGCAAAGCGCATAATCTCCATCGTGCTGTCGGGCAGAAGCCGCTCGACAGCACCGCCGGCAGCGCGCTGCACGAAGACTTTGTCTTCGTAGTACGGCGCACCGGATGCGTTGACGGTCGCCACAAATGCCAATGTGCGGTTGTCCGGCGCCAGCGCAAGGTCGTACTCGGCGTAATCATTGCGCGTCCATCTGACATGCTCGCCTGTTGTCACTGACGTCGTCCAGACATCCGCCTCATGGCCACGATTGAGTGCATGATCCGGCGCGCGCGCGTAGACCAGCTGTGTGCCGTCACGACTCAATGACAGGCGCCGCACCGAAAAGTCACCAGCAACGAGTTGTCGGGTAGCACCACTGCCAACGTCCAATTGCCAGACTTCGCGATGGCGATAGTCGTCGTAGGCCGGAATTACCCAGTCCGCTTCTAACAGGCGCTTCGTTTGTGCATCTCGCTCGGCCGGCGCAACAAAATAGATCCGCTTGCTATCCGGTGACCAATGCAAAGATTCGACTTTCGTCGGGTGGGTGGTCAGTCGGGTCAGTGCGTTCGCATTACTATCGAAAAAATAGATTTGCTCGTGCTCGTCAGCGTCGCGCTCAAGCAGTACAGCGAACCCTTTGCCGTCCGGGCGCCAGACACCATTGCCCAGCGATTGCG
>JBCBDU010000074.1:0-5511 GCA_038529355.1 Pseudomonadota bacterium
ATTGAACACAACACGCGCCATGCGAACGAGAGCCAGATGCATTTCAAATTGCTTGCCGCAATTTGCTTTGCCTCGTGATAGACCGAGCTGTAACCGTTACGCCCTGGCGGCCACGGTTGCCAACGCCAGTTCGACAAACGGGCGACCAACGCAACCGGGAACATCGCGACAAAGCAAATTGCGGCAAGCAATTTGAAATGCATCTGGCTCTCGTTCGCATGGCGCGTGTTGTGTTCAATGACTCTCATCGTGTTATCCCCTCAAGCGGCGGCGGTGCGTGCGGTTTTGCCCACGCGATGTACGTCTTCTACTTCTACGGATGACGCGCGTCGTTTGCGTGCGTCGGTATCAATGGCATCACGCAGCTGTTTCGCTGCTGAAATGCGCACCAGAATCGGCTGTTCAGCAACCAGGCGATCAAATTCAACTTTCGCCTCATCACTCCAGCGAATCGTCGTTGCTACGCGAGCAGGCGTTTCATCGACCTGATCAAGCTGTGTGCCGAGCGGCAGGATGTTGAACAGCGCATCGAACAAGGCGTTGCACACTTCCTGAACGATGTAGGTGGCGCCGCTGTAACCCATGAACGGTGTGCCGGTATGGCGACGAATAACCGCGCCCGGGAATGACGCCGGAATGTATTGCGCGTGCGAGCCTGCCTCGGACAAATACATGCGTTCGTTGTAGCTGCCAAACATCACCAGCGGTGTCTGCTCGTGAACCATCTTGCGCACGTCGGCGTTGTCCGTTTTCGCGCCCGGGCAGCGCGCCACTGCAAACGTGCACGGCAAACCGAGATCGTTCTCAAGGAAGTTGCGAATGCCGCGGGTATACGTCTCGTTGGCGACAACGGCAAAACTGGCCGTTGAGAAAAAGTCCTGCGTGACCGAACGCCACAAGTCCCACAGCGGTTTGATCGTCGTGTGCTTTTCTTTTTCGATAAACGGCTCCGGATCAAGGCCGGTCAGTTCGCCGAGCTGGCGCAGGAACGCCGTCGTCGAGTGCAGACCAATCGGTGCCTGCAAATACGGACGCTCCATGTTTTCGCACAACAGCCGACCGAACTCGCGGTACATACAGATGTTGACATCGGCGTCGCTCAGCTTGGCGATATCGGACAAATGCGTACCTAGCGGGAACACCAGATTCAGCT
This sequence comes from Pseudomonadota bacterium, assembly GCA_038529355.1. Lineage (GTDB taxonomy): Bacteria > Pseudomonadota > Gammaproteobacteria > Steroidobacterales > Woeseiaceae > CALBPI01. Next base: position 1,154 of record JBCBDU010000074.1, read on the forward strand.
CGGCGCCTATACCCTCGACCAATCGGATCACTTCGGCCAAATCGGACGGCATGTTGAAGTGGCCGTAAGCCGGGCCAATGATGTTGACGCGCGGCTTGGCGCCTTCCGGGCGTTTCTTCGGCGCGCGAATTTTCTTCGTGCCGAATTCGGTCCACAACCAGTACAGCGCGCGTTCTGCGCTCTGCCATTGATCTTCGTCAATCGTGCGCGGCAGGAAGCGCTTGATGCCGGTGCCTTCCGGTGTCACGCCGCCGCCAATCATTTCGGCAATCGAACCAGTGACGACAACACTGGGCTGGTCGCTGTCGAGCACTTCGTGCGCGCGCCGCATCGCCTCTTCCGTGCCTGTCTGGCCGAGCTCTTCTTCGCCCAGTCCTGTGACAACAATCGGCAGCTCGTGCGGCGGCAAACCGTCGGTGTAGTGCAACACCGAGGTTACCGGCAGGTTCTCACACCCGACCGGGCCATCGATGATGACCTGCAAACCCTTGACCGCGGTGAAAATGTACACCGCACCCCAGTAGCCGCCAGCGCGATCGTGATCAAGCACCAACATCAGACTATCGACTCCGCAACGTCTTTCTTGACGACGCGCTTGCGGCGCGGCGCCGGTGGTTTTTTCGGTGTATCGCGCCAAACGCCAGCGGTGTGACCCTTGCCAACACCCTCGAAGAACTCCGTCATTTCATCGAAGCGCTCTTTCTGGCTGATCGCTGCATTGATCATCGTCGCCAACGACTGTGGCCCCGGCACACCCATCAATGGTCTGGCCGAAATCAGGTTCGTGAAATACAACGACGGACGCGATAGCTCCTTGGCTTTTTGCACAACCGGCGTCGTGCCAATCGCAAGATCAGGCTGGAACTCTTCCATCGCCGCCAAATCCTGTTCAAGCGATGCCCGGTATTGCACGTGCACGCCTTTCGCTTCGAGCCAATCGCGATCCGCTTCGGACCAGGGCGTCTTCGGACAAGCCGTGCCGACATAGCGAAGATCAGCGCCACACTCAACGAGCAGGCGGGCAACAATCAGCTCCGAGCCTTCATAGCCGGACATGGTGATGCGACCGTTGATACGCGCTTCGCTGAGCGCTTTCGTCAGGATCGGCAACACGGCATTCTTGGCGTGTGCAACGGCGGCGTCACCGACACCACACACGTTGCCGATCGCCGTTAGCCAATCAGCAGTGCCTTCGCGACCAATCGGCGCCGAACCAACAATTGGTCGGCCCGCGGCTTTGAACTCGCGCACGCTAGCGGTATAGAACGGATGAATCGCCGCGACGGCGCGACAGTCCAGTGCTTCGTATAGCTCACGCCACTCACGGGTTGGCACTACAGGCCCGGCTGCCAAACCCATTGGCTTGAGTAGCTGGTCAATGCTGACCGGATCGGCCGGGAACATCTCACCTAACAGCGTCACACGCGGCAAGTCTGTTTCTTTGCGCTCGCGTGGTGCTGCGACCGGGCCGAGTTCGGCTTCCTGGCGCGCATATTTAAGCATCGCGCCAGCCAGTACATCTTTCGCCTCGGCATGCGTTGGCACGCCGAAACCCGGCACGTCAATGCCAATGATTCTGACGCCGTCGATCTCTTTCGGCAGCATTTGCAGCGGCACACCGGACGCAGTTGGCACGCACAGGTTCGTTACAATAACGGCATCATGCAAGTCCGGATCAGCGACTTCCGCCACTGCTTCGCGAATGTCTTCGTACAGCTTGCCGGTCACCAGCGATTCCGAATCAAACGGCACATAACCGACCGTGCGGCGCGCGCCATAAAAATGCGACGTAAACGTCAGGCCGTAAACGCAACACGCAGACCCCGACAGGATCGTCGCCGTGCGCCGCATACGCAGGCCAACACGCAATGAACCGAAGGCCGGACACATGCTCTGCGGCTGATCATGCGGTCCGACTGGGTAGTCTTTTGCGTATTGATCGAGTACCTCAGCCTTGCCCGCCTTACTGGCAGCCTCGCGCATCTCGGCTTTCGAATGACAACCTTTGCCATCGACCGCCTCTGTAACATTGTCTGGTGTTTTGTCAGTCATCGCAGTATCCCGCGCCTAGACGGCGTCGTAGATAACCTCCAAAGATTCTTTCGGCGCAAAATCAACACCGCGCATATCAGCAGCTGATGCCGGCTGCAGCACAAAGTCTGCGCCCGTTTCGTGACTCGAGAACAAACCCAGCAAACCGTCCTGATCCAACGGCATTGGCTGCTGCGGTTCAGAGTCTGCAACCGCTTGCGCCAGATCTTCGAACAAGCTCGCCCATTGGCCACCCGGCTTGCCGACGATTTCATAGTTGGCACTCTTGCGACGAATGTCGTCGTCCGCCGGAATCGCTGCCAGCACCGGTATGCCGACTGCCTTGGCGAATGCTGCAGCCTCGCCCGTGCCGTCATCCTTGTTGATGGCCATGCCGGCAACGCCGACGTTGCCACCAAGCTTTCTGAAGTATTCAACGGCTGAACAGACGTTGTTGGCCACATACAGTGACTGTAAGTCGTTCGATCCGACGACGATTACCTTCTGGCACATGTCGCGGGCAATCGGCAAACCGAAACCACCGCAAACCACGTCGCCCAAAAAGTCGAGCAGCACATAATCGAAATCCCACTCGTGGAAGCCGAGCTTTTCCAGTAGCTCGAAGCCGTGGATGATGCCGCGGCCACCACAACCGCGACCCACTTCCGGACCACCCAGCTCCATGGCGTAGACACCGTCGCGCACAAAACACACGTCGCCGATTTCGACATCTTCACCGGCTGCTTTCTTCTTCGCAGACGTTTCGATAATCGTCGGGCAACTCTTACCGCCGAACAGCAATGACGTGGTATCGCTTTTCGGGTCACACCCGATCAGCAACACCTTCTTGCCCTGCTGCGCCATCATGTAAGACAGGTTCGACAGCGTAAAACTCTTGCCGATGCCACCCTTGCCGTAAATGGCGATGATCTGCGTCTCTTTCGTGACCTCTCCGGTAGGCACCGGATCCGGATCAATCGCAGCTTCGGCGCGCAACACTTCTCGGCGACTGATTTGGGGGTCTACTTTGATTTCTGTAACGTTGGTTTCGCGGCTCACGTCAGATCACTCCAATCAAGAATCATTTTCAAACAATCAACGTCGTCAAACGCTGTTCGGTAGGCCACCGCCGCGTTGCCGGCTGGCTCGCGGTGGGTGACCAGGTCAACCAGTGACAATGCGCCACTGCTTGCCAGCGCAGAGACAGCAGCAAGGTCTGCGGGTTGCCACTCGGCGGCAATCGAGAAACGCGCCTCGCGCATGAACGCAGGCGGGAAATTGAACGACACACGGTCAGCATAAAAGCCGGCTAGTACGATTTCGCCGCGTGGTTGTAGGCGCGCAATCATCGAATCGATCGCGTCGACGTTGCCGCTGACATCAATAATGCAATTGTAGTCAGTGGTGTCATCGTCTTCGGGACTGAGCACGGTGTATCCGCGTGCGCCAAACTGACGACGCTTGTCGACTTCCCACACCGTCGGTGGCGGATGACCGGTGGCGACGGCCAGGCGCGCAACCAATCTGCCCAGGACACCGTGACCGACAATCAAATCCGGGGCACCGTTCTGCGCGACATTGAGTGCGTGCAAGGCTGTTGCGGCGAGCGCCAGCAGGATCGCATCTTCCTGCAGGTCTTCCGAGACCGTAGTCGCCTTGTCAGCGGACACCACCAAGTTGGATGCAGCACCACCGAACAAGCCGCGTATTTTGCCAAAGCAACGTGCGCCGGAGACGAACACGAGCTCGCCAATGCGATGCTCCAATCCTTGTGCGGTATGGGTAATGCGGCCGACCGTTTCATAGCCGGGTACGAGTGGATAACCCATGCCTGGAAATGCAGGCATTTTACCCTCCCATAGCAAACGCTCGGTACCGGTGCTGATGCCGCTCCAAAGGACAGAGACGGCCAGTTCGTCGGCTTCCAGCGGCGGCAATCCCAGCCGACTTAACGCAACCTCACCAGGTTGCTGCATTACAACTGCTAACGTGTCCATAGGACTTTTTGTTGAGCTCCGAATCTAGCTGCTGATGCGCGGTTTACAGCAAGATGGAATAGGCCTACGAGTTTACGCCTCAGCGTAATAGTGTCAAGTAAGCGAGACAATGAATATTGTCAATCAAATCGGACGCGTCGTCAGTACGCTGGTGATCAGCGGTACCGGGGTTCTATGGTGCTGCGCCGGGGCATAGCCAGTCTGATCAAGTAAATCATTGATTTCGTTGAGTGTTCTGGCGCGACCGCTACCCATCGCAAGCAGATAAAAGCCGAAATAGACATCGCCGACGGTCTCAGCGCCTGGCGTACCGGCCATAGGTTCGGCGAT
>JBCBDU010000075.1:0-4680 GCA_038529355.1 Pseudomonadota bacterium
CGTGGCCAATCGTGCCTACGTTTACGTGCGGTTTGGTTCTTTCAAATTTCTCTTTTGACATCGACCCTTCTCTCCGGCCTGGTGGCTAAAGTGTTCGTTCACGTTGACCGCTTGCGCCGTCAGGTGATCGCTCCTAAAAAATACGCTCTGGCTACCCGGCGCCATGCCGAATTGCCGCTTGTTTCTGCAACCGCCTGTCGTGATGCCTGTGCATCACGCCGGTTTGGTGCCCATAACTGGAGTCGAACCAGTGACCTCTTCCTTACCAAGAAAGTGCTCTACCGCCTGAGCTATATGGGCTCTATCTTTCGTTCCTTATCGATCCACACTCATCGCAACCGTCTTCGCCGCGGCGAAAGATGGAGCGGGTGATGGGGATCGAACCCACATCATCAGCTTGGAAGGCTGAGGTTCTACCATTGAACTACACCCGCCTCGACTCTCTTTGCCTGCAGGCCAATCGCAATTTGCGCCAGACCTCTCAATTTTTATGCGCTAAAAAAGCCGGAATGCTAAACGAAGCAATCCGGCGGGCCCATCGCGGCGGGCCAGCTTGGTTTTTTTACCGCTCTGTTGGTATCGGCGCCCATAACGCTGCCGAAACCTGAAAATTCTTTTACCCCGAGTCACTTACGTGTCTCAAACGAGCTGCACTCAGGCGTCAACTTGGTGGAGGGGGTAGGATTCGAACCTACGTAGGCATAGCCAGCAGATTTACAGTCTGCCCTCGTTGACCGCTTGAGTACCCCTCCGCAAAGTTTAGCCCGCTATTGTCATGCGCGAAGTGTGTAGTGTCAACACGCTAGAGAGAATAGTTCTGAAGATTTGCTCGGCAGGTTGCCGGCTCACACGAGGCGTCGACACCAGTGCCACGGCTCATAGGCGTAGCCAAAGGAGTTATCTCTAGGATAACTCATTGAAAAACCGTGATTTTCAGCGTTTTTGGCCAGCCAGCTGAACGCCCGAGTGTTTTCAAACGCTTCGGTAAGCGGTGGACAACCCGGCGTCGCGATGTCGACGGCGCAACCAGTGTGGTGTTCGCTACAGCCCGGCGGTGCATTGACGGTCAGGATATCGGCAAGTGATTGGCCGCGCTCGATTTTGTTACGAATCAATGAGGCCTGGTATGCGTAGCTTCGGAAGCCGCTGACCAGCAGCAGGTCAACACCCTCAGCCTGCGCTGCCTGGCGCATGCCCACCCAATGGGCCGCCGTTACCGATTCAAGCTGCTGCTCCCGACCGACGATGTTCGGTCCGGCGCCAACGAGCTCGGGCGCTTCGTCGAACATCGGCAATCCGCGGCTCGCCGCGTAGTCGGCCGGTATGCCCAGATCGTCGAGCAGGATATTTAATGAGTCGCTAACCATGCAGCATCCGTGTGAATCAGAAATGCGATGTTAGCAGTGTAACAGCGACGCACGCGCGCACTGCGACGTTTACACTAGCCGGATCGGACACCCTTCGCCTACGTTATGTCAAAAGATCAAATCTACGCCAATGAAGCCGCACCTATCAGCGCCTTCCGCTTCGACGACAGCGTTGCAGCCGTTTTCGAAGACATGATCAACCGCTCGGTACCCGGCTACGCGGCCTCGCTCGCCGGCATCGCCGGCTTTGCGCGCGCGCTAGTGCCGGCGCACGGACGGTGCTACGACCTCGGCAGCTCGCTGGGCGCCGCGACGCTGGCTATCTGCCAGGGTTTGGATGATCGACCTGCAACGATCGTCGCGATCGACAATGCGCCGGCGATGATTCGTCAATGCGCAAACGACCCGCGCTTCAGTGATCGCGCGCAAGACATCGATCTGGTCGAGGCGAACATTGCTGACTACGGGCTGCAGCCATGTGACCTTGTCGTTATGAACTACACGCTGCAATTTATTGAGCCCGGCGCGCGACACGCGTTGCTGGAGCGCATTTTTGCGGCCCTGAAGCCTGGCGGAGCCTTGCTGATCAGTGAGAAATTTCGCTTCGAGGATCCGCGCACGCACGCGTTGCTGACCGAACTACATCTGGATTTCAAACGCAGCAACGGCTATTCCGAAACGGAAATTGCCGGCAAGCGCGCGGCGCTGGAGAACGTGTTGATCGCCGACACGCGCGAGCACCACATTGAACGCTTGCAACAAGCCGGCTTTGCCCGCGTCACGTTGTGGCAGGCCACGCTGAATTTCGGCTCGCTGATCGCGTTCAAAGATGACTGAGCACACGCCACTTAGCCGCAAGGCGCTGCACAGCTTGCTGCTCGCCAGTCCGTTCGCCAGCGAAGCCGATGCGTTGACAGCGGTGGTACCGGAGCACATGTTCAAACACGGCGATGCGCAGCGTTGGGCGCAAGCGCTGGGCGCACTGCCCGGCATCCGCGCCGTTGCTGAACTGACCAACGACACCGTATCAGCGAACACAACGCTTGATGACGCACAGCACGCGCAGTTGCGCGACAACCTGCAAGCGCTGCGACCGTGGCGCAAGGGTCCGTTTCGATTCGCAACGATAGACATCGACACCGAATGGCGCAGCGACTGGAAATGGCAACGCATCGCACCGGCGCTGGGTTCGCTGCAAGGACACCGGGTCCTCGACGTTGGCGGTGGCAATGGCTATTTCTCGTTCCGCTGCGCAGGTGCTGGCGCCGCAAGCGTGCTCAATGTCGATCCAACGCTGTTGTTCTACGCACAATTTCTGGCTGCGCACCATTTTCTGGGCACGCGTACTGTGCGCATGGTGCCCACAACGTTTGAAGCCTTACCCGGACTCGAACCGTTCGACACCGTGCTGTCGATGGGCGTGCTGTATCACCGTCGCTCGCCGTTTGACCATCTGGCTGATCTTCGCAAGCGGCTCAAACCGGGCGGACAACTGGTGCTGGAGACGCTGGTGATTGAAGGTGGGCCAACGGACGTTTTGGTACCAGCGTCTCGTTATGCACGCATGCGTAATGTGTACTTTCTGCCATCAGTTGCCGCGCTGAAGATCTGGCTCGAACGCGGCGGCTTTGCCAACGTAACCGTTGCCGATGTCACGCCAACCACAATCGAAGAGCAACGCAGCACGGACTGGATGCCATTCGAGTCGTTAGCGCAATCGCTCGATCCGCACGATAGCGCGCTGACCATCGAAGGGTATGCAGCCCCCCTACGCGCCACCCTAACCGCCACCAGTTAAGGCGTCTGAGGCTTCGCAATACGGCGTTGGATGGCGCCTCAAGATGCTCACGTATCTTGCGATACGCTGCGCTCTTTCGTTGCTATCCGCCTTGTCTTGCGAAGCCTCAGACACCCTAACTCATTGCTCGATTGGCAATACGGCGTTGGATAGCGCCTCAAGATGCTCACGTATCTTGCGAGACGCTGCGCTCTTTCGTTGCTATCCGCCTTGTCTTGCGAAGCCTCAGACGCCCTAACTCATTGCTCGATTGGCAATACGGCGTTGGATAGCGCCTCAAGATGCTCACGTATCTTGCGATACGCGGAGCGCAATCATTACGGCGTTGCGCCCGCTGCGTGTCGCATCACGTAGTAAATGTAGCTTTGTTCTGCTGTGCCTTTGAACAAATGCGCCCAGGGCCCTTTGGCGTACAACGCCACATCTTCGCCGCCATGCGTTTCAGATCGCAGCGGCACCAGTGACTCCTGGTAGTAACCATCGGCCGTGGTGTCGGCGGAATCGTGGTCGAAACGACGCCCTGCCGGCGGATCGACGCGGTAGTTGCCTGGGTTACCCAACTCGTCGATGGATTCCTCAAGATACTGACCGCCGCGTCCGTTCGCATAGCTGAGCGTCGTGTACGGCTCGCCGTCCGATGCTCTCAGCGGTTTGCCATCCACAGCGGCCACGCCCAGCACCGGATTACCGCGCGATGAGTAACCCGAGACAGACAATGTGTGGCTGTGATCTGCCGTGACAAGGATCAGCGTTTCATCATCGCGCGTCATGTCGTCCGCGACCTTAACGGCATCGGCCAGCGCAACGGTGTCGTACAGCGCACGTTTGGCGTTGGTTGCGTGGTGCGCGTGGTCGATACGCCCGCCCTCGACGATCAGCAAGTAGCCGTCTTCATCGCGATGCAAAATCTCCAGCGCCTTGCGGGTCATCTGCGCCAGCGATGGCTCACCGCCCTTGTCGTTCGGCCGGTCAAGTTCATATTGCATGTGTGACGGATTGAACAAGCCCAGCAAATGCTTCGTCTTTGCCGGATCAATGGCATCGAAATCGCGCGTGTTCCAAACCCAGTCCGCGCCTTCGCGGCTCGCCCACTCCTCAGCCAGGTTGCGCCCATCGAGGCGCAGACCGGTGCGTGCCGGAAACTCAGGGTCCGCCGTCTCAGCCGGCAGGAAGTTGGCTCGCCCGCCACCCATGGCGACTTCAAGCCCATCACCGATGTCGAATTCAATCAGTTGCTGCGCGATATCCGTGCAGCCGAGTCCCCGTTGGTCTTTCGGAATGCGCGTGTCGTTCTCCCAACCGCGATCGGCAGCATGGGCGTAGTTGGCCGCAGGCGTAGCATGCGTCAGCGTTGCCGTAGACACGACACCCGTTGCCCAACCGCGCGCCTCCAGCTGCTCCAGCAACGTCTCGACATGTTGCCCTTCGGCGCTGGCGCAGTCGCCCTTCTCGACCCCGGCCGCAAGAGACAGGATGCCCGCGTCGGTTTTGACGCCAGTGACAATCGCCGACATC
>JBCBDU010000076.1:0-3811 GCA_038529355.1 Pseudomonadota bacterium
GTCATGGTTGACCGTCTATCACACGATACAACCGCAAGGCGAAGCGCTGTCGGTCTGCTCCGTCACAATTCAAAACCATGCAAGTCTCAACAAGTCTTGCCGGTTAGTGGCAACAGATGGTTGGCATAAGCTGGTGGATACGCTGGACGTGTCTGAGTTCTGGTTGGCCCGTTCTTCGTTGACACACCATTCTATGCATGCGCTGAATTGGGCGCTGGCTGTTTGTATCGACGGCAGATACCATTCGGTAAGGACACAGCCCGAGCGTGAGTCGATAATTGTCGAGCCTATCAATGCGGTTCGCTCGGTTCTTGAGTTAGAAGAATGAACGACAAACACTACGAAAAATGGAAAACGATCCGGGCGAAAGGGAAATTCCACTACGTTCTTTTTGGCGGCGTTATCCGCTTCGGTCTGTTGATTGGTGTCGGATTGTGGTTAGGTGGTTTGCCATTCGATGAAAACCTGCTTTCGAACCGACTGCCGATTACGTTAGGCGTTTGTCTGGTTGTCGGCCTATTTTTCGGGATTACGATGTGGTCTTTGAATGAGCGACTTTTCAAGCTGCATTCAGAGGCGAGTTTCGAAGAGTAATCCGTCGGTGAAACCGATAAGTGATTTTTGTTTCTGTAGCGCCAGCGACTGCGTTCTGACTGTTTCTATTAAGCGCTAGTATGCTTTCAAAATGACGATACGAGAAGCCGAAAAAAACGATACCGATGCGATGTCCGCGCTGATCGATCGCGTATCAAGGATGCACATCACTGCAGCATTGGAACCCGAAGCAGAAAGAATCTTTCTGGATTCATGCAAGCCGTCCAAGATCGTCGAAAACATGCAATGCAATATCCGCTATCACGTTTCGATCCTGAGCAATGAGATCATCGGCCTTATCGGCGTGCGAGATCTGTCGCACGTTTTTCATCTGTTCGTCGATAGCGCACACCATCAAACCGGACTCGGACGAAAGCTCTGGAAAATCGCTCTCGAAGCCAGCCGCTCGGCGGGTCACACTAGAGCGATGACCGTTAACTCATCACCGAACGCAGTAACGTTTTACGAGAAACTCGGGTTTTGCGTCTGCGGCCCTACGGATCATCGTAACGGCATTACTTCGATACCGATGGTGCTTGATGCGAGCTGACCAAGCGCTTCGGCAAACGCGCGCAGGCTGTCACGACTCTTGATCGAGGAATATCGGTGCCAGTAACCCGAGCGGCATTACCAAAAGTTACGGCGTTCATTGGCGCAGTTTCCTTGCCTCTCTGGCGGCGATGTATAATCCGCTGACTCACTGCCAATTCAACATGGAGGTGCATCATGAGTCAGCACTACAAAAAAGATCAGGCCGGCTTTCGAGCGGATCAGTAAGCGTCGTCGTGGTTTCCCATCTGAAACCAAAGTGAAGAAGGGCTATCGCGTGGTAGGCGTTGATAAGCACCTTGTCGAAAAACTCGGTCGAAATGACCCATGCCCGTGCGGCTCGAACCGCAGATTTCAGGAACTGTTGTATCAAGCTGCGTGGTCTTCAGGGCTCGGCGCGAGACGACTACTTTTAGGTAGCGCCTGAGCGACCGACAACCAGTTTTTCCAGAATACGATTGCGGCACCAGTAGGATCGGCAAACGCAGAACCTGCTGGTGCCTCAATCTCCGTGGATCATTGGCGGTAGATTGCAATGGCAATGCCCGGCTTCATGTGCCCGTCATGCGAACGCAAGGCAATATCTGGCCTGGCCAAAGCAGCCTGTGCGCTTGGATTGCCCATCAGGTGCAAACAATGTGGTGCAGCAGTCCAATCCGCGAAAGGCGCACGGTTACTGTGGTACACGTTCGCAAGCGCAACTTTTCTTTGGTCGCTCTTTTCGTCGCTGGATGCTCAAAGCATCTGGCCGACGGTCGCAGCTTCCGTTATCTCGATGATTCTTAGCCTTCTAGTGCCGTTGACGATCGACGATGACGATCCCATGGCGCTTGGCCACAGGCTTAGGAATCGTCTTCGCGATGCTACGAAAGAAACCAAGTAGCACTTTCGCTGTCTGACGCCCAATATGGAACGAATCGTCAACATGCTTATAGCGGTCACCGTGGTCGCATTTATCGCATACCTTGTGTTCTTCTCCGCTATGTCGATGGGTGGCAACGGCGGCGAATTAGGCAGCGTTGCGTTGTTCACGATCTGCTTTGTGACCGCCGGCGCGAATGGTGGAGCCTTCTTGAATGCGACTTAGCACGCCCTCGTTCGACAAAGGATCAGATTCCGCGGTATCTGTATCAACATGACAACTATGATCACCGCATCGCTGATTCTGAACCTCGTTGTACTGCTTCCCGTGTGCGTCGGCATCGTCCGCAACTCACCGTGGGCTACGATCGCATACGGCGGCGTCACCCCAGCGCGCGGCATATTGCTCGCGGTCTATGTCGTCATCGCACTCTTCTCGGCTGTACTGCTGTTCGTCAGCGACCCGTGTTTGGTCGCATGCCTGTTGGCAGCACAAGTCAGCTACAAACTCCTGACGCCAATCACTGTTGGCACAATAGACAATCCGGTGGTGAAGGCCAATCTGATGATTGCTACCTTTCACTTGCTAACGTTGGTGATCATTTGGCGCTCGAATCCATGGATGCTGTAATCCACAGCGCCGCGCTGCGCTAGAACATCAATGCTCGATCAGGCACGAACCGTATGACCTTCTCGCCATCTGCTTTCGAAACCGACGGTTACCTGATCATTCCACAGGTACTGTCACTGGCTGAAGTCGTCAACATCGCGAGTCACTTGCAGGCGCTGCCCTGTGACCACAACAGAACCAGAAAACTGCTCGCCCTACCCTGGTGTTTGGTGCTTGCGAAGCGCATCAGGCGCGATCACCAAATTGCTCAAATCCTGCCGTCGCAATACGTTCCTATTCAGGCCAGCTACTTTCCGAAAACCACCCATGACAACTGGCAAGTGGCACTGCACCGGGACCACTTTGTGCCCGTCGCCGAACGTAGTGACGTTGCCGGCTGGAACGGGTGGTCGATAAAGGAAGGCGTGCAGTTCGCCCGACCACCGACTGAGCTTCTCCAGCAGCTCATAGCTATTCGCATACATCTTGAGGCCAACACACTTGTGAATGGTCCTCTTTACGTTGTGCCGCGCTCGCATATCAGCGTCGTTGAAACCGGACGCACCGCGTGTGAGGTTCCGGCCGGTGGTGCGCTGGCGATGCGACCTCTGATCCTGCATGCGTCATCGAAGGTTCAGGCAGGCTCGCGGCGGGTGTTGCACTTTTTGTTTGGACCTCAGGAGCTGCCCGACGGGCTACGGTGGGCATATCCTGACTCACTGGTGAGAAACCTATGAACTTGGCGTTTCGGTTTGTATTGGCTGCCCTTGCACTCGCCGGCGCGTGGTATCTGGTAGTGACTCGCGGCTCTGGCAGATTCATCACAGACTATGCGAGCCCCACATGTGCCGACGCAAGGGTTATCGCGCATACGCTGAAAATTTTTAAACAAGACCACGGCGTTTGGCCGACAACGGTAGCGGCGCTCGCTGAGGAATACGAGGGATTCGGTAAGTATCTGGATCGCCCACCCCGAGACCTGTGGGGCGGCGAATATCATTTTTCCGTTAATCGACCTGCCGGAGTCGCCGTCGAAAGAACTGTCTACGTGTGGAGTTACGGCGCCGATGGTCAACCGGGCGGCCGCGGCGTAAACTCAGACGTTGGGAACTGGATGTACTCCGAAGATCAACCCTGGCGGCACAGGTTCAAAACACGGCCGATGCGCTGCCTGGGCAACTGGAGCGGAGAACTGAC
>JBCBDU010000077.1:0-3686 GCA_038529355.1 Pseudomonadota bacterium
CTGCCACACCGTGGCGACGGCGCAGAACGCCGGCTGGATCTGGGACATCGGGTTGACGCACCGCCGAGGTGTTGGGCACGTGTATTCCAGCGAGTATCTGAGCGACGACGAGGCCGAGGCGAACCTGCGCAATTATCTGGGTCCCAAAGGCAAGGATCTGGATGTTCGCAAGATTGGTTTCCAGTCGGGTCATCGCGAGACATTCTGGAAACACAACGTCGTCGGTGTCGGCATGTCGGCAGGGTTTGTCGAGCCGCTTGAGGCAACGGCGATCATGCTGGTCGAGATCTCGGCGCGCTACATTGCCGAGCATTTGCCGCCGACGCGCAGCACGATGCAGATCACAGCGAAACGTTTCAATCAGCAGATGGACTACCGCTGGCGCCGCATCATCGATTTTCTGAAATTGCACTACACGCTGACGCAGCGACCCGAGCCTTACTGGCAGGCGCACGCCGATGCGGCGACGGTGCCTGAAAGTTTGCAGGAGGATCTCGCGGTCTGGGGCACGCGCGGACCGGTGGCCAGTGATTTCGAGAGCGCCATTGAGCTGTTCCCCGCAGCCAGCTATCAGTATGTGGTCTACGGCATGGAGTTTCGACCCGAATTCGACCGCCACGCCCATTTGCACCGGCAAAGCGTGCAGGCGCAGCGTATTATTGAGCGCAACAACCAACTGACGCAGCAGATGCTGCATTCACTACCTCCGCATCGCGAGTACATCGAGCGTTGGCTCGCCAACACCGCTGCGGCCTGAGGACGACATGTCAAAACTGATTCCGCTCAATACCGAAACGCACCGCGACTGGAAGGTAAAGAAAGACTGCGCCACGCGCTTCGCGGCCCACCAGCATGTGTTGAACGTGCGCGCCGCTGAAGTCGGCTTCGCTGTCGCTAACATGCCAGTATTCGTCAATCGCAACGCCGCGAGCGGGCAGTATCTGTTGTCGGCTGTGACCAGCTTCGAGCAGGGTAACAATCTGTATGTCGGCGACAAAGGCTGGGAGGCGACCTGGGTGCCGACCATGTTGCAGACCTATCCGATCTTTCTGATGAACGCGCCGGAAACCGAGCAGGGCTATGCGGTGGGTATCAGCGACAGCAGCGATGATTTTACGACGGGCGACGAAGAGGGCGAGGTGCTGTTTGACGCCGAGGGCAAGAACTCGCATTTTCTCGATCGCGTCACGTCTGTGCTGCGCGACGACATTGGCCGTGATATCCAAACGAGCGAATTTTTGAAAAAACTCGACGCGCTGGAGCTGTTCAAGCCAGTCGATATCAAAGTGATGTACGCCGATGAGAGCGTGCAGACGATCACCGGTCTGCACACGCTGGATGAGGACAAAATGAAAGCGCTGTCTGGCGATGAGCTCAAAGAGATGAACGAGAAGGGTTACCTGATGGTGGCGCACGCGCTGCTCGTGTCGCTGAACCAGTTGAACGTGCTCGTGCAGCGACACAATTTGTCGTCGGGCAAAACGCTGATCAAACAGGTGAAGCTTGAGGTCGCGCCGCAACGCGACGGTGTGCATTAGCGTCAGGCGACACGACACGATTCGTGGCGCACTAGCAAATTGTTGACTGATGCAGGTCGTTGTTGCGATCGCGACGAGTGTTGCGGCAAACATCCGCTTGTTTGCGCTACACAACCCAGCCGTGATCCCTGATTTGCGGCGAGCGTTGCGATGAATATTGTGGCGACAGATATCCGTTCGGTTGGGCCGTGAGCTCTAAATGCGATCCCTGTATCGTAGCGAGGTTCCGAGAATGCGTTTACGCGACGACTTTGATCAGCGAGCGGTGGTCTTGCCCGATGACTATCACTGGGTAGACTCGCCGATGCCCGGCGTGGAGCGCATGATGCTCGATCGCGTCGGCGATGAAGTGGCGCGCGCGACGTCGTTGGTGCGCTATGCACCGGGCAGCACGTTTTCGCCGCACACGCACGATGGCGGTGAAGAGTTCCTCGTGTTGGAAGGCGAGTTCGGCGATGAGCACAACCGTTATCCGGCGGACACGTATGTGCGCAACCCAATCGGTACCGCGCACACGCCGCAGGTCGGCGACGCCGGCTGCGTGATCTTCGTGAAGCTACATCAGTTTGCTGCTGCGGATCAGCAGCAGTTTTCGATCGATACACACAACACCGCTTGGCGTCCCGGCGTTGCGCCAGGGCTCCAGGTCATGCCGCTGCATGACTTCGAGGGCGAGCATGTGGCGCTCGTGAAGTGGGCGCCCAATACGCAATTCCAACCGCACCAACACTGGGGCGGGGAAGAGATATTGGTGTTGGAAGGCACGTTCCACGATGAGCACGGCGCCTATCCGCAAGGCAGCTGGCTACGCAGCCCGCATTTGAGCAAGCACACACCGTTCACGAAAGAAGACGGTGCGCTGATTTATGTGAAGGTCGGGCATCTCGGCTGACTGCACGCGTTAGTCGTCCATAGGGCTAACAATCGCTCCACCTCGGTTACGCACGACATGCAGGTAGATTTCTGTTGTCCGAATGTCGCGGTGCCCCAGTAGCGACTGCACCAGTTTGATGTCGTAGCCGGTCTCAATTAAACGGGTGGCGAAGGAATGCCGAAATGTGTGCGAACTGGCACGACGGGAAATACCGGACCGACGAATCGCTTTGGTTACCGCACGCTGCACTGATGAGATGTGTTTGTGGTGCCGTCGCAGCGTGCCATCGCGCGGGTCGCGCGACAGTCGGTCTGAAGGAAACAGGAACTGCCATTGCAGTTGGGTGGCCGCGCGTGGGTACTTGCGCGCTAGCGCATCCGGCATGAACACACTGCCTTTGCCGCAGTCGAGGTCGTACGTATGCAGTGCGGCGGCGCTGTCAATCTGCGCTTGCAACGTTTCGTAGAGCTTGCCGGGCAACAGGGTCATTCTCTCGTTGCCACCTTTGCCATCCCGAACCGTGAGTTGCTGCTGGGCAAAGTCCAAATCTTTGATTCGCAGGTTCAACGCTTCGGACAGTCGCAGCCCCGACCCATACATCAAACTTGCGATCAGCTGGTGCGGAGCTGTGAGATTGCTAATCACCGTGATGGCATCCTCATGAGTGAGCACCGTCGGCATACGGCGCCGCTTCTGTGCATATCGAAACGGCAGTGGACCTAACTCGGCATCCAGATGGCGTTCGTACAAAAACACCAGTGCATTGAGCGCGATCCGCTGCGTGTTGGACGAGCAATGCTCGCTGGATGCGAGATGATTCAGAAAGGCCGTAACCTCATCCGGCCCCATGTGGGCAGGGTGCCGCATACCAGAGTGCCGGATGAACCGCGCAGCCCAATACACGTAGGTCTTTTCTGTTGAGTAGCTCAAACCACGCTGACGAATGGTGCGCCGCAACTGATCGAGAAACCGATGTGACTGGGCGTCAATCGAAGGGCGAACATCATCCATGGGATTCACTGTTACTGTAATCTCTGCGCGTATTTTAGCCGCGCACGCTGTTTTATCCCCGCAGCAAAAATGCTGCATTCGGCGATTTATTAGGTATTTCAAAGCGCTAGTGCTGTCAGCAAAATGCTGATATGTTTTTGCGTAGCACGGCAGAATGTGTCACTTGCAGCGATCTGCAATTCGACGGGAAGGATTATTCTCCGTTCCGGCTGTACTAAACAGGGAGGTTACGTGGTTTTCACTAATTCATACGTTAAGCAGTT
>JBCBDU010000078.1:0-3335 GCA_038529355.1 Pseudomonadota bacterium
CTGGTACAACTAGGTGCGGCTGCCCAACCGTCGGGTTACGCGATCGGTGACGCGACCGGCAAGCTGCCCACAGGCAGCATCAATGTCATCACCACGCGTCTTGCGTACCGTCGTGACCAAACCGCGCTGACGCAAGCGATCGCGGAAGCGATCGATGGTGACGTCACTGCTGCGCTCAAAGGCGACGCCCGGAAACGGATTAAACGGGATCAAATTGACCTTGGCCGGATGACCACGCAGCAACTGCGCCAGCTCATTGGCGTGCTTGATCTGGTCATTGACCCCATCGAGCATGACGTATTCAAACGTGATGTGGCGATTGCGGTAGGCGTCGGCATAGCGCCAGCACGCATCGAGCAGCTCTTTGATCGGATGCACACGATTGATCGGCACTAACGTGTCACGCAAGCGGTTGTTTGGTGCGTGCAGCGACACCGCCAGCGACACGTTGCAATCTTGCGCAAGCTTGTCGATCTGCGGCACGAGTCCGGACGTGCTGAGCGTGACGCGCCGATGTGACAATCCGTAAGCAAGATCATCCAGCATCAGTTTCAGCGCCGGCACCACTTCACGGTAGTTTGCCAGCGGCTCACCCATGCCCATCAGCACGACGTTAGTGACGGCAGGCTCGCCATTGCTGCGCCGTGGCAGCTCATGAATGGCCAGCCACACCTGAGCAATGATCTCGGCGGACGTCAGATTGCTGTTAAAGCCCTGCTTTGCTGTCGCACAGAACGCGCAATCCAGCGCGCAGCCGACTTGCGACGAAATACATAACGTGCCGCGTTCCCCCTCGGGAATGAACACCGTCTCGATCGCCTGACCACTGGTGGCCGACAACAACCACTTCACCGTGCCGTCCACTGAATCGTGGCGGTTGATGACTCGTGGCAACGCAAATTGCGCCTCGTGGCCCAGCTGCTCGCGCAATGCGAGCGACAAATCCGTCATATCCGCCGGGTCGCGCTGTTGCCGCTGATGCACCCACTGCAGCACCTGCCGGGCTCGAAACGGCTTGTGGCCGCGCTCGGCAAACCACGTTTCGAGGTGCTCCCGGCTGGCGCCCAGCAGGTTGTCCGGCGTCGTAGCCATCTGCGTAAGCTTAGCCGCGCGTGCGCGCAACAATGCCCTCGGGGAAGAAGAACTTGATCTCTTCAGCTGCGGTGTCGGTGCCGTCAGAGCCATGCACCACGTTCTCTTCGATGCTAGCAGCAAACTCTGCGCGAATCGTGCCGGCTTCGGCATCCGCCGGGTTTGTCGCGCCCATCAGATCGCGATTGACCGCGACCGCATTCTCACCGTGCAACGCCTGCACCATCACCGGGCCGGACATCATGTAGCTCACCAGATCATTAAAAAACGGACGCTCTTTGTGTACCGCGTAAAAGCCCTCGGCCTGCTCACGGGTCAAGTGCATCATGCGCGCGGCGACGATGTGCAATCCGGTTTTTTCAAAGCGCGCGTAGATTTCGCCAATCAGGTTTTTCTCAACGCCATCCGGCTTGATGATCGACAACGTGGTTTCTAGTGCCATGGTGTGGGTTCCTTAAGATCAAAGTGCAAATGTAAAGACGCCCGCCAAAGGGCGGGCAACGTAAATACGAAACTGCGAACGTGAATTGCTCTGTGCGCAGCCCGGCGATTCTACGGCGACGCGATTAACGGCACAATGCGCGCAACGCTAACCGATATTGAAGCTCTCGCCACAACCGCATTCGCCGGCCACATTCGGGTTGCTGAACCGAAACACCTCGTTCAGCCCGTCCTTGACGAAATCGACTTCGGTGCCGTCAATCAACGGCAAGCTGTCCGGATCGACGATCACTTTCAACCCGTTTTGCTCGAACACCTGATCATCGTTGGCCACCGATTCGGCATAATCGATCACGTAGGAAAAACCATTACAACCGGTTTTGCGCACGCCCAGGCGCAGGCCAATACCGGCCGCGTGCTTGTCCAAATAACTGCGCACGCGCTGCTCTGCACGTGCGGTTAAAGAAATACTCATGCTCGATGCTCCCCGGAGCCTCTAACGTTCTGTGGATGCGATGTCCTGCCGTTGCAACGACAGCCAGGCATCCTCTATCAACAACAATTCCGCCATCGCGGCACGCGGCAGTTGCAATGCCGCAAGACACTGCGCCGCGCCAGGGTCACCTCCGTCATTGACGGTGCGACACCACCATTCGCAGCCCGCCAATACGGATGTGCTGCCGACAGCATTGAATTTCAAGCCTTGCAGCACGCCTCCAGCGACCGCCTCTGCCCCCAATTGTACCGCAGAATCAGCGTTTTTCGCGGTCGCAGTCGCGATAAAGCGCATCTGCGGCGTCGCAACGCACCGCAAATCGTCGAGCAGCTGGGTCGCGACGCTCATCCAACAACCTCGGTCAGCGGCCCGGCAATGCGCCGCAACGCCGTCACAACTTGCTCGAATCGGCTCGTGGCAACGTCAATATCTGCGGCCGTCGTGAAGCGCCCGGCTGAGAAGCGCAACGAGCTCTCGGCCAACGCATCAGAGTGCCCTAGCGCCTTGAGCACGAATGACGGCTCGCTGTGCGTTGAGTTGCATGCTGAGCCCGTGGCCAGCGCAACCGGCTGCATACCAGCAAACAACGCAGCGCCGTGCACGCCATCGACCGATACGTTCACGATCCCAGGCAGCCGTTCGGCTTGGGCACCATTCAAACGCACGCCAGGCACGGCCAACAACTGTTGTTGCAACTGCAAGCCCAGCGATCGCAAATGCGCCGCATCAGCGTGCAGGCGCTCGCTGACCAAGTGTGCCGCTGCGCCGAACCCGGCGATCTGGTGCGTCGCAAGCGTGCCCGGCCGTACACCGTTTTGCTGCCCGCCGCCAAACAACATCGGCCGCAGATTGACGCCATCGCGCGGCGCAACGTAGAGCGCACCGATGCCTTTCGGCCCGTACGCCTTGTGCGCGGTCAGCGACAGCAAATCGACCGGCACGCGGGTAAGGTCAATCGGCAGTTTGCCAAACGCCTGCGCCGCATCAACATGCAACAGCGCACGATGCCCAGCCAGCACATCAGCAATCCCTGCAATGTCATTGATGACACCCAGTTCATTATTGACCCACATCACCGATACCAGCGTTGTGTCGTCACGCAGCGCATCGCTAACGGCCTGCGCACTGATACGCCCGCAAGCGTCGGGCGCAAGCCACGTGACCTCAAAGCCATTCGCCTCGAGCTGCGAGAACGCATCGAGCACGGCCTTGTGTTCAACACGGGACGTAATGACATGGCGCCCCTGATCGGCCAGATAGCGCGCCGCGCCGAAGATAGCCAGATTGTCTGATTCCGTCGCGCCGG
>JBCBDU010000079.1:0-2899 GCA_038529355.1 Pseudomonadota bacterium
CGGTGCCTTTGTGCGCGTGTTCGAATAGCCAATGGCTCATCAGGCCGGATGGGTCATGGCGAACGGTGAGTTCAACCCAGCCATCGTAGTTGGGTACGTTGGAGAAGCTGTAGCTGCGCGTCACCCGGCGGCCATTGATGGCGGCAGTCAGGTTGACGTGTTGACCAGGCGCGAACCCGCGGAAGTTGCCGTTCGGCGCCAGGCGCAGCGTGAATGTGTTGGCGGACGCGTCAAAGCGGTCGACAACGCGCGCATGACAGCGGCTCCAGGCATGGGTCGAGCCGAGCTGGCGCGACCAGAAGTCGTAGGTGGGTGGGGCAACAAACGCCCCAAACAGCCGTTTCAGGCGGCTTTGTTCTGCCTGCGATGCGCTTTGCATGGCTGTGTCCGTAAGATTCCGAGATCGGCAGTATACAAGTGTATATTCGTATGTCAATACACTTGTATATACGTATGTATCAGTTTCTGATATATACTGGCATCCCCGTGATATGAGGCGCTGATATGGCGGCCGAAACAAAGAATATTACTAAGAAAAAGAACAGCATAACGGCTCAGGACGTCATGGATGCAGCAGTGGGTCTGCTGGACTCGAACCGCAGCGTGTCGACGCTGACCCTGCGTGAGATCGCCCGCGCCGCTGGTATTGCCCCGAACAGTTTCTATCGTCATTTTCGGGATGTCGACGAACTGACCGTGGCCGTCATCGACCAGGCGGGCCGCAGTCTGCGTGGCGTGATACGCGAATCCCGCATGTTCGTCGACATGAAACGCGGCCTCATCCGCAGCTCGGTTGAAACGTTCATGAAACAGTTGGACGGTGAGGATCGGTACCTGCACGTCTTGCTGCGGGAGCTCTCGACGGGCCCCGAACCGTTCCGCCGCGCCGTAGATCGCGAGCTCACCTATTTTGAGGATGAGCTACGGGATGAGTTCGAGCGCCGACAAGAGACCGAAAAGGTCAAGATCTACAAACCCGAGCTGGTCGCGAAGGCGATTACGCGTTTGGTGTTCACGATGGGTGCGAGTGCTGCGGACTTACCGCAAAGCGAGCGAGCCGAGGTTGTGGAGCACACGATCGTCATGATCCGCATGATCGTGGTCGGTGCACAGATGATGGGGAAGCAGCCGAAGTTTCGATAGGCTGCGAGTGGGAGCGATATGGGCAAGGAGTATCAGGAAATCGACGCGGGCATGCACGGTTGGATTGAGCGCCAACGCATGTTCTTTGTGTCCACCGCGCCGCTTGCCGATGACGGCCGCATCAACTGCTCACCGAAGGGGCTAGATGGCCTGCGTGTCTTGGGACCACGGCAAATCGCTTACGCCGATTACGGCGGCAGCGGTATCGAAACCGTCGCCCACCTGAAGGAAAACAGTCGCATCGTGATCATGCTGTGTGCGTTCGAAGGGCCGCCGAAGATCTTTCGGTTCTACGGCCAAGGCCGATCGGTGGAACCGCATGATGACGGCTTCGAGTCATTACGCGAGATGTTCCCATCGACACCGGCGATACGTAATTTCATCGTCGTTGATATCGAATGCATTCGTGACGCTTGCGGGTACGGTGTGCCGATGTTCGAATTCAAGTCAGACCGCGACTCTTTGCAGAACTGGATCGCTAACAAGACAGAGGCCGAACTGCAGGCCTATCGGGCTGAGAACAATGCTCAGAGTCTTGATGGGTTGCCTGGGCTTGATGCTGTCTCCAGTGATGGGTCGGCGACTTGATTTGCCGCGCACAAGCGTTGGCGAGAATTGTGTAGGGCGCTTTGGTGTAGTCGGTTTTGCGAATCATGGCTTCGGAACTCAAGCAATCGCGACTCAGAGTGGACGCGACTGAAAATCCGCGTGTCGGTGGTTTCGTGAACTACCCCGTCGAGTCCAGAGCGAATTTGTGAAGTGCGCAACCAAAACCGACTATTGATAAGGATCCAGAATCTCCCCAAGCCGATCCCCTTTCTGGCACTGGCAGTTGTGCACCTCATTCGCGAAGCGGTCACAGGTTAACGTATCGGGCGGGCGGCAATTGTGGACGGTGCCGGTCGGTGCTGTCGACGCGCCACCGGTTGCGCATGCAGACAGTGCCAAAAGAGTAAGCACGTATGCGCCGCCTTTGATCGTCATTTGATTCATCATCGGTCTCCCGCAGTCTGCACAAGATGATCGAGTCTCGGTGAGACTTCGTATGTCACTAGCCAACGTTCTGCTACGAGGCTACATCAATCGGACGGAAGCTGTCGCGAACTATCCGTATTTTTACGGTGCAATGCGACCAGTATCATCGAATTCATAGGTGCTACACAATGAAACTCAGTCACAGACTTGCCGTCGCAATTTGCAGCAGCCTTCTGCCCTTCGCCGCCAACGCTGCCGTTACAGTAGACGTCATCAAGAATCCTTACAGTGGCTCGCGCAACGTACCGGAGCTCTCCACCAATCCTGATTACATTCACGCCGCAGGGCTCGAGCGGTTGATTGACGAGTGGGGCGGCCTGTTGATCCGGCCGATACAGGATACGCGTTTGAACGAGCAGCAAGAACGTGACTACGGCGAGTGGCACCGCATGGCGATGGCGAATGCGAATTTCGCGGCTACGGTGCGCGAAGGTCGCGAGAACGCGGCGGTGATAATTGGTTTGCAAGCCAACTGCAATGACTTGCTCGGCATGCTTGCCGGGTTGAAGTACGACAGCGCCGGTAACGCGCAACGCGTCGGCTTGGTGTTCATCGACGCGCATGGTGATTTCAATACGCCGGAAACAACGCTGTCCGGCATGCTCGGCGGCATGCCTGTTGCGATCGCCGCGGGGCATGCCTTGCGATGTATGCATTGACAAAGAGTCCTTGCCAACAGGTACCGCAATGCCGAGCTCGGGACACAGCTCGCGCCCGACCA
>JBCBDU010000080.1:0-2666 GCA_038529355.1 Pseudomonadota bacterium
GCGGCAACTCGGACGGCTCGATAGATGCACCGTTTACATCACTGCGCGACGCTGCCGAGTCAGGCAGCGACACCGCCGATTACTACATCAAGAGTCTGCCAAACAACGATAGTTACGACATCTCCGGCAACACGCCGTTCGATGAACTGGAATTGGCGTCCAACAGTCTCTATGGCGGCTATGACGACAACTGGTTGCGTGACGTTGAGAACAACCGCACAAGGATTATCTCGGGTATTCGCGCCCTGGATTTTGACAACTTCGATGAACCAGTAACCGTATCCGGGCTCGATATTACCGGCGGTGGAATTGACACCGATACCTCCGGCGAAGATGCGATCCTTATTGACGCATCATCCTCGCAAGCATCATTCCGGGTGCTTTCCAATACACTGACCGCGGCCAATACGACGACAGGCACATTTCGCAATTCGTCTGCCAGCAGCATCGCGGTTCGGGCATCAGACATTGAGACGGTCGATATCATCGGTAATCTGATGATCGCCGGCTCCGCCAGTCCCGGAATCGACCGTAGTGACCGCACCGATGGCGCTGGAGCAAACGGCGGCAATGGCGGCAATGGCGGACAGGACAATAACGAGAACGGCGGCGATGGCGGCGCTGGTAGTTCATTCTATTCCGGTGGTAATGGTGGTCGTGGTGGAACAGGCTCCAATGACAACGGCGCTAGCGGTGGCGTTGGCGAAGGCCGCAGCATAAGCCCCACCGCGAGCGGCGGACTCGGTGGTGGCGGCGGTAATAGCAGCGACGAAGACGGCGAAGCCGGTTCGCCCGGGCAAGATGCTTTCCAAAACGGCCTGGTCGGTATTGGCGGCAATGGCTTCGGCGTCGGTACCGGCAGCTTTGTTCCTAGTCGCGGCGCCTTTGGGACTTCTGGCTATGCCGGTGCCGGCGGTGGTGGCGGTGGCGGCGGTCGTGCGACCTTCATCGGCGGCGATGGCGGCGGCGGTGGCGGTGGCGGTGGCGGCGGCCAAGGTGGATCAGGTGGCTTTGGTGGCACCAGTGGCGGCGCGTCCATTGGCATCGATCTCGCCGAAATCACGATGGCGCGCGTTGAAGACAACGACATCACGACCAGCATTGCCGGTGTCGGTGGTCAAGGTGGTCGCGGTGGACGTGGTGGTGTCGGCGGCGCTGGCGGCTCTGGTGGCAGCGGCACAGCGGGTGCGGGTGACGGCGGTGCGGGCGGCGCCGGTGGAGATGGTGGTTTCGGCGGCTACGGTGGTAGCGGCGGCGGCGGCCCATCTTTCGGCATCTATCTGGGTCGAAATACCGGTCCGGCGATCAGTAACAATCTGATTCAAGTCGGAGATGGCGGAAACGGTGGGACAACACGCTCCGATAACCAGAGCGCCGCCGGTGATGGTGGCTGGTCGATCGGCATATTCGATGCTGTATCCACTGACGGGATCGTGCCGGTGCTCGACAACAACACGATTACATTGGGTAGCGGCGGCACCGGTGGCGCCACCAACGGCACACCGGGTACTTCGGCAGAAACCAACTTCTAAGAACGTACACGACATGCGAAGCCGGATTCCTTCGGGAGTCCGGCTTTTTTCTGTTTGGCCAATCCGGCAGCCAGCCCCTTATCATGGCTATGATGCCCGCAACAGACGTCAGCTACTTTATGGTGCTGCGCGAATCAAACAATTCGATCCTGAAGGATTTCTTTTCGCTGCTTTCGTTCGCATTGAAAACTTCTTAACTTTTGTTTA
Organism: Pseudomonadota bacterium; assembly: GCA_038529355.1. Lineage (GTDB taxonomy): Bacteria > Pseudomonadota > Gammaproteobacteria > Steroidobacterales > Woeseiaceae > CALBPI01. Next base: position 1,740 of record JBCBDU010000080.1, read on the forward strand.
ATGGAATTTTCTACTTATAACCTTTACGGGTTTTTGGGGGGATTACACTCTGACTTGGCGATCGGCTTCCTCGATTGAGGATGACCGAGAAAGCTTGGCCCAAGAAAACCCAAGTGGGAAGAACGCCGTTTACGGAGCGCTTACGTCGGAGTCGATAGCACCGATGATGCGACAATTACAACGCGTTGTTGATTGAACGCCCTACTCCGCCTCGGCACCAAAAGCACCACTACGCTCAAGCTGCAGATCAATCATCACCTCGTCAATCGCCCACGTCCACATCGTGGTTCTGGCGCGACCCGCATCAGCCGCCAACGCAACGACGCGACCTTGTCCGGTGTGCACCGACTTGGGCTCCGGCAGCGGCGCGTCGTAGGCGACATCGGGACTAACAATGGTCCAGCCGGCCGCCCGCAACGCGATAACGAGATCGTCCGCGTACAAAGCCGCGATGTCGTTCTCGTGCAGCAGCAGAACATGCACCGGTGATTCGCCTGACATCTGCACGGCGATACTGTCGTAGTACTCGGCTGCGTACAGCAACATACGCACGTAGAACTTGCCTAACGCCTCGTAGTCAACGGCACGACCCTCGTGCAATGCTTGTTGCAGCTGGGCGTCGACGTACCAGTCGTAGTTATCAATGGTGACGTATGCGTTCTGAAGGCCGCGCTCGCGCAATGCCTTCTGCAGCGTTATCACCTTCTCTTCGCTGCGCCCTTCGTCGAGATAAGGAAACCGATACCAGGGTCGACGGTTGTCGAAGCGTTTCAGGCGTTGCTCAGCGATATCGATATCACCCAGGTAGTCGTCAACCGGCTGCTTGTGCGCCCAGGTATGCGTATGCGAGTGATTCGCAATCAGGTGGCCCGCTGCAGCGTAGCGCTCGATGCGTTGGGCACCATCTGTTTGTGCATCCAGCCCGCG
>JBCBDU010000081.1:0-2529 GCA_038529355.1 Pseudomonadota bacterium
ACCAAAGCGACAAGCATAACGGCTAAACCGAGAGCGAACAGATAGACCGCTCTTCGAGCCCGGACTCGACTCTTGGTTGTTTCTTGGAACACAAACTCTTTCGTGAGGGGTAAAGGTAAATCCTTTGGTGGAACCGATTCTTGCACGCCCCCAAGATCGCGAATAGCGACATCGAAGAGGTCTAGAAGAACCGGCGCATAGGTCCAAGGACCGTGCATTGTGACAATAAAGTGCTCCCGACTGATATTCACGGATCCATCGATCTCAGTAAACTCTACATGAATAGAGTCGATATCTTTCTCAACGCGAAAACATAACCCACTGAGTGTTTCAGCACGTTCGACAACCCGCTCAAGCGACGGTGCGCCTTCTGCGAAATCGAACGGTCGGATGGTCATGGCGTATAACACTCATGTTCAGCTGCGCGAACATGACTGGCGCGGGGCTTGCTTCTGCAAGCGCCGTGACAGGCATTTCGTGTCTGCTGCAATGTTTTGTTAGACATCATCTTCGCTTTCGCTCTCGACGGCTTCACCTGTGAAACAAAACTCATGTCCATCACCTTCGTTTGTAACGAATGTGTCTTTCAGCTCAACGTCGTAGTGCTCCGGTTTGCCTGGTAAGCAAAATGTCTCGTGTACCCTCGATGTGCCAATCAACAGGTAGTCCGCCTGCAGACGGGCATGTTCTTCGGGATCAACGATTGGCCGGAGCACGAACAGTCGAAGCGACTTGAAATATGATTGATTAAGGTCGGTGTGTTGCATTCCGGCAGCTTTGATTTTTCCACTAATCGGTGGGCCTTGCAAAGTCTCGATAACGCGGATTTTCCAACCATACCAGCTATCCAAGCATATGTAGTTCTCAGGGCATTCGATCTCGACATTGAGAGCGCTGTTTGCTAACGCGCGACCTACAGCAACAGTGTCTTGTGCCGCAACCGGCGTATATATCCAGAACAGAGCTACCAGTAGGAGAGCACGCTGCATGATGTCTAACGCCCAAGTTCAGCTGCGATGACAGAAAACGAATCCTCGTCTTCTGGCCAAGCTTCCTCGTACGTATAACACTCGAGTGTTGAGACCACACCATCTTCAAACCACAGCAGCGCACCGGCACCATGCGCGAGTTGCGGGTGTGTGAGATGAGTCCGCGGCGTCTGTTCTATATACCGGTGCGACGAGGACAAAGTTGGCACTGTCGACGGAACGGAGAACTTTGAAAAGACGCCGACGCCTGTGTAATCCCTAGATTCAACGCTTGCGAGGCGAATCTGTTCTGTCAGCAGAGATTCCTCGGGGTCTCCTTTTATCAGAGCGCCTAAGACCATGTTCTCAAACGCTGACGGTGCGCTGGCCATGATGCCTAACACTCATGTTCAGCTGCGCTTGAGGCTGACGCCGGCTTCGCGATAGCGAAGGCCGCGGCAGGGTCATGCGTCTGCTGCAATGTTTTGTTATAGGGCAACATGAGGAAGTTTCTAAAGCCTAGTATCGTCAATTAGCTGAACGTCTGCATACGGCCAAGAGTAGTCATTCCGAGCTAGCTCGAAGTCCATTGATAATGTTCTGAACTGTCCATTCAAGTTGGTCCTGATTGCACCAGTATTCATCGATTTTTCCAAAACTGACGTAGGTCGAAAGATTGAAACCATCCTCAATGTCGTTGTACCAGACAATGTATCGCCCAATGATTGCAACAATCCAAAACCCCTTGCCTTCGTGGCCCCAAGGGTCTTGGATCCATTTCTCCGGAGCGATTTTTATCTTCTCCCACACCCGCCGCTGCTCTGCGTTCATACGCTCGCAGGCGATGTCAATTAGATCGTGAATCTCGCTTTCAGAAATGGGTTCCCAGTCCATACGGATTTATTCTACTGCAACGCTTTTGCAAGAACGGCGGATACTTGAACGTCCCATTGGAATCGACAAAAAGCGCTCGCACGTAAGTTTGGGGTTGCCCTATAACACTCATGTTCAGCTGCACGTACATGGCTGGCGCGGGGCTTGCTACTGCAAGCGCCGTGACAGACATTGCGTGTCTGCTGCAACGTTTTGTTAGACGGCATTCGCCTTGTACTCGTCAAGTAAGCTGTAGAAGAGTCGCATCGCCGCATCCTTCTGATCTGCTGTCATTTCCCTATCGTAAGTGTCCCACGAAACATCGTCGCGCGAGTGGCCTAGTGAAACAGCTTTGATTACATTGGCCCATCCAGCAGTACTCCTTCCAAACCCATACTTCTCATTTACAAACTGATGAAAAAGCGAGAAGTTGGGATCCGATGAATCCGATGCTCCGGTGTCCTCCATCGCCATCCGGTAACCCTCGAGGAAGACATGGAGAACGGCAAGATCGGTGTTTCCGATATACATTGCTGGTCTAGGACGGATTCGGTCAAGAACATCGTATACCGTAAATGATGTCATGCCGTCTAACAACTGATTCTATAGACACTGCAGCAATCTCCCTGCAGTTGAACATGCGTGCGAGTAGGGCGGCGTACGTCGTAGCAAGTGTCTGTTTGTTTTC
>JBCBDU010000083.1:0-764 GCA_038529355.1 Pseudomonadota bacterium
CTGCGGCAAGAACCCGTTGTCGGTATCTTCGGCATAGATGCGTGCTTCAACTGCATGGCCAGTTACGTGCAGCGCATCCTGCATCAGCGGCAGTGGCTCGCCAGCCGCAACGCGCAGCTGCCACTCAACCAGATCGACGCCGGTGATCATTTCGGTGACCGGGTGCTCGACTTGCAAGCGTGTGTTCATTTCCATGAAGTAGAACTGGCCGTCACCGTCGAGCAGGAATTCGATAGTGCCAGCGCCGACGTAGTCGATCGCTGCGGCGGCTTTGATCGCGGCATCGGCCATCGCTTGTCGCACGCCGCCATCGATGTTCGGTGCGGGTGCTTCTTCGACGATTTTCTGATGGCGGCGCTGAATCGAGCAATCGCGGTCGAACAGATGAACGGTGTTGCCGTGGGTATCAGCGAAGACCTGCAGCTCGATGTGGCGTGGTTCGGTCAGGTATTTCTCCACCAGCATCTTGTCGTCGCCGAAGCTCGACTGGGCTTCGCGCTGCGCGGCTGCCAATTCCTGATCGAACTGCGCTGCATCGTGCACAATGCGCATGCCTTTGCCGCCGCCGCCAGCGCTGGCCTTGAGCAGCACCGGATAGCCAATCTTCTGCGCCGCGTGTGCCAGCTGCTCAGCGGTCGCATTGTCACCGTGGAAGCCGGGCAGTAACGGCACGCCGGCCTCACTCATCAAAGTCTTCGCGTGAGACTTTGAGCCCATCGCTTCAATGGCAGCAACCGGTGGCCCGACGAACACAATACCGGCGC
>JBCBDU010000084.1:0-710 GCA_038529355.1 Pseudomonadota bacterium
TGATCATCGCGGCAACAGTCACGACAGCCGCTACTTCGGCTTCATCGACGAACGTGAGCTCTACGGTCGCGCTGTCGGCGTTTACTACTCACGGGCCGAAGGTTTTCGCTGGCAGCCGCTGTGATGTCATGTCATCCGGTCGCTGGCGACACTACGCGACCCATTGCTTCGCTTGCGGGATTAGTGCGCGACAGGATGGGGTGACGAATCGGCGCAGAGACTTCCGTTAAGCCGCACACGCAGCGCCATTCGAGGCGCAGGTCTGGCGGTCTTCTCGATGATCGTGCCGGTGAGGCTACGGTAGAACCAGACGGAATATCGTAAAGAATATGATCGCCAGGACCGCTCCGGCCGGGATCGTGATAATCCACGAAACAAACACGCGCCCTACAACCCGCAAGTCGATTGCCTCGATGCCTCGCGCCATACCTACGCCCAATACGGCGCCAACCAGCGTGTGTGTCGTCGAGATCGGCATGCCGGTTCCCGATGCAATGACGATCGTTGATGCGGCAGCCAGCTCGGCGGCAAATCCGCGGCTCGGCGTCAGCTGCGTAATTTTCTCGCCGACGGTTGCAATCACGCGTACCCCATAAGTCGCCAGACCGACGACGATGCCGATACCACCAACCAGTAATACCCACACCGGTGTCGCAGATTTGGCTGTGATCACCCCGGTTTGCGCCACAGTGATGACGGCCGCCAGCGGC
>JBCBDU010000085.1:0-587 GCA_038529355.1 Pseudomonadota bacterium
GTGGGCGGTGGCACGGCCGGCTGGTTGTCGGCGTCGATCATTGCCGCCTACCACAAAGGCGAGGACGGCAGCGGTCCGCAGATCGCTTTGGTGGAGTCTTCCGATGTGCCGACGATCGGCGTTGGCGAAGGCACCTGGCCGACAATGAAAAACACCGTGAAGGAAATCGGCCTGAAGGAGCACGACTTTTTTCGCGAGTGCTACACCGCCTTCAAGCAAGGCGGCAAGTTCGTCGATTGGGTGCACGGCAATGGCGATGCCTACTACCATCCGTTCACGGTGCCGCTCGGTTACGGCAAACTCGATCTGGCGCCGTACGTCAATGACATCGCGCAGTTCGCGACTGCGTCAAATTATCAGCAGCATGTCTGCGAGGCGGGTCTGGCACCGCGCACACTCGCCGAGTCGGAATTTTCCGGCCCCTGCAATTACGCCTATCACGTCGATGCCGGCGCGCTGGCCGACTTGCTCAAGCGGCATTGCGTGAACAATCTGGGCGTTGAACACATTGTGGATACCGTGCAAACCGCAACGCTGAATGACGACGGCAGCGTCAAATCGTTGCTGCTGGAGAAATCGGGTGAGCG
>JBCBDU010000086.1:0-519 GCA_038529355.1 Pseudomonadota bacterium
CCGAGAACACGGCGATTCACATGAATCGCGCCGCTCAAAAACAAGCGCAGGAGATTTCCGCGGCAACCGAATCCATCGCTGCTATCGCGGCGTCTATTGAGGAAGTGTCCGGTAATGCCGAGCGCTCGTCGGATGTTGCGCGCCACTCGGTTGATGTCGCACACAAGGGTGGCGACGCCGTGCGGCGCACGATCGAAGGGATGAATACGATCCGCGAAACGATTCAGGAAACCTCCAAACGGATCAAGCGGCTGGGCGAGAGTTCGCAGGAAATCGGCAACATCGTCGAGCTGATCAATGATATCGCCGAGCAAACCAATATCCTGGCGCTTAACGCATCCATCCAGGCATCGATGGCCGGCGAGGCTGGCCGCGGTTTCGCTGTGGTCGCCGATGAAGTGCAGCGACTCGCCGAGCGCTCAACAAACGCAACGAAGCAAATTGAAGTACTTGTGCGCACGATTCAGGCGGATACGAACGAAGCGGTTGTGTCGATGGAGCGTTCAACGACGGACGTTG
>JBCBDU010000087.1:0-254 GCA_038529355.1 Pseudomonadota bacterium
CCCGCAAATCATTACCGATCCCATGCACCCAGAAAATTCCCCGGCACTGGAGTTCAGAGATAGCAAGTACCAGCGTCACGGGGTCAGATGCCACCTAAAAATCCCAAAGCTGTATGGCAGAAAAGCAGCTGTTGCCAGAAGATCTTCATTTACCGAAACGGCAGCTGAATTATGGAACTGCCTTCCAGCATGCATCACAACCTTAACCAACCTAACGGTTGACGCTTTCAAGCAACAACTTTACAAGCTACTTG
>JBCBDU010000087.1:264-518 GCA_038529355.1 Pseudomonadota bacterium
CCCGCAAATCATTACCGATCCCATGCACCCAGAAAATTCCCCGGCACTGGAGTTCAGAGATAGCAAGTACCAGCGTCACGGGGTCAGATGCCACCTAAAAATCCCAAAGCTGTATGGCAGAAAAGCAGCTGTTGCCAGAAGATCTTCATTTACCGAAACGGCAGCTGAATTATGGAACTGCCTTCCAGCATGCATCACAACCTTAACCAACCTAACGGTTGACGCTTTCAAGCAACAACTTTACAAGCTACTTG